>NZ_JBNTJV010000004.1:0-265274 GCF_051195035.1 Natronomonas sp. EA1
GCATCGTGGAGGAAGCCGACGCCCACGACTGCTCGTACATCGCCGTCGAACGCCTGACCCACATCCGCGAGCGGATGGACAATCGGAACGACCGCATCAAACGGCAGATGCACAACTGGGCGTTCCGCGAGTTGCAGGAGATGCTGACGTACAAGGCTGCTGAGTACGGCATCCGTGTCGAACCCATCCCGCCTGCGTTTACGATTCAGACCTGCTCTCGGTGTGGCCACCAGTCCAGCACGAACCGCAATTCGGATGGGTGGTTCGAGTGCAACGACTGTGGGTACTCAGTTGACGGCGACTACAACGCAGCGAAGAACATCGGTCTGAAACTGCTAACTGTACCCGAGGGCAAACGCCCCTCGGGGTTGGGCGACGGTCATCTCGCCCTCAAGTCCGGGACGCTGAATGGGAACGGCGATTATACCGCCTGCGACACTTCGTCGTCAGACCGGGAGTCCACGGACAAGCCCACGACTTCAGTCGTGGGTCGATGACTCGGCGAACCCAGCGAGCACGCCCCGACCGTCTGTGCGACCGATGTCCGGAAGCGTCGCCCGCTCCGGGTGCGGCATCAACACCGCCGTCGTCTCGCGGTCCCCGATGACGCCCGCGACGTTCTCCTTCGACCCGTTCGGGTTCGCTTCTTCAGTTATGTTCCCGTCCGCATCGCAGTAGCGGAACAGCACGCGGTCCTCCTCGTTCAGCGTCGCCAGCTTCTCGTCGGTGATCTCGAAGCGCCCCTCGCCGTGGGCGATGGGCAGCGAGATGACTTCCCCTTCCTCGTACGCCCGGGTGAAGGGAGTGTCGGCGTTCTCCACGCGAAGATGGACGTCCTCACACTGGAAGCGCGCGCTGCGGTTGATGGTGAACACGCCCGGCGTCAGCCCGGACTCGGAGCCGATCTGTGCGCCGTTGCAGACGCCCAGCACGGGCACGCCCTCGTCGGCGAGCTTGCGCACCGACCCCATGATGGGCGAGCGCGCGGCCATCGCGCCGGCCCGGAGGTAGTCGCCGTAGGAGAAGCCGCCGGGGAGGAGCACGCCCGTCGTCTCCTCCGGCAGCGGGTCCTCGTGCCAGACGATCTCGGCGTCGATCCCCAGATGCGCCAGCGCGCGCAGCGCGTCGCGGTCGCAGTTCGAGCCGCCGAAACGGATGATGGAGATCATGCGGAGACGTCGACGTCGAAGTCGTGGATGGTGGGGTTCGCGAGGAGACGCTCCGCCATCTCCGTCGCGCGCGCCTCGGCCTCGTCCTCACTCTCGGCATCGAGGTCGATCTCGAAGCGGTCGGCGCTGCGAAGTTCGTCGAGTTCGAAGCCGAGCCGCTCCAGTGCGCGTTTCGTCGTCTCGGCTTCGGGGTCGAGCACGCCCCGCTTCAGGCGGACGGTGACGGTCGCGGTGTACGCGGTCATCGTGTGGCCAAGCGCGTTCGTGTGCAAAAACGCTTGTGGGTTGGTTTTGGTATCCACGTTCGTGTATTCCGACTCGACCGGTGAACCTTGTGCAAAACGTGCGGCTTTTGGCCGTTCGCCTCTCTCGGACGAGTATGCGTAGCCAGTACGGCCGGTGGTCGCGGTGACGCGCCACCTGACCGAGGTAACGGTGGTCGGTGACGACAAGACCGGTATCATCGCCTCAGTCACGACCCTCCTGTTCGAGCACGGCATCAACATCGAGGACCTCGACCAGGCGGTTCGCGGAGGCGTGTTCCGCATGACCATGCACGTCGACACGAGCGAGATGACGTGTACGGAAGCGGAGCTCCGCGAGGCGCTCTCGGATCTCGGAGCCGAGCTGGGACAGGACATCCGCGTCCGGTTCCCGGCCGACCGGGAGACGCAGACCATCGCCGTCCTGGTGACGAAGGAGAGCCACTGTCTCGAACGGCTGTTCGAGGCGTGGGCCTCCGGGCATCTCGATGCCGACATCTCCGTCGTCATCGGGAACCACGACGACTTAGAGCCGCTCGCGGAGCAGTACGACGTGCCGTTCCACGACATCGGCGACGAGAAGGGCGTCCCGGACGAGGAGGAGCTGCTGGAGCATCTCGACGCGTACGACGCGGACCTCATCGTCCTCGCGCGCTACATGCGTATCCTCTCGCCGAACGTCGTCTTCCGGTACGAAGACAGGATCATCAACATCCATCCGAGCCTCCTGCCCGCGTTCCCCGGTGCCGAGGCGTACCGGCAGGCCCGCGAGGAGGGTGTCCGCATCGCCGGCGTGACGGCCCACTACGTCACCACGGACCTAGACCAGGGCCCCATCATCACCCAGCGCGCCTTCGACGCGCCGCCGGGCGCGAGCACCGAGGAGCTCGAACGCCGCGGCCAGCCACTCGAAGCAGAGGCCCTGCTGGAGGCCGTGAAGCTCCACCTCGACGACGCGGTCTCCGTCTACCACGGCCGGACGGAGGTCCGCGACGACGTGGACCCTGGAAAATACCAGTTCGGGCTCTCGGAGGAAGCACAGGCGCTGAATCCCGACCGGCCCGTCGACGGCCTCGGAGAGATCGTCTCCGACGACTAACCGACTAAAGCGACCGCACCGCGTCCACCGCCTCGAGCAGGTCGGGCGCGTCGAACAGTTCTCGCCCGAGGTAGGCGTTCGCGCCCGCCGTGTACATGTCGCTCGCCGTCTCGATGACCGCGGACGGGAGCGGTTCGGGCTTGACTGCACACAGGGTGCGCCAGTCGGCCACGTCCTCCTCCTTCGCCCGGGCTTTGGCCTCGCTCACGGCCTCGACCCACGCGGGCTGTTCGCGTTTGTGGTACTGCCGGATGACCTCCTTCGAGAGCTGCTGGCCGTCGTAGGAGAAGCGGTTCTCGTCGAAGGTGCCGAGCACGTCGGCCACACGAACCTCGCCGTCGAAGTAGAGACACTCGATCTTCCCGTCCTCGTGGACGAGCCCGGCCTCCGCGGCGTGGTCGGTGATGACGCGGTTCACCTGCCGGGCGACGGCCTCCAACTCTTCGATGTCGGCGACGCCGGCCACCGCCTGCGCCTCCTCCCGGGAGAGATATCTGTCGGATTCCTCGAACTTCGTGGAGAACTCCACGACGGGGTCGGGGAGATCGACGGGGCCCTCGGGCCAGCTGTCGAAGCTGAGGCCGAAGTCCGCCGGGTCGGCGCGCGACCGGAGGCTGGAGCCGACCGGGACGGTGTTGCGGAAGACGATCTCGAGGGGAATCAAGTAGTTCCCGCCGGCCTCGGCGTGGAAGGCGTCGTAGTCGTACTCGCGGCCCTCGTGGGGGAGCTCCGGCACCTGCGTCAGGTCGATGGCCATCTCGCGGGGCGGTTCGCGGGCGTCGGCGAGGGGGACGACCTCCCCGTCCGAGACGACACCGCGGTAGTGGGTGGGGACCCCCTCACCTTCGAGGAGCTCGAAGTTCTTCGCGCCCATCGCACAGAGCGCCGCGCCCTTCTCGGGGATGGGGTCGGGCATCTTCCCCCAGTCGAACACGGAGTAGTCGTCGGTGAACACGAACGCGCCGCGCCCGAGGCGTTCCGGCGTCGCGGCCTCCTCGACACGGAACTCCTTCACGCTGGTCATACCTCGAGTCCCGTTCGGGCGAGTATAGTGGTTTCCCTTCCACAGCGGGCTCGCGACCGATTCTATCCACGTTCGTGTACTATATTCGGGTGTTCAACCCCTTCGTTTCGCATGGAACTGCTTATCTTGGCCCCTCCCGGGAACCACCGGACGGCTCGCCGTAGCCGCCACGGTTTTATCCGCGGCCGAGAGAGTTCGGGGCATGGACACCAGGTCGGCCAACGTCCCCCGGGGGGAGTTCGAGTTCGCTCACCGCCCGGAGACCGACCAGTCGTTCGAGAACGCGCTGGCGAAGGCGCGCGCGGGCGACCGGCTCTCCGTCGCGGACGGCGTCGAACTCCTCACCACCGGCACCGACCGCGCGGGTATCGACCCCGAACGGAAGGAGCAGGTGCTAGAGGCTGCCGACCGCCGTCGCGCCGAGGTCGTCGGCGAGGAGGTCACGTTCGTCGCCAACCTCAACAACAACGTCACCACCGCCTGCAACACGGGCTGTCTGTTCTGCAATTTCAAGAACACCGCCGCGAACTTCGAGCGCGGGTCGGATATCGAGCATCCGGGGTTCACGAAGACCCCCGAGGAGTCCAGACGGATCGTCGAGGCCGCGCTGGATAGAGGAATATTCGAGGTCACCTCCGTCTCGGGGCTCCACCCGGGGTTCGCCCTCGACGCGGAACACCACGAGATCCTCGCTTCGTACGAGAAGCCCGAGACCGAGGTGAACTACAAACCGCCCGAGCGATACGAGGTCGACCCCGGCACGTATCTCGAACAGATGCGCGCGATGAGCGTCGGCGGGGCCCACCTCCACTCGATGACGCCGGAGGAAGCCTATCACGCCCGCCGCGGCACCGACTGGAGCTACGAGGAGGTGTACTCTCGATTGAACGAGGCAGGCCTCGCGAGCGTCCCCGGCACCGCCGCGGAGATCCTCGTCGACGAGGTGCGCGACGTCATCTGCCCCGGGAAGATCCGCTCGGACGACTGGGTCGAGGCGATGGAGGCCGCCGCGTCGGTGGGACTGCCGATGACGGCGACCATCATGTACGGCCACGTCGAAAACGAGATGCACCGGGTGCAGCACCTGGAGGTCATCCGCGACCTGCAGGATAGAACGGGCAACATCACGGAGTTCGTTCCCCTGTCGTTCATCTACCAGAACACGCCCCTCTACCGGCAGGGGGTCGTCGAGTCGGGCGCCACCACGGACGAGGACGAACTCCTGATCGCGGTCTCGCGGCTCTTCTTGGATAACATCGAGCACATCCAGTCGTCGTGGGTGAAGTACGGCGATTCGCAAGGATTGAAGATGCTCTCGTGTGGCGCCGACGACTTCATGGGGACCATCCTCTCGGAGGAGATCACGAAACGGGCGGGCGGCGGCTTCGGGGAGTTCCGGTCGTTCCGCGAGTACGCGGATATGATCTCGGCCATCGGGCGCGTTCCCGTCGAGCGCTCCACCGACTACACCCGGCGCGTCCCCGTGGACCCGGACGCCGAGGTGGTCGGGCCGACGCTCGGCCCGCGCGCGGACGGGACGCCGCTCACATGACGGTGGGCACATGACGGGAAGAACATGAGGGGGGACCTATGATGGGCACCACCCACGCGGCGATGGGGGCGCTGTTGGCGCTCCCGGTCGTGTGGGTCGCCCCGGCGTACGCCCCGTTCGCGGTCTCGGGCGGTATCGTCGGCTCGCTGCTGCCCGACCTCGACCTGTTCGTCGGCACGCACCGCCGGAGCTGTCACTTCCCCGTCCTGCTGTGGCTGCCGGCAGGCGTCGCGGGTGCGTGGGCGCTCGCGGCCCCGAGCGCGCCCGCGGTCACGGTCGCCTTCCTCCTCCTCGGCGCGGCGGTCCATTCGGGCGTGGACGTGCTCGGCGGCCCCGGCGACGAGCGGGCGTGGGAGGGGGACAGCCACGTCGGCGTCTACTCCCACCTTCGGAAGCGGTGGCTCCCGCCGAGACGGTGGATTCGGTACGACGGCGCGCCGGAGGACGTACTCCTCTACTGCGTCCTCGCCGTCCCCGTCGCGGTCGGCTTCCCCCGACTGCGACCGCTGCTGGCGGCGGGGCTGGTCGTCTCCGTCGTGTACGCGCTCCTCAGAAAACGGCTGGGTTAGTCGAGGCGGGCGCGATACCGTGCGCCCGCGTCGTCGTCGGCCTCGATGGCCCCGCGAATCCGGTCGGAGACCCACCCGGCGTCGAGGTGCCGCTGATAGACGGGCAAGCGCTCTCGCAGGGGAACGCCCGCGTACGCGGCGATCTCCTCCAGCTCGCGGAGCGCGGGCCACCGGTAGTCGGGGTTGATGTGGTCGTCGGTGACGGGCGAGACGCCCCCCAGGTCGTCCACGCCGCAGTCGAGGAGGTCCCGGACCGGAGCCAGGTTGGGTGGCACCTGCACCGACACCTCCTCCGGAAGCGCGACCCGGGCCATCGCGGTGACGCGGCGCATGATGTCGAGCGCCGGTCCCGGCTGTTTCCAGCGCTCGTTCGGGGAGACGGGCTGGACGATGACCTCCTGGATGTGGTCGTACTGCTCGTGGAGCTCGCGGATGGCGAGCAGTGCCTCCGCGCGGTCGCGCCAGTCCTCGCCGATGCCGACGAGGATGCCCGTCGTGAACGGCACTCCCAGCTCACCCGCGTTCCGGAGGGTGTTGAGCCGCTGGCCCGGGTTCTTGCCGCGCGGGCCGCCGTGGGCCTGCACCTCGGCGGTGGTCTCCAGCATCACGCCCATCGAGGCGTTCACGTCCGCGACCAGCGCCATCTGTTCGCGGGTCTGGTCGCCCGGATTGGAGTGCGGGAGTAGCCCCGCGTCGAGGGCGACCTCGCAGGCCGCCCGGAGGTAGTCGTGGATGGAGTCGTATCCCCACTCGTCGAGCTGGGCGTGGATCTCCGTGTAGCGGTCGTCGGGGTCGTCGCCGAAGGTGAAAAGCGCCTCCGTACAGCCCGCGTCGGCGCCCTCCTCACAGATCTCGCGGACCTCCTCGAGCGAGAGGAGGCTGGCCTGTCCTGGCGGGTCGTAGTAGGTGCAGTAGGTGCAGGTGTAGCGGCAGGCCGTCGTGAGGGGAACGAAGACGTTGCGGGCGTACGTGAGCGCCGGCGCGGGGTCGGTGTCCGCCGGTCGGGCATCGAGCAGGCGGTCGATGGCCGCGTCGCTCACGTCGATCGCGATGCCGTAGTCGTCGGCCCCCGGTATCACGTCGGGGACTCGTCACTCGGTGGTGATAAGTGCCGCGTTGCGGAGGATGAGTGCACCGTCCTGAGGAAGATGGGACGGACCGTCCCAGTGACAGTCAGGGTGCCCTCGACCGGCAGTTCCGGGACAGTTCGTCCCGCTGCGCGAGCGGGACTCGCGCATCCCGTCGTACACGGGGATACGCAAAAACAGTTGCCCCTTCGTGGCTAGAAGGACTCCCCCTCACGGACGGCGACCGCCCGGCCGTCCCGGACTCCGAGTTCGATTCCGCGTTCTACGAGATAGTCGCGGGCCGCCCCCGTCCCGTGGAGCAACAGGTCCGCGAGGTCCGACGGCTCGTCGATGTCCGACGCGAGACGGAACGAGTCGACCGTCCGGAAGTCGGCGCCGACCGCGCGCGCGGCGCGCCGGTGGTCGCGAAAGGAGACGCCGTGGTAGTCCGTCGCGAATTCGGGATGTCTGACGACGAGGGCGTTCGTCCCGCCCCCGCGTCCGGGCGCGGCGACCACGTCACCCGCCGTCGCGAACAGACGGTCGATGCTCTCCGGCGTCGCGAGCGCCAGATCGGCCATCACCACGGCCGTCTCCCCCGCGAGCCGGGCGTTGACCGCGGCCGAGAGCGGGCGGTCGTCCACCTCGACGGGAACGGGGGCGTCGACCGCCGTGGTGGCGACGAGGGTCACCTCGTGGCCGTCGAGCGCACGGAGTACGTCACGACACATCGCGGTCGCGAAGTCGCGTCGCTCGTCGTCGGTGAGAAGCGGGGAGAGGCGGGTTTTCGGCGCGCGGGCGTCGAACGGAACGAGGACGCGCATTCAGCGGAGCTTGTCGTAGCTGTCCTGCTGGGAGCGCCAGTAGAGGACGCCGCCCACGACGGCGAGCAGGGCGACGACCCCGATGCCGGCGTAGAGGAGCAGCTGGTTCCGGCTGCTGACCTCCTGTTTCTGCGTGGCGCGCTGCTCCGCCTGGTTCGCGAGGTCGATGGCGTTCGCGAAGTTGCCGTTGTTGTACGACGAAATGGCGTTGTTCAGCGTCTGCTGGGCCTGCTGGTCACCGCCGGCTGCGTCGATGGCAGCCTGCGCCGACTCGATGGCGTTTCGGGCCTCCTTCGACTTCTCCGTGAAGTGGTGGACTCGCTCGGTCGCGATGACGTTCGACGCGGAGCCGACCGTCTTGTTGAACCCGGCGAACAGGTAGGTCTCGACGGGGTCGTAGGTGAAGTTCTTCACCTTCGGCACGTCCCCGGTGACGGTCACCGTCACGGTCTCGACGTTCTCGTTCGAGGAGACCGTCGTCTCGAAGGTGCGCCCCTGATACGACTCGGAGACCACGTCGCCGCCGAGCTTCTGTTTCTTCACGGTCCACTGCGCGCCCGTCAGATTCGTCTTCGCCTCGAGCGTCCACTCCTGTGAGCCGTCGGCGTAGAGCTCACTGAAGGTGAACGTCGCGCTGGCTTCCGACTGGGCTTGCGTCTCGGCTGGCAGGTTCTCGGATGTCACTGCGACGGCCGCCACGGGGGTGGCGATGAGCGACAACACGAGGACGGCTGCGAGCGCTTTAGAAAAGCGGCTCAAGTTCATCGTCGCCGTCTTCGACCAAGCCCTGTAAATTCGCTTCGCTCTGGTTCTGGATCTCCTCGATGTTCTCCTGCGCCTCGATGGCGATCTGCTGGAGCTCCTTGATGCGCGGGACGTTCGTCACGCCCGAGAGGAGAACGACGCTCGCGACGTATTTCGAATCGGAGACCGGGTAGTCACCGCCGCGAACCTCCATCGAGCCGGTCTGCTCCTCCAGCCACTTCCGCCCGCGCTCTATCCCCTTCCGGTTCAAGAACTTCGGCGGGCCGGAGAGGACGAGCAGCGCACGCTCCGCCCCCTCGATCTCACAGGGGAGCGTCAGGCGACCGAGCGCGGCCTTCCGCACGAGCGAGGTGATGCGGTTCGTCGTGTTGGCGGCGTCGATGCCGTCCGCGTCGTCGTCGCCCTTGAACCGCGAGAGCAGACCCTTCTTCTCCGTCTGGACCTCCTCGGCCGCGTAGCCGATGGTGGAGACGCCGCCGCCGGAGAGCGTGTTGATGATCTCCGAGGAGTCGACGACGGACTCACCGACCTCGCCGCCGGGGCTGATCTCGCCCGCGCCGAAGAGGATGCCGAAGCGGCGGACGATCTCCTCGTTGATGTCGGCGTAGCCGCCCTCCATCGACTCGCCAGTCTTCCGCCAGGCGTCGTTGTCGAACACCATGAGGTTGTCCACCTCGCGGACGAACGTCTGGAACGAGCGGGCCGCGTTGAGCGTGTAGATGCCCCCCTCGTCCTGACTCGGCAGGACGCCGAGCCCGTAGACCGGCTCGGTGTAGATGCGCTTCAGGTGTTTCGCGAGCACCGGCGCGCCGCCGGAGCCGGTCCCGCCGCCCAGCCCGGAGATGACGAGGAACGCGTCCACCTCGTGGACCGGGATGGAGTCGATGGCACCCTGGACCTCGTCCATGTCCTCCTCGGCGATCTCGGCGCCGAGTTCGTTGTCGGCACCGACGCCGTGGCCCTTCACCCGAGCCTGGCCGATGAGCACCCGGTTCTCCTTCGGGACGCGCTTCAGTCCCATCAGGTCGGCCTTCGCCGTGTTGACGGCGACGGCGGCCCGAACGATGTTGCTCCCCGTTCGTTCGTCGTACTCGAGGAACTTGTCGAGGATTTTCCCGCCGGCTTGCCCGAAGCCGATCATTGCGAGCTTCATCTATTAGTCACTATTCGGGTAACGAACGCGGGGAACTGATAAGCTTTCGGCCCGCGCCCGACGGAGAGAACCGCCAGAACCCCGTATTTACCGGCGCGTTGCCACGTCCGGGTCGACGCCGAGGTAGTCGGCGAGCGTCGTCAACTCGGACTCGTCGTACCCGAACGCCTCGACCGCGTTGTTGCTGGTGGTGTTGTCGAACTTCAGTGACTTGTACTGGTCGGAGCCCATCGGCGCGCCGGGGACCAGATCGAGCATCGACAGTCCGATACCGGCGAGCGGCATCGGGACGGGGACGACGCTCACGGGCTTGTTGTCCGCGGCGTGTGCGAGCCGCGCGACCTGCGCGAGGGTGAGCGTCTCCGGGCCGCCCACCTCGTAGATACGGCCGACGTGGGGGTCCTCACCCTCATTCTCGTCCTCGGCTGCCGCGTCCACGCGGCGAATCGCCTGCGTTGCCCCTCCTGTCTCGACGGGTTCGCCGTCGTCGTCAGCCGTCTCAGTCTCCTCCGCCGCCGTCTCGGCGTCGGCGGTCGACCCCTCGACCGCGTCCGCGATCATCGGCACCAGGTCGCCGACCCAGATGGGCTGGAACCGGGTCTTCCCGCCGCCGGGGAGGGGCGTGAGATACGGCGGCGCGAGCTTCTTCGTGAAGGGGACGAACTCCCCGCCGTCGCCGAAGACGACGGAGGGGCGGAAGATCACCCAGTCGAGCGTCGATTTCTTCACCACGTCCTCCGCCTGCCCCTTCGCCTGGATGTAGGCGGTGTCGCCGTCCGGGTCCGCGCCGAGCGCCGAGAGCTGGACGAGCTTCGAGACGCCGTGTTCCTCCGCCGCCTCGACGACGTGCTCCGTCCCGCCGAGGTGGATCTCGAAGTGTTTCTCGTTGCCGCCCTTCGGCCGGAACAGCGGCGAGAGCGCGACCAGATTGACGACCACGTCCTGCCCCTCGAACGCCCCCTCGAGGGAGTCGCGGTCGGTCACGTCGCCCGCCACGGTGGCTACGTCACCGTCGAAGTCGGCATCCCCGGGGGTGCGCGCCAGCGCGGTCACGTCGTGCCCGCGCCGTGCCAGTTCCTCGCATAGATACGTCCCGATGAACCCGGTCCCGCCGGTGACAAGCACGTTCATGACCTTCTGTTCGCGCTGACAGGTCATGAAGCTAGTGACCGCGGAACCCCGGACCGTCGGAACCGAACGGATTTACCGGGCCGTCCCCGACTCGCGGGTATGCTCGTCACGCTCGAAGGGATCGACGGTTCGGGGAAGACGACGGTGTGGGAGGCGCTGCACGACCGGTTCGGGGATGCGACCTTCACCCGCGAGCCGACGGAGTCGTGGTACGGCGAGGCCGTCTTGCGCTCCATCAACGAGGACACCGCCGACCCGCTCGCCGAGCTGTTCCTCTTCATCGCGGATCACGCGGACCACCTCTCGCGGGTAATCCGCCCGGCACTCGCCGACGACCGCCTCGTCATCGCCGACCGGTACGTCGACTCCCGTATCGCCTATCAGGGGGCGACGCTCGCGGGCGAGATCGACCGCCCGATGGAGTACATCAAGGGCGTCCACCTCCCCTTCACCCGGATGCCCGACGCCACGCTCTACTTCGATCTCGACCCCGAGACCGGGGCCGAGCGCGCGGGCACGACGAACAAACTGGAGGACGCGGCGTATCTCGCGAGCGTGCAGTCGAACTACGAGCGGCTCATGAAAGCCGAACCGGAGCGGTTCGTCCGTATCGACGCCTCCCGCCCCCCGGAGGACGTCATCGAAGCCGCAGAAGAGGCCATCGAGCGGCTCGTCACCGACAACTGATTCCTGGTCGCTACTGGTACTTCGCCGGCAGCTCCACGTCCTCCGGTGCGGGCTGCCAGAAGTAGTCGAACGACATCCCGAGCGCGAGCGGCAGGAGGACGGCGATCCCCATGACGGTCGCGGGGTCGCCGAGGTCGAACCCAAGGCCGACGATGCCCGAGAGGACGAGCGTGAGCATGACGAGTACGACGGGGATGATGAGTACGGCGTAGATGACGGAGCCCCAGCGCGTCTCGAGCCGGACGCGGAAGACGCGCGTGAGGAGGGCGGCGACCAGACTGTTGACTGCGAGGATGACGAGGAGGCCGACGGCCCCGACCAGCGTGACCATACCCTCCCTTCGCGTGCCGCGCTCTTTGCTCCTGCGCTCCGAAACCGCTTTGCCCCGTTGTTGCGACCCCACCGGATATGCACCGGGTTATCGGCGAGCGCGACATCGAGGCGACCCCCTTCAGCGAGGCGACGGCGCGCGAGCTGTTCGTGGATATGATTCGTGCGCGGGCGTTCGACGACCGGGCGCTCGCGCTGCAGCGCCGCGGGTGGATGTCCGGCTACCCACCCTTCCGGGGCGCGGAGGCCTCGCAGGTCGCCGCCGCCCACGCCATGCGCGACGACGACTGGCTGTTCCCCACCTACCGCTCGAACGCGATGCAGATCGCGCGGGGCGTCCCGATGAGCGACATCCTCCTCTTCCGCCGCGGCTTCGCGGAGTTCACCTCCGACCACGACGTCCCGGTCTTCCCGCAGGCGGTCCCCATCGCCACCCAGATCCCCCACGCCGCGGGCGCGGGGATGGCGATGAACTACGAGCCCGCGGACAACGCGGTGGTCTGCTACTTCGGTGACGGCGCCACGAGCGAGGGCGACTTCCACGAGGGGCTCAACTTCGCCGGGGTGTTCGACGCCCCCGTCGTCTTCTTCTGTGAGAACAACGGCTGGGCCATCTCGATGCCCCGCGAGCGCCAGACCGCCTCGGAGTCCATCGCCATCAAGGCCGAGGCCTACGGCTTCGAGGGTGGGCAGGTCGACGGGAACGACCCGCTCGCGGTCCGGGAGTTCGTCGGCAGCGCGCTCGAACGCGCCCGCAAGGGTGAGCCCGTGCTCGTCGAATCGCTCACCTACCGCCAGGGGCCCCACACCACGGCGGACGACCCCTCCGTCTACGAGGACCGCTCACAGTATCCGGAGTGGCGCACCCGCGACCCGCTCGACAGATACGAAGAATACCTCCTCGAGCAGGGCGCGATAGACGAGTCGTTCCGCGAGGAGACGCTCGAGGAGGCGAAAGCCGAGCTCACGGCGGCCGTCGAACGGGCGGAGGCGGAGCCGGAGCCGTCGATGGACGAGGTGTTCGACTACGTCTACGCGGAGCCGACACCGAACCTCGAACGACAGCGGGCGTGGCTCCACGACCACGCCGCGCGACACGACATCGAGGGGGTCGACCGATAACGCGACGCTGGGCTACTCCAGACAGATGTAGGTCTTCGTGTCGGCGACCTGGTCCATCCCGCGGATCCTGGTCGAGACCTCGTGGAGCACCTGGTACACCTCGTCGGCGAGCACCTCCACGATGATATCGTAGTCGCCCGCGACGATGTGGGCGTCGACGACGAGTTCCAATGCCCCGATATCGGCCACCAGCGGCTCCGCATCACCGGATGTCGCCTTGACCATGATAAACGCTCGCACCATAGGATAACTTCTCCGCGTTCGGACAAAAAGGTTTGCTAACGTGGGGCAAACTTATTGTCTCTCATCGACGTATTACTCCCATGCGCTTTGTTATCGTAGGTGCCGGTCGCGTCGGGATGCGAACGGCGCGTGTTCTCCGAGACGAGGGCCACGAGGTGACGCTCGTGGACCCCGACTACACGAAGGTCGAACGCCTCTCCGAGGAGGGGTTCGACGTGGTGCAGGGCGACGGCTCGCAGGAGGCCGTCCTGGAGGGGCTCGACCTCTCGACGGTCGACGGCCTCGCGGCGCTCTCCGGCGACCTCACGGTGAACGTCATCGCCTGTATGATCGCCAAGTCCCACGGCTGTCGGACCGTGCTCCGTGCGGACGACGACTACCGCGAGTACGTCCTCCGGAAGTACGCGAGCGACGTGGACGAGGTCATCTACCCCGAGCGGCTCGGGGCCATCGTCGCCAAGAACGCGCTGCTCGGCGGCTCCATCCGCGCCATCGCGGATATCGCGCACAACATCCAGCTCGTCGAGCTCACCGTCACCGAGGACGCGCCGATGCGCGGCTACACCCTCTCGGAGGTGGAGCTCCCGGCGAACGCGCGCATGCTCGCGTTCTGTAAAGACGGCGGAAGCTACACGCTTCCGGACAGCGATCACTCGCTCGAGGCGGGCGACCGCGTCGTCGTCATCGCCGACTACAACGACCTCTCGGACGTCCGGCGCATCATCGTCGGCGCGTCCAACCCAACCGCCGCAGTCGCAGGAGGTGCCTAAGACATGGTAATCGCATACGTCATGGTGAAAGCCCATACCGGCCGTGCAGACGAACTGAAATCCGAAATCGAGGCCATCGAGGGCGTCCAGAGCGCCCACATCGTCGCGGGCGACGTCGACCTCATCGCCAAGGTCGACGTCGAGTCCCCGAGTCAGGTGAAGGACATCGCCGCCAACGCCATCCAGGGGTTAGCCGGCGTGGAGGACACCCACACCTACATCGCGATGGGCTAAAGCGGCGTCCCGCCCCGCCCACCGCTGTTCTGCTCCGCCGCCGCCAACATCGAAGAGATCGGCTCGACGTAGTCGAACCCCGGGACGACACCCTCCATGTAGGTCCCCTCCGCGTACTCCGCGAGCGCCTTCGCGATGGCGGGCGCGCGGTCCGCGTTCCCCCACTCGAACGTGAAGACGGCGACCGCCTCCCCCGCCTCCGCGCGCACGTCGAGCGCCGCGAGCTCTACGGACTCGCGAACCGCACCCGGGGCGTCCTCCAGCCGCAGCGCGTACGTGTCGAACCACCCCGACTCCAGGGCGTCGCCGACCTCCCCCTCCACGGCGTCCGAGAGCATCGGCGCCCGCACCTCGAGGTCGTACGAGAGCGCCCAGTCGTCCGTTTCACTCGCCTGTACACGGACATCGAACGTCACCGTCGTCAGCTGGAACCACTCGCCCTCGCGCTCGAAGGCATCGTGCGCCTCGAACGCCCGCTCCGCCCGATCTGGCATCGTCATTGGGCACTGTTGGGTGTTCGACCGGAAAAACGTCTCGTGATACGGGTGGTGTTTCTGGGGGTTGTTCCACCGAGCGGCGTTTTGTGGTGTGTTTCACCGGGGGCCGTTTTGTGGTTCGTTCCACCGGGGGCCGTTTTGTGGTGTGTTTCACCGGGCGAACGGGATTTGAACCACGGTCGCTCCGCTCGCGTGCGCTCGCTTCGCTCCCTGCTTCAAATCCCTCCCCTGACTATCGCGGTCGCTCACGGGTGGGAGACACGCGATGCGGGGGGAGGGATTTGAACCCCCGAACCACTACTGGAGCGGATCTTAAGTCCACCGCCGTTGGCCAGGCTGGGCAACCCCCGCGACACCGAATACGACGACTGCGATCACATAAATGACCTGCGGTGTCGGCGAGGGTTCAAATACGAAAACGGAACCAACCCCGCCGTGACGTAAGCGAGGCCCGGAACGGTCGAGGCGGGAGCGCGGCGAGCCGTTTCGGGGAGGAGAGCCGCCTGTTTACCAGTCGACGGAGAGCGTGCCGTCCCCGTGGGGGTCCGGCGACACCTCCTCGTTCGTCCGGCGGTCGACGACGTGGATGACGCCTTTGTCCTTCTTCGCGGGGCACACCTCCGCGGCGCGGACGTTGTGGTCGAGCTCCGACTCGTCGAAGAAGTAGGTCAGCGGCTTGGCGATGTTCGACCGGAGATCCATCTCCCAGTTGGCGGAGACCTCGGCACACTTGCCCGCGGCGATGCACTTGTTCGCCTCGAAGATGATCTTGTAGGGCTTCTCCTCGACGGGCGGGGCGTTCGTCTCCCCGATCTCGCTCGGGTCGATAGGCTCGTCGGCCATTATCGAAGATGAGGAGCGACGGGATTAGTCGTTATCGGTGCTCGCGGCGGCCTCGAGCCGGCGGAGAGCGTCCGGCCGCGCGATGGCGTAGACGGTCTCACCGGCGGTGAGCGCCCGGCCACGCGGCGGGATCGGCTCGATGCCGGTCTCGCCGCGCACGGCCACGACGGCGATGTCGAGCCCGCCGACGGTCGTGGCGACGAGGTCGCTCCCCGCTTCGATCGTGACGGCGCCCATCGTCTCCTCGGCGGCCCGCAGCAGCGACGCGAACTCGCGGTCCGCGCGGGGTGTCACGGGGAGCGTGACGAGCCGGTAGCGTGCGGTCGGGTCGAACGTCTTCGCCTCGTCCTCGTCCACGGCGATAGTGACGATATCGCCGGCCACCCCGCGAACCTCGGCGTTCGCCACGCGGGTCGCGCCGTCGGCCGTCCAGACCTGCACCAGGTCGCCGGCACTCGCGGCGAACGCGGGATCCGCGCGGACCGAGACGGCGGCGCTCCCCGGCGGGAGCGTCGGACCGATACCGGCCTCACGGGACCCGACGGCGAGGTAGTCGACGGTGGCGTCCTCGTTCAGATCGATGTCCACGTAGCCGACGTTGTAGTCGGTCTTGAGCCGCTCGACGAGCCGGGTGCGCAGTTCCTCGACGGTGAGCCGCCGGGGGAAGACGAGCGTCGCGCCCGCGAGCTTCTCCTTTACCGTGGCGTCGACGGGGTCGTGCCCGTCCATGTCGCCGATCTCGTCGGGGAGCTTCACGGTGATGACGCGGCCGACGCTCTCGACGAGCTTCGACACGTCGCCTTCGAGCCGCTTTGCCCCCGTCACGGCCGAGATGCTGTTCCCGAGGCGGTCACCGGCGCGGGCGCCGGCCACCGCGGTCAGCCCGGCGACGAGGAACGTCACGACGTTCGTGAGCACCGTCTCGATGGCGAGCGGGTCCCGTCCGCCGACCGTCCCCTGGAACGTGCTGAGTGCCGTCGTCGTGTTCAACAGCACCGCGATGACGGAGAGGCCGATGAGCACGGGGAGGCCGTCCGGGACGCGCGAGCGGGCGTACCACCGGTGGAGGAAGGCGGTCACGACGCCGGCGACCGCCGAGACGAGGCCGTAGGCGACGACCTTCACCGCGGCCCCGAGGAGGAGGTTCACCTGCGCGACGACGGGGATCACGCGACCACCTCCGCGAACGCGTCGAGTTTCGGGGTCTGCCCGACGGCGAACACCTCGTCACCCGCCTGGATGACGGTGTCACCGCGGGGGGCGAGCACCCAGCCGTTGGGCCGCCGCACTGCGAGCACCCCCACCTCGTAGCGGTCCCGGATGTCCGCCTCCCCGAGCGTGACCCCGTCCAGTTCCCCCTCGCCGACGGTGAGCTTGCGGAACCGCTTGCCTGCGCGCCGGAGCAGCGAGATGAGCTCGTACTCCGTGCGGGTGCCGCGGGCGGTCACGACCACGTGCGGGCTCGTCGCCCCCATGAGCGTGCCCGCGTCCGCCCGCGGGACGGCGACGGTGAGCCGCCCGTCACCACCCGTGGTCGTCTGCCGCGCGGGCGCAGGGGTCTCGGAGGCGGCCTCCTCGCCCCCGTCGGTCTTCGGCTTCTCCGTCCCGCTGCTCTTCGCGGAGACGACGGTGCCGCTGACGGCCTGATCGCCGACGAGCACCGTGACTCGGTCGCCACGGGCGAGCCCCGTGGGGACGAGACAGTCGATAGAGACGGCCCGGTGGCCCTGCGGGACGCGCTTCGAGAGCCCGGACAGCGGCGGGGCGACGACTACCGTCGCGTTCCCCTGTGCGTCGATGTTGACGCTCACGTCGGCGAGGTCGAACTCGGTTCGGAGGCGTTCGGCAAACCGCGTCTCCAGCTCCGAGAGGGGGATGTCCGCGGGGAGGGTCCACTTGCCGTCACGGATGCCCGCGCGGATGTCGTCGGGGACGGGCGGGTACCCCTCCATGTCGATGACCTCGCCGGTGACGGTGATGCGGACCTGGTTCCGGCCGCCGATGAGCTCGACCACGTCGGTCGAGAGCGTCCGGTCGCGCAGGCCCTTCAGGCTGAGCCGCTTGGGGAAGTTCGCCCCCATGGTGTCCCCCTTCGAGTGGGCGTACAGCGAGAGCATCAGGACGACGATGATCGCCGTGACGACGACGGGGGCGGTCGCGGACTCGCGGATGGTCGGGTCGTTGAGCGCGAGCAGCCCGCCGTTGACCCCCGCGACGGCGAGCGCGAGGACGACCACACCGAACCCGGGGATGGTGACGCCGGTGAAGTACTTGAACGCGAAGCCGAGCCCCCAGGCGACGAGCGCGGGGATGATGCCCGTGAGGATACCGATGTAGATTCCCTGGAGGATTTCGACGGGTAAGGGTGCCATGAGATTCGCGTCGGGGCGGAGGCCCATACGCTTACCGGACGGTTTATTCTCCTCGCCGGTGACACTGCTTTGTATGTCGGGGTCGTCGCCGTCACGTTGGCGGTTCTTTCGGGTTCGGGCGGCGTTGCTGTTGCCGACAGTCGTGGCCGTCCTCTCGGTCGCGACGGGGCTCGTGAACATCTCGGACGTGGCCGTCGACGGGCCGTTCGCCCGCCACATCCCGGCCGCGCTCCAGCGGACCGCGGGGTTCACCGGCGCAGTCACCGGATTCCTGATGCTGGCGAGCGTCTACGGCCTGCGCCGACGCCTGCGTATCGCCTGGTACTCCACCGTGGTGCTGCTCCCAGTGACGGCGCTCCAGGGCGTCCTGCAGGGAAGCGCGTTCTCGTTCCCGCTCGTCGTCCTCTCGCTGCTGTCGCTCCCCACCGTCCTCGCCAACCGGGACGTGTTCCCCGAGGAACTGAAGCTCTCGACGACGCAGCTCGCGGCCATCGCGGCCATCGTCGGGGCGCAGCTGTACGGCACCATCGGCACCTACGCCCTCCGCGACCACTTCGGGGGGGTCACCACGCTCGTGGACGCCTTCTGGTACACCATCGTCACCGGTTCGACGGTCGGCTACGGGGACATCTCGCCGACGACGGCCACCGGGAAGGTGTTCGCCACGTCGGTCCTCCTGCTCTCGGTGGCCTCCTTCGCGGTGGCGCTGGGGACCGTCCTCGCGCCGGCCATCGAGGCGCGGCTCGCACAAGCACTCGGAACCATGTCACAGTCACAACTCGATCTGATGGACGACCACGTCATCGTCACCGGCGTCGGTGACCTGACCGCACCGATCATCGACGAACTCGCCGACGGGAACGAGACGTTCCTCGTCATCACCCGCACGCCGGAGAAGGCACAGGTCCTTCGCGACCGGGGTATCGAGGTGCTCGTCGCGGACCCGTCCGACGAGGAGCCGCTGCGCCGAGCGGGTATCGAACGGGCGCGTGCCCTGCTCGCCGCGACGAACGACGACGCGCAGGACGCGATGGCCATCCTCACGGCGCGGGAGCTGAACGGTGACCTCCGGATCGTCGCCGCGGCTACCGAGCGCGAGAACGTGAAGAAACTGAAGCGGGCGGGCGCGGACACCGTGCTCTCGCCGGCGGTCATCGGCGGTCACCTGCTCGTCCAGTCGGCGCTCGGCCAACACGGCGTGGAGAACGTCGCCGACAGAATCCTGGGCGCGGAGACGCCCGAGGAACTGGACTAGTAGATGAGTTCGTCGCTGTTCTCGACCATGTAGAGCGTCCGCGCAGCGATGTTGACGGCGTGGTCGCCCACCCGCTCGAGGTCGCGGATGGTGAGAAGCAGTCGCGAGACGTCCTGCATCAGCTCTTCGACCTCCTTCTCGGTGGTGCCGTCGTCCACCTCGGTCTCGATGAGGTCGCGAACGACGGTGCCGGAGGCGATCTCACACCGCTCGTCGATCTCGTCGTCTGAGTCGGCGATGACGAAACACGCGTCGGCGTCCTCCTGTTCGTACGCCTCCATCGCGCGCTCGACCATCTCGACGACGGCGTCCCCGATCCCCTGGGTGTCCACGTCGGGGTAGAGGTCGCGCTCGGCCTGCAGCGTGTAGTCGCCGAGGTTCGTCGCGAGGTCCGCGATGCGCTCGAGGTCGGTGATGATCTTGAACGACGCGGCGATAAAGCGCAAATCGGAGGCGACCGGCTGCTGGAGCGAGAGCAGGTCGATACACTCCTGTTCGAGCTCGAGATAGAGCTGGTTCACCTCGTCGTCGCCTTCGATGACCTCCCACGCGAGGTCCTCGTCCTTCTGTTCCAGCGCGGACAGCCCCATGCGGAGCCGTTCGAGGACGACCTCGCTCATGTAGAGGACGTCCTCCTCCAGCGCCGTGAGCTTCGTCTGATATCCTTCTCGTGCCATTGGTAGGTCCGTCGCCACCGCCCCGTATGAAGGTTTTGGGTATGTCAATATCTATCACACGATAGATATGGATACCACTATATGGGGCTCCCGCGCTCTCAGTAGTGCGGTCGGTCGTCGACGCGGCCGAGCGGCGTCGCGCCCGTCACCCGAACTTCCCGGTGATGTAGTCCTCGACGCGGTCGGAGTCGGGGTTCTGGAACACCTTCTGGGTGTCGTCGAACTCCACCAGCTCGCCGCCGGTGAGGAACACCGCCGTCTTGTCGGAGATGCGGGCGGCCTGCTGCATGTTGTGGGTGACGATGACGACCGTGTACTCCTCCGCGAGGTCGTCGATGAGGTCCTCGATCTTCGAGGTCGCCACGGGGTCGAGCGCCGACGCGGGCTCGTCCATCAGGATGACCTCCGGGTCGGGGGCGATGGCGCGGGCGATACAGAGCCGCTGCTGCTGGCCGCCGGAGAGCTCCAGCCCGGACTCGTCGAGCTGGTCTTTCACCTCGTCCCACAGCGCCGCGCGCTTCAGCGACTGCTCGACGATCTCGTCGTAATCCCCGTCTTTCCCCTGGATGTCGAGCCCGTACGCGACGTTGTCGTAGATGGACTTGGGAAACGGGTTCGGCTTCTGGAACACCATCCCGACGCGACGGCGGAGCGCGACCGGGTCCACGTCCGGGTCGTAGACGTTCTTCCCGCGGAGCGTGAGCTCTCCCTCGACTCGCGCGGCGTCGATGAGGTCGTTCATGCGGTTGATACACCGCAGGAACGTCGACTTCCCACAGCCGGAGGGGCCGATCATCGCGGTGACGCGCTTCTCGGGGATCTCCATGGAGATGTCCCGGAGCGCCTGCGTCTCGTTGTACCAGACGTTGACGTTCCTCGCCGCGACGATGGTGTCCGCGGCCGCGTTGCTCGTCGCGTCCGTGACGCTCTCGTCGATGTCCGTCTGTATCACCATCTCGTCGTCGGTGGGGTCACCCCCGCTGTACGATTCGACCTGCCGTTCCGTCTCTTCTTTGCTCATGGGTGTTAGTTATTGGTCGCTCTGATACTTGTTTCGCAGGACGATGGCGACGGAGTTCATCGCGAGTAGGACGCTCACCAGCACCACCACGCCAGCGGGCACCGCCTTCGTGTAGAAATCCTCGCTGGCGAACAGGCTCGCCCACGCGTACACCTGCAGCGGCATGGCGCTCACCTTCGCCGACAGCGCCGTCGGCAGCGAGAAGAGGACGCTCGGCGCGCCGATCATGATGAGCGGCGCGGTCTCGCCGATGGCTCGCCCCAGCGCGAGGATGGTCCCGGTGAGGATGCCGGGGAACGCCCGGGGTAAGACCACCTTGCGGACGGTCTGCCACCGGGTCGCCCCCATCCCGTAGGATGCCTGCCGGAGCTCGTCGGGGACGCTGCGGATGGCCTCGCGCGCAGAGATGATGACGATGGGGAGGATGAGCAGCGCGAGCGTCGCACCCCCGATGAGCACCGTCCCCGTCGGCCGGCCGAGATAGGTGACGAACAGCCCGAGCCCGAGCAGGCCGTACACCACCGACGGGACGCCAGCGAGGTTCGAGATGTTCACGTCGATGAAGCGGGTGAACCGGGTGTCCGGTGCGTACTCCTCCAGATACACCGCGGCACCGACGCCCACGGGGAACGAGAGGACCGCGACGGTGACCATCAGCAGGATGGAGCCACCGATCGCCGGGTACAGCCCGGCGTCGACCGCGTTCCGGCTGTGGGCGCTCGTCAGGAACTGCCAGTCGACCCACGACCTGGGCCCCGCGAATCCGAGGCTCGTGACGAGCAGTTCGCCGAGGATCACGCCACCGACGACCACGAGCGGGAGGAGCAGCCCGACCCGCTCGGCCGGTCTGGAGACGGCCGTGCCGCCGACGTAGGCGGCGGTCGGGACGCCGACCATCGTCGCGAGGATGACCGCCGGCACGGGATCGATGCCGACGGACGGCCCCGCGACGGCGGCCGCGCTCACGCCGGCGAGCGCGAGGCCACCGGCGGCCAGCCCCGCCCGGGTATCGGCGAGGTCCGCGGCGTAGCGAGCGACGAGCGCCGCGGCGGGGACGCCGAGCGCCGCGACCAGGAGCATCCAGTCGACCGGAATGACCGGTAGCGAGGTGACCGCGCCGGCGAGACTCGGGACGACCTGTGGCACCCCGAGCACCCAGCCGAGGGGACCAGGCACGCCGAGCAGTGCGAGATAGAAGACGGCGATCGCGGCACCGAGCTTCGCCACGAACGGTGTCCGGTGTGCGAACCGTTGGAGCGCGACGACGGCTCCGACGGGGACCGCGAGCGCGAAGGTGTAGGCGAACCACGTGAGCGGCGTGATGATGTCGATGAAGATCATCGCCGCCCCACCGGCGAACATGAGGCTGACGACGACCAGTCCGATGGTCATCGCCCCCAGCCTGAGCGCGTCGGGGTTCCGTGCGTAGAGCCACCCCCCGACGGCCGTGGTCGGCACCACGAGGGTGAGAAGGAACGTGAGGTGCCAGCCCGGGTCCGCGGTGAGCGGCTGTATCGCGTCGTTGGCGACGAACACGAGCAGGATGAAAAGCGCGACCAGCCCGATGAGCGTCGCCCCCAGAAGCAGGTATCTGAACGCGGCTCCGACGGTCTTGCTGACCTCCCCGAACCCCTCGAAGGTGCCCTGTTCGGTCGCCATCTCAGTACTCCTCCCGGTAGCGCTGGGCGACGACGTCGCTGATGATGTTCATGATGAGCGTGATGACGAACAGCGTGAGCCCGATGGCGAACAGGCTGCGGTAGGCGAGCCCGCCGCCGGTGATGTCGCTGAGGAGCAGCTGGACCATCGCGGCCGTCATCGGGAGGCCGCCGTCGAGGAACGCGGCGGGGTTGATCGGGACGTGGAACTTCGCCTGCGAACCGGCGGCGACGGTGACCGCCATCGTCTCGCCGATGGCCCGCGAGAGCGCGAGGATGAACGACGAGAAGATACCCGAGAGCGCCGCGGGAACGACGATGCCGGTCGACACGTCGAACTTCGTCGCGCCCATCCCGTAGCCGGCCTGCCGGAGGGCGTCCGGTACGGCGGACATCGCGTCCTCGCTGATGGAGGCGACCATCGGGATGATCATGATGCCGACGACGATGCTCGCCGAAAGCAGGTTGAACGTCCCGGTCTGCGGCAGGAACGTCTGGATGACCGGTGTGATGTAGATGAGCGCGAAGAAGCCGTAGACGACGGTCGGAATCCCCGCCAGAATCTCGAGTGCGGGCTTCAAGATGGCGCGCCGCTGCGGGCTCGCGTACTCGCTGAGGTAGATCGCCGTGGCGACCCCGAGCGGGATGGCGATGATCGCCGAACCGAGGGTGATCATCACCGTCGCCGAGACGAGCGCCAGCACGCCGAACTTCCCGTTGTTTATCTCCCAGGTCGTCCCCGTGAGGAAATCGACCAGCGAGGCGGTCGGTCCCTCGACCCCCATAAGCGGGGCGGTGAGGCTGAAGAACTTCGCTGCTTCCGTCACCAGCAGCAGGATGATACTGATCGTGGTGACGACGGAGACCACGGCACACAGAAAGAAAAACGAGCGTGCCAGCAGCTCCGCCGGGGCGTTCTGCGTATTGCGGGTGAGGTCTGTCGTGATATCGTCGGTGCTCATCTACGTGGTTCGTCGTGAGGGCGGTGGTGGAAAAAGCCCTTCGTTCGGGGGGTACGCCGGGGTGTCTGGCGTGCGGGCGCCGTCGGTCTGGGGGGTTACTGTGCGTCCTCGATCGCGTTCTCGAGGGTCTTCATCTGCGCCTGCTTCTGGGATTCATCGAGCGGCACGTAGCCGACGTCCTGGGCGACGACCTCGCGGTTCGTCGTGTTCTCGACCCAGAAGCGGGCGAACGCCGCGACGTGCTCTTCCGCGAGCGAGGACTTCGCGGGATAGGTGAAAAGCGGGCGCGAGAGCGGCTTGTACTCGCCGGATTTGGCCGTCTCCAGCGAGGGCTTCACCGGCCCGTTGCCGTTGTCGATGGCGACGGCGGTCACGCTGTCTTTGTTCTCGCTGTAGTAGGCGAACCCGAGGTAGCCGATCGCGTACTTCGAGCCCTCGACACCCTGGATGATGGTGCGGTCCTGCTCGGTCGCGGAGTAGTCCTGACGGTGGCCGGGGCCGTCCTCACCGATGACCGCCTCGATGAAGTAGTCGTAGGTACCGGACGCGTCGGAGGGGCCGTACAGCTCGATCTCCTCGTCGGGCCAGTCGGCGTTCACGTCGCTCCAGGTCGTCGGCGGGGAGTCGGCCGACCAGATCTCCTTGAGCTGCTCGACGGTGAGCTCCGTCGCCCAGTCGTTCTCGTTGTTGACGACGACCGTCAGCGCGTCGGTCGCCACCTGCAGCTCGACCGGCTCGACGCCGTTGTCGGCACACTGCTTTTTCTCCTCGGGCTTGATCGGCCGAGAGGCGTTGTTGAAGTCGGTCTCGCCGGGGCAGAAGAAGTTGGCGAACCCGCCACCGGAGCCGGTCGACTGGACGTTGATGTTGACCTTCGAGTGGTCCTTCTGGAAGATCTCGGCGAACGCGGTCGCCAGCGGGAACACCGTCGAGGAGCCCGCGATGTCGATCGTGCCCGAGAGGGGCTGGTCGGTCGCCGTGCTGTCGGCACCGCCACTGTTGCCGTCTCCGCCGCCGTTCGTATCGTTTCCGCCGCTGTTCGAACTCTGGTTGTTCTGCGTACAGCCGGCCAGTGCCAGCGTTCCCACCGTCGCACCGGAGACAGTCAGGAACTTGCGCCGCGACACGTTGGACCTCTTGTTTTCCATCACCTGTATGGGGCTGACGAGCGGATAAGTACCCTTCTATGATTTCTCTATCGTATTCTGATTTCTATATAGTGTAACGTTCACATATGCCCGATCCGTCCCCGGCGCATCCACGGTCGGGGGCCCAGTGTGCGCCACTCGTGGCGCTTTCTCCGTGACTCCAGCTGTGGACGACGTCCACCCCGACCCCGGTGAGACCGCCCGGACACCCCCGCACTCTCGGGTGAACCACCGCCCGTACGCGGCCATTCTGTGATGATACGTTCATTCCTACATAAGTATATAGGAATGGATTGTTTTATGGTGTCCGGCCCGGCACGTCCGTACATGGAGACCCGAAAGGTGCAGGTGACAGGCGGCTCGACCTACACGGTGAGCCTCCCCAAGTCGTGGGCGACGGCGAACGGAATCAGCGGCGGGAGCGTCGTGGAGTTCCACCCGGAGGACGGCTCGCTGCTGTTGACGCCGCGCCGCGAGGACGAGAAAGTGGAAGGGACCCTCGAGATCACCGGCCTGCAGGGTGACGAACTCACGCGCGCGGTGATGACGATGTACGTCTCCGGGTTCGACATCATCACGCTCGAGACCGCGCGGGTGACGGCGAAACAGCGCCGCACCATCCGCAACGCCGCTCAGGGGCTCGTCGGCCTCGAGGTCATCTCCGAGACCTCCGAGCGCGTCCAGCTCCAGGACCTGCTCGACTCCTCCGAGCTGTCGATCCACAACGCCATCACCCGGATGCGGCTCGTCGCGACGACGATGCTCGGCGACGCGGTGACGGCGCTCGTCGACAACGACGAGGACCTCTCGGAGGACGTGGTCCAGCGCGACGACGACGTCGACCGACTCTACTCGATGGTCTCTCGCGTCTTCCGCTCGATCCTCCGGGACCCCCGTGCCGCGGCCGAAATCGGGCTCGACCGCGAGACGGCGTTCGACTACCACTCCTCCGCGCGCCAGCTGGAGCGGGTGGCCGACCACGCGACGAAGATCGCCCGCATCTCACAGGAGCTCGACGAGGTCGCGGAGGCGGCCGTCGACGACCTCAACGACCTCCTGGACGCCGCTGTCTCCGTGCTCGAGGGGTCGCTGGACGCCCTCCTCGAGGACGACTCCGACCGGGCCACCCGGATGGCCAACGAGGCGCGCGAGCGCGTCGAGAGCGTGGACGACCTCGTGCGCGAAGTGGACACCCACATCCGCGAGCTGGACCCCCAGCAGGCCCAGCTGCTCGGACTCGTCGTCGACTCGCTCTCACGGAGCGCGGACTACGGGGGGAACATCGCGGAGACGGCGCTCCAGAAGGCCGCGCCGAAGCCGTAGCTACGCGAGCGAAAAAGAACGGAGAATCGAATCGAGTTCTATTCCTCGTCGACGAGGACGGCGTTGACCTGCCCGTCCTGACCGGGACGGGAGGTGACGCGAGCGAGCCCCTCGGAGGTCTCGACGAGCGCCCCCTTCGTGATGATGTTCCGGCGCACGTAGTTCGGGTTGGCGTCGTTCTCGACGACGTTCTCGATGGTGGCCTCGACCGTCTCGGCACCCGTCGCGACGCTCGCGACGTCCGTCTGCAGCGCGCGGACCTTGCTGCCGCCGCCGCGGGCCTTGACCGTCTTCAGCTTGCGGTCGCCGACGCGCGTCTCGGTCGGGGAGGTACCGAGCTCGTGCTTTTTCTTCTTGCGAATCGGGCGTCGTCGCCCACCGGTGCGCTTGCGCGGAGAACGTCCGTGGCTCTTCATACGGGGTACGTCGGCGAGCGCGTACTTCAATCGCTCGTCTTGGCCCCGCGACCGACGGGTCTTTGGCCGGCCCAGTCGCACCCACCCGTATGAGCCTCCGTCTCGCCGTCGCCGCCCCCTTCCAGCGGGCGGGAACGGACACGATGGCCGAAAGCGAGTTCGTCGTCGCCCTCTCGCTCGACCGCGACTGGTTCTCCCCCGACCAGGCGAAACGCCTCGTCGACGTGGCCGCGAGCGAGGGCCTCCTCACCCGGACAGACGACGGTCTCCGCGTGGCGTTCGACGCCGCGAGCACCGACGTTCCCGAGGATTTCCGCCCCGGCGAGGACGTGCTCCGCCAGCGGTCGGTCTTCGAGAAGGTGCTCGACGCCCTCGTCGACGCGGGGGTCGCGAAACAGGAGGCGGTCGCGAACGTGAACAGCCTCCAGTCCGAGTTGGGCGTCACCGTCGAGGCCGCGGCCGTCCTCTACGCCCACCGACAGGGCATCGACGTGCAGGACCACGCCAGCACCGCCCTCGGTGAGCTCTGATGGTCCAGGATAGACTCCGGGACGGGAAACGCATCGCCGAGTTGCTCTCCTCGGAGGTCCACGGCGCCGAGCGCGGCCCCCTCGGCCGGATCGCCGTGACCGACGCGGACCGCGAGGTCGAGCCCACCGAGTTCGGGGCCTACGCCTACGCGCTCTCGCTGGATGGAGAGAAGATAGCCACCGTTCACGTCCACCCGGACCGCGCGCACGTGGCGTTCCGGGTTCAGCCGGACGTGGCCGCACAGGTGGGGAGAGCGCGCGGGCTCCGGACCCGACCGAAGGCCGTCGAGCCGCCGCGGACGCTCGTCTTCGTCGAGGACGGGGCCGAGGTGAAACGCGTCGCCCACGTGCTCCGGGCCGTCGTCGAGGCGGTCGAGGATTAGAACAGGGAGTCGAGCACGTCCGGCAGGTCGCTTCTGATGGCGTCCCGCTGAACCGTCGCCGCGGCGTCGGGGTGTGGTTCCGGCCCCCCCTCGTACAGAACTTGCACGGGCACCAGCCCCGCGGCCGCCGCGCCCTCGATGTCGGCGACGGGGTCGTTGCCGACGTAGGCCGTCTGCCCGGGGGTCGACCCGAGCGCGTCACACAGCGCCTCGAAGGCGTGAGCCGAGGGCTTCGGTGCGGGGAGCCCACCCGTGACGACCGTGACGTCGAAGAGCGCCGTCCACCCGAGCCGTTCGAGCTTGTGCGTCTGGGTCGTCACCGGCCCGTCGGTGAGCAGTCCCACGGGGCGGTCGGCCCGCAGTGCGCGAACGAGCTCGGCCGCTCCCGGGACGGGGGTGAGCGCGGCCTGGATCTCCTCGCGGTAGGCCGTCGCGAGCGACTCGGGCGAGACCTCCGTCTCGTGGTCCGCGAGGAGGGCCTCGAAGACGGGTTCGCGGGTGTCGCTCCCGCTGTGGGCCGCGTGGGCGTCGAGATACTCCTCACGGGAGATGGGGGGTGCCTCGACGCGCTCGCGGGCCGCGGCGAGGATGCTCGCCCGGTCGTCGTCGACGACGGCGAGGGTGGCATCGAGGTCGAACCCGACCGTATACACGCTTCAAGCGAGGGGGCGAACGGGCTTGACTGTGCCGGATGGTAAACTTCTCATTCTCGCGCAGGGAGCCACGGGTAATGGGCTTCTTCGAGGACCTCGCGGCTCGCATCGACTCCGTGGACAGCGTCGTCTCGGTGGGGCTGGACCCCGACCCGGCGCGCATCCCCGCGTTCATCGATTCCGACCTCCCGCGGTGGGCGTTCAACCGCCGGGTCATCGACGCCACGCACGAACACGCGGCCTGCTACAAGCCGAACGCGGCGTTCTACGAGGACGCCGACGGGTGGCGCGCGCTCCGCGAGACGGTCGCCTACGCCCACGGGAAGGGCGTCCCCGTCCTGCTCGACGCGAAGCGGGGGGACATCGGCAATACGGCCAGACAGTATGCGAAGGTCCTCGACGAGGTGGACGCCATCACCGTCAACCCCTATCTGGGCCGCGACTCACTCGAACCCTTCCTCTCGCGGGAGGAGAAGGGGGTCATCGTCCTCGCGCGCACCTCCAACCAGGGGGCGACGGATTTCCAGAACCTCGAAGTCGGAAACGGAAAGACGCTCTACGAGTACGTCGCCCAGCGCGCCGCGGAGTGGAACCACAACGGGAACGTGGGACTCGTCGTCGGCGCGACGGCCCCCGAGGAGCTCGAACGCGTCCGCGAGCTGGTCCCCGACCTCCCGTTCCTCGTCCCCGGCGTGGGGGCGCAGGGTGGTGACGCCGAAGCCGCCGTCGAATACGGGCTCGCAGACGGAGTGGGTCTCGTGAACTCCTCCCGTGGCATCATCTTCGCCGGCGAATCCGCCGACGACGAGCAGGGGTACTTCCGCGCGGTCGGCAACGCGGCGAAGCAGCTCAAAGGCCGGCTGAACCGCTATCGGTAGCTACAGCCGGTGCGTGTCGACGCCGTCGGTGAACCCCTCCTCCTCCTCCCGCTCGACACGGGAACGGGGTTTCCGGGTCTCCCCCGCACACCGCTCACAGAACCCCGTCTCGGGGTCGTAGTGCTCGTCACAGACGAGCCGCCCGCAGCGGTCACAGGAGAACTCGGCGTGGCCCTCGGCACAGAGGTCACAGAGGCCGGTCACGCTCATACTCCTTCTAGACGGGGCTCGCGGAAAAGCCCCCGTGTCGCTACCGGTTCGGCTCGACGAGCAGCTTCACGTCGTCGCTCTCGGGGTCGCGGAGCCGGTCGAACCCCTCCGTGATGCGGTCGAGCGGGAGCCGGCCGGTGACGAGCGGGTCGGGGTCGAGCCGGCCGTCGACGAGCAGCTGGACCACCATCTCGAACTCCCCGTCCACGTCCGGGCCGTGGTAGGCGACGCTCCCCGTCACCGTCTTCTCCGCGAGCACGATGTGGTTCGGGTTCGTCGTCACCGCCTCCTCCCAGAGGCTCACGACGGTGGTCCGGCCCTGGGGAGCCGTCGCCCGAACCGAATCGGTGAACGCCGCCGCCACGCCCGCGGCCTCGAACGCGATGTCGACCCCGCCGTCGGTGGTCGATTTGATGGCCCGAACGGCGTCCGTCTCGGTCGGGTCGATGCACTCGTCGGCCCCGCAGTCGGCCGCCCGCTCGCGCCGTGCCGCGCGGGGTTCGGAGAGGAACACGGTCCCCGCGCCGGCGGCCCGCGCACACTGCACCACCGCGAGCCCGATGGGGCCGCCCCCGAACACGGCGACGGTGTCACCCGCGCGGAGGCCCGACCGGCGGACGGCGTGGAGCGCGACGGCGAAGGGTTCGACCAGCGCGCCGGCTTCGAGGGGGACCTCGCCCAGCGGGACGACGCGCGCCGCGTCGACGACGACCGACTCGGCGAAGCCACCCGGCCCACCCGAGAGGCCGAGGTACCCCGTCGAGGCGCAGAGGTGGTACTGGCCCGCTCGGCACTGCGCGCAGTCGCCGCACGAGAGCAGGGGGTTCACCGCGACGCCGTCGCCGACCTCGGTTCCTGTCACGCCCGCCCCGACCTCGGTGACGGTTCCGGCGAACTCGTGGCCCATGCGGATGGGGAGGGTCTCGTTCGTGATGGGATGGGGGGTCTCGTCGGGGATGAAGAGGGGCCCCGCCGCGTACTCGTGGAGGTCCGAGCCGCAGATGCCGCAGGCCGCGACCGCGATGCGGACCTCCCCTGTTCCGACGGGGTCCGTCTCCAGTTCCTCGACCCGGATATCCTCCCGTCCGTGGTATCGCGCGGCGTTCATGGCTCACGGTGTCACGGTTTCCGCATAAAGACGCGGTGCCGTGTTCCGTCGCCGAGAGGCTTACACCCCCACGGTCCCAATCCCGGATGTGGACCGTTCCCGTCTCGTCGTCGGCCTCGCCGCCGTGTTCGCGGGGATGACCGTCTTCCTGGTCGTCCTCGCGGCCGTCCTCCGCGAGGTGGTCGTCCTCGGTGTCGCCCTCCCCTTCGGTGCCGCCACCTACCTGTTCTGGTACCACGCCTCCGGGCGCATCCGCGAGGGGATCCACGAGCGGGCGCGCCGACAGGCCGCCGCGCGCGAGGCCCGCGAGCGCGAGTCGGGTGGGTTCGGTGCCGGCCCCCGCGAGCAGTGGGAGCGTGCCGGCCGACGGGCGCGAGCGGGGGGCCAGCGCACTCGACAGCGTACCCGAAAGCGCGTCCAGCCGAACCCCGGCCCCTCCCGCGAGCAGGCCTATCGCACCTTGGGTCTCTCCCCCGGCGCGGACGAGGAGGCCGTGAAATCGGCCTACCGGGAGAAGGTGAAGGAGACGCACCCCGACCGGGGCGGCTCGGAAGAGCAGTTCAAGAAGGTGACGCGGGCGTACGACCGGCTCTCGTAGCCGGGGTTTTGATAGCCGCCGCGTTCCACCTTCCGCTATGACACCCCCGCTCGCCGTCGACATCGACGGCACGCTCACCCGCCAGGACAAGTCCATCGACCCACGGGTCTTCGACGTCCTCCGCGCGTGGGCCGACGAGGCACCCGTCATCATCGCGACGGGGAAGGCATTTCCCTACCCCGTCGGCCTCTGTGAGTTCCTCGGCATCCCGCTGCGTGCCATCGCGGAGAACGGCGGCGTCGTCTACGTCGAGGAGGCCGGCGAGGTCGTCTACAACGGGGACCCCGACGCGGCCTGGGCCGTCGCGGAGGCGTTCGAGCAGGAGGGGTACGACCTGGGGTGGGGCCCCGCCGACATGGTGAACCGCTGGCGGGAGACGGAGGTGGCCGTCTCGCTCGACAGACCGGGCGACCGCCTGCGGGAGCTCGCGGCCCGCGAGGGCCAGGAGGTCGTGGACACGGGCTACGCCTACCACGTGAAATCCCCGAGCGTGAACAAGGGGACGGGGCTCGTCTCCGCGGCCGACGGGCTCGGCCTCGACCCGGAAGAGTTCGTCGCCGTCGGCGACTCCGAGAACGACGCGGAGGTGTTCACCGTCGCCGGTGAGTCGTTCGCCGTCGCCAACGCCGACGAGCACGCGCGGGCCGCCGCCGACCACGTCCTCGACGCCTCCTTCGCCGACGGCTTCCTCGCCGTCGCGGAGTCGTTCGGCATCGCAACGCAGTAGTCCCCCCGCCGGACACGTCCGGTGTGCGCCGTGCCGCCCTCGCCCCGTTGCTCGCCGCCGCCATCTGGGGCGGCCTCTACGTCGTCTCGAAGTGGGCGTTCGCCGCGATTCCGCCGCTCACGCTGGCCTTCCTTCGCATCGCGCTCGGGGGCGGGGTGCTCCTCGCCGTCGTCCGCACCACCAAGCCTTCTCGGGAGTTCTCCCGCACGGATTGGAGGGGGTTCGCGATACTCGCCGCGTGGCTCACCCTCTCTATCGCCACGCAGTTCGTCGGCACGGACCTCACGAACGCCTCGCAGGGCTCCGTCGTCACCGTCCTCACGCCCGTGTTCACCCTCGCGCTCGGCGTCGTCTGGTTCGGGGAGTCGCTCTCGCCCCGAAAACTGGGTGGAACGGCCCTCGCGGTGGTGGGAACCGTCGTCCTGCTCTCGGGGCAGTACGACCTCGCCTCGATCGCGGCCGGGAACCTGCTGGGCGTGGGCTTTCTCGTCGTCGCGAGCGGCACCTTCGCCGCGTACACCGTCTTCGGCACCCCCCTCATCCGGCGCTACTCCGCGCTGGAGACCGCGACGTACGCGACCTGTCTCTCGATACCGCCGTTCGCCCTGCTCTCTGCGTGGGAGCTCTCACGGGGCGTGGGCCCGATTCCCCTCACCGTCCCCGTCGTCGCGGCCGTCGGCTATCTCGGCGTCGTCGCCACCGCCGGCGCGTGGTATCTCTGGTATAAGGGGCTCGAAACCGTCTCCGCGGGGACGGTCGCCGTGTTCTTCTTCGCCCAGCCCGCGGTGGGGGTGGCGCTCGGGGCGGCCCTGCTCGCGGAGCCCGTGGGGCCGCGGTTTCTCGCGGGCGCGACCGTGATGGCCGTCGGCGTCTATCTCGTCGCCAGCGTAAACGGGTGAGACCAGGCGAGAGTCGGGTCTACTTGCCGATTTCCGGGCGAAGGCTTTTCTTGGGTGGGTCGTTACCGTCTCACGTATATGAGCGCCGACCGAGCGCTCCTCGACCACGCGTTAGAACGCGGGGAAGAGGAGGGCGGGAGCGTCGAATTCAAGGAGCGCTTGACGAGGATGGTCCACCTTGCGTCCGGCCGGATGGAGTCACTCGCCGCCCAGCTGCGCCACCGGGTGCTGTCGGGCGACGGGGAGGCCACCTACGTCGTGGGCGTGACGGACGACGGCGGCGTCGCCGGCATCGCTCCTGAGGCGTTCTCGGAGTCGATGGACGTGCTCTCGCTGCTCGCAGAGGAGGCCGGTGCCCACATCGACGACGTGCAGACGTGGGGGGTCGACGGCGGCGAGAAGGGTATCGTCGGCGTCGCCACCATCCGCGAAGGCGCGATGCTGGAGACGGACGACGACCACCTCGTCGTCGGCACCGCGGGCCACGTCGACCACGGGAAGAGCACCCTCGTCGGCTCCCTGGTGACGGGCACCCCGGACGACGGGCAGGGCGGCACCCGGTCGTACCTGGACGTCCAGCCCCACGAGATGGAGCGCGGCCTCTCCGCCGACCTCTCCTACGGCGTCTACGGCTTCGACCGCGAGGGGACGCCGATGCACATGACCAATCCCCACCGGAAGTCGGACCGGGCGCGCATCGTCGAGGAGGCGGACCGGGTGGTCTCGTTCGTCGACACCGTGGGCCACGAGCCGTGGCTCCGTACGACGATCCGCGGCCTCGTCGGCCAGAAACTCGACTACGGCCTGCTCGTCGTCGCCGCGGACGACGGCCCGACGAAGACCACCCGTGAGCATCTCGGTATCCTGCTCGCCACCGATTTACCCACTATCGTCGCGCTGACGAAATGCGACGTGGTCTCCGAGGAGCGCGTCCGCGAGGTGGAACGCGAGGTGGAACGTCTCCTCCGGGGGGCCGACCGCGTCCCGCTGCCCATCGGACGCCACGGCGTCGACGCCGCGGTCGAAGAGATATCCGAGACGGTCGTCCCCCTGCTCACGACGAGCGCGGTGACGATGGACGGGCTCGACACCCTCGACGAGCTCTTTTCGAGACTGCCGAAGACGAGCCACGACGCCGGGGAGTTCTGCATGTACGTGGACCGCACGTACAACGTCACCGGGGTCGGTGCGGTCGCTTCGGGCACCGTGAAATCCGGACGCGTCTCCGCGGGCGACGAACTGCTCATCGGCCCGCGCGCGGACGGCTCGTTCGTCGAGGTCGAGGTCAGGAGCATCGAGACGCACTACTACCGCGTGGACGAGGCGCAGGCGGGCCGAATCGTCGGTATCGCGCTGAAGGGCGTCAAGGAGACCGAGATCGAACGCGGGATGGTGCTCGTCCCGCGGGACGCCACCCCGAACCCCGTTCGTTCGTTCGAGGCCGACCTGATGGTGCTCAATCACCCGACTCGCATCGGGGAGGGGTACGAGCCGGTCGTCCACCTCGAAACCGTGAGCGAGGCGGTCACGGTCTCTCCCGACGAGGGGCACCTCCTACCCGGCGACACCGGTACTGCGACGCTTCGATTCAAGTTCCGCCCCTACCACATCGAGGAGGGCCAGCGGTTCGTCTTCCGCGAGGGCTCCTCGAAGGGGGTCGGCACCGTGACGCGGGTCGAGTGAGCCTTTATTTCCCCGGGGCGTAGGTCGGGGTATGCGACGGTTCGCTACCCGCGTCCTCCTGGGGCTCGTCGGTGCGGTCATGCTGCTGTTCTACCTCGGCCTCGGCTATCTCGGCTACCGGGTGTTCGCGACCCTCTGGGCCGGCCGCCCGGATCTCACCACGACGGTCGCCGTCCTCCTGCTCACCACGCTGTTCCTCGGCTATCTGAGCTACCAGTTCGGCACCGCCCGCCTGCTCTCGGAGCTCGGTGCGACGGAGATTCCCCGGGAGCGCGCCCCCGAACTCTACCGGCTCGTCGACTCGCTCGCCGACCGCATGGACACCCCCGCCCCCCGGCTGTTCGTCGCGAGCATGGACGCGCCGAACGCGCTCGCCGTCGGCGGCTCCCGCGAGGGCGACATCGTCCTCGATGGGCGACTCTTTCGGCTGCTCGACGCCGAGGAGATCGAGGTGCTGCTCGCCCACGAACTCGCCCACCTCGAGAGCCACGACGGGTTCATCCAGACGCTCGGCTACTCGCTCGCCCAGACGGTCGGTGGGCTGCTCACCCTCCTTCTCCTCCCCATCGCCGTCGTCGTCGCCGGGGTCGCCCGCGCGCTCGCCTACCTGCGTGGGGACCCGCCCGGCGTCCGGGCGGCCGCCGCGCGGGTCCACGCGCTCGTCGGGAGCGTCGTCGTCCTCCTGATGGTCGCGTTCACGCTCCTCCTGCGGGCCCACTCGCGCCGGAGAGAGTATCTCGCGGACGACCGGGCGGTCGAGGTGACGGGGAACCCCGGTGCGCTCGCCGACGCGCTCCGGAAGATAGAGCGCGCGGCCTCCCCCGACTGGGGGGTGCTCTCGCCGCTGTACATCCACGGGGACGAACAGGGGCTCATGACCCGCCTGCTCGCGACCCACCCGCCGATGGACGAGCGGGTCGCACGGCTCAGAAAGCGCGTGCCACAGCCCCAGAGAATCGAGATTCGCTAGCTCAGTAGAGCGTCCCGAGGTCCGCGAGCGTCCCGAAGGTGTGGTGCGGCCGCGGGTCCGGGTCGTCGATGCGCTCCTCGTCGGTGGGGATCCACGCGCTCGCCACCCCGGCGGCGTGCGCCCCGGCCACGTCCGAGGTCAGGGAGTTCCCGACGTGGACCGTTCGGTCGGGCGCCACTCCGAGCGCCTCGCAGGCCCGGTGGAACCCTTCGGGTGCGGGCTTCGCGGGGGTGTCGTAGCCCGCGTGGACCACCACCTCGAAGCGGTCCGCGAGCCCCAACCCCTCCAGCTTCTGCGCCTGCATATCGGGCGCGCCGTTGGTGACGACGCCGACGGGGACCGACAGCGAGTCGAGCACCCCGATACCCGGGAGCGGAACCACGTCGCGGTGGTCGCGCTCGGCGGCGAAGGCGTCGGCGATGGCCCTCCCTATCCCCGCATCGTGGCCCGCCTCGCTCGCCAGGTCGGCGAAGCAGGCCCGCCGGAGCTCGTTCACGCTGTCCGTCGAGTCAACGTACGCGCCGTAGCGTTCGAAGTAGTCGGCCACCGAGAAGCAGGGCTCGACGCCCACGTCGTCGAACGCGAGTGCGAGCAGTTCGCCCGCGGAGCGCCGATACGCGCAGAGGGTGTCGTCGATATCGAAGAGGACCGCGTCGTACATGCGCGGCTCTCGGCTGCGGAGCGGGAAAAACGTTGGCTGCGGTCAGCGCGGGTCAGGCGCGGACGTACCCCTCGTCCGTCTGCTCGACGAGGCCGAACAGGGCGGCCCAGCCCAGCAGACGGGTCACGCGCTCCGACCAGACGGCGCCGGGGTCGTCGTACCGCGACTGCTCCCACTCGGGAATCGCCTGTTTGAACGACTCGAACGCCGCGGCTTCACTCACTGGTCCCTCTCGCTCGACGATGGCGAGGAGCGTGTCGGCACCGTACACTCCCTCGAGGAACGCCTCGGCCAAATCGGGGTCCGTGCGGGTGCGGTGGTACCCCCGGTCGCCGACGGCGACGAGTCCCAGCCCGCGCATGAACGTCAGCCACTCCTTCGCCGTGTCCTGTGCGGGCACGTCGGCGTCACGCATCAGCCGGGCACAGCAGGACTCCTCGTCGTTCGGGACGAGGGGGACCCCCTTCCGCGCCTCCTCCAGTCGCGAGAGGCTGTCGGGGACGGGCGGGAGGACCTTGACCTTCACAGCCCGAAGGACTCCTCTAAGAGGGCCTCGTTCGGCTCGCCGAAGACGTGGGTGTCCCCGCCCACGACGTCGACGGTGACCTGTGCGGGGGCGAACACCTCCGGCGGCACTTCATAAAAGTCCCAGTCGGCGTCGTCGAAGATCTCGGCGAAGGTGGTGCCGTACTCCTCCGTCGCGATGGAGACGATCTCGTCGAAGCGGTCGAACTCGCTGTCGACGGTCATGTGGACCCGGCCCCCGTAGGCGAGCGCGTCGTTCGTCCGGGCCACGGCGGTCTCGTAGTCGCCGGCGACGGGCGCGACGGGCGCGGTGGCCTGCACCGTGAGCACGTCGAGCGGGTCGTACCCCAGTTCGGAGAGCCGGAACACCGCCAGCTCGCCCGCACGGGCCGCGAGCGCGACGCTCCCCGTGACGGAGTTCGTGGCGAACGAGGGGAGGAAGACGGCCGATTCGTCCACGCCCGTCATCTCCGCGACCTGCTCGGCCACTTTTCCAGTCGGGAGGTGGTCGGACTCCACGGCGAGGACGGCGAAATCGAAGTCGTCAGAGAAGCCGGTGCGGTGGAACTCCTCCTCCTCGGCGACGAGCGCGCGGGCCGGCCCCGACCCGAGCCCCTCGTAGTTCCCGGCGGAGACCTCCCAGCCGGCCTTCTGCGAGCAGAGTAGCGCCAGCGCGGGGTGGTCGGTGTGCAAGTCGACGGAGGGGATGGGTGCGCCTGCCACCTCGTCCGAGCGGGTGGAGACGGTCGAGAGCCCGCCCGTCTGGATCTCCGTGAGCAGCAGGCCGGCCTCGATGCCGCCGATGGCCTCGATGCCGAAGTCGAGGACTGTCGCCCCGTTGTCGAGTTCGTAGACATCGATCGCGAGTTCGTCGGCGAAGTCGATGGCCTCGTCGGCGAGTTCGATGGCCATCCGATTGAGACTCTCCATACGAGCGCTTGTGCGGTCTGGCTGAAAGGGTTTACCGACTGCGCGCCTCGCGGCCGAGTTCGCGCTCCACCGCCTCCACTTTCTCCGCGGCACGCTGGTCGCGGGTGCGCTTGTCGTCGATCTTCAGGAACGTCGAGACGCGGTCGCCGTCGACGGCCTTGTGCGCCGCCGAGACGGCCGCGAGCAGGGTGTCGATGTCGTCCGCCTCGATGACGGTCCCCATCGGGTTCGTCTCGTAATCCACGGGGTGGTCGTCGAGTGCGGCGACCGCTTTCGCCACTTCCGATGCCATCGACCCCTCGATGACCGGGGCCACCGAGAGGAGTGCGATCACTGCCATACGCGGTGTTCACGACCCAGCATCATAACGCTACAGTCACCCCCGTCGCGCCCGCCTCCGTACCCGCCCCGCACGCGTGACCACGCGGGCGAAGAACTAGTCTACTACTCAGCACGAACACCGTCGCCCGCAGTCCCTCCCGCGTGACGGCTCCCACCCCGGCCGACGCCCCTCAGCGCTACCTCTCTCCCGCGAGCCGGCGGGTGTGCGCCGACCGTGCCACGGGTGCCGGGGTTTATATCCGTACGCCGTCCCCTAATACAGATAATCACTGATAGCAATGTCTGAACGTCCGCTCCTCGATCTCCTCGACGAGCCGTTCTTCCTCCTGGACGAAAGCGACACGCTCAGCGAGTGGAACGAGGCGCTGCCCACCGTAACCGGGTACACCGCGGAGGCGCTCGCCGGCTCCCCCCCGTCGTCGGTCCTCGACGCCGAAGACTCGACGCTCTCCGCCGCGATCGCGACGGCACTCGACACCGGTGAGTCCCGCCTGGAGACCGGGCTCCGCACGGCCACCGGGGCGTCGCTCCCCTACGAGGTCACCTTCCGCCGCGTCGAGGGGGCGGCGGGTGCGGTCGCGGGCATCTGTCGCGACCGGAGCGAGCAACTCCAGTACCGACGACAGCTCGCGAACCGCGAGCGGGTCCTCTCGGAGATGTACGACATCATCGCGGACCGGAACATGGGGTTCGACGAGCAGGTCGAAGCCCTGTTGCGGCTCGGCCGCGAGGAACTCGATGTTGCCTACGGGACGCTCTCGCGTATCGAGGGCGAGAACTACCACTTCGAGGTGGTGGATGCCGTCGACGACACCATCCAGGCCGGCGATACCGCGCCCGTGTCGGCGACGAACTGCGAAATCGCGGCGAGCACCGAACGGACGCTCGTCCTCGGCGACATCGAACGCGACGCCCCCGACCAGACCCACCGGGCGGGCTACACGGAGTGGGGTATCGCCTGTTACATCGGCGCACCCGTCTTCGTCCGCGGCGAGGTGTACGGCACCTTCTGTTTCTACGATACGACCCCCCGAAACGGCCAGTTCTCCGCGTGGGAGGTCACCCTCGTCGACCTGATGAGTCGCTGGGTCGGCTCCGAACTCGACCGCCAGCAGGACACCGAACAGCTCCGCCGGCAGAACGACCGGCTCGAGGGGTTCGCCAGCATCGTGAGCCACGACCTCCGGAACCCCCTCAACGCACTGGAGGGCTGGCTGGAGCTGGCCGAAGAGACGGGCGACCCCGAGCACTTCGAGCGGGCCGAGCGCGCCATCGACCGCATGCGCGTACTCATCGACGATCTCCTCACGCTCGCCCGGGCCGGCGAGGCCATCGACGACCTTGCCCCGGTGGCCCTGGCCGCGGTCGCGGAGGCCGCCTGGGCGACCGTCCCGACCGAGGACGCCACCATCCGCCTCGAGACGACCCGGACCGTCGAGGCCGACGACCCCCGGCTCCAGCAGCTCTTCGAGAACCTGTTTCGGAACTCGACGGACCACGGCGGCGACACCGTGACCGTCACCGTCGGCGATCTCGAAGACGGGTTCTTCGTCGCGGACGACGGCCCCGGCATCCCCGAGGACGCGAGAGAACAGGTGTTCGAGGACGGCTACACCACGGCGGCTGACGGGACCGGTATCGGCCTCGCTATCGTGCGGAGCATCGCCGAGGCTCACGGCTGGGATGTGCGACTCACGGCGAGCGAGGCGGGCGGCGCCCGGTTCGAGTTCACGTGGTAGTCGGGCTGGACGGGACGTACACGAGCTAACGAACGAGAATTCGTCGCGCCAGCGACGGGGATGATCGTGAGTGAACACCGTGAACGAACGAGCGTACGTGAGAGCGAAGCTCTCACGGGGATTTGAACCGATGTGAGACTCGCATACGCTCGTCTCACAGGCTTCAAATCCCAGCGTATCGCATGCACTGAAATCCGGGAACGAGCAAGCGACACGCTAAAGCGGTCGCTTGCGGTGTGGATTTCAGAGAAGTGCGCTGGCTGGGATTTGAACCCAGATTGTGACCATGGCAAGGTCACGTGATACCATTACACTACCAGCGCGCGTCTGCATTCGTTCCGACGACGGGGATAATTAAAAGGGTTGCGAATCGCCCGCAGTCTGTGGGTTGTCGGCGTGTCGGACCCCGCATTCCGGACGGAATCCCGTATGCGTGTGAATCCGCCACAGAGACGCGTCTAAAGCGCTATCCTTTTAGGATGGGGTCCGGTACAATCGGCACAGTCTAGTGAGCGGACGTGGAAGCGTCACGGCATGACCCGTAGCGTACTCGTTCCGTCATCGCTCACTCGGGAGGCCGAGGACAAACGCGAGGCAACTCGCAAACTCGGCTACGTCGCCCGTGCGGCGACGATCTTCCGGGTGGACCGACTCATCGTCTACCCCGACGACGCGGGTGACGATGGCCGGTACGGTGACGGGTTCGTTGATACGGTGTTGTCGTATGCCGCCACCCCTCCCCAGCTCCGAAAGGAGTTGTGGGACAGGCGCCCCGAACTGGAGTACGTCGGTGTATTGCCGCCGCTCCGTGTGCGCTCGCAGACCGGCTCCGAATCGGACGGTTCGGGGTCGTTAAGACAGGGAATCGTGACCGAGGTCGGATCTGACGGACGCGTTCGGGTCAATTGCGGACTGCAACACCCGGTCTCGCTCGTGGTGCCTCCCGGAATGGAGGTCCACGAGGGGGAACGCGTACCCATCAGGGTCTCTTCGCGCAGACCGCTCCGCGCCCGCATCACCGACGACCCCCTTCCGGGGTATCAGGTGGAGCGTGCGGAGCTTACCACCGCGCTCGCCCGTGACGACGCCGGCGTTCGAATCGCCGCGTCCCGTCACGGGGAGCCACTCTCGGTGTCGCGGCTCGACCAGCTGGTCGAGCGTTTCGCCGACACCGGCGGCATGACCGTCGTCTTCGGGGCCCCCGAACGGGGACTCCCGGAGATACTCGACGTCGAGCCGGGCGAGGAGACGCTCCGTGACGACTCTGAACCGGATGGGGCCCGGTTCGACCTCTGGCTGAATACGGTTCCGAACCAAGGCAGCGAGGTGGTGCGAACGGAAGAAGCGCTGTTCGCCACCCTCGCGAGCCTCACCCTGGAGTAAACAATGCCACAACCAAGCAGACCACGCAAAGGCTCGATGGGCTTCGGCCCGCGCGGTCGTGCAGCGAGCGAGGTACCCCGGTTCGGGTCCTGGCCCGCTGACGACGGCCAGCCGCGCCTACAGGGTTTCGCCGGCTACAAAGCCGGTATGTCCCACGTCGTTCTCATCAACGACGAACCCAACTCCCCCCGTGAAGGGATGGAGGAGACGGTGCCGGTGACGGTCGTCGAGACCCCCCCGATGCGCGCCGCCGCCCTGCGAGTCTACGAAGATACGCCGTACGGCAAGCGACCGCTGACCGAAGTCTGGAGCGAGGACCTCCACGAGGACCTCGGCCGGACCCTGTCGCTGCCCGAGGAGCACAGCACGGATGCAAGCGAGATCCACGAGGCACTGGAGGCCGGCGACATCGCCGACGTCCGCGTCATCACGCACACGGTGCCCAGCGGTCTCAAGAGCATCCCGAAGAAGAAGCCCGACGTCATGGAGACGCGCGTCGGCGGTGGCTCCGTCGAGGACCGCGTCGAGTTCGGTCTCGACCTCCTCGAGGAGCCCGACCACTCGGCCTCGGACGTGTTCCGAGCCGGTGAGTACGCCGACGTCGCAGGCGTCACCACGGGTAAAGGTACCCAGGGCCCCGTCAAGCGATGGGGCGTCCAGAAGCGGAAAGGCAAGCACGCCCGTCAGGGCTGGCGCCGCCGCATCGGGAACCTCGGTCCGTGGAACCCCTCGCGTGTGCGGTCGACGGTCCCCCAGCAGGGGCAGACCGGCTACCACCAGCGCACCGAGCTGAACAAGCGCGTCATCGCGCTGGGTGACGAGGCGGTCACCCCCGACGGTGGCTTCGTCAACTACGGCGAGGTCTCCGGCGACTACGTCCTGTTCAAGGGGTCGCTTCCGGGGCCGGACAAGCGCCTGCTGCGCTTCCGTCCGGCCATCCGGCCGAAGGACCAGCCGCGCCTCGACCCCGAGGTGCGCTACGTCTCCACCGCATCGAATCAGGGATAATCCATGAAGGCAACAGTACGTGACCTGAACGGCGACGACGCAGGCGAGGTCGAGCTGCCGGCGGTCTTCGAGACCGCGTTCCGGCCCGACCTCATCCAGCGTGCAGTGCGCGCCGCGCAGGCCAACCGACGTCAGGATTACGGTACCGACGAGTACGCGGGCCTTCGGACCCCGGCGGAGTCGTTCGGCAGCGGTCGTGGGATGGCCCACGTCCCGCGGCAGAACGGTGTCGGCGCACGCGTCCCCCAGACCGTTGGGGGCCGCGTCGCCCACCCGCCGAAGGCCGAGAAGGACCGCGGGCTCGAGATCAACAAGAAGGAGCGCAAGCTCGCCGTCCGCTCGGCCATCGCGGCCACGACGGACGTCGACCTCGTGCGCGAGCGCGGCCACCGCTTCGGTGAGGACGTCGAACTCCCGCTCGTCGTGAGCGACGAGTTCGAGGACCTCGTGAAGACGAAGGAGGTCGTCGCGCTGCTCGAGGCCCTCGATCTGTACGGGGATATCGAGCGCGCCGAGGAGGGCAAGAAAGTGCGTGCCGGACGCGGGACGACCCGTGGCCGCAAGTACAAGCAGCCCACGTCCATCCTCTTCGTGACGAGCGAGGAGCCGTCGAAGGCCGCCCGCAACCTCGCGGGCGTCACCGTCGCGACGGCCGGCTCGGTCGGCGCGGAGGACCTCGCGCCCGGTGCCCACGGTGGTCGTCTGACCATCTGGACCGAGAGCGCCCTCGAGGAGGTGGCCGACCGATGACCGGTCTCATCCACCACCCCCTCGTCACTGAGAAGGCCATGAACAAGATGGACTTCGACAACAAACTCGAGTTCATCGTCGACCTCGACGCGTCGAAGCCCGAGGTCAAGGAGGCCATCCAGACCCAGTTCGACGTAACCGTGACCAAAGTGAACACGCAGGTGACCCCACAGGGCAAGAAGAAGGCGACAGTGACCCTGTCCGCCGACGACGAGGCCCAGGAGGTCGCCTCCCGGATCGGGGTGTTCTGAAGATGGGACGCCGCATCCAGGGCCAGCGACGTGGCCGCGGTGGCTCCACCTTCCGCGCCCCCTCGCACCGCTACAAGGCCAACCTCTCGCACCGCAAGGTCGAGGACGCCGATGTCGTCACCGGTACGGTCGTCGACATCGAGCACGACCCCGCCCGCTCGGCGCCGCTCGCCGCCATCGAGTTCGACGACGGCGACCAGCGGCTCGTGCTCGCTCCCGAGGGTATCACCGTCGGGGACGAGATTCAGGTCGGTGTCTCCGCGGAGATCGCGCCGGGCAACACGCTCCCGCTCGCGGAGATCCCGGAAGGGGTTCCGGTCTGCAACGTCGAACGCCAGCCCGGTGACGGTGGCAAGTTCGCCCGCTCGACGGGTGTCAACGCCACCATCCTCACCCACGACCGCAAGGCGGCTGTCGTCCAGCTGCCGAGCGGTGAGATCCGCCGCCTCTCGCCCGACTGCCGCGCCACTATCGGCGTGGTCGCGGGCGGTGGCCGGACGGAGAAGCCGTTCGTCAAGGCCGGCAACAAGCACCACAAGATGAAAGCGCGCGGCACCAAGTGGCCGAACGTTCGTGGCGTGGCGATGAACGCCGTCGACCACCCGTTCGGCGGTGGTGGCCGCCAGCACCCCGGGAAGCCGAAGTCGGTCTCCCGGAACGCCCCGCCGGGCCGGAAGGTCGGTGACATCGCGTCGAAGCGAACCGGTCGCGGTGGCAAAGGAGGTCGCAAATGAGCATGGATTACCAGACTGGCCGTGAGGGTGAGTTCACCTACCGCGGTCACACGCTCGACGAGCTGCAGGACATGGAGCTTGACGAGGTCGCGGAACTGCTCCCCGCACGACAGCGGCGAAGTATCACGCGTGGCCTCTCGGTCGAGAAGCAGAAACTGCTCGAGAAGGCCGAGGGCAAGACGCCCGAGGAGACGGCCAACAACCCGATCCGGACGCACCTGCGCGACATGCCGGTGCTCCCGTCGTTCGTTGGTCTCACCTTCGCGGTCTACAACGGGCAGAGCTTCGAGCGCACCGAGATCGAACCCGAGATGATCGGGCACTATCTCGGCGAGTTCCAGCTCACCCGGAAATCGGTCGAACACGGACAGGCCGGTATCGGGGCGACGCGCTCCTCGAAGTTCGTGCCGCTCAAGTAACATGGGAATCAGCTACAGCGTTGACGCGGACCCGGACACGACGGCGAAAGCCATGCTTCGGGAGCGTCACATGAGTCACAAGCACAGCAAGGAGATCGCTCGTGCCATCAAGGGCATGACGGCTGGCGACGCCATCGAGTACCTCGAGGCCGTCGTCAACGAGGAGCGGTCGGTCCCGTTCAAGTCGCACAACTCCGGTGTCGGTCACCGGAACGACATCGACGGCTGGGACGCGGGTCGCTACCCCAACAAGGCCTCGAAGGCGTTCATCGAGCTCATCGAGAACGCCGTCTCCAACGCCGACCACCAGGGCTTCGACGGCGAGCGTATGTCCATCATGCACGTCGCCGCCCACAAGGTCGGTGAGTCGCCGGGTCGCAAGCCCCGAGCGTTCGGTCGCGCCACCGCGTGGAACACCCCGCAGGTGGACGTCGAACTCATCTTAGAGGAGGTGGCCGAATAATGGCGGACGAACACGAGTTCATCGAGAACGGTCTGCAGCGGACGCAGATCGACGAGTTCTTCGCCACGGAGCTGTCCCGTGCGGGCTACGGCGGCATGGACGTCGCCAAGACCCCGATGGGCACGCAGATCGTCCTCAAGGCCGAGAAGCCGGGGATGGTCATCGGGAAAGGCGGGAAGAACATCCGGAAGATCACCCGCCAGCTCGAGGAGAAGTTCAACCTCGAGGACCCGCAGATCGACGTGCAGGAGGTCGACGAACCCGACCTCAACGCACAGATCGTCGCTGACCGACTGGCCAACGCCCTCGAACGGGGTTGGTACTTCCGCAAGGCGGGCCACACGACCATCGACCGGATCATGGACTCCGGCGCGCTGGGTGCCGAGATCGTCCTCTCCGGGAAGGTGACGGGCGCCCGCTCGCGCGTGGAGAAGTTCAACCGCGGCTACATCAAGCACAACGGTGAGCCCGCGGAGACCATCGTCGACTCCGGCGTTGGCACCGCGGTCATGAAGCTCGGCACCATCGGCGTGCAGGTGAAGATCATCCCGCCGAACGCGGAGCTTCCGGACGACTTCCGTATCGAGGAGGACGCCGACATCTCCGACCTCATTGTCGAGGAGCCGGAGGACGAGGTCGAGGACCTGCTCGAAGCGGAGCCCGAGGACGCCGAGGCGGACGCCGAGGCCGAGGAGGTCTCCGAGGAGTCGCTCGCGGCCGAAGCCGACGACGAGGAGTTCGTCGTCGAGGGTGACGTCGACGCCGAGGAGGAGCTCGACGAGCTCGAAGAGGAGCTCGACGAGGAGTTCGAGGAGCTCGACGAGGAGACGGCCGACGAGGCCGAGGAACTCCTCGACGAGATGGACGCTGACGACGAGGAGGTGGAGGAATAATGGCCATTCTTCACGTCGAGGAGATCCGCGACATGACCCCCGCCGAGCGGGCGTCCGAGCTCGAGGAACTCGAAACGGAACTGCTGAACACCCGCGCCGTGCAGGCGGCGGGTGGTGCCCCGGACAACCCCGGGCGAACCAAGGAGCTTCGCCGGACCATCGCGCGGATCAAGACGATCCAGAGCGTGGAAGGCGACTTCGACAACGAGGAATAATGAATCCGGAAACCCTGCCGCGCGCGGAACTCGCTGGCCTCCACGTGGAGGTCGTCGAGTCGCCGAACGCCGACCTCGTCGGTGTAGCTGGGCGTGTCGTCGACGAGACGACCAACACCCTGCTCGTCGCGGCCGGGTCCGGAACGACAATGGTGCCGAAGTCGGCAGCGACGTTCCGCTTCCACGTCGACGACACTCGCGTCGTCGTCGAGGGCTGGCGGCTCGTCGCGCGACCGGCTCGACGCACCGAACAGACAGGAGATACCATATGGCGCTAGGACTGAACGTCTCGGAACCGGAGGAGACCTGCTCCGACCCCAACTGCCCGTTCCACGGCACGCTGAGTGTCCGCGGGCAGACGGTCGAGGGCCGCGTCGCCTCCACCGACATGGACAAAACCGTCGTCGTCGAGCGCGAATACGACGTCAAGGTGCCCAAATACGACCGGTACATGAAACGCCGCTCTCGTATTCCGGCACACCACCCCGAGTGCATCGCACTCGAGGTCGGCGACACGGTACGCATCGCAGAGACACGACCGCTCTCGAAAACGAAGAGCCACGTCGTTGTCGAAAGAATTTCGACAGCCCGTCAGACGCAGTCTGACGACGTCGTCGAGGAAACCGCAGGAGGTGACGAGTGATGGAGGCGATCAACGCCGATGTCACTCAGGGCCTCGAGAAGGGCTCGCTCATCCGGTGTGCGGACAACACCGGTGCCCGCGAGCTGAAGGTCATCTCCGTGTCCGGCTACTCGGGCACGAAGAACCGCCACCCCAAGGCGGGGCTCGGTGACAAGGTCACCGTCTCCGTCACGAAGGGGACCCCCGAGATGCGCCGCCAGGTGCTCGAAGCCGTCATCATCCGGCAGCGGAAGCCGATCCGCCGCCCGGACGGGACGCGCGTCAAATTCGAGGACAACGCGGCCGTCATCGTGGACGAGAACGAGGACCCGCGCGGGACGGAGCTGAAAGGCCCCATCGCGCGTGAGGTCGCCGAGCGGTTCGGCAGCATCGCCAGCACGGCGACCATCATCGTCTAACCATGACACGACAGCCACGCAAACAACGCAACCGACAGAACCGGGCTGCCCTGCACGAGAAGCAGAAGCAGGTCCGTGCCCACCTCTCGGAGGACCTCCGTGAGGAGTACGGCCAGCGCAGCGTCCGCGTGAACGAAGGTGACACCGTCGAGGTACAGCGCGGTGACTACGCCGGCGAGACCGGCGAGGTCGCCAAGGTGGACCTCCGGAAGGCCGTCGTTCACGTCGAGGGTGTGACGCTCGAGAAGGCCGACGGGGAGGAGGTTCCCCGCCCGCTCGACGCGTCGAACCTGCTCGTGACGAAGCTGGACCTCTCTGACGACGTTCGGCAGGCACGCCTGGAGGAGGATAACGAATGACGCGACACCAGAAGCGACTCTCAGTACCGAAGTCGTGGCCGGTCGAGCGCAAGGAGGAGACCTTCACGGTCAAAGCAGGTGCGGGCCCCCACGGTGAAGCCGGGGTTCCCCTGCTCGTCCTCCTGCGCGACGTACTCGGCTACGTCGACTCGAAGAAGGAAGCCCGCTACGCGCTCGGACAGGACTCCGTGCTCGTGAACGGGAAGCCCGTCTCCGACGAGCGGGTTCCCATCGGGATGTTCGACATCCTGGCGTTCACCGAGCGTGAGGAGTACTACCGGGTGTTCCCCGACGAGGGCGGTCGCCTCGCGATCTCGCCCATCGACGCCGACGCCGCCGACTCCAAGCTCGGCAAGGTCGTCGGCAAGACGCAGGTCTCCGGCGGCCAGACGCAGCTCACGCTGCACGACGGCCACACCCTGCTCGTCGAGGACGCGGCCCAGTACAGCCCCAACGACTCCATCGTCGTCGACAACGACGACCAGTCCATCGTCGCCCACTTCCCGTACGAGGAGGGCGCACTCGTGACGGCCGTCGCCGGTGCGCACGCCGGTGTCATCGGCACGATCGACGAGATCGTCGTCACGCCGGGCTCCTCGAAGAACAACGTCATCGTCTCACAGGAGGACGGCGAGGGCTTCGAGACCGTCGAGGACTACGTCGTCGTCATCGACGAGAACTTCACGGGTGAGGACTCCGGTACGGAGTCCGATTCCACGTCGGACGTGTCCGACGGTGGTGATGCGGATGAGTGAAGCGGCCGAGTTCCACGAGATGCGTGAGCCGGTCGTCGAGAAGGTCGTCGTCCACATGGGCGTCGGCGAAGGCGGTCGCGAGCTCGCGAACGCCGAGGAGATCTTAGAGGAGGTCACGGGCCAGACGTCCGTCCGCACGGTCGCGGAGCGGACCGTCCCCGAGTTCAACATCCGCGAGGGTGACCCGATCGGCGCGAAGGTCACGCTCCGCGGCGAGGCCGCCGAGGAGTTCCTCGGGACGGCCCTCCCGCTCACGACGCTCAACGAGAAGCAGTTCGACCAGACCGGTAACTTCAGCTTCGGCGTCGCCGAGCACACGGAGTTCCCGAGTCAGGAGTACGACCCGAACGTCGGCATCTACGGGCTTGACGTCACCGTCAACCTCGTCCGCCCGGGCTACCGTGTCCGCAAGCGCGACAAGGCGTCCCGTCAGATCCCGTCGAACCACCGTCTCACGCCCGAGGACGCCATCGCGTACCTCGTGGCGAACTACGATGTGGAGGTAAACGATGAGTGACGAAACCGGTGAGCAGGTCGCGAAACGAACCGGCCAGCTCCACGACTGCCAGCGCTGCGGGCGCGAACAGGGTCTCGTGAGCAAGTACGACATCTGGCTGTGCCGCCAGTGCTTCCGCGAGATCGCCCGCAGCATGGGCTTCAAAAAGTACAGCTAACCATGGTGGACAACGACCCATTGGCCAGCGCACTCTCCGGCGTCGACAACGCCGAGGGCGTCGGCCATCTCACGCAGACGATAGAGCCCGCCTCGAACATCATCGGCTCCGTCCTCGAGGTCTTCTACGACCGCGGGTACATCGACGGCTTCCAGTTCGTCGACGACGGGAAAGCCGGCCGCTTCGAGGTCGAACTGAAAGGAGCGATCAACCGCTGTGGTGCCGTGAAGCCCCGCTACTCAGTCGGGGCCGACGAGTACGAGAAGTGGGAGAAACGATTCCTCCCCGCCCGTGACTACGGGACGCTCGTCGTGACGACCAGTCAGGGCATCATGAGCCACTACGAGGCCCGCGAGGCGGGCATCGGTGGCCAGGTGATCGCGTACGTCTACTGACCATGCGAGAAGAAATCCACATTCCGGACGAGGTCACGGCGTCGATGGACCACCTCGATGTCACCATCGAGGGGGACAACGGCAGCGTGACCCGGAAGCTCTGGTACCCTGACGTCTCGGTGTCCGTCGAGGACGACGTCGTCGTCGTGGAATCCGACGAGGAGGACGCGAAGACGAACTCCACCGTCGGCACGTTCGCGAGCCATATCGAGAACATGGTTCACGGCGTCACGACCGGTTGGGAGTACCAGATGAAGGTGGTCTACTCTCACTTCCCGATGCAGGTGAAAGTCGAGGGCGACGAAGTCGTCATCTCGAACTTCCTCGGGGAGCGACACCCGCGTCGCGCGGAGATCCGCGGCGACACCGAGGTGCAGGTGGACGGTGAGGAGCTGACCCTCTCCGGCCCCAGCATCGAGGACGTCGGGCAGACCGCCGCTTCCATCGAACAGCTCACACGCGTGAAGGACAAGGACACCCGCGTCTTCCAGGACGGGGTGTACATCACCCAGAAGCCGAGCCGAGGTGAGGCCTGATGAGTGACGAACCCACAGAACTCGAAGAGATCGGCGGTGTCGGCCCGGCGAAGGCCGATGCGCTCCGCGAGGCGGGGTTCGAGACGGTCGAGGACGTGAAAGCGGCCTCGCAGTCCGAACTCGCCGACGTGGAGGGCATCGGGAACGCCCTGGCCGCTCGCATCAAGGCGGACGTCGGTGGCCTCGAGGTCGCCGAAGAGACCGAGGCCGAGGTCGAAGACGAGGGCGAGGCGCCCGAGGAGGAGACCGAGGACGTCGAGACGGAACTGCGCCCCCGCGGGCACGCGGACAAGAAGCCGGAGCTCTCCGACGAGGAGGCGCGCCTGCTCAAGCGCCGTGCTGCCGAGGGGAAACCGCAGTTCAACCGCCAGGACTACCACAAGAAGAAGCGGACGCCCACCTCGTGGCGGCGTCCCCGTGGCGGCCTGTCGAAACAGCGCCGCGGCATCAAGGGCAAGGGGCCGAAGGTCCACTCCGGCTACCGGACCCCGAAGGCCATCCGCGGCCGTCACCCGTCCGGCTTCGAGGAGGTCCGCGTGGAGAACGTGGACGACCTCGAGGGCGTCGACGGTGACACCCAGGCGGTCCGCATCGGCTCCACCGTCGGTGCTCGCAAGCGCGAGCGCATCGAGGAGGAGGCCGAGGACCGCGACATCCGTGTGCTGAACCCCACGTACGTGGAGGTGGAAGTCAATGAGTGACCTCAAGAACCAGAAACAGCTCGCTGCGAAGGTTCTCGACGTCGGGAAGAACCGCGTCTGGCTCGACCCCGAGCGCTCGGGCGACATCGCCGACGCCATCACCCGCGAGGACGTTCGCGAACTCATCGACGAGGGTGCGATCCGAGCGAAGGGCACGCAGGGCAACTCGCGTGGCCGCGCTCGCGAACGCGCCAAGAAGCGCTCGTACGGCCACCAGAAGGGACAGGGGTCCCGGAAGGGGAAGGCCGGCGGACGGCAGAATCGTAAGGCCGACTGGCAGAGTCGGATTCGTGCGCAGCGGCGCACGCTGAAGGAACACCGCGACGAGGGGGACCTCGACCGCAGTCAGTATCGCGAACTGTACGCGATGGCTTCGGGCGGAGAGTTCGACTCCGTCGCAGACCTCGAACGATACATCGACAACAACTACTAATCATGGCAACCGGACCACGCTACAAAGTGCCAATGCGGCGTCGCCGCGAGGCCCGGACCAATTACCACCAGAGGTTGCGCCTGCTGAAATCCGGGAAGCCCCGGCTGGTCGCTCGCAAGAGCAACCAGCACACCAGGGCGCAGCTGATCGTCACCAGTCCGAACGGTGACGAGACGGTGGCGAGTGCAAGCTCCGCGGATCTCGCGGAGTTCGGCTGGGAAGCGCCCACCGGGAATCTCCCGGCGGCGTATCTCACCGGCCTGCTCGCTGGCAAGCGCGCCATCGAGGCTGGCCTCGACGAGGCCGTCCTCGACATCGGGCTGAACAAGGCAACCCCTGGGAGTAAAGTGTTCGCAGTACAGGAAGGCGCGATCGACGCTGGGCTCGACGTCCCGCACAACGACGACGTCTTCGCGGAGTGGGACCGCACGCGCGGTGGCCACATCGCGGAGTACGCGGAGTCGCTGGACGACGACCTCTACAGCGGCGAGTTCGACGCCACGGAACTTCCCGCGCACTTCGATGACGTGCGTGAGAATCTGATGGAGAACAATGAGTAACAACGGATGGGAGCCGCGTACGCGGCTCGGACGCAAGGTCGCCGAGGGTGAGATCACTGACATGCGTCAGGCGCTCAACTCGGGTCTCCCGCTGAAGGAGACGGAGATCGTCGACCAGCTGCTGCCGAACCTCGACGACGAGGTGCTGGACATCAACATGGTCCAGCGCATGACGGACTCCGGCCGCCGGGTGAAGTTCCGGTGTGTCGTCGCGGTGGGTAACCGTGACGGCTTCGTCGGCTACGCCGAGGGTCGCGACGACCAGGTCGGTGGCGCGATCCAGAAGGCGATCGGCATCGCGAAGCTGAACATCATCGACGTCTCGCGCGGCTGCGGGTCGTGGGAGTGTGGCTGTGGGCGTCCCCACACCGTCGCGCTCCGGACGACCGGCAAGGCCGGCTCCGTCGAGGTCGAACTCCAGCCCGCCCCGCGTGGGCTCGGGCTCGCGGGCGGGGAGACCGTCCGCAACGTGCTCGACCTCGCCGGTATCGAAGACATCTGGACGCGTTCCTCCGGGAACACGCGCACGACGGTCAACTTCGCGAAGGCGACGTTCAACGCCCTTCGTGCGACCGCCGAGGCCCGTGTCCCGCAGCGCACCCGCGAGAAGCGCGAGGTGATCGAGTGATGGAAGCGCTCGTTCAGCTCCGCGGTGAGGTCGACCAGTCGCAGGGCGTGCGTGACACGCTCGCCATGCTCAACCTCCACAAGGTGAACCACTGCGTGTTCGTCCCCGAGGAGGACACCTACCGTGGCATGATCACGAAGGTGAACGACTGGGTCGCCCACGGTGAGCCGTCCGTCGAGACGGTCGAGCTGCTCCTCTCGAAGCGTGCCGAGCCCGCCGAGGGCTCCGCGGACGTGGACGACGAGTGGGTCGCCGAGCACACGGACTACGACGACATCGCGTCGCTCGCACAGGCGCTCGTGGACGAGGAGACGACCCTGCGCGCACAGGGCCTCTCGCCGACGCTCCGTCTCCACCCGCCGCGCAGCGGGCACGACGGCATCAAGCACCCCCAGAAGGAGGGTGGCTCGCTCGGTAAGCAGGACACCGAGTCCATCGACAAGCTCCTGCGGAAGATGCGATAACAATGACGAGCAAGAAACGACGGCAGCGTGGCTCTCGCACGCACGGCGGCGGTTCCCACAAGAAGCGCCGCGGCGCCGGCCACCGTGGCGGGCGCGGGCGTGCTGGCCGCGACAAACACGAGAAGGCGCTGTATCCCCCCCGGAAGAAGTACGGCTTCAGCCGACCCCAGAAGACGGACACGGTCGTCGAGACCATCAACGTCCGCGAACTCGACGAGGACGCGGTCGTCCTCGCCGCCGAGGGGCTCGCCGAGGAGTCGGACGGTGTCTACCACATCGACGCCCGTGACGTGGTCGAGGACGGCCACGAAGTGGACGTCGTGAAGGTGCTCGGTGCCGGAAGCGTCCACAACGCGCTCGTCGTCACCGCCGACGACTTCTCCGACGAGGCGGAGACGCAGCTGGAGGCCGCAGGCGGCGAGGCCGTCCTCTCCGACCGGGCCGAAGAAGCTACCACGGACGAGCCTGAAGAGGACGAGTAGCAATGAGTTGGAAGGAGACCGCTGAACCAGTACTCACGCGGATGCCCAACGTGGCCCGACCGACGGGGCACGTCCCGTTCCGCCGGAAGCTCGGCTGGACGGGGGGCGTCCTCGTGCTGTACTTCTTCCTGACGAACGTCTTCCTCTACGGGCTGGGGGCGGGGAGTCAGGACGCCTTCGGAGCGTTCCGGACCATCCTCGCGGGTGGGCAAGGTACCATCCTGCAGCTGGGCATCGGGCCGATCGTCACCGCGTCGATCGTCCTGCAACTGCTCGGCGGGGCTGACCTGCTCGGGCTCGACACGTCGAACCCCCGGGACCAGGTGCTGTATCAGGGGCTCCAGAAGCTGCTGGTCGTCGTGATGGTCGTCTTGACCGGCCTGCCGATGGTGTTCGCGAGCGGTTTCCTGCCCGCCGACCCGCAGGTCGCGCAGTCGCTCGGCATCGGCCTCGTCGGTGTGAAGTGGCTGATGTTCATCCAGATCTTCATCGGCGGTCTCCTCATCCTGTTCATGGACGAGGTCATCTCGAAGTGGGGCGTCGGCTCCGGTATCGGGCTGTTCATCGTCGCCGGGATCTCCCAGAGTCTCATCGGGGGGTTCTTCGGCGTCGGTGGCATCACCGGTCAGGACGGGTTCTTCGCCGCCTGGTACGACATCCTCGTGGGGAACACGCAGGTCCAGCCGCTGACGGCCGAGGGGATCCAGACCCTGCTGCTCGGCGAGGGGCAGATCATCGCCCTCATCACGACGGTGCTCATCTTCGCCGTCGTCGTGTACGCCGAGTCGGTGCGCGTCGAGATTCCGCTGTCGCACGCCCGCGTGAAGGGTGCCCGGGGTCGCTTCCCCGTCAAGCTCATCTACGCGAGCGTCCTGCCGATGATTCTCGTCCGCGCGCTGCAGGCGAACATCCAGTTCCTCGGGCGCATCCTGAACGCGCAGTGGCAGAACATGCCCGCGTGGCTCGGGGTCTACCAGACGGGGCAAGGTGGTGCCCAGCCCGTCGCCGGGCTGTTCTACTACTTCGCGCCCATCTACGCCCCCGCGGACTGGATGTGGTGGGCGGGGACGACCACGGCCGAGCCGTGGCAGATCATGCTCCGCATCGGCGTCGACCTGACGTTCATGGTCGTCGGCGGCGCCGTCTTCGCCATCTTCTGGGTCGAGACCACCGGCATGGGGCCGGAGGCGACCGCCCAGCAGATCCAGAACTCCGGGATGCAGATCCCCGGGTTCCGCAAGTCGCCCGGCGTCATCGAGAAAGTGCTCGAGCGGTACATCCCGCAGGTGACGGTCATCGGCGGCGCGCTCGTCGGCGTGCTCGCCGTTCTCGCCAACATGCTCGGCACCATCGGACAGGTCTCCGGCACGGGCCTCCTGCTGACGGTCTCCATCACGTACAAACTGTACGAGGAGATCGCAGAGGAGCAGCTCATGGAGATGCACCCGATGATGCGCCAGATGTTCGGCGATTGAAACTTCCCCGTTTCAACCGCTAGGCGTTAGTTTTGTCCGCCATCCCAATAATTCGTAGAGATCCCGAGGAGCATCTCGATTCAGTGTGTCCGCCTCGACCGGCTCACAATTGACTTCAGGGGGGTACGTCCCCCTCTCACGGTGAGGAGGGTACCGCCGTCTCGACAAGATCCAGAGCGAGCGACGCCCGGGAAGGGGTCGGTGAGGCTCGGTACCGTCAATTTGCAAACAGAATTTCGAGGCCGTGCTGCACACAGAGGGTGTATTCAGCACGAGCATCCGCGCGAGCGAAGCGAGCGCGGTTCCCGGACGGCGAGGCCGGAGGCCGAGCAGTCCGCCTTTTTCATCGACGTTTTTAGCGTCATCAGAACGCTCCGCGTTCTGATTGCCCGTGGAATCGCTCCGCGATTCCACGACGCCGAGTGGTGCGCCGGAGGCGCACCCGAGGCGAAAAAAGGTCGCGCCGTATATTTTGCACGCCGTTCCTATCAGGTTCGACGAAAGTCGCATTCATCTGCTAACTCCGCTGTCGATACTGATCCTCTGTGGTTGTCCTCACCCGCAAGATTTTGGTATTACGGGACGTATTACCACTCGTGAGTCAGAGCACACGCGTGACGGAGAAGGGGCAGACAACGATCCCGAAGGAACTACGCGAGAAGTACGACCTCGACCCGGGCGACGAGGTCGTCTGGATCGACACGGACGAGGGGATCGTCGTGAAAAAGCGCACGCGCACCGGCGCTCGCGGATTGCTCGTGCCCGAGGACACGTCCGACGAGAAGCGAGCGGAGATCGCCGAAGAGCTGAGTCAACGCCTCCGTGATCGCCGCGACCGAAACTACGAGGAAACCTGACGTGGCGACGTACACGGCCGACGCGGTCGCGCTGCTCGTGTACCTCGTCGATAGCCTGCCGGACGGTGCCGATCAGGTGTTCGCCGAAGCCGAGGCCGGTGAGAGCGTCATCCATGCCCCGAGTACAGCACTAGCCGAAGTGATTTATGCCGTCTCTCGGGACAAAGACGTCAGAGGTGTCCAGCTCGCCGGCTCGCCCGAGGAGTCACGGCAGGCGCCCCTGGCCAACGGACCGGTGTCGGTGGCTCCGGTCGGTGAACGGGAGCTTGCCGAGTACGTTCGGGTGGTCGATGCGTTCAACATCCACGACGGGCTCATCGTGGCCAGTCACAACGCCAACGAGACCGAGGCAGTGATTACCTCGGATAGCGCCATCGAGGACGCTGGCGTCGCCACCATCTGGGAATAACTGGCGTTCGAACAACAGTCCCCGAAGGTCAACAGTGGCACTACGCAGTCGATGGGTCCCCAATGGAGCCCATTTAACTAATGATGCGCCAGATGTTCGGCGGCGGCAACTGACCATCCCTCGCGTTCCTCGTTTTTTCACCCGCGTAGCGGCAGCTAAAACAGGTTCGCGATGGGGGCGGGGACGTAGGGTTCGACGGCCCACGATGCCTTCCGGGCCGCGCCGATGAGGTAGTGATTCGCGCTGGAGCGCAGCGGCTGGCGGTGGCCGTGGATGTCGGCGTTCCCGCTCCGGATGGCGTCGACCACGTCCGTGCCCTCCAGGTCGTCGACGGCAGCGACGCCGTCGATGGTGAGTTCGGTGTACGCGCGGCCGATGAACGCCGCGGAGTGGGCGTCGCTGGCGGCGACGCCGGGGTAGTCGTGCCGCTCGGCGAAGCGCTTCGCGCGGCGGTTGCGATACCCGGTAAAGAGCCAGGAGTTGTACACCTCGATGGCGTCGCAGTCGGTGAGCCGGCGTTTGGCGACGCCGTGGCGGGTCCGCTGGAAGGGGTGGGGGACGACGGCGACTCCTCCGAGGTCACGGACGGTCTCGACGGTCTCTGCGAGCGGCCGATGGGGATCGGGCTGTTCGTCGACCCCGATAGCCAGGAGGTGCCCGGCGGCGGTGGAGACCTCGACGCCCGGGATCCCGAGCAGGCCGTACTCCGGGGCGAGCGCGGCCGCGCGACGCGACTCCTCGATGGTGTCGTGGTCGGTCACGACGATCCCGTCCAGGCCGATCTCGGCGGCCTGTTCGAGGAGGAGTTCGACCGGCTCGTGCCCGTCGTACGACCCCTCGGAGTGGACGTGAGGGTCGATACGTACCGAGACCGAGTCCGTCATTGGCCGGGTGTTCGCGCTCCGTGAGTAAAACCCCTTGGCGTCCGTGCCGGTCGGTGTCGCACTCGGAGGAAGATGACCCCTCTGGCGGCCGGCTGTGGAATGGCGTCGTTCGGGCCGGTTCGCCGCCGTCGGCGGACGGTTCTCCACCTGTCAGCGCACACCTGAAATACTCGGCGTGCCTATCTCTGACATGGTTGCTGCCACTTCCACCTACGACGGGGCGGCCTACTGTGTGGACCGTGCCGTCGACCTCGCCCTGCGCGGTGCGCGCGAGGAGGCCGCACAGGCGGTCGTCGACGCCCACCGTCAGGTCGCGGCCTCGCCGTACCCGCATCTGGTTCGGGACTTCCAGACGTACGGGACGGCGGCCGTGGCGGCGATACGGAGCGGCGAGCTGGAGCGGGCGGTGACGTTCCTCTCGCTGTGTCAGCACGTCATCGACGATATGCGGCGGTTCGAGAGCGACGAGCTCGACATGCCGGTGTAAAAAGGGGTCGGTTTAGTCGGGGCTCAGTAGGCGATCTCCTCGTCGACCGCCTGCATCTGCTCCTGATAGCGGTTGCGGATGGTGACGACGGTGACGTCGGCGGCCTCCGCGGCGGCCTGCTGGGTGAGCTTCGGGCCGACGATCCGCGAGGCCGAGTAGAGCGCCGCGGCGGCGAAGCCGGAGGGTGACTTCCCGGAGTGGAGCCCGCGGCTCGTCGTCTCCTCGATGATGCGCTCGGCTTTCAGCTGGATCTCGTCGCTCACGTCGAGTTCGGAGGCGAGCTGCGGGAGATACTGCTTCGGGTCCACGGGCTCTACCGCGAGTTCGAGCTCCTGGGAGATGTAGCGATACGTGCGGCCGATCTCCCGGCGCTCGACCCGGGAGACCGTGGTGAGGTCGTCGAGGCTCCGGGGGATGTTCTCCTGGCGGCAGGCGGCGTGCAGTGACGCGCTCGCGACGCCCTCGATGGAGCGGCCGCGGATGAGGTCACAGTCGAGCGCCTGCCGGTAGATGACGGAGGCCACCTCCCGGACGGAGCGGGGGACGCCCAGCGCCGAGGCCATGCGGTCGACCTCCGAGAGGGCGAACTGGAGGTTCCGCTCGCCGTTCTCCTGCGTGCGGATGCGCTCCTGCCAGGTCCGCAGGCGACGCATCTGGGAGCGCTTCTCCTGTGAGAGGGTACGCCCGTTGGCGTCGCGGTCCTGCCAGTCGATGTCCGTGGTGAGCCCCTTGTCGTGCATCGCCTGCGTCGTGGGGGCACCGACGCGGGATTTCGACTGCTGTTCGGCGTGGTCGAACGCGCGCCACTCGGGGCCGCGGTCGATGTTGTCCTCGTCGACGATGAGGCCGGTTTCCTCGTCGATGAGCTCGCCGTCTTCGGTCCGAACGAGGTTCTCGGGGTCGATGTCGTCGAGCTCGTCGTCGGTGGTCGATTCGGTTCGTCGGTCGTCGCGGCGGGATAGTCGTGTCATGGTCCGGTCGAGGGGATTGTTGTCGACACGTGACACTCGTGGTTAGTCGCCCGAGGCGGGGGAGGCCTCGGGCATGATGCATCCGAGGGCACGGTGGATGCATCGAACCCTGACTGTCACAACGTCTTCAGTTCGGACTGAAGGGACTCCTTCCGTATATACCATGACGTTTACACACGTATGTGTATGTCGACTGTCAAAACAGGGCTGGCAAAACGAGGGGACGCGTCCTCAGCGGCCGAACAGGCGCTCTCTGAGGCTGCGGTCGCGGGCCTTCTCGGCCAGCAGGACGGAACACTCCACGTCGTCGACGACGTTGAGGACGAGCGAGCCGGTGACCATCCGGCGGAGCAGGCCGCGTTCCGTCGCCCCGACGAGGAGGAGCGTGGCGTCCTCGGCGGCCCGTTCGATGGCCTCCTCGATGTCGCCGTGGCCGACCCGGAGGGTGACGTTCGAGAGGTCCTGGTCGTCGGCCCACGACTCGAGGAACGCCTCGCCGGCGGCCTCGTTCTCCGCGACGTGCAGGAGCGTGATCTCCGAGCCGTACTCCTGCTGGAGCAGTTTCGCCACGGCGGCCGAGAGCTCGGAGTCGGGGCCGCCCGCAGTCGGGACGAGGATGTGGTCGGGGTCGAACCCGCGGTCCTTCAAGACGAGGAAGTCACAGGGGACGTCCTCGACCATCTCGTCGAGACCGGACTCGACGCGGGCGTGGCCCTCCTTCCCCCAGCCCATGACGACGAGGTCGGCGTTGTGCGCGCGCGCCGCGTCGAAGATCTCGCCGAACGCGCGGTGGGAGATGATGGTCTTCGTCTCGACGGGGACGCCGAACGTCTCGGCGTCGCGTTTCGCCGACTCCAGCAGCTGTTTCGAGGTGGAGTCGATGTCGTCGACGTGCTCCGCGGCACCGGCGAGGGCGGTCTGGTCCGGCACCTGCACGATGTGGACGGCCTCGACGGTCCCGCCCTTCTGTTTCGCCACCGCGGAGGCGAGCGTGATGAGGTCCGTCTCGTTCTTCGGGTTCGCGAGCGGCACCATCACCCGGTAGTCACCCCCGTCCGGCTGGACGGTGGCGGCGGCGGTGACGGCCGGCTCCGGCATCTCGGCGGCCCGGCGCAGGACGTACCGGCCGAGCACGCCCTGTTTCGTCGTCCGGTCCCGAGCGTAGAAGAGATACCACACGGCGGCGAAGCCGATGATGCCGCCCGTGAGCAGCAGCACCTCCGGCTCGAAGAAGGCGATGAGGGCGAACGAGACGATCGCGCCCGCGACGGGGACGAAGGGGAAAAGCGGGACACGGTAGTCCGGCTGGTAGTCGTCCGGGTCCGCGACGCGCATCACGACCAGCGCGATGTTGAGCAGGCCGTAGATGACGAGGTGGAGCACGCTGCCGGCGGTCGCGAGCAGCTCGACGCTCCCGAGCGCGATGAAAAGCAGGATGAGCCCGCCCGTGATGGCGATGGAGCGGTAGGGCGTCCCGTACCGCGGGTGGATGTCGTTCAGCTCCTGGCTGACGAGCTCGTCGCGCCCCATCGCGAAGTTGATGCGCGAGGAGGCGAGGATGGAGGCGTTCGCCGAGGAGGCGGTCGCGAGCAGGGCGGCGAACAGCATCACGGCGGCCCCCAGCGGGCCGATGAGCATACGAGCCACGTCCACGACGGCGGTGTCGTTGCCCGCGACGAGTTCGTTCGGCACCGCGGCGAGCACGGCGAGCAGGACGAGCGCGTAGATGACGGTGACGATGAGGACGCTCCCGACGACGGCCCGCGGGAGGTTCCGTCCGGGGTCCTTGATCTCCTCGGCGACGCTCGTGATCTGGACGAACCCGAGATAGGAGACGAAGATGAGTCCCGTGACGGGGAGCAGGGGGGTGATCCCCTTATCCGGCGGGACGAACGGCTGGAGCTTCGAGAGGTCGGCGTTCGCGACCCCGAACGCCGTGAAGACGGCGAGGATGGCGACCAGGAGGATGACGATGACGTTCTGGAGCCGGCCGGTCTCCTTCGCCCCGACGTAGTTCACGCCGATGAACAGCGCCGCCCCCAGGAGGGCGATGAGCTTCGCCCACGGGAGCGCGACGGGGCCGAGCGGGATGGGTGTCAGGGTCATCCCGAAGCTTCCGATGAGGAGCTCCTCGATGTAGCGGCCGAAGCCGAACATGTAGAACGCGCTGGCGAAGGCGAGCCCGAGCCAGTTCGACCAGCCGGCGATGGAGCCGAACAGGGGCCCGAGCGCGTGGTTCACGTAGTAGTACGCGCCGCCCGATTTCGGCATCGCCGTCCCCAACTCGGAGGCGGAGAGGGCGGTGAGCAGCGCGAGCCCGCCGCCGATGACGAACGCGGCGACGGCGAGCGGCCCGGCCTGTTTGACGGCCGCGCCGGGGAGGATGAAGATCCCCGCGCCGATCATCGTCCCGACCCCGATGGTCAGGGCGGCGAGGGGGCCGAGGTCCTTCGCGAGCTCCTCGTCGCTCATTCCGCCCCCTGCTCGTCGGTGGTTACCGGCGGTGTCTCGCCGGGCTCACGTACGGCGAGTCCGGTCGCGACGGTCGGTCGGGGCGGGGGGCCGCGGACCCGTCCGCTCGTGGACGGGCGGTCGAGCCCCATCCGTACCCGTTCGATTGGCTGGCGCTCCGCGTGACGGTTCATACACGCATAGAGCGGGCCACCACCCTTAACGGTTGATGCACCGGCTCGATAGTAACCGACTTACCCGCGGAATGTGAGAGTCGGGACATGATTGAGGGTGAACGATGCGCGTAGTCGTCGTGGGTGCCGGCGAGGTCGGCTCCTCGATCGCGGAGAGCCTCGCCGACGTACACGAGGTCGTCGTCATCGACCGGGACCGCTCGCGCGTCGAGTCGCTCACCTACTCGCTGGACGTGCTGGCCGTCCACGGCGACGGCGCGTCGATGAGCACGCTTCGGGAGGCCGGCATCGAGGAGGCGGACATGCTCATCGCGAGCACGGACGACGACGAGACGAACATCGTCACCTGCGGGACGGCCGCCACGGTCTCAAACGCCTTCTCCATCGCCCGCGTGAAGAACCCGCAGTACCTGGAGACGTGGCAGGGGGCGCCGGAACGCGCCTTCGACGTCCACTTCATGGTGTGTACGGTCCTGCTCACCGCCCAGAGCATCGTCCGCGTCATCGGGCTCCCGGCCGCACAGGACGTGGACGCCTTCGCGGAGGGGGCGGTCCGGATGGCGCAGTTCGAGATCCCCCAGGACTCACCCGTCGCGGACCAGACCGTCGCGCAGGCCGACCGGTTCGACTCGCTCACCTTCGCGGCGCTCATCCGCGAGGAGGAGGTCGTCATCCCCTCGGGGGACACGACCATCCACAGCGGCGACGACGTGGTCGTCATCGGCTCACCCGAGTCCGTCCGGAGCTTCGGCGCGGCCATCGCGCCGCGTGAGGGCGGCCCACGCGACATCGTCATCGTCGGCGGCTCGGACGTGGGCTATCAGACCGCCCATCTGCTCGAACAGCGGGGCTTTCACCCCCGGCTCATCGAGCACGACCCCGAGCGCGCCCGCTGGCTCGCCGAACACCTCCCGAAGACGACGGTGATGGAGTCGGACGCCACCGACCGGGAGTTCCTCGAACGCGAGAACGTCGGGGAGGCCGACGTGGTGGTGACCTGTCTCGAACGCGACGAGCAGAACCTGCTGGCTGGGCTGCTCGCGAAGCGCCTGGGTGCCCACCGTACCGTCTCCGTCACGGAGACGGGCGAGTACGTCGAGCTGTTCGAGGCGGTCGGTATCGACGTGGCCGTCAACCCGCGTGAGGCCACCGCCGAGGAGATCACCCGGTTCACCCGCGAGCAGCGCGCGGAGAACGTCGCCATCATCGAGGGGGACCGCGCCGAAGTGCTCGAGATCGAGCTGGACACGGACAGCGTCCTCGCGGGCCGGTCGATCAAGGAGGCCGTCCAGGACCTCCCCGAGGGGGTCGTCATCGGGGCCATCACCCGTGACGGCAAGCACATCACCCCCCGCGGTGACACGATGCTGCAGGTGAACGACCACGTCATCGTCTTCGCACGGGCGGACGTGGTGGACGAGACGACGGCCAAGCTATGACGCTCCGGGTGGACTGGCGCGCCAGCGTCTCGCTCACCGGGCGGGTCATCAAGTACCTCTCCGTCGCGCTGCTGCTCCCGCTCTTCGTCGCCGTCATCTACGGCGAGGACGTCGCCGTCTTCGCGGCGACCATCGTCATCTACGTCCTCATCGGACTGGGGCTCGAACGGCTCGACCCCGACCCGGATCTGGGCGCACGCGAGGGCTTTCTGATGGTCGCGCTCACGTGGCTCGCCGTCGCCGTCGTCGGCACCCTCCCCTATCTCCTGGCGGGGATGAACGGCCCCAGCACCCTGGCGAACCCCGTGAACGCCCTGTTCGAGTCGATGTCCGGGTTCACCACGACGGGCGCGACCGTGATGGGCGAGATCTCCACGGAGCGCCACTCCCACGCGATTCTCATCTGGCGCCAGCTCACCCAGTGGCTCGGCGGGATGGGGATCGTCGTGCTCGCGGTCGCCATCCTCCCCGAGCTGTCGGTGGGGGGCGCACAGCTGATGGACGCGGAGGCCCCGGGACCGGGTATCGAGAAGCTCACCCCGCGTATCGCGGAGACGGCGCGGGCGCTCTGGCTCGCCTACTTCGCGTTCACCGTCGTGCAGTTCGTCCTCCTCTATGGCTTGCATCTCGCCGGGCTGGCCCCGAACATGACGCTGTACAACGCCGTCGCCCACCCACTGACGACGATGCCGACGGGTGGGTTCTCCCCGGAGGCGCGCTCCATCGAGGCCTTTTCGGCGGCGGTCCAGTGGCTCATCATCCCCTTCATGATCGCCGCGGGGACGAACTTCGCGCTGTTCTGGCGTTTCCTCACCGGGGAGCGCGACGCGCTGGTCGACGACGCGGAGTTCCGCTTCTACCTCGGCGTGATGGGCGCGATCACCGCGATCATCACCGGTGGGCTGGTCGTCGGTGGGGTCTCCACCGCGGGTATCGAGGTGCCGGCCCGCTTCGCCGAACAGTACGCTATCGCGGGCGATCTCGAGGCATCGGCCCGTCACGCGGCGTTTCAGGTCGTCTCCATCGTGACGACGACCGGCTACGCGAGTATCGACTTCAACACGTGGTCGCCGACGCTCCAGACGCTCCTGCTGCTCGTGATGTTCGTCGGCGGGAGCGCGGGCTCGACGGGTGGCGCCGTGAAGATCGTCCGCTGGCTCGTCATCCTCAAATCGCTCAAACGGGAGCTGTTCACCACGGTCCACCCCGAGGCGGTCTCCCCGGTCCGGCTCGCGGGTCGCCCCCTCGACGAGCGTGCGATCAGGGGTATCTACGCGTTCACGCTGGTCTACCTGCTCATCTTCGCCGTGGGTGCGGGGCTGCTCATGCTGGACGCCGCCCGCGTCGGCTACTCTATCTCCGTGCTGGAGGGCTTGAGCGCCGCCGCCTCCACCCTCGGCAACGTCGGCCCCGGCTTCGGGGCCATCGGCCCGATGAACTCGTATCTCGGGTTCCCGGCCACCTCGAAGCTGCTCATGGTGTTCCTGATGTGGGTCGGTCGGCTGGAGATCTTCCCGGTCCTCGTCCTGCTCACGAGCGCGTACTGGCGCTCGTAGAACCGCCGACGAGGTGAGAGTTTTTACGGTTCCGCGCCCGTGTTCCGGTATGGGTATCCTTTCGCGCACCTCCTACGTCATCCGGTCGAAGCTCAACGCCATCCTCAATCGGGCGGAGGACCCCTCCGAGACGCTCGACTACTCGTACGAGAAGATGCGAGACGAGCTGCAGGACGTGAAGGCGGGGATCGCCGACCTCACGACCCAGAAGAAGCGCCTGGAGATCCAGAAGCGCCGGCTGGAGGAGAACGTCGAGAAGCACAACGACCAGGCGCGGGAGGCCGTCCGCCAGGACAGAGAGGACCTCGCGCGGAAGGCCCTCGAAAAGAAGAAACAGAAGATGGCGCAGATCGAGGAGCTGGAGACGCAGATCGCCAGCCTGCAGGATACCCAGGACTCGCTCGTCGAGAAGAAAAACGAGCTGCAGTCGCAGATCGAGCGGTTCCGCACGGAGAAGGAGACGATGAAGGCCCGGTACGAGGCCGCGGAGGCCTCGGCACGGGTCTCCGAGGCGATGTCCGGGGTCGGCGACGAGATGGCCGACGTCTCCCGGTCCATCGAGCGGGCCCGCGAGCGCACGGAGGAGATGGAGGCGCGCTCCGCGGCGCTCGACGAGCTCCAGGACTCCGGGGCGTTCGAGGACGCCTTCTCCGACGAGGACGAGATCGACCGCGAGCTCTCCCAGTCACGGACGGACACCGAAATCGAGGCCGAGCTGGAGACGCTCCGCCGGGAGGCCGGCAAGGAGTCGTCGACGGCGGAGTCGACCGAGGGGTCGACGGCGGAGTCGACCGACGTGGCCGACGAGGAGGTCGAAGCCGAGCTGGACGCGCTGCGGGACGAGGAGGGGTCGTCCTGATTTGGTAACACGGCACAAACGCTTTTCGCGGTCGGGCGGATATCTACTGTATGTGTCAACGGACAGCGACGGGGGTTCCGGGGCTGGATGATGTCCTCCACGGCGGGTTTCTGCGAAACAGGGCCTATCTGGTCCGCGGACCTCCCGGTGTCGGGAAGACGCTCCTCGGGTTACACTTCCTGGCCCGCGGCAGCGAGCGGGGGGAACGGTCGATGTTCCTCAACCTCGGTGCGTCCGTGGAGGACATCCGCGAGGACGCCAGGGCGTTCGGCATCGACGTTGAGGAGGTCGGCTTCCTCGATCTCAGTCCGACCTCCGACCGCTTCGTGGGGCAGGACCCCTACGACATCTTCGCCGCGAGCGACATCGAGGGACCGTCGTTCTCGGAGACCATCATGGACGCGGTGGTCGAGGCGGCCCCGGACCGGGTGTTCATCGACCCGCTGACCCAGTTCCGGTATCTCACGTCCGACCTCCACCAGTACCGCGAGCAGGTGCTCGCGTTCCTGCAGTTCCTCAAAGAGCGGGACTGCACCGTGCTGTTCACCTCCCAGCACACGAGTGAGGCCCCCGACGACGACGTGCGATTCCTCTCGGACGGCATCCTCGAGTTGGGATACAACGACAAGGGCCGGGTCATCGAGGTGACGAAGTTCCGCGGCTCGTCGACGGAGGCGGGGACCCACACCGTCACCATCTCGGACGACGGGATGTCGGTCTACCCGATCCTCGTCCCCCGAGAGGTCGCGGAGACGCTGAACCCGGAGGTCCTCTCGTCCGGCAACGACGGCATCGACGGCCTGCTCCACGGCGGGATCGAACGCGGGACGGTCAGCGTCATCTCCGGCCCCTCCGGCGTGGGGAAGACGACGACGGGGACGCTGTTCATGCGGGAGGCGGCCGGCCGCGGCGAGCGGTCGGTGACCTTCCTGTTCGAGGAGGCGAAATCGACGTTCCTCAAGCGCTCCGAAGCTATCGGGCTCCCGGTCCTGGAGATGATCGAGGAGGAGAAACTCGCGGTCTACCCCATCCGGACCCGGCAGTACTCCCCCGACGAGTTCGCGGGTATCGTCCGCGACGAGGTGGAGCACCGCGGGGCCACGGTGGTGATGATCGACGGCATCGACGGCTACAGCGTCTCGCTGCGCGGCAACGAGGCGGAACTCCTCGAAGAACTCCACTCGCTCGGCCACTACCTCCGGGCGCTCGACGTGACGACCATCCTCACCGCAGAGGTCCACGACATCACCGGCGACTTCCGCGTTACGGACCGGCAGGTGAGCTTCCTCGCGGACAACGTGGTGTTCCTCCGGTATCTGGAGATCGACGGCGAGATGCGGAAGGCCATCGGTGTCCTGAAGAAGCGGGCGTCGGACTTCGAGCGGATGCTTCGCCAGCTCGATATCACGAAGGAGGGTGTCGTCGTCGGCGAACCGCTCACTGGGCTCCGGGGGATACTGGAGGGGACGCCCGTCTGGACGGAGCAGCCGGACGACCGATGAGCCGCGAGCCGCGGGGGGGCGGTCGGCTCCCGTTCGACGTGCCGGCCAGTATATGTCTGTCAAGGCCGTACCTCCTAGGATGAACGTTCGGGTTTCGCGTGGACACCCCGGTCGGGGCGGGGGTCCACACGGATGGGATGTACCGACCCGAGAACGGCCGGCCGGGGGGTGGGACTGATGGCCGCGACCGGCCACCCTCCCGAGCGGCTCTCGGAGATGTGCGTGTTGTTGCTGGTCCACCGGCGCAACCGGGAGCTCCTCCAGCAGTGTCTCTCGGGCCACTACACCGTCCGGACACCGGACGACGCGGAGCTCCCCGCGTCGTTCGACCTCTGTATCGTCGACCCGCCGTCGCTCCGGTGCCACCGGGAGGCGCTTCGGGCGAGAAAGGAGGCGGCTGGGGCCGTCTTCCTCCCGTATCTGCTCGTCGTCCGCGAGTCCGAGCGGAGCCGCCTCGGTGCGTCCGTCTGGGAGCAGGTCGACGACCTGCTTTTGACTCCGGTGACTCCCGCGGAGCTCGGTGCCCGTATCCAGAACCTCCTGCGGATCCGTGAGCAGTCGCTCCGGCTGGAGCAGCGCAAGGAGCGGGAGCTCTCCGAACAGCGCGCGTTCATCGAGAGCGCCATCAACGCCATCCCCGACATCTTCTACGTCTACGACCTCGAGGGGTCGTTCCTGCGGTGGAACGACCAGGCGCTCGCGGTGACGGGCTACACCGAGGCGGAGCTTCGGGAGCTGGACCCGACCGATTTCGTCCCGGCGGAGGACGCCCAGTGGCTCGACGCGCAGATGCAGACCGTCGTCGAGACGGGGGTCCCCGTCACCGCCGAGACGGCCATCGTCACGAAAGCGGGCGAGGAGCTCCCCTACGAGCTGAAGGTCGCCCCGCTCGTCGGCCCCGACGGCGAGACGCTGGGGCTCGTCGGTATCGGGCGTGACATCACCGACCGGAAGATGCGCAAGGAGCTCGCCCGCCAGAACGAGCGGCTGGAGAAGTTCGCGTCCATCGTCTCTCACGACCTCCGGAACCCGCTCGGGGTCGCGAACGGCTATCTGACGCTCGCCCAGTCGCAGGTCGACGACGACCACCTCGACGGCATCGAGCAGGCGCTCGACCGGATGGAACGGCTCATCGACGACCTGCTCACGCTCGCTCGCGAAGGGCAGGTCGTCGGCGAGACGGAGGCGGTCACCCTCTCGACCGCCGTCAACAGCGCGTGGACGGAGGCCGGCCCCCCTGAGGGGACGCTCACCGTCGAGGCGGACCTCGATTTCCTCGCCGACGGGAACCGGCTCTGTTCGCTCCTCGAGAACCTGTTCCGCAACGCCCGCGAACACGCCGGCGAGGACGCGACGGTCACCGTCGGCCCCCTCGCAGACGGCTTCTACGTCGCCGACGACGGCCCCGGTATCCCCGCGGAGCACCACGAGAAGGCGTTCGAGTACGGCTACACCTCACGCGAGGGCGGGACGGGGTTCGGCCTCGCCATCGTGAAGGAGATCGCGGAGGCGCACGGCTGGTCGGTGCGGGTGACGGACGGGGAGGAGGGGGGTGCCCGCTTCGAGTTCACGGGCGTGACCCTGATTTGAGCCTACGCGAGGAAGTCCGGCTCGGTCCGCTTTTCGGCGTACTCGTCGTCGAGATGTGACCGGAAGTCGTCGAGTTCCACGTCCTGGGCCTCGCGCTCCTTGCGGTCGCGCACGGAGATGGTGCCGGCCGCCTCCTCGTTCCCGCCGAGCACGAGCATGTAGGGGACGCGGTCCTCCTGTGCTTCCCGGATCTTCCGGCCGAGCGTCCACGAGCGGTCCTCCACGGTGACGCGGTAGTCGTCCAGTTCGTTCTTCACGCGGTGGGCGTACCCCAGCTGATCGTCCGAGATGGGGAGGATGCGTACCTGCTCGGGCGCGAGCCAGAACGGGAACTTCCCGTCGAAGTGCTCGATGAGCACCATGAAGAAGCGCTCGTAGGAGCCGTACAGGGCGCGGTGGATCATCACCGGGCGGTGCTCCTCGTTGTCCTCACCCGTGTAGGTGAGCTCGAACCGCTCGGGCATGTTGAAATCGAGCTGCACGGTGGGGCCGTCCCACTTCCGGCCCAGCGCGTCCTTGAACGCGAAGTCGATCTTCGGGCCGTAGAACGCGCCGTCGCCGGCCTCGATGCCGTAGTCGATGCCGCTCGAATCCAGCACCGAGCGGAGCTGTGACTCCGCCTGCTCCCAGATCTCATCGGAGCCGACGGACTTCTCGGGTCGCGTCGCGAGCGCGACCTCGGCGTCGAGCTCGAAGGTGTCGAACACCTCGAGGATGCTGTCGATGATGAGGTTGATCTCGGCTTCGATCTGGTCGGGGCGGACGAACAGGTGGCCGTCGTCGATGGTGAACGCCCAGACGCGTGAGAGCCCGGAGAGCTCGCCGCGCTGTTCCTTCCGGTACACCTTCCCGTCCTCGAAATATCGCACGGGAAGGTCGCGGTAGGACCACGATTTCTGGTCGAAGATGGTGGCGTGGCCGGGGCAGTTCATCGGCTTCAGGCCGTACTCCTCGTCGTTCACGTCCAAGAGGAACATGTCGTCGACGTAGTTGTCGTAGTGGCCCGACTTCTTCCACAGCTCCGTGCGGAACAGGTGGGGGGTCTCGACGGGGTCGTAGCCCGCATCGAGGTTGAGCTGTTTCGCGTAGTCCGCGAGTTCGTCGAGGATGCGCTTCCCGTTGGGGTGGTACAGCGGGAGGCCGGGGCCGGTCGTCTCGTCGATGGAGAACAGCTCCAGCTCCTGCCCGAGCTTCCGGTGGTCGCGCTCTTTGGCCTCCTCGCGCATCTCGAGGTACTCCTCCAGGTCGGACTGGGAGGGGAACGCCGTCCCGTAGACGCGGGTGAGGGTGTCGTTCTCCTCGTCGCCGCGCCAGTAGGCGGAGGAGATGTTGAGCAGTTTGAACGCGCCGATTTCGCCCGTCGACGCGACGTGCGGGCCGCGACAGAGGTCCTCGAACTCCCCCTGCTGGTAGAAGGAGACGGGGTCCTCGCCCGCGGCCTCGGTCTCGAGGATCTCGCGTTTGTACTCGTTGTCGGCGTACTGTTCGAGTGCGGTCTCGCGGTCCTTCTCGACGCGCTCGATGTCGAGGTCCGCCTCGACGACGTTCTGCATCTCGGCTTCGATCTCCTCCAGATCGTCGGCGTCGAGGTCGACGTTCGTCACGTCGTAGTAGAAGCCGTCGTCGGTCCACGGGCCGATGGTGAGTTTCGCCTCCGGGTAGAGTCGCTGGAGGGCCTGGGCGAAGACGTGGGCCGCGGAGTGGCGAAGCACGTCGAGATACTCCTCCGATCCCTCGGTGACGATGACGACGTCGTCCCCGTCGGAGACCGGGGTGGCCTTGTCGACGAGTTCCCCGTTGATCTTCCCGGCGACCGTATCCTTGCCGAGTCCGGGGCCGATCTCGTAGGCCACGTCCTCGAGCGTGGCTCCCTCCGGCACCGAGAGTTCGGAGCCGTCGGGCAGCGTGACGGTGATATCGCTCATACCACCGAACAGTCGAGGGCGCGGGATAAGTGTTTAGAGACGGTGCCGCGGTGTGTCACAGGGTGCGTCCCCACCCCCCAGTGGGTACGGCCGTGTGGTGGCGGCTCAGTCGTCGCTGGGCATGCCGGCCGGAATCGCGACCGGCTCGGCCTCCTCCGTGAGCGAGTCGAGGTGGTCGGCGACGGTGTAGGTCGTCCCCCCCTCCGTCCGCGGTGCGATGGCCTCGAGCTCCCCGTCGCGGTACTCGACAAGCGTGACCGTCGGCGGCCTGACGACCTCGCGGCTCTCGCCGAGCATCCCGCTCGTCTCGGTCGGCGTGAGCCCCTCCGGGAGCTCGACGCCGTTGACCTCCCCCCACGTGCGGAGTGCCTCGACGTGGTCGCGGATGGCCTTACACCGCGGTGTGTCGGCGGCCGCCCCGTTCAGCGGGATGGCGTCACCCCACACCTCCACGTCGTAGTCGGCGATGGTCCCCCGCTCGGCCAGCGCCGAGAGCCGCTCGATGAGTTCGTCCTGCCGCTCGTGAGCCGCGGTAGGTGAGAGCGAACGCACGAACAGTTCGATGGTGACCGTCTCTTCAGCCGTCATGTTCCCCATGGATAGACGTGTGCCAATCTCGGATAAAAGCCTTGCTCAGGGTGTAACAATACGTCTCGGTATCCGTCTAGAGTGTTATCTTTCAATAAACTCCTAGTACTCTTTCAATCGTTCACTCGTAGCCGAGCTCCTCGTCGAGCGCCATCGAGGACTTCGCGAAGGTGCCGGAGCCGCGCGCGAGCTGGTTCCCCTCGTCGTCGTGGGCGACGGCCTCGGCGATGAGCTGTCTGGGGTGGTCGTTCACCACCTCGCCGACCGCGTGGATGTGCCCCGCCGAGACGGGCCGGGTGAGGTGGATGTTGAAGTTCGTCGTGAGGACGAACACGTCCTCCACGAGGGAGTTCGCGGCGAAGAACGCGGCGTCGTCGAGCGCTTTGAAGTAGACCGAGCCGTGGACGGCGTTCGCTGCGTGGTGGTGTTTCTCCGAGACGGGGACGGTCACCTCCGCGCGTCCCTCCTCGATGGAGATGTCGGCGTCGTAGTGGTCGTTCGTCGGCGCGTCGAGATACATCCGTTCGAGTTTCTCGAAGTGGTCCATCGGTCGGAGTCGGCGAGGGCGACGCAAAAAGCTACTCCCCGCGCGCGGGTGGCCACGCGACCCCTCGCGGGCGCGACTACTCGCGCGGGAACGTCCCCAGTCCGGGTCGGGTCACGTCCGTGAGGTCGATGTGGCCACCCTCGAACGTGGGGCCGCCGTACGGGTCGTCGGCGAGCAGCAGCGACCCGTCGAGGTCGGCGTAGTCGAGCAGCGGCGAGAGATGGACGCCCGCGGCGATGGCGAGGTTCGTCTCGATCATACAGCCGAGCATCGTCTCCAGGCCGTGGGCCTTCGCGGTGTGGAGCAGTTTCACGGCGGGGCGAACCCCCCCGGTCTTCATCAGCTTCGCGTTGGCGATGTCGGCCATCTCCGCGACGCGGGGGATATCCGTGGCCGTGAGACACGACTCGTCGGCCGCGATGGGGAGCGCCGCGCGCTCGTAGACGTACTTGCAGCCCTCGTGGTTCTCGGCGGCGACGGGCTGTTCGACGAACTCCACGTCGTACGCCACCAGCGCCTCGATCTTCGAGACCGCTTCCCGAGGCGACCACGCCTCGTTCGCGTCGACCCGGACGGTGGCGTCGGGTGCCGCGGTACGAATCGCGTCCATGATCTTCAGGTCGTGGCCCGTGCCGAGTTTCACCTTCAGGGTGTCGTAGCCGGCGGCGACGGCGTCCTCGGCCTTCCGCCGCATCGCGGGCGTGTCCGCGAGCCCCACCGTGAACGAGGAGGTGACCGTCTCCGCGGGGTCGAGCCCGAGCAGCCGATAGCCCGGCACCCCGAGCTGTTTCGCCGCGAGGTCGTGGAGCGCGATGTCGACGGCGGCCTTCGCCGCGGGGTTGTCGTTGATGACGTGCGCCATCTCCGCGTGCGCGCGCTCGAACTCGAGGGGGGAGTCGAGCCGGTCGAGGGCCTCGAACAATCGAGGAAGGACGGCCTCGACGGTGTCGGCGGTCTCGCCGTAGTGGGTGGAGGGGGCGGCCGCGCCGAGTCCCACCTCACCGTCGTCCTCGATGCGGACGACGACGTTCTCCACGGTCTCCTGCGTGCCGCGGGCGATGGTGAACGGCTCCTCCAGTTCGAGGGTGTGGCGTTCGAACGTGGCGTTCATAGGATACTCTCGAGGAGGTCGCCCGCGTCACCGCGCACGGGGTCGACGGCGGGCGCGTCGATGGTCTCCGCGTAGGCCTGAATCGCGCGCCGGGCTTCCCCGTCCCCGAGCGACCGGGTGTTGAGCGCGCCGCCGACCACCTCGGTCGGGGCGACCGGCTCCGCGAGCTGTTCGTAGAGCCCGGCGACGTGCGCGGGGTCCGGGATGGGGTACTCCTCGTAGCCGTGGATGGCCTCGCGACCGGCCTCGTGACACATCACGAGCGCGTCCGGCTGGGCGCCGTGGAGGATGCCACAGGTGACGGCGGAGTAGGCGGGGTGGATGATGCTCCCCTGCCCCTCCACGAACAGCACGTCGGCCTCTGCGGCCCGTTCGACGCACATCCGCTCGACGGCGCCCGCGGTGAAATCGGAGACCGTGCGGTCGATGGGGATCCCCCAGTTCTCGATCATGATGCCGGTCTGCCCGGTCGGGATGAACGCGGCGTCGATGCCCTGCTCGCGCGCGGCCTCGTACAGCTCGCGCGTGGTCGTCATCTTCCCCGTCGAGCAGTCCGTGCCGACGGTGAGGACGATCCGTGCATCCAACTCGCGGGCCACTCCCTCCGCGACGGTGAGGTCGGATGGGGGGTTGCGCACGTCCCAGAGGTCACAGCCGTTCGCCTCCGCGCGGCGTGCGAGGTCCGCGTCCTCCGAGAGGAAGTAGTGGAGCCCCGAAATCACGTCCGCGCCGCGGTCGAGGGCGGCCTCGATGTCCGGGCGCCAGGACTCATCGAGCCCACCACCGATGGGCGCGATACCGATGACGAGCGCGTCGAACTCCGGCGCCTCGTCCGTCCGGCCGACGATGGGGGCGTCCTGTACCCCGTCCAGATAGTCGGCGACGCGCGCGTCCGGGTCGGCCTCGGCGATCTCGCGGTCGAGGACGGCCACGACGTCGTAATCGGCGTATCGGAGGACGCCGACGGCGGTCTTCGCACGGTCCGGGAACCCTTCGTGGGCAAGCAATGCCACTCGTTTTGTCATACTCGGAGGGGCAACGCGGGGGGGCTTAAATCCCGTATCTCCGCGTCGTCCAGAACGACCGGTGGGCGTCGTCGAGCGCGGCCTCGGGCTCACCCGTCGCGTCGACGGCCTCCGTGGCCGCCGCGGCGTCGGCGAACTCCCCCAGGAGCGCGTGTTCGCCGACGACGTACAGCGGGCGCACGTCGAGCTCGTCGATGGCCGCGCGACACTTCTCCAGGTGGTCGTGGATCTGCCCGTCGCGGATGCGCTCGAACCGCCCCTGCGAGAACCCGCCCTTGGAGTGTTTGCTCTTCACGTCGGTCGTAAACCCCCGCATCGAGACCCGCTCGCGGCCGTCGTAGGTGCCGAGCGCGAACAGGTCGGAGCGCACGAGCGCGAGCGCGTGGGGGCCCGCGGGCCGGAACCAGTCGCGTTCGACGCGGAAGCGGTCGCCCCACGTCACGAACGGCTCGGGGGCGACGGCGGGGTCGAGTGCCTCGGTGACGAGCGCCTCGTCGTCGGCGTAGACGAGACACGGGGAAGCGCGCTCCACCAGGGGTGTCCGGTCGCCGAACACCGCGCCGACCTCCTCGGGGATGTCGTCCTCGACGTACGCCGAGAGCGCCCCCTCCGGCTCCGTGTGCAGGGAGGTGAGCCGGTCGAGCAGTTCGGTCAGGCGCGTGCCGCGGAGTTCGTCCACGCGTCGGTAGCGGAGACCACCCTCCTCCTTCGCCTTCTTGAGTTTTCCCTGCAACCCGGAGATCTTGTCTTCGAGACGGTTGACCCGCTCTTCGGCCTCCTGTTTGGCGGTCGAGGCCTCGCTCCGGCGGCGCCGCTCGGCACGGAGTTCCCGTTTCGCGTGTTCCAACTCCTCTTCGAGCGCCGCGATGCGCTCTTTCAGGGGCGTGCGCCCGAGCAGGTCGTCCAGCATCGTCCCCAAATGGGGAGGGGCGATTAAAAACCGGTTCCCTCGAAGAACCGCTCCGCGACTTCGGGTTTCGCCAGCAGCACCTCGGAGAGCGTGGGGGCGTTCCGGATGCCCGCCCGTTCGAGGGTCGCCTCGGGGAGCGAGAGGGTGCGCTCCGGCACCTCCGGGGCGCCGAGCACGGGGACGTGCGACTGCCCGACCTTCATCAGCAGGGGGTTGTCGAGTCGCTCGATACCCTCGCCCGTCGCGTAGAGCGCCTCGTTGAGCCGCTCGTGGATGTCTTCGTGGATGACCGCGTGCTCGCTCGCGCCCGGCTCGACGTACAGCCGACCCAGGTAGTAGCCGCTGGAGAACTGTTCGAACATCGTTACGCCACTGTGTGAGTTACTCCCACACATAAGCGTTGTCGGGAAGGCTTATTGTGGCGCGCAAACAATCCACACGGTCATCCCGCCTTCCCGCAACGGTTTTGCGGGTCCCCCACGCCCTGGGAGTGTGAACCCGCTCCCGGAGCGCTACGCGCGCTACTACCTGGAGAACGCGCCGAGTCTCGTCTGGCTCGTCGTCGTGAACGTCACGTTCACCGTGCTCGGCGCGCGGTTCTACGTCGACCGGGGACTTGCCGATATCTCCACCTTCCTCTGGCTCTTCTTCGCCGACTCCCCCACCGCGACGGCGATTGGCGCGCTCTCGCTGGTCACGCTGTGGGCACACGTCGGCGAGCCCATCGAGGATTTCCCTCGCAACCGCGTCCTCGCGTACCTCCACACCTTCGCGTTCGTCTGGCTCGTGAAGTACGGGCTCTGGACCGCGGTGGCGCTTAACGTGGGGTTTAGTGCCTACTTCCCCGAGGCGTACGGCTACTTCGGCGTCATCGTCAGCCACCTCGCGTTCGTGGCGGAAGCGCTCCTCATCCCGTACTACGGGGCGACCACCCGAGGGGCGCTCGCGGCCGCACTGGGCCTCCTCCTGCTCAACGACCTCCTCGACTACGGCCTCGGCTACCACCCGCCGCTCCGGTACGAGCCGGGGCTGTTGCTCGCCGTGGCCACCGTCGCCCTCTCCGTGTTCGCCGTCGGGCTCGCCGCGCGGCTCTTCCCCCGATTAGGGGCACAGAACCGTCTCTAAACGTTCTCGGATGGTTTCAGGCGGTTTCACGGCGGGATGAACGGTTTGAATCACGCGAACGAGCGGCCGGGTTTTTAGCTACGGGCGGAATAAGGGAGGACAGAGATGACGAACCGACTCTTCGCCGTGGTCCTCGTGGTGGCGCTCGCACTCGCCGGTGTGGCACCGGCCGGTGCGGCGCTGGCTCCTGCCGCAGACGGACCGTCGGCGTCGATGCCCGCGGTCCAGGAACAGCCGGGCAACGAGACGAACAACACGACGCAGGCCTCGAACGCCTCCTTCGGCGCCTCCATCTCGGCGTTCATGCAGGCGAGCGCCGCGGACGCCGCGGGTGAGGTGGCCACCGGGATGTTCGCCGCCGCGTTCAACGCGAGCAACGACAGCGAGCGCCGGACCGCGCTCGTCGAGAAGCGCGTGGCGACCATCGAACAGCGAATCGACCGGCTCGAACGCCAGCGCGACCGGCTGCTCGCCTCGAACGCCCCCGAGGTCGTCAAGCGAGCGAAGGCCGCCCGCCTGACGGCCCAGATCAACGCGCTCGAGAGCGCCATCAACCAGACCGAGGAGGCCGCAGCCCGGGCCGGAGTCAACGTGACGACGCTGGATACGCTCCGGACGAACGCGCGCAACCTCACCGGTCCGGAGGTGCGCGAGCTGGCGACGGACCTCGTCGAGGACCGCCGCGAGCTGGCGAAAGAGCGCGCGGAGGAGCGCCGCGAGAACGCCCGTGACCGGGGCCAGCGCGGTACCGGCGCGAACGGCGCGAACGGCGCGAACGCCACGGACACCGAGGGAAACGTGACCGACGCGGCTGAGGACACGCCGGGAAAGAGCGGTGAGGCCCCGGGGAAGAACAAGAAGGGGAACGCCTCGGAGGACGACGGGTCCGGGAACGCCGCCGACCGGTCCGGGAACGCCAATAGCGCCGCGGGGGCCGTCACCACCACTGAGGACCCCGTGGCTGACGACGCCGAGCCCACGACCAACAGCACGGACACCGGCGACGACACCCTGGGCGAATAACCTCGCCGTCCCGTGGAATCGCTGCAGGGCAGCATCCTTTTAGCCGCGTAACGCAAACGAATGGTACGATGGACTCCGCCGCGCTCTTAGACCTCCTCGGGAACGAGAACCGCAGGCGTATCCTCCGCTTGCTCGCGCGCAAGCCCTGCTACGTGACGGAGATCTCCGACTATCTGGGTGTGAGCCCGAAGGCGGTCATCGACCACCTCCGGAAACTGGAGGAGGCGGGGCTGGTGGAGTCGCGCGTCGACGACCACCGCCGGAAGTACTTCTCTATCGCTCGGAACCTCCGGCTGGAGGTGAACGTCTCCCCCTACCAGTTCGGGACCAAATCCGCCTATCCGGCCTCCCCGTCGCTCGATATGACCGGCTGTCGCTATCTCTCCTTGCACGTCGAGCAGGGGGATCCCGAGCCCGCGGGTGAGGACGTGGAGGATCTCACCGCCGAACTCGAACGCCTCGAAGGGCTGGAGAACGAGCTCTCGATGGCCCAGCGGTGGGTCCAGGGCCGGCTCACCGACGTGATGGACCGGCTCAGCGCCCGCTTCGGGGAGAACGGCCGCTTCTACGCAGAGGTGCTCTCCGCGCTCGCCAACGGCGCGCAGACGACGAACCGGGTCGCCCGGAAGGTGGACGCCGCCCCGGACGTCGTCGAGGAGGTGCTCACGTCGCTCGCGGAGTCGGGGCTCGTCGAGCGCGACGGGTCGCGCTGGCAGCTCACAACTCGCGGGTGAGCCCCGCCCGGAGGTCCGTCCCGAAGTAGTAGCCGAGCAGCGCCGCGAGCGCGCCGCCACCCGCGCCGAACAGCGCGAGCGGGACGCCGAACCCACCCAGAAGCGAGACGACGAAGAAATCGAGGAGGACGGTGACGCCGGCCGCCCCCGCCCCGGCCGCCGCGGTCTCGAGGTAGCCGCGCTGGCCCAGGAGGCCCAACAGGAAGGCCGCGGCGAACACCCCCAGAAGGCCCGAGAGGGGGATGGGGAGGCTCCCAGCGAGGAAGATACCGACCGTCGAGAGGGCGAGCGCGACGAGGAAGGCCTTCGGCGAGAACACCCGGCCCGGGGAGAGCCGCGCGCGGAGGCCCGAGCGGGACGTCTGCTGTGGCTCCGCCGGTGCGGTGGACTCCTCGCGTTCCAGTTCGCGAAGCCGTTCGCTCATACTCGGTTCTGGGGAGCGTCACCTATCGGCCTTTCGCCCGGAACGAGTGGATTCAAGTCCGTTCCCGGACCAGTCGTGAGCATGAACGCAGGGGACCGAGTCCGCGTCGCACGCGACGGGACGACCTACGAGGGCGTCCTGATGCCCTCCACGTCGGCCACGCATCTCGTCGTCAAGCTCGACGGCGGCTACAACGTCGGCATCGAGCGCGAGAGCGCCGACGTGGACGTACTGGAGTCGGACGTCTACGACGTCGAGAGCGCACAGGGGGAGACCGGCGAGACCTCCGAGATCGAGTTCGACGAGGAGCTGCCCACCATCTCGCTCATCTCCACGGGGGGGACCATCGCCTCGACCGTCGACTACCGCACCGGCGCGGTGACGGCCCAGTTCGATGCCGAGGACGTGCTCCGCGCCGTCCCCGACCTCGCGGGCCGGGCGAACTACCGCGGCCGGGTCGTCGCCAACATCCTCTCCGAAAACATGGAGGTCCCCATCTGGCAGGACCTCGCCCACGCGGTCCACGAGGAGATCGAGAACGGCGCGGACGGCGTCGTCGTCATGCACGGGACGGACACGATGCAGTACACGGCCAGCGCGATGGCCTTCATGCTCGACCTGCCCGTCCCGGTGGTCTTCACTGGCAGCCAGCGCTCCGCGGACCGGCCCTCCTCGGACAACGTGATGAACGCCGTCTGCGCCGTCGAGGCGGCGAAAAGCGACTGCGCGGAGGTGCTCGTCTGCATGCACGCCTCCGAGAGCGACGACGTCTGTGCCCTCCACCGGGGGACCAGAGTGAGAAAAGGCCACACCTCCCGGCGCGACGCCTTCGAGACGGTGGGCGCGAAGCCGCTCGGCGAAGTGGACTACGACACCGAGACGGTCACGTTCCGTCGCGAGTACACGAGCCGCGGCGAGCACGAGCTCGACATCGCCCCCGACCTCGAGGAGGACGTGGACCTCCTGAAGTTCGCGCCGGGGATGCACGAGGGGATGCTCGACGTGCTCTCCGACAATGCGGGACTCGTCATCGAGGGCACCGGCCTCGGCCACGTCCACACGGACCTCATCCCCACCCTCGAGTCCTACGTTGACGACGGGATGACCGTCGTGATGACGAGCCAGTGTCTGGAGGGGCGGGTCTGCGACCGCGTCTACGACACCGGCCGCGACCTGCTGGACGCCGGTGTCGTGGAGGGTGAGGACATTCTCCCCGGCACGGCGATGGTGAAACTGATGTGGGTGCTCGCCAACGCCGACGACCCTCGTGAGGCGATGCGGAGGAACCTCGCCGGCGAGATCCAGGAACGCTCCGTCCCGTGGGAATGAGGGTCCGACAGGCCACCCTCGACGACTCCGACGACGTGGTCGCGTTCACCGAGAACACGTGGCCCGAGCAGGGCGGCGACTACATCCCCCGCGTGTTCGAGTCGTGGGTCGAGAGCGACGGTCCCACTCAAAGGACGTTCGTCCTCGACGCGGGCGAGGAACTCGCCGGCATCTGTCAGGGCGTCCTCCTCTCCGAGCACGAGGCGTGGGCTCAGGGGATGCGCGTCAACCCCGACTATCGAGGGAAGGGCGTCTCCCCCCAGCTGACGTATGCGCTGTTCGACTGGGCACGCGAGCGGGGGGCCTCGGTCTGCCGGAACATGGTGTTCTCGTGGAACACTCCTGGATTGGGCCAGTCCCGCTCGGTGGGGTTCGAACCGGCCACGGAGTTCCGGTGGGCGACCCCCGAGCCGGACGCGGACGCGGAGTCGCCCCTCCCGGTCACGAACGACCCCGACGCCGCGTGGTCGTTTCTCAAACGAGACGACGGGTTCTCGCACCTCAAGGGCCTCGCGCTCGACCCCGAGGAGACGTACGCGCTCTCGGAGCTCACCCGCGAGCGGCTGCACGACGCGCCCGCGGTGGTCACGGTACAGGACGACGACGGGACCCACGCCGCGGCGTTCCGGGTCCGCACCGTCTCCTACTCCGATGACATCCTCAACGCCGAGTACGGGATCGGCGCGTGGGACTCCCTCGAGGGTGCGCGCTCGCTGCTCGCCGCGGTCGCGCGCGACGCGGCCGATATCGGCGCGGACGAGACGCGCGTCCTGATCCCGGAGACGCCGGGGTACGTCAGCGACGCCGCCTACGCCTGCGGTGGCATCAGCGAGGAGCCCGATTTCGTCCTGGAAAAGGACCTCTCCGCGAGCGACTCCTGAGCTCTCGTCTTACCCCCCGCTCACCGGCGGGAACAGCGCCAGCTCGTCGCCCTCGTCCAGTCTCGTCTCGAACCCCTCGTCCTGCACGAACGGGTTGTGGTCGTTGCGCAGGACGCGGATGTGCTCCTGGATGTTCCCCTCCTCGTCGAGGACCTCCTCGCGGAGTTCGGGGTGGGCATCGAGCAGCGCGTCGAAGGCGTCGCGGAAGGTGTCGCCACCCCCCACGTCGACCTCCACTTCCTTCGTCCCGGCCGTCTCAGCGAGGTTGGCAAACAGTCGCCACTTCATTAGCTATCCTTCCGCATCCGCCCCGTATAGGGGTTTTCCTGCCCGCGGGCGGCATGGCCACTGAACACCAAGATGGAGTATGTGCGACGACTGCCACACCATCGACCGGCGAACGTACCTGACGGCGGCCGGCGTCGGCGCGACGGCCCTCCTCGCGGGGTGTTCCGGCGCGGGCGTTCAACGGGAGTTCGACCCGATCCCGGGGAACGCACAGGGGCCCGCCATCCCGGAGACGGGGTATCTCGTCGACCAGATCGGCCCGCGGCTCCACGTCATCATGGACGGGACGTATCAGGTCGTCTTCCTCGACACCGACGAGGGGGTGGTGCTCCTCGACGCCCCGCCGAGTCTCGGAGACAAGATCCAGCAGGGTATCGCGGAGGTGACCGACCGACCGGTGACGCATTTCATCTACAGCCACGCGCACAACGACCACGTCGGCAACGCCGCGGCGTTCGCGGGCGCGACCTACATCGGCAACGAGCGGACGGCGGCCCTGCTCGACCGCTACGACGACCCGAACCGACCGGTCCCCGACGAGACGTGGGACGAGGAGGAGGAGCTGGAGATCGGCGGACACACCATCCAGCTCTCGTATCGGGGGCAGAGCCACTCCGACGACACGACCTACACCTACTTCGAGGGACAGCGGGCGCTCGTCGTCATCGACATCGTCTATCCGGGGTGGGTACCGTTCCAGGGCTTTGCCGCGTACGTCCCGGGGTTCGTGGACGCCCACGACCACATCCTCGCCTACGAGTTCGACACCTTCGTCGGCGGGCATCTCACCCGACTGGGAACGCGAGAGGACGTGCGGGTCCAGAAACAGTACGTCGGGGACGTGTTCGACGCCGTGCGTGCGGCCGCCCGCGAGGTCTCCTTCGCGGAGGCGACCGAGGGGGTCAACCCCGCGGACCGCTGGGCGAGCACGGGGGCCTACTTCGATGCGGTGACCGAGAACGCCGTGGGGCGCGTAGTCCCCGCGTGGGAGGACAGACTGGGCGGGGTCGCGGCGTTCGCCCCGAGCCACTGTGCCGCGGCGTTCCGGGCGGTGCGGGTGGACTACGGCCGGTAGCTCACTCGTCGATGTCGATGTCCTCGATGACGACATCGTCGCGCGGGGCGTCGTTGCGGCCCGTGGGGACCTTACCGATCTCCTCGACGACGTCCATCCCGTCGATGACGTGGCCGAAGACGGCGTGTTTGTTGTCGAGGTGCGGCGTCGCGTCCAGCGTGATGAAGAACTGCGAGCCGTTCGTGTTCGGGCCGGCGTTCGCCATCGAGAGAATGCCCGCGCTGTCGTGGGTGAGCTCGGGATGGAACTCGTCGTCGAACTGGTAGCCGGGGCCGCCGCGGCCGGTCCCCTGCGGGTCCCCACCCTGGATCATGAAGCCGTCGATGATGCGGTGGAAGACGGCGCCCTTGTACAGCGAGTCGCCCCGCGTCTCGCCGGTCTCGGGGTCCTCCCAGGTGTTCGTGTCGGGCGCGGGCTCGGCGTCCGCGTTGGGGTCGAAGCGGGCCAGCCCGAGGAAGTTCTCGACGGTGCGCGGCGCGCGGTCGGCGAACAGCTCGATGGTGATGTCGCCGTGGTTCGTCTGCAGCGTGACGGTCGGGTTGTCCGGATTGGACACCTCGTGGTTCTCAGCCATGGGTCTCTCTCCGCTCGTCCGACGCAAAAGGGTGGCGTTCACCTCACGCGACGAGCTGCAGCCCGACGAGCAGCCCCGTGGCCGCGAACGGCGGGATGGTGAGGTTGTCGTCGATGATGTACCCGCGAACGGAGAGCTTCACGCCGTCCGCGAGGGTGGCCCCGAGCGCCCCGAGCGCTGCGGCGGGGAGAGCGACGAACGGGACGGCGAGCAGGAGGCAGGTGGCGAACATGCCGAGGAGGACGCGCGGGCGTTTCACGGTCCGAAGTTCGCCCGTCGAGAGCAGGCCGCTCACGGGGTCACCGAGCGAGAGCATCAGGATGGCGGGGACGCCAACCGTGGGCTCGGTGAGCAGCATGACGGTGGTTCCGGAGATGGCGTACAGCGCGTAGCCCGCGAGGTTGTCCCGTTCGTACTCCCGGGTGAGCCGGTCGTAGAGCGCGTGGTCGAACCCCGCGAGCAGCCGCAGGGCCTCCAGGGCGAGCGCGAGCAGGGTGCCGGCGACGGCCACGAGCCGGACCTGCGGCCACGTGGCGACGCCGGCGACGTACGCGAGCGGTAGCAGCGAGCCGGTGGCGTGGACGGCGCGGCGGCCGAGTTCACTCATCGGTCCTCATATTTGGCTCTCCACGGCGAAGGACTTGTGACTGCTGGCTCCGCCACAACGGATTATTGTCCCGGCGTCGAAAGGGGGGTATGAGCGACGAGCCTGTGGAGTCCCCGGACGCGGGGGGAGACGCGACGGACGAGGCGGGTCCCTCCCGTCGCACGCTGTTGAAGGTGGGGGCTGCCGTCGCGGGGCTGGGTGCCGCGGGCGTCATCGGCGGGTCGCTGGTGGACGACGAGGGGCCCGCACCGGGGCCGGGCACCGAAACGCCCTCACCTACGGCGGCCACGCCCACCACGGAGGCGGAGCTGGTCGCGCAGTTCGCGCCGGACCTCCACTTCGGCCGGCTGGAGAAGTGGTTCCCGACCGACCCGCGTCCCTACGTGGTCGAGCGCGACGGCGAGCGCGTCTGTGACGGCTTCCGCGCGCTGAACGACTACTCCAGCGAGTACCTCGAAACGGGGGAGCCGCCCAACCCCATCGCCTTCTACAACGTGGTGGAGGTCACGCCCGAGCTCTCCGTCGTCCAGTACTGGTTCTACTACGCGTTCGACCAGTTCACGGTGAACTTCCACTGGCACGACTGGGAGCTGTTGCAGGTGTTCGTCGATACCAGAACGCGCACGCCGATGCTCCTCTCGGCGTCGTCCCACTCCCGGAAGGTGCCGAACAACGAGTATCTGGACCCGGGTGACGGCGACACCGTGGGGGTGCTCTCGGAGGTGGGGTCACACTCCTCCGCGACGGCCGTCAACGAGGAGGCGACGACGTTCCAGCGCACGGCGTTAGGCGAGGTGACCGCGGACATCACGAACCGCTTTGCCGCCATCGCGAACCGCATCGGCGACTTCCCGCTGGCGTACGGCCTCCCACGCGACGAGGGGGGTCGGCTCCCGTTCGTCCTGCCGGAACTCGACGGGGTCCCCCTCTACGACCACCCGGACGTGACCGTGGGGCCGGAGGCGTTCGTCGACCGCGAGGTGACGGTCCGGAACTTCGCGGACCTCGCCCGCCCGCCGAGTTCGATCCCCAAACGAGAGCACGGCGCGACGTGGACCTACGAGGGGAGCGCTCGGGCGGGGGACGTGGGCTACGCACTCGAACCCATCGAGGCGGTCTCCGATATCGACGCGTTCGTCGGCCCGCAGCTGAGCTTCGAGTTCGCCATCCCGGGGTTCGTGGAGGACCAGTTCGCGAGCCACATCACGACGGCGGGGACGCCGTGGACCCAGTCGCGGTTCGAGGACCCGCTCGCGGACGTGACGGATTCGAGCCACCGGGCGGCGCTCGCAGAGCGCTACGACCTCGAGACGGGCGGGGGACTCGGGGGTGCGGTCGTCGGCGCGGTTGAGACGCTCGCGAGCGGCGTCTCGGGGACCCTCCGGGGAGCCGACGGCTCCGACCCCGCGATTCGGGAGCAGGCGACCGTCTCGTTCACCAGTCCCACGAGTGAGGTCGTCTGTCTCCTCGAGAGCCCCGAGCCCGCGGCCGTCGCGAGCGCGCAGGGGGTCTTCGGCTTCGTCGACGTGGAGCCGCAGGAACACCGGCTCACCGTCAACGGTCCGGGGTTCGCCCCCCGCTCGGAGCGGTTCGAGGTCGGGGACACCCCAGTGCAGGCGGGCGTCGAGGGGAACGTCGGGCTCGTCCACAACGAGGACGCCGTGAAGGTGGCGGCCGACCCCGGGAGTACGCGCATCGCCCGTGCCCGGCTCACCGACGATTTCGCCGGGGCGCTCTACGACGCGAAGCCCGCGACGGACGGCCCGTTCGCTGTCTATGTCCACCGCGACGGGAAGTACACCCTCGAAATCGAGGACGAGAACGGGGAGACGGGGGCATACCGCGTCGAACCGGGGGACGACGACGAGGTCACGCTGACAGTGGAGACCGGACAGGCCTCGCTCGCGGGCTATCTCGTCCCCTATCTCCGTGAGTCGGCACGACTGGCCCGAAAGTTCGAAGGGGAGGACGAGGAAGACGGGGAGACGGCGACGCCCTCCCCGACCCCCACTCCAACGCCGACGCCGACCCCTACCGCTACCCCGACGCCCACGCCGACACCGACACCAACGCAGACCTCGACACCGACCCCGACCCAAGAGCCACGCCGGACGCCCACCCCCACACCGAGCCGTTCGGACGACTCGGACAACAGCCTCGAACGCTTCTCGTTGCAAGCGCGTGAGAGCGTTGCCGCGAAGTTCGACTCCACGCGGAAGGCCGCAGAACGGGCCGCGGAGTTCGCCGCCGCAGGCGACGAGAAACAGGCGAACGAACAGCTCGAAACGGTCATCGAACGGCTCACGTCGCTCATCGAGTTCCTGCGCTCGGGCGAGGAGGAGCGATTCTCGCCCGCGGTCGCGGACCTGCTCATCGGGCGAGCGGAACACGCCCGCGAAAAAGCGGAGAGGGCGATTCGCTGACGGTGAGTTGCTGAGGCGATTCGCGGTTAGAACGCCTGAAGCGATTCGAGCGTCGCGGCCGCCTCGCCATTCTCGATGGCCTCGCGGGCCATCTCCAGCCCCTCGTCGAGGTCCGCACAGTCCTCGCGGGCGAAGATGCGGAACGCGGCGTTGAGGGCGATGGCGTCGGCGAACTGGTCGTCGCGCTCGCCGGTCAGGACCTCCTCGGTGATGGTCGCCGAATCGGCGGCCACGTCGTCGACGCCGAGGTCGGCCTCCTCGAAGTCCATCCCGTACTCGGACGTCTTGATGGTGAAGTCCTCCACCCCGTCGGCCGCCTCGTCCCGACCGGGCTCGTCCGTCCGGTCGGCCCCGCGGTTCCAGACGGCGACGGTCGTGGAGCCGGGACGGATGTCGTCGTATCCTTCCATCCCCTGGAACATGACGACGCGGTCCATCGCCTGCGATTCGGACGCCTGGAAGGTGTCGATGATGCGGATGGCGTACGGGAGGTGATAGAAGCTCCCGAGGTGGACCGAGGCTCCCGCCGGGTTGGCGAGCGTCTCGATGGTGTTGACGAAGGTGCGGACGCCCATCTGGTCGCGGCGGTCCTCTAACCCCGAAAGCTTCGGCGCGAAGTTCGGCTGGTAGTAGAAGCCGAAGCCGACCTCGTCGGTCATGGCCGCGGACTCCTCGGGCGCGAGGTCCGTCTCGACGCCCAGCTCGTCGAGGACGTGCTTGTAGGCGTCCTGTTTCTGCGTCGGGACGCGGTCCCCGGAGTGGGCGACGACCGGCGTGCCGGCCGCGGCCGCGACGAGCCCCGCACCGACACCGAGGATCGCTGTTCTTCCTTTCCCGTCGTAGTTCGCGCCGCAGTCGACGGGGTCGGCGTCGGGCTGGGCCACCGCCACGTCCTCGGCGATGACGTCGACGTAGGCGCCGAGTTCCTCGGGGGTGTTGCGTTTCCAGCGGTTCGCCAGCCAGAAGGCGCCAAGCGTGGTGTGGTCAGGCTCGCCGGCGAGGATGCGCTCCATCGCCTCCGTCGCCTGCTCGCGGGTCATATCTTCCGCCGATTTGTGGCCGGTCCCGACGACTTCGGTCATCAGGCGCTTCAGCGGCCACTCGCCGAATTCGCTCATACCTGATGTGAGAGCGCGCGCGTCAAAAATCGTCCCGTTCCGGTCGTCGATGGGTCAGGGTCAGTCGGCTTCGACGCCGACGAGCTCGGCCGACACCTGCCAGAGCTTCCGGGCGGTCTCGTCGTCGCGCGCGGCCTGCGAAGGGGTCGCCTCCCGTTTCCGGTCGAAGTACGCGCCCGTCGTCCCCGCGACCGCCGGCGAGGCGGCGAGGTGGACGAGGGGGTCGGCCCCGCCCTCCTCGGTCGTCGTGAGCCCCGGCACCAGTCGGAGGGAGCCGAACAGCAGGCGGGAGATGGTCGAGGAGTGGCGGGTGAGCCGTGATCCCGGGATCACCCCCGGGTGGACGGCGTTCGCGGTCTGCCCCTCGGGCAGGCGCCGGGCCAGCTCGCGGGCGAACAGCACGTTCGCGAGCTTCGACTGTGCGTAGGCCGTCACCCCGGAGTAGCCGTCCCCGAGCGTCAGGTCGGCGAAGTTGATGCGCCCGCGGCGGTGGAGTTCGGAGGAGACGGTGACGACCCTGGCGTCGGGCGCGAGCTGGTCGACGAGTTCGTGGGTGAGCAGATAGGGCGCGAGGTGGTTCACGGCGAAGGTGTACTCGACCCCCGCCGTGAGCTCCCGCTCGCCCATCCAGACGCCGGCGTTGTGACAGAGGACGTCGAGGGCGTCCGTCCGGTCGCGGACGCGGGCCGCGAGCTCGCGCACCTGGTCGAAGTCGGCGAAGTCGGCCGCGAGGAACGCGCCCTCCCCCCCGGCGCGCTCGATCTCTCGGACCGTCTCGCCCCCGCGTTCGCCGTCGCGCCCGGTCACGAGCACTGTCGCGCCCCGTTCGCCCAGCTGGACGGCCGCCGCGCGCCCGATGCCGCTCGTCCCGCCCGTGAGCAGGATGGTGGTCCCAGCCATCGACTCCCGCGTCTCGGTCATGGGTTGCCTTCGACCGCCCACGGAATAACGGTGTGCTCGATTCGTGCGGCTGTCCGGGACCGACAGCGAGTAAACCCGCCCCTCCCTAGAAGGGCCAATGAGTTCGCTGGACGACGACTGGCGGGCCGGCCTCGATGAGGTGGACGCGCGGCTCATCGACGAGTACCAGAGCGGCTTCCCCGTCGTCGAACGCCCGTTCGCCGTCCTCGCCGAGGCGCTGGACACCACCGAGGCGGACGTCCTCTCTCGCGTCGAGCGCCTGCGCGAGCGCGGCGTCTTCCGCCGGTTCGGTGCCGTGCTCAACCCACCCGTCATCGGCTCCTCGACGCTCGCGGCCGTGCAGGCCCCCGAGGACCGCTTCGCGGAGGTCGCTGAGGTCATCAATTCGTATCGGCAGGTGAACCACAACTATCGGCGCGCCCACGACTGGAACATGTGGTTCGTCGTCACCGCCGGCTCACGCGAGACGCGCGACCGCATCTTGAAAGAGATCGAGGAGCGCACCGGCTGTGCGGTCCTCAATCTCCCGATGCTGACGGACTACTACATCGATCTGGAGTTCCCCGTCGTCAACGACGACCGGTTCGCCAGGGAGACGCAACCGGGAGGCGCGTCTCCGGATGGACGAGCGGGCGATGCCCGCGAGTCGCGCGAGTCGCTGGCCGAGACGACGGTCTCTGCCACTCGGATTTCGGAGGACGCCACGGCCGACCTCACCGACCTCGACCGCCGGCTCCTCCTCGAGATTCAGGACGGCTTCCCGCTCACGCTCACCCCCTACACCGACGTGGCCGCGGCCATCGGGGCCGACACGGAGGAGGTGCTCGCAGCCATCGAAACCCTCCTCGAAAACGGCTGTATCAAGCGCATCGGCTGCGTCGTGAACCACGTCGTCACGGGGTTCACGAACAACTGCATGGTCGTCTGGAACGTCCCCGACGAGGAGCTGGATTCGCGGGGGGAGGTCGTCGGGAGCCTCCCGTACGTCACCCTCTGTTATCACCGCCCCCGTCGCCCCGAACAGGGCTGGGAGTACAACCTCTTCACGATGGTCCACGGGCGCGAGCAGGAGGCAGTGGACGAGAAGATCGACGAACTCGCCGCCGAGTACCTGCCGTTCCCCCACGAACGGCTGTATTCGACGGAGACGCTGAAACAGACGGGCGCGCAGTACGAGCAGCTGGTCGGTGAGTAGTCGTTTTTGATTCTTCGCTGCCGGTGAGAACGCCTCGAAAGCCCCGATCTGTTGTAGGACAGCGACGGCCGTCAACAACGGGTATTGGGCTACCGGGGCCGTCAACAACACGTAGAAAGCCCCCCGGACGCTCGCGGTCACTGCGCGGGATATCCGCTTCGCGGATAGGGCCCGCGCAGGTGACTCCCCTCCGGCGCGAGCGCCGGGCCCCTTTCAGTCCCACCGGATTGATTGTGGAACAGGCCATCGCGGGTCGGCTGGTGGGTCAGCCGTTGGGGTTCGAAAGTCCGGAAGCTACCGCGGGGTGGGACTGAAAGGGGGCGACTGCGCGGCGGCGGAGCCGTTCACGAGACGCGCCGCGTCTCGTGAGCGCACGAGAACGCTGTTCTCGTGAACGCCGCGACTTGCCGAGGCCGGCTTCGCCGGCCTCGCGCGCGGTCTGCGAACGAGACAACGCGAGACGACCAGCGGGAGTCTCGCGGAACGCAGCCGCCGAGCGCGTCGGGGCTTTCGAGGTGATGTTGGCGGACCCGTTTCCTGCGACTGCCGCTGCGGAACTGACGCTAGCAGGCAAACTTGAACGGACGTGAGAACACGAGAAAGAACGAAATTCGAAGCCTACCGCTTCGCCGTCACGACGAGCATCGGGCCGATGAAGACCAGTGCGATCCCGAGGAACTTGAAGTGGATCGGCTCCAGCGAGTCGGGGGTCAGGATGAACAGCAGGCCGAAGACGACCGTGTTCAGCCCCAGCACCTTCTGCGACTTGAGGGGGAGCGCCGCGAGGGTCGAGAGGATGAACAGGAAGAGGATGGCCTGCCCCGTGTTGTAGTTCAGGATGAAGTTGTCAATGACCTGAAGCGGTAGCGCGAACATCGTTGTTCGAAGTTGGCGGTGATTCGGCCTTAATGGTTCCGTTCGCCGTCGTCCGTCTCGGTGACGCCGTGGTCCGGCGCGAGCTCGAGATCGCGAAACCAGATGAGCCAGACGGCGAACACGGCGCCGCCGTAGCCGATTGCCCAGACGAACGCGCCGAGGCCGCCGTAGCCGAGCTGTGACAGCAGGAAATCGAGGATGCCGGCGGAGACGACGCCCCCGGCGAGGATGGTCATACCGACGGCCCAGCCGGGCAGCCGCTGGAGACGGGACATAGAGGGCGTTGGGAGTCGAGCCGCCTGAATCGTTCGGTCTGGCGTGAGGGGGCTGTCACACTGCCGACGCGGTTTTGTCCCCCCGCGTGCTGCCCTCGGCATGGAGCTCCGCCCGCTTTCGGACGACGAGCTGTTCGTCCGCTACATCCGCTACGCCTTCCGCCCCCAGGACGGGCCCGACCTTCCGGACGACTGGCAGGAGTCGATGGACCCGCCCATCGAGGAGTTCGGGCTCTACGGTGCCGACGAGGCCCCCGTCTCGGTCTGTTCGTACTACACCTTCGACACCCAGCTCCGGGGAGTGCGGTTCGACGTGTCGGGCATCTCCACGGTGGCGACACCCCCCGAACACCGCCGGCAGGGGTACGTCGCCGAGATGCTCCGGCAGCTCGTCGACGCGACGCGGGACACCCACCCCATCTCCGCGCTCTGGCCGTTCGAGTACCCCTTCTATCGGAAGTACGGGTGGGCGCAGTGTAGCACCTACGTGGAGTGGACGGCCCCGCCCGCGGCCCTGCACGCGGCCGCGAGCGACGGTTCCGGGGCGTTCCGCCGGGTCGAGGCCGACGACTGGGCGCTGCTCGATGCGGTCCACGAACGGGCCGTCGCCGACACGGCACTCGGCGTCTCCCACACCGAGGACTGGTGGCGCGAGCGCGTCTTCCGTGGCTGGCGCGAGGACCCCTACGTCTACGTCTACGAGGAGGATGGCGAGCCACGCGCGTACCTCTCCTACAGCGTGCTCGGCGACGAGGAACGGACCCTGCAGGTGCGGACGCACGCGGCCACGGAGGGGTACGTCGGGCAGCTCCTGGGCTTCCTCGCGAACCACGACTCACAGGTCGCGCAGGTCCGGTTCACCACGGCCCGGGAGTTCGACCTCCTCGCGCGCGTCGAGGACCCGCGGGAGCTCACCTGCGAGGTGAAGCCCGGCCCCATGGTTCGGCTGGAAGACGTGCCGCGCACCCTGGACGCCATCGACTACGCGGCGGACGGCTCCGTGACGGTGACACTCTCGGACCCGCTGTTCGACCGCGAGGACACCTACTCGCTCGTCGTGGCCGACGGGCACGCCACCTGTGAGCCCACGGCGGAGCCACCGGACGCGACGCTCGAACTCGGCGCGTTCTCACAGCTCGTCGTCGGCCACCGCGAAGCCGCGACGCTCGCGGACGCTGACGAACTCGATGCCGACCCGGCGACCGTGAAAACCCTCGGCGCGCTGTTCCCCGGGACGGGGCCGTACCTGCGAGAAGGGTTCTAGAGCGACTCCAGCTCGTGCAGCCGGGCGATGAGGTCGTCGATCCCGCGGTTGATCGTCTCGACGTCGCTGGCGATGTCGTCGGTGGGGATAGCCCCCTGCGGCGTCGCCTCGATGAGGCCGTCGTTCTCCAGCATGCGCAGCGAGTACCGGACCTTGTGCTGGGGGACGTCCGTCTCCTGTGCGAGCTTGACGATCCCGATCGGGTGCTCGCGGATGACCGCATCGAGGATCTGCAGGTCACGCTTCTCCTTGCCCAGTTGCCGTTCCAAGCGCTCGATCATTCGGTGGGTCGTACCCGTGGGGCGGTGAAAACACTACCGGACCAGTAACACGTCACGCGAGTGAGAACCGTCGCTCGGAGGGTGACGACCGGCAGAAGTTAGGTGGCTGGGGAGGCGTACCGTTGACCGCGATAGTGGGCCAACGCGGATTTGAACCGCGGACCTCCCGGTTATCAGCCGAGCGCTCATACCTGGCTGAGCTATTGGCCCAGGTCAGCGCGTTTCATCGTACTGCGGTTGGTTGTTTAACGGTTTCGTTTCGGCAGGGGGACGCACGCTGTTCACACGCGCCGCAGTCGGGCGGTTTTCCGGGTCGAAAAGGAGATGTGGATGTGAACGACGGTCTCTGGCTAGGACCGACACTAGGTGCGGAACACGGCTGGGGGTTAAGGCTCGCTAAGAGCACACCGGAGCGCTATAGAGGACTAATCAGAGGTGTTGTCGCTCCGGTCGTCCACGCGCGTGCCCTCCACGTCGATGGTCTCGCCGTCGAAGTCGTCGTCCGGGCCGGGGTCGCTTCCCCCCGCGTCCGCACCGGGGAAGCCACCGGGGCCGCTTCCGTCGCCCGCTCTATCGCCGGGAAACCCGCCGATGTAGACGTTGCCGGAGGCGAATCCGCCCGTCTTCGCGTCCACGTAGGGCGTGATGACGTACGTCTTCGCGAGCTTCCGGAAGACGAGTCTGGTGGGGGGGAGCGCGAACAGCAGGGCGATGGCGTCCGTCACGATACCGGGGGTGAGAAACAGCGCCCCGGCAACGAGGAGAAAGCCCCCGTCGACCAGCTCGTTCGTCGGTGGCTCTCCCTGCGCGAGCTTCCGCTGTATCTTCCCGAGCGTGTGGCGCCCCTCCGCGCGCACGAGGAGCATCCCCAGTAGCGCGGTCAGGACGACGATGAGCACCGTCGGGGCGAAGCCGATGTACCCCGACAGCACGACCAGCAGCATCACGTCGAGCAGAGGGATTAACAACAGCACGCCGATGACCCGCAGGTCCATGATGCTGTGTGAGGGCTACGGTCGTATACGCTTTGTGAGTACGATGGTCGTCTTGATTCGGCTTTCGTGTTTGGTGGGGCGTCGTTCTCGGTGTCGTGAACACCTGGGAAGCCCTCGCTTGGTTCGGTCGTGGGGCCGCAAACACTTGGGAAGCCCTCGCTTGGTTCGGTCGTGGGGCCGCAAACACCTGGGAAGCCCTCGCCCGCTCGTCGCGCCTGTCTCGCTGTGCTCCTCGTCGTTCGCTTCGCTCACTCCTGCGGTGCTTGCGTCGCCAGCCACGACGAGCGGACTCGCCCTTCCCGAGTCCACCAGGAACCGACCCGCACAGCACCGCAGCCCTACCTTTCCCTTGTGGTGCGACCCGTTCGCGTTCGCTCACGGGCACGCACACACAGCCGTGTGGCCGGTCGCGCGTAGCGCGAACAGTCGTGAGCGCGAGCGCGACTTCGGGGGTGAGCCGAACGACAGTGAGGCGAACGTCGTGGGACGAGTGGAACGAGTCCCACGGAAAAGGGCTGGTGCGGTGCGGTTGCGGTGCTGTTGCTGTCCTGGCGGACTTACAAAGGTCTCGTGAACCGGGCGGGATCGAAGGTCCCGCTGGAAGCCGGCGCTACGCGCCGGCGACGAAGTGAGCGAGAGCATGTGAGACGAGCCGAGCGAGTCTCACAGCGGGCGAGCAGTGTGCGGGAGCGTGCGTCAGCAAGCACCGCAGCGGAGCGAGGAGCGTGGTTCGAGAGAGCTCCGCTCTCTCGTCATCACGAAAATCTTCGATTTTCGGACGACAGCGACGCAGGCGACTGCAGACTGTGAGGGCTTTGCAGGTGTTTGCGGTCCCACGACCGAACCAAGCGAGGGCTTCCCAGGTGTCCACGACACCGAAAGCACGGACCAACCCAAACCCAGACACGCACCGGAAGCAGAAAAACAGACCAAAGTGCAAACCCCTAACCACACGCAACCGTACCTCAAATCATGGACGAGTACGCCGCGGAATCGCTGGTCGAGTGGCACGAGTGGGGGCCGGAGCCGTTCGAGATCGCGAGCCGGAAACAGCAGCCGGTCCTCCTCTCGCTGTCCGCGTCGTGGTGTGAGGCCTGTCACGAGATGGACCGAACCACCTACTCGACGCCCCAGATCGCGGCGAACATCGGGGACGGGTTCGTCCCCATCAGAGCCGACGTGGACCAGCACCCGCGGGTGCGCGAACGGTACAACATGGGTGGGTTCCCCTCCACCGTGTTCCTCACGCCGAAGGGGGAGATCATCACGGGCGCGGGGTTCATGAGCCTCGATATGATGCGGCAGGCGCTCGATACCGTCAGAGGAACGTGGGACGCGAAGGGGGTCCAGGCCGGGCGCGTGCCGCGCGCGCTCCGTGACCCCGAGCCCCCGCGCGGGGAGCTCACCGCGGACATCGAGGCGCACTTCGTCGAACAGGTCGCGGCGTCGTTCGACGAGGAGTTCGGCGGGTGGGGTGACGGCGCGAAGTTCCCGCTCCCCCGGACCATCGAGTTCGCGGCCAAGCGGGACCGCGACCGAGCACTGCGAACGCTCGAAGCCGTCGCCGCACACCTGGTGGACACCTACGACGGCGGGTTCTACCGCTACGCCGTCAACCGGGACTGGTCGGAGCTCCACCGCGAGAAGCTGCTCGACGAGAACGCGGCGCTCCTCCGCGCGTTCGCGACGGGGTATCTCTACACGGGTGAGGACTCCTACCGCGACACTGCGGAGGGGGCGATCGAGTACCTGACGACGGACCTGTGGACGGGCGACGCGTTCGCCGGGAGCCAGGCCGGGGGCGACTACTACACCCTCGAACCCACCGAGCGGGAGGCGGCGGACGAGCCGGTCATCGACGACCGGCTCTACGCGGACCGAAACGGACTGGCCGTGGACGCGCTGTTCCGTTACGGCGCGTACAGCGACGACGAGCGGGCCACCCGCTACGCCGAGCGCGCGCTCGACCACACGCTCGACGAGCTGGTCGACGGGGGCGAGATCACCCACTGCGAGGGCGGCGAGACGGACCTCCTCGTCGACAGTGCGCGCCTGCTGACGGGTCTCACGACCGCGGAGCAGGCCGTCGGGGGGTATCTCGACCCGGCCGTCGAGGTGGCGGACCACGCCATCGACGCACTCTGGGAGGACTCGTTCCTCGATGGCCCGCGAGAAGGACCGGGGATGCTGGACCGGCCCCTCCGCCCGCTGGAAACGACGGTCGAACTCGCGGATGCGCTCATCGACCTCGCGGCGCTCACCGGAGAGGATGAGTACCACGACCTCGCGTGCGAGGCCCTCTCGACGTTCGCGGGCGCGGCCGACCGCATGAGCGCGGAGGTGGCGAGCTACGGGGCGGCCTGTGCCCGCGCGCACTACCGCCCGCTCGTCATCGAGACGCCCCCCGCCGAAACGGACCTCCACCGCGCCGCGTGGCGCGTCGCCGACCACGAGAAGGTCGTCGTGCCGGGCGAGCGCGACGACGCCGTCGTCGTCCGCGGCGGCGAACGGGGGAGCCCGGCAGAAACCCCCGACGAGCTCATGTCCCGCGCGGCGGCCGACGACCCCTCCCTGAAATAAACTTCCCGAACCGGTAAACGGGCGATGTGTTTTTCTCCCCCGGGGCTGTGGAACGTGCATGGCTAATCTCAGAGACCTCGGGCTCTCGGAGTACGAAGCGCGTGCGTATCGCGCCCTCCTCCAGAGCGGGCCGACAACGGCCAAGGAGTTGTCTCGCGCGAGCGACGTGCCGATGGGCCGCATCTACGACGTGCTCACGAGCCTCGAACAGTACAACCTCGTGCGCTCACAGAGCGCCTCCCGGCCGAAGAAGTACGTCGCCGTCGAGCCCGCGACGGCGCTGGATCGCTTGCTGGAGGACAAGAAACGCGAACTCGACGCGCGAGCCCAGCAGTACGAGGAGATCGTCGACGACCTCGTCGGCGAACTCGACGCGGCCGAGCCCGTCGAGGAGACGTTCTGGACCGCCGCCGTCGGCCCCGAGGAGACCGTCGACCTGCTCATCGAACGCCTTTCGGCCGCGGACGCCCAGATCGTGATGGTCTTTTCGAGCTACACGAAGGAGTTCTTCGACATGGACGCGGTCGGCACGCTCGTCGTAGACGAGCTCTCGAAGGCGCTCGACCGCGGTGCGGAGGTGAAACTCCTCATGCGCCCGGAGATCGTCCCCGAGCTCCCGGAGAGCATCGGCCGGCGGTACCGGGAGACGCTCGCGGAACACGACGGGTTCGACGTGCGCACGAGCGAGAACGTCTCGGGGACGTTCACCCTGATCGATAGAAACGAGGTCGTCATCGAGGTGCCACACCCACTCAAGAGCGAGGCCGTCTTCGGGATGATCGACCTGAAAGACCTGGAGTTCGCGGAGAGCGTCCGCGGGGAGTTCGACCCCCGGTGGGCCGACGCGGACCCGCTCTCGCTCGATCTTTAGTTCTCGACCGCTAGTTCTCGACCGCTAGTTCTCGCCGTTCAGCTCGGCCTTGAGTTGGCCGAACTCCGCCAGCCGCTCCGCGTGGGCGTTGTGCTGGTGGATGGACTCGTCGTTTGACTGCTCCATGTAGACGACGGCGTCGTCCGGGAGGTCCGGGAACCGGTCGACGACCCCCTCGGCGAGCGCACGCACGCAGTCCTCCACGAACTTCGCGTCGGCGTGGGCGTTGTACGTCATCCAGTCCTCGTCCGGCCGCTTCGCGAGGTTGTAGATGCGCGCGCTCATCGAGTCACGCGCGACCTCGATGAGTTCGTTCAAATCGACCTCGGGGGCGCCGTCGCTCTCGACGGTGAGCGTGGCGTGCCCGCGCTGGCTGTGGCCCGGCTGCGGAACCTCCTCGAGGAAGGCGTCGATGGTCTCCGCGTCGATGTCGAGATCCTCCATCACCATCCGGGCGCGGGACTCCGACATCCCCTGCGAGCAGGGGCAGACCGTCATGCCGACGACGCGTGCGCCGATCTCCTCGCGGGTGCCCTCCGCCGTCGCGGTCGCCGACGCGATGATATCGGCCGTCGCCTGCGTCGGGATGTTCGAGGCGGGCGTCTCCTCGCGGATGATGTACTCGGCTTCCATCCGGACCTCGGCCTTCGTCGTGTAGTCGTGGCGCTCGAGCAGGCGCTCTGCGGCCTCGCCACAGACGTCCTCGACGCGGAGCGCGGGCTTGGCGGTCGCCTCCTCTAAGATCTCGTCGACGACCTCCATGTTGCGGGACATGTCGATCCCCTTCCGCCACGATGGGAGGTCGACGAACACTTCGAACGACGCCATCAGCACGATGGGGCGGTCGTCCTCGCGGGCGATCTTCACGAGCTTTTCGACACCCGTGACGCCGACGCGGTTGAGACCGACGCTGACCTCCGGACTCGATGACTGTACGTCCGGGAGTTGGTGACTCATTGCTCTCGAGGAGGTGACGAAGCCAATTAGCCCTTTCCAAACCGGGGACCTACCCCGCTTTCGGGGTCAGTCGAGCTTCCCGAGCGCCGTGAAAAAGTCGAGTGGTGGCCCGGCGACGCGCACCGGCTCGGGTGCACGCCGGATCTCCACCTGCGTCGGCGGTGAGAGCTCCTCGCGGGTGCGCCCGTCCGCCACGGCGTACGCGAGGTCCGCGCCGTCGATCTGCACCGTGACGGTGCTCTCGGGTGAGACGACGAGCGAGGGCATCGGCCCGTCGGCACACATCTCGGTGACGACGAACCCACCCACCGAGGGGTTGACGAGCGGCCCACCCTCCGAGAGGTTGTACGCCGTCGAGCCGGTGGGGGTCGCGACCAGCACGCCGTCGGCGTGGCTCCCGGTGTAGAGGTCGCCGTCCACCCGCACCTCGATGTCGATACCGTTGCCGTGGCCCCGCTGCGGCCCCAGCACCGCGATCTCGTTCAGTGCGGGCGGGAGCCCCCAGCCGTCGCCCGACGCCGTCACCTGTGGCATCTCCTGGAACTCCGGGTCCGCGGTCGTCCGGAGCCGGTGGACCTCCTCGCGGACCGCCTCCACCGCCTCGCCCGGTGCCGTGACGTTCAGGAAGCCGACCTCCCCGAGGTTCACCCCCATCACGGGCGCGGGCGCGACGGCTCGCGCGGTGTAGAGGAACGTCCCGTCGCCCCCGATGGAGACGACGAGCGAGCAGTCGGCGAGCGCCTCGGGCGGTCGCCCCTCACGATCGAGGGCCGCGGCGGTCGCGCTATCGAGCGTCACCGCGACAGCCGTCTCGGTGAGGGCGCGGCGGATCTCTCCAGCCAACTCGGCAGCGCGGGAGTTCCCCCGCTGGGCGACGATACCGACCTCCATCACCCGCGCTTCTCGGGGCCGGGGCATAAGCCTCCCGACGTCCACCGCAGGAGGTTCCTTCACGACAAGCTTAATCTATCGCCGGACCGACGGCGTAGTATATCCGGCATTCTCGCCGGCCTGGGCTCCCATGAGCGAAAATCCGGACGACGACTGGTTCGAAAGCGGTGTCGAAGGGTCGGACCCCATCGAGGGTGACGACGAGGAGGCGCTCTTCGAGGACGACTTCGCCTCCGCCTTCGAGGGCGGCATGGGTAGTTCCGACTTCGACGAGGACTTCGAGTCCGATATCCCCCGCATCAACCTCGGTATCAAGGGGTTAGACGAGATGATCCAGGGGGGTGTCCCCGAACGCTCGCTCATCGTCGTCATGGGGTCGGCCGGGACGGGGAAGACCACCTTCGGCCTCCAGTTCCTCCACGAGGGGCTCCAGCGCGGGGAACAGACCGTCTTCATCACCTTAGAGGAGAGTCGCGAGGCCATCCTCGACGCCTCCGCCGAGAAGGGGTGGGTGTTCGACGAGTTCGAAGCCGACGACCAGCTCGCTATCGTCGATTTAGACCCCGTCGAGATGGCGAACTCCCTCGGCTCCATCCGCAACGACCTCCCGCGGCTCATCGACGAGTTCGACGCCGACCGCCTCGTGCTCGACTCCGTCTCGCTGCTGGAGATGATGTACCAGGACCAGGCGGAGCGCCGCACCGAGGTGTTCGATTTCACCAAATCGCTGAAGGAGGCGGGCGTCACCACCATGCTCACCTCCGAGGCCAGCAAGGACAACCCCTACGCCTCCCGGCACGGCATCATCGAGTATCTCACCGACGCCGTCGTCGTCCTCCAGTACGTCCGCTCGGAGTTCCGCGAGACCCGCCTCGCCGTCGAGATCCAGAAGATCCGGAACGCCAACCACTCGCGTGAGACGAAGCCCTACGAGATCACGGGCGACGGCATCAGCGTCTACCAGCAGGCGAACATCTTCTGAAGCCACCTTTTTTTGCCTCGGGTGCGCTCCGCGCACCACTCGGCCAAAAAATCTGGACCAAAAAAGCCGCAGGCTCGCTCTGCTCGCCTGCGAGGGATCTCGCGAGGGCGCAGGCGCGCCCTCGCTCGGACATCCCGCCAACTGCCTGTTCGGTCAGTCGTCTCTCAGTTGTCTGTTCGGTCAGTCGGTAAAACAGTACCTCAGTTCCTGAGCGCCTCCTGAATCGCGTCCTCGGCGGCGACGAGCTCGCCGAGGTTCGAGCCGGGGGTGACGGCATCGCCGTCGAGACCGAGGATGCCGTGGGCCGCGAGACAGGGGAGCTGGTCGTCGCGCAGCGAGACGCGGACGTTCCGGACGGCCTGCTCGTCGAGCCGCTCGGGGGGGACGCCCTGCTCGCGGGCGGCGAGCATCCGCGCGAGGGCGTCGAGGCTCAGGCCGCCCGTCTCCGCGACGGCGGTGACGACGGCCCGCGCCCGGTCGTCCGCGAGGACGCGGTAGGCGGCCTGAACCGACAGCTCGGAGTTCACGGCACCCCCCGGGCCGATACGTCCCTGCTGGTCATGTGCCGGGGTGAGGACGCTCCCGGTATAAAGCCCCCGGCTCGGTTGGCGACGCCTCTGACCGAATCGCGAAAAACGGGGGAAAAGCGCGTGTGTGGCGCGTTCTGCGGTCAGTCGTCGTCCGCGGGCGCCTCGATGCCCGGCTCGCTCTCGAGGCCGGGGGCGACGGGGTCGAACGCGTCGTAGTGGACGATCTCGTCGACGGAGCGGCGGAACTTCTCCGGGCCCTCGAGTTCGTCCTCGTCGACGGGGTAGCCGAGGGTGACGAGCATGACCGGCTCGTAGCCGTCGGAGATGTCGAACGCCTCGCGGACGGCGTCGGGGTCGAACCCACCCATCGGGCAGGAGGCGACGCCCTCGTCCCACGCGGCGTTCATGAGGTTCGTCGCGGCGAGCGCGGTGGAGCGGGTCGTCCAGATACGGTTCTCCTCGCGGGGCTGGTCTCGCCAGCTCCGGACGTCCTCGAGCAGGCCGTCGCGGGCCTCCTCGTCCGGGAGATAGCCGCTCTCGAGCCAGTCGTCGAAGACGCGCTCGGCGTGCGCGGCGGGGTCGAGGTTCCCGAGGACGACCACGACGGCGGCCGCGTCGGTGACGTGCTCCTGGCCGAAGGCGGCCTCCTGGAGCGCTTCCTGGTTCGCCTCCTCGGTGAGGACGAGGAACTCCCACGGCTGGAGGTTGTAGCTCGAGGGTGTCTGTCGGACGCTCTCGAAGATCGTCTCGATCGTCTCCTCAGAGAGCGGCTCGTCGGCGTAGCTGTGGACCGACCGGCGACTTCCGATGACTTCGGTGAGTTCCATCACCCGACCGAAGGGGCGTGACGTATAAACGGCCGTCCGCCCCGGCGAGCCGTGCCGGTGCGACCCCCCCTCCGCGCCACCGGGTGACGGCGGCGTCACTGCACAGCCGTGCTGTGAGGCGTGTTACCTGACGACCGTCACCGGGACGGGCGACCGGCGGACCACCTCCTCCGCGACGCTCCCGAGCAGGACGCGAGAGATGCCCGACCGACCGTGGCTCCCCATCACGACGTGATCGATGTCGTTCGCCTCGTCGGCGACGAACTCGACGATGGTCCGGGCTGGCTGGCCCACCTCGACCGCCGTCTCGATGGTCACGGTGTCGGGCGCTCGCTCGCGGGCCTCGTCGAACAGCTCCTCCGCGGCGTTCTCCGCCTCCTCGTACCACTCCTCGGAGAAGGAGGGGAGGCCGGCCTGCGCCCCGTAGCCCGCCCGCGCGGGATTGATGATGTGGAGGAGCGTCACCGTCGCGTCCGGATGCTCACTGAACGCGAACGCGAGCGCCTCGTCGGACTGCTCGGAGCCATCCACGGGAATACAGATGCGTTTGCCCATGTGACCACTTCACAGTCGAGTCGGAAAAGCGTGGCCGCCCTCGGAACCGGGCTCACCCCCTCTCCTCAGTCCCGTCCGTGGCGCGTCACACACTTCGAGAGGCCGACGACCTCCACGGGTTCGGAGTTGTCCGGCGAGTAGACCGCCATCTGGCCCTTCTCGAAGTACGGCACCTTCCCTTCCAGTGTAGATGGGATGTTCACGGACTTGATGGCGTCCTCGTCACCGAGGTTGAGGACGATGGTGGTGTTGATCTGTTTGAACACCGGCTCCGCGATGTCCTGGGGGTCCTGCGTGATGAGGAACAGCCCCAGCCGCTCTTTTCTCCCTTGCTTCGCCGCCTCGGAGAACTTCGAGATGACCCGCCGGGCCTGGACGCTGTCGGCGTCGGTGAGGAAGTTGTGCGCCTCGTCCATCCCCAATACGAGGGGCGTCTCCTTGATGCGCTCGTGGGTGGGGTCGTTCGAGAGCTTCTGGTCGACGAGCAGGGACGCGACGGCCAGGACGACCGTGGTCGTCGCCCGGGAGTCGTTGATGTGATAGGTCGGCACCGTCGTGAGCCCCCCCGGCCGCACGAACTCGTGGACCAGCTCCGTGATGGGCTTGGCGTCCTGGTCGAAGACGTGGGTGAACCCCCGAACGCGGCGACCGACGGCGTCGAAGGTGGCCTCGTGGACCCGCCCCGACTCGTGAAGCTCCTCTTTCAGCGCGGGGTCGTCGATGAAGGAGATGAACTGGGCGTACGTCCCCGACTCCCCGTACTGGCTGAAGAAGCGATAGAGGAGTTCGTTGAGCGCGGCGTACTGGTTGTCGTTCAGCCCCCCGCCCGCGACGAGCCACTCGTTGTCCTTCACCATCGAGAACGGAATCGTGAACTCGACCTGCTCCGCGCGGTGGTGGTCCGCGGCGTAGGTTGCGTCGCCCACCTTCGGGACGAACGCCTTCGTATCCGCATGCCCGCCGTGGGCGACCCCCTCGCGGTCGAGCCGGCGGGCGAACTCCTGATCGAGATCGGGGTTGTCGTCGTGCATCTGCGCGTACTCGTCCTGCGGGTCGAACTGGACGACGGCGGCCTGTACCTCCCGCCCGCCCTCGATGGGGTAGGTCCGCTCCTCGGCGAGATACTGCCGGAGGATGTTCTTCGCGCCGTGGGTCTTCCCCGACCCCGTTCCACCGGCGACGAGCGTGTGCCGGAAGACGAGCGGATCGCCATCCCCGTAGTCGTCCTTCACGCGGTAGTCGATGGTCGGCGGTTCGGCCGCGGTGCGGACCTTCTCGCCCCCGACGGCGAGGTGACCGAGGAACACCCCGGATTCGGGGATCTTGAGTCCCGTTTTGATCTCCGTCGCGTCCTTCGCCTGCCGGACGACCGTCTCGGGTTTCGGCACCCGGTCGGCCATCCGGCGTCTGAGCTCGCCGCGGTCCTCGTAGAGGACGGCGACGGGCTCGAGCGTCGCCATGAACTTGTAGTCCTGCTCGTCGATGCTCGCCTGTCGCATCGCGCGCCGGGCGTGGATCTCGGTGGCGTCGTCCGAGCGGAACTCCTGGGCGTACTCCAGCGCGACGATGCGGCAGAACAGCCGTTCGCTGTCGGGGTACGAGACGATGAGGTACGTTCCGATGCGGACTTCCGTGCGGTTGTTGACGGTGATGTACGCGCGGAGCCGGGTGTCGTCGGGGTCCTCACCGATGGAGAGCCCTTCGGAGGCGGAGAGCGTCCCGATACCCCGGTCGCTGCCGGGGGCGTGGACGGTCACCTCCTCGAAGTCGTCCTCGTCCGCGGCCGTGTCGTCGCCGGAGGGGGAGAAGTCGCCGAGGTCGGTCATAGCCGTACGTTCGGGGCCACCCTAATGGCTGTTCTCCTCGCATCTCACGGTCCGTGCCCGCCGACCCGTGGCGCGCGTTCGATTGCCATTTACGTTTCCCCGGCTTAGTTCCAGTAGATGTTACTCATTCGGGGGCACGCCGGCGGGACGGCCCTGACCGGGACGCTGTACGAACGCGGCGAGCAGCCGCCCACGTACAAGGGCGCGCCCGACGACGGCGCGCCGTACGTCTGGGTCTGCGACGCCTTCTACGAGGTGGAAAGCGGAGGACAGCTTCAGAAAATCGACGGCCGCGAGATCCGCGTCGCCTTCGAGTCGCCCATGCCCCGCGGCTTCGAGACGGCCGAGCAGGCCATCGAGGCCGCGAAGGACCACCTCCGCACCCAGTTCGCCCGTATCGGCGTCGACGAGGAATCGGTCGAAATCGAGGTCATCGAGGACGCCGAACTCCAGTAGTCAGTACTCGACGTCCAGCCAGCGCTTGTCGTCGTACGTCCGCGACCGCTCGGCGTCGAACTGCTGTTCGATGTTCCGGCCGAGCGCGGCCTTCTCGTCGCGGGAGATGCGCGCCAACTCGTCGGCCTTCGCCACGGCCAGCGGCGGCCCGCGCTCGATGGCGACGCCCTTCAGCGCCTGCATCGCGAGGTCCCGCCTGACCGCGTCGTCCTTCGTGAACGCGTAGGGGGCCTCAACCCGGTAGAGCAGGTCTTCCCGCGGGTCGTAGATGACGAAGAACGTCACCTCGTAGTCCGCGGGGTCGAGTCGCCGTTCGACCCCGTGGGCGTCCCCGAGCGTCGAGAGCACGCGGTCGACCCCGCACCGCGAGACGAACCAGTTCGTGAACGTGAGCGCGTCGTCGAGCCGTTCGAACTCCCCGTCCACGCGCTCGCGGCGCTCCAGCACGCGCTTGAAGAACGCCGCGTCGTCCACCCACGGCGCGTTCCCCTTCCGGCGGACCGCCCGCGTGATGGCCTTCGACGAGGAGTTCTTCACGAACCCCATCACGGGCACCTCCCGCGCGACGAACGTCTCCACCAGCTCCACGTAGTTCGCGAGCACGCCCCGCGGGTGTTCGTGCGTCTCCAGCAGCTCCGCCAGCTCCGGGTGGCGGTCGGCCCACCGCAGCAGCCCCTTCGGGTAGACGGGGCCGTCGAGGATGAGCAGGTCCTCGACCACGTCCGCCTGCAACAGCGCGTGCGACGACTCCGCGAGATAGAGGGACAAGGCGTGGACGACGGCCTCCTCGAACCGCGAGACGCGCGGGGCCTGTACCACCTTCCCGCGGGAGTACCCCTCGTCGAACATCGACCACTCCTCCTCGCCGCAGTCGACCGTCGCGTCGTTCGAGTGGACCGTCGCCACCACCGTCCGCGCCCGGTGGAGCTCCAGGTCGGAGGGGACCGCCCCCATCGCCGCCTGCGCCACGTCGAGGACGAGGCCGTTCGAGTACGTCGTCGGGTTGATCGTCCCCGAGTCGAGCCCGTGGCGCGTCGGGAAGCGGTCGTCCATCAGCGCCGCCTGCTCGATGTCGAGTCTCCGGCGTTTCCGCTCGTCGAGCGGTTCGATCACCTTCTCGCCGTCGGCCCACAGCGGGTCGAGGAACTCCTCCCAGACGGTCTCGGCGAACGCCCGGTGGTCCGAGGTGTCGACGCCGGCGGTGATGCGCCCGGCCAGCTCCGCGATTCCGTCGAAATGCACCGGGTCGAGCGTCATGTGCCGTTGGTTCCGTGGTCGAGGTCAAAAAGGCTCCGTGGTCTCTCCGGTGGTTTTGGTGTTTTTGTCGCTCTGTTCGTGTGTTGGGTGTTTCGGGCAGCAACGTGGCTACCGGGTCCGCCAACACCTGCAAAGCCCTCGGGTGCTCGCGGTCGCTGCGCGAGATATCCGCTTGCGCGGATAGGGCTCGCGCAGGCGACTCCCCTCTGGCGCGAGCCCCCTCGCCCTTTGCATGTCCACCAGGAACCGCCCCGCACCGCAGACCTACCTTTCCCTTGTGGTGCGACCTGCTCGCGGGTGCGAGCAGGCACGCACACACAGCCGTGTGGCCGGTCGCGCGTCCCGAGCGAATGCGAGGGCGCGCGGGCCGGGGAAGGGCTGGGCTGTTGCGGTCGCGGTGCTGTTGCTGATCTGGTGGAATCGCAAAGGGCGAACGCTCTGGGCGAAGGCGCGCACCGTCAAGCACCGCAGGAACGAGCGGAGCGAGTGACGAGGAGCGCAGCGGGCGCACCGAGTCGAGAGCGTGAGGGCTTTGCAGGTGTTGCCAGTATCTCTTTCGAAGTACGCGACAACAGCAGAATCAGAACTTCACACAATTCCTGCTAGCACCGAACCGTACTTACGAGCAAGCACCCCACACCCAAATAATGAAAGCGGCGCTCGTCATCCTCGACGGCTGGGGTATCGGCGACCACGACAGACGCGATGCCGTCCGGGCTGCGAACACGCCCACGTTCGACCGGATCAGCGAGCAGGGCGCGGCCACCACGCTCACCACCTTCGGACGCCGGGTCGGCCTCCCGGACGGGCAGATGGGGAACAGCGAGGTCGGGCATCTGAACATCGGGGCGGGGAGGGTCGTCACCCAGGACGCGGCGCGTATCTCCGATGCGGCCACGGAGGGGTCGCTCGCGGAGAACGAGGCGGTTCTCGCGGCGTTCGACCACGCCCGCGAGCACGGGGGGACCGTCCACTTCATGGGGCTCGTCTCGGACGGGGGTGTCCACGCGTTCCAGTCGCATCTCCACGCGCTCATCGACCTCGCCGCGGCGGAGGGGGTGGAGGCGGTCACCCACGCGTTCACCGACGGCCGGGACACGGCGCCCAAGTCGGGCGCGGGGTTCCTCCGGGAGCTGGAAGCCCACGCGGAGGCGGCCGGGACCGGACGGGTCGCCACCGTCACGGGCCGGTACTTCGCGATGGACCGCGACGAGAACTGGGGCCGGACGAAACGCGCGTACGACGCCATCGTGAACCGGGAGGCCGAACACGTCGCGGCCTCGGGTGTGACGGCCGTCGAGCACGCCTACCAGCGCGGCGAGACGGACGAGTTCGTGGAGCCGACGCTCGTGGAAGGGGGGCCGGCGCTCTCCGATGGCGACGCAGCCATTTTTTTCAACTTCCGGTCGGACCGCGCGCGTCAGCTCACCCGGATGCTCGCGGATATCCGGCCGGCGTGGAGGTTCGACACCCATCCCCCGGATGTCCACCTCCTCACGATGACGGAGTACGACGAGACGTTCGACCTCCCCGTCGCGTTCGAGCCGCACCAGCCCGCGGACACGCTGGGGGAGGTCATCGCCGAGGCGGGACTCACCCAGCTCCGGCTCGCGGAGACGGAGAAGTACGCCCACGTCACCTACTTCCTCAACGGGGGGAGAGAAGTGGAGTTCGACGGCGAGCACCGGGAGATCGTCCCCTCCCCCGACGTGCCGACGTACGAGGAGACGCCCGCGATGAGCGCCCCGGAGGTGACGGACACCGCCATCTCCGTCGTCGAGGCCGAGGACCCGGACTTCCTCGTGTTGAACTACGCGAACCCCGACATGGTGGGGCACACGGGCGACTTCGACGCGGCGGTCGCCGCAGTGGAGGCCGTCGACGAGCAGCTGGGTCGTCTGCTCGACGCTCTCCAGCGCGCGGGGGCGCACGTCATCGTCACCGCGGACCACGGCAACGCCGACGACATGGGCACCGAGGAGAACCCGCACACCGCCCACACCACGAACCCCGTCCCGTTCGTCTACCTCGCGCCGGACGGGACGAACGGGGGGCGGACCGCGCGGGCCGACGGCGCGCTCTGTGATATCGCGCCGACGCTCCTCGAACTGATGGGAATCGACCAGCCCGCGGCGATGACCGGCGCGTCGCTGCTGGAGTAGCCACCAGGGGTCGCCCGGCGAGAAATCCGTGTTCGATTACTCCCGGTCGGTCCGGACGGGGTCGGGGCCGTCGCCCCACTCCGCCCGCGCGGTCTCCCCGTCCCCCCGGCTCGCTCGGAAGGCGTCGTCCGGATTCGATTCGGCGAGCACGTAGAGCACGACCGGCGCGAGAACGGCGAAAACCGCGATGAGCATGAAGAGCGCTCCGTCTGGCATATCCCATGCTCACTGGGTGACGTGTTAACTCTTGTGAACGACCGCCCCGTCGACGACGGTCATCGTCACGTCGATCTCCGCGATCTCCTCCCCGGAGAGCTCCCACGGCGACTCCTCCAGGAGCACGAGGTCGGCGCGTTTCCCGGGCTCGATGGTTCCCAGTCGGTCCTCCGCGAAGCCGGCGTAGGCCGCCCCTGAGGTGTAGGCTTGCAGGGCCTCCGTCACCGAGAGTCGCTGGCGGTCGTCGGGGGCGGTAACGGCCTGCGCGACCCCGAGGAGGGGGTCGAGCGGCATGCAGTCCGACCCGAAGGCGAGCGGGACGCCAGCGTCGAGGAGGGCGCCGTACTGGTTCGTCTCCCGCGTGCGCTCGCGCCCAAGCGCCCGCTCGTAGAGCCCGCCCTCGCGGGCCCACTTGAGGAAGTTCGGCTGGACGCTCGCGACCACGTCCTCTTCCGAGAGGCGCTCGATGAGGTCATCCCGCAGGAGCTCGGCGTGTTCGATGCGGTGGCGGCCGGGACGTCCCTCGTAGGCGTCGAGGACGGCCTCGACGGCCTCGTCACCGATGGCGTGGGCACAGAACTGCAGCCCGGCGGAGTGGGCCCGCGCGACGTAGGCTTCGAGCTGGTCGGGGTCGACGACCCACTGACCCGTCCCGCCGTCCTCGTACGCCTCGGAGACTTTCGCCGTTCTTCCCCCAAACGTGCCGTCGGTGTACGTCTTGATGCCCCCCATCTCGACGAGGCCCGAGCCGTGGTTCGTCACCAGCCCCAGCTCCTCCACCGCGTCGAGGTGGGTCGCCCAGTAGTTCAGCCGGACGCGGAGGCCGAGCTCGCCCGCTCTATCGAGTTCGCGGTAGACGCGCGGGGCCTTCGAGTCGCGGACCATGTCGTGGACGGCGGTGACGCCTTTCTTCCAGGCCCGGTCGCGCGCGGCTACGAGGAGTTCGCGCGTCTCGGCCACGTCGGCCTCGGTGGCCTCGTAGAGCACGTCGACGGCCTCCTCCCGGAGGACGCCCGTGGGCTCACCGGCGACGCGCTCGACGCCCTCCTCCGGGAACTCGAGCAGGTCGAGGACGACGCTGTTGACGGAGGCGGTGTGCATGTCCTCGCGGAAGGCGACGACGGGGCGCTCACGGGTGACGGCGTCGAGGTCCTCACGGAAGAGGAACCGATCGTCGTTCCACTGTGTCTCGTCGTAGCCATATCCTAGAATCCACTCGTCGTCCGTCGCGTCGGCGTGGTCAGCGAGCGTCGACAGCGCGGCCCCCCGCGAGTCGGCCGAGAGGTCGGCGTGGACGAGATACCGACCGGTCGTCTCCATGTGGGTGTGTGCGTCGATGAATCCGGGGAGGAGCACGCCCCCCTCGCAGTCGACCACCTCGGTCTCGACGCCGTTCAGGAACTCGATCTCGTAGGCGGAATCGACCCGGACGATCTCGCCGTCGCGGACGGCGACGGCCTCGTGAACCTTGTCCCGTTCGCCGAGCGTGTGCACCTCGGCGTTGGTGAAGATGCGGTCCGCAGGTGCGGTCATACCGGATGAGGGAACGGCTCCTACATAGCCGCTGGGGAACCGACGACAGGTGGCTCGCGCCGGGGAAACCACTAAGTATCGGGGAGAGTATTGCGAATTGACACCATGCGACGCGCGGGGGACGCACCGATGGCCGGGGTAGCGCGACCGACCGACACCGCGGGGGAACGATGGTCTTCTTCACGCTGAAGCTCATCAAGCTCGTCTTCCGGATCATCCTCTGGCCGTTCCGGGTCACCATCCGGCTTCTCAAGCGGCTGGCCGGGATGGACACGGGCGGGGTGAGCGTCGGTGCCGCGGCGACCGGCGGTGCCACGGCGACAGAGGCGTCATACGATACCTCGGCCGGCGGCAGCAGCTACCAGCACTACTTCATCCGGACGTACCAGGTGCAGGGTTTCATTCTGGTGGGACTCGGCCTCCTCGCCATCGTCGGGAGCTCGGCGCTCGGGGGAATCGCGTTCCTGCTGCTCGGGGGGCTGCTCCTCGCGCTCGCCTCCCGGCTCGACGAGCCCTCGCTGCTGGCACAGAAGGCCGGTATGGTCACCGCCATCCTCATGTCGCTACTGCTGAGCCCATTCGGGTTCGCCGCGCTCTACTTCGGCTACAAGGCGAACGGGGGCCGGCTCTGGCCGACGCCACAGTCGATGGTGACGACGACGCTCGCGGACGATTCGGCGGCCAGCGCGGGGATGGCCTCCACGACGGGCGCGACCACCGACGAGACGGCGAGTACGGGGAGTACGTCGACGGCCGAGACCACGGCGACGGCCGGGAGCACATCGACGGCCGAGACCCCGACCTGAAGACGCCCGTCGCCGTCGTCGGGCTGGCCGCCGACGAACGGGTCGAACTCGGCATCGACGACCACCTCGAACAGGACGGCACCTACTACCTCTCGCTGGCCGACCGCATCCTCAATCTGGAGGCGGTCGCCGACCGGCTGGACGAACTGGAGGGGGCGCTCCGCGACGTGCTCGTCGAGGAGCGTCACGCCCGCCGCCCGCGCGCGGAGATCCGGGAGCGCCTCGGCATCAGGAACGGGAACCGGTAGGAAGGGGAACCGTTAGGAAGCCCCGCCCCCGACTCGCGGGCATGACCGACGCCCAGGAACTCGCGGCCCGGGTCCGCGAGGGGGAGCTTCGCCTGCACGAACTCGAACAGCACGCCGACCACGACACGGCCGCCGCGGCCCGTCGTCTCCTCCTAGAAGCGGAGACCGACGCCGACCTCTCCACCGTCGGGAGCTACACGTTCGACGCCGAAGTCGCGGACTCCGCCATCGAGAACATGGTCGGTGCGGCGCAGATCCCGATGGGCGTCGTCGGGCCAATCCCCATCGACGGCGGAGCGACCGACGGGGAGTATCAGCTCCCGCTCGCCACGACGGAGGGGGCGCTCGTCGCCTCGGTGAACCGGGGCTGTTCCGCGATTCGCGCCGCGGGCGGGGCGACCGCACGCGTGCTCAAGAACGGGATGACCCGCGCACCCGTCTTCCGCGTCGCCGACGTGGGTGAGGCGAGCGAGGTCGTCGCGTGGGTCCGCGAGAACGAGGCCACCCTGCGCGACGCGGCCGAATCGACGACGAACCACGGCGAGCTCACGGATGTCACGCCGTACGTGGTCGGCGACTCCGTGTTCCTGCGGTTCAGATACGACACGAAGGACGCGATGGGGATGAACATGGCCACCATCGCCACGCAGGCCGCCTCGGAGGTCGTGGAGGCCGAAACCCCTGCGGAACTCGTGGCGCTCTCGGGGAACCTCTGTTCGGACAAGAAGCCCGCGGCCATCAATTCGGTCGAAGGCAGAGGCCGCACCGTCGCCGCCGACGTGGTGCTCTCACGTGAGCAGGTGGAAGACCGGTTCAAGACCACGCCGGAGGCCATCGCGGAGGCCAACACCAGGAAGAACCTCGTCGGCTCGGCGAAGGCGGGCGCGCTCGGCTTCAACGCCCACGCCGCGAACACGATCGCCGCCGCGTTCCTCGCCACCGGGCAGGACGCGGCGCAGGTCGTCGAAGGCTCCAACGCGATCACGACCGTCGATGTCCGAGGGGACGAACTCTACGCGAGTCTCACCATCGCGTCGCTGGAGGTCGGAACGGTCGGCGGGGGGACCAAACTCCCCACGCAGTCCGAGGCGCTCGACGTGCTCGGGCTCCGCGGTGGTGGCGACCCCGCGGGCGCGAACGCGGACGCGCTCGCGGAGGTCATCTGCACCGCGGCGCTCGCCGGCGAACTCTCCTTGCTCGGCGCACTCGCCTCCTCGCATCTCGCGAGCGCCCACGAGGAGCTGGGGCGGTAACTCAGTCCAGCTGTTCTCGCGCTTCCGTGACGAGCCAGCCGAGCCCCGCCACCAGCAGGACGATACCGGCGTAGAACACGAGCTCTGAGGCGAACGCCGTCCCCGCGACGATGAGCCCCCACGAGACGCCGACGACGGCGTGGCCGAGCCCCACCAGCCGGTTCCCCCGCCGGAGGTAGATGCCCGCGCCGAGCAGCATCCCCACCGTGAACACCAGCGCGGCGAGCGCGACGGGCCGCACCCGCAGCGAGCCGAACTGGAACGGGTCGACGACCGGCTCGACGAGGAACAGCATCCCCGCCGCCCCGACGAAGAGGGCGACGACGATGGAGGCGGGGTCGGGCCAGCGTCCGCGTTCGTCGGTCACAGCAACCGGTAGACGCCGCGCGATTCGGAGACCTCGCCCCGGCGCGTGAGCTTTTCGAGGGCCCGTCTGGCGTAGTCGGCATCGACGCCCGCGTCGTCGGCGTACTCGACCACGTCCTCCTCGGTCGGGCGCTCGAGGTCGCGAAGCGCGTCGAGCACCACCTCCTTCCGGGAGCGGGAGGCCGTGGTCCCGTCCGCGCGCTCGCCCGCGGCGTCGATCTCGGCCGCGTCGAGTCCCGACGCCTCCAGATACTCCGCGTCGCTCATCCCGGCGTTCATCGCGTCCTCCTCCAGCCCCGAGAAGGAGTCGAGCTCCATGTCGTCGAAGCCCGCGCGCTGACGCAGCATCCGCGAGCGGATCTCCTTCGCCATGTCGGCCTCCTCGTGGGTGAAGAACTGTTTGAGCTTTTTGAACCGATGGCGTTTGCGACAGCGGGGACAGGCGGTGGTGTCGGGCCGCCCCTCCACCACCCACAGGGCGCTGCACTCGTTGCAGCCGACGACCGCGTACATATCCCCAGTTCCCGCTGCCGGGCCTTGATTCGCTCGGTCGGGAGTGTCGGCCGGGCGTGGTGACCGGAAGTGGCGGTCGGGGGTTGGGGTTTTATTCGTGGGGTTCGTTCACACGCTATGGAACGCGTCCCCCTCGAATCCGAGACGGAAGCCGTCGACAACGTCCACCTCGCCCAGCTGGCCACCGGCGAGGAGATGAGCGTCCAGCACTTCCGCATCGAGCCGGGTGCGACCGTCCCCCGCCACGACCACCACCACGAGCAGTCGGGGTTCATCTACGAGGGGGAGCTCACCTTCCTCCTCGAGGACGGCGAGGTCACGGTCGGCCCGGGCGACTCCTACGTCCTCGCGGCCTGGGAGGTCCACGGCGCGGAGAACCGGGGTGACATCCCCGTGAAGGGGGTGGACATCTTCGCCCCGCCGCGGCCCAACCCGGACTGGGCCGAATGACGAGGGTACACACCCTCGCACTCCTCGCGCTCTGCGTCCTCCTCGCGGGTTGTGGCGGCTTTGCTAACGGAAGCCAGCCGACGGAGACGCTCTCGCCCGTTCCGGTCCCGGCGGACCCTGAGACCCCGCCCCCGACGTCGGTGACACCGACGCCGACGCCGGACCCGCCCGGTGAGCGACTCGCGCTCGGGCTCACCACCGCGGGCGTGACGGACCCGTTCGTCCTCGCCGGGTCACACCGGAGCCATCTGCGGAACAGCTCCTACACCCGTATCGAGACGATGCGCATCGAGGCCGGGAACACCACGCTTCGCGAGTGGCGGCGCGTCACTCGCGTCGCCCCGAGCGGGCGGCCGTACCACGTCGTCGAGGTGTCGGAGAGCCACCCCTCCTACCCCGTGAGCGCGGCGAACGCGCACCTGGAAATCTGGTTCGACGGCGGCCCCGCCCTGTTCCGCGTGGGCGAAGAGCAGGTGGACTACCGCGTCGGCACCACGGGGGATTTCGGCGGCCCCCTCCCGGACGTGACGGGCCACGACCGACTGGCCGCGCTCTACGGGGAGTTCACGGACTGGTCGGTGCTCACCACGACGACGTTCGACGGCCACCTCCACATCCTCACCTCCGAATCATCCCGTGGGACGGCCGTCCTCCGGCCACCGCTCTTCTTGGCGAACGTCTCCGACGCCGAGGTCCGCATCGCCGTCCGCGGTGACGGCCGCGTCCAGCGCCACTCGCTCGTCTACGAGGCCACCTTCGACGGCGAGCCCGTGCGTGTCGTGCGCGCGACGAGCTTCGAGAACGTGGGGAACACGACGGTCGAGCGGCCCGGCTGGTACGACGAGGCCCGGAACGCCACCACCCGACCCGCCGGCGGGTCGGAGCAACCGCTTCCGGAGTAGTCGAAACAAAAGGCGTGTTCGAGGTCCGCGGGGTCGCTTACGCGAGTTTCTGGATGGTGCCGGACTGCGTCCGATATACCCAGGACTCGCTTACGCGAGTTCCTGGATATTCGCCACGATCTCGTCGGCGAACTCGCTCGTCGCGAGCTTCTCGCCGCCGTCGATCTGGCGCTCGATGTCGTAGGTGACCTTCTTCGAGGAGATGGTCTCCTCGACGGCGTCGCGGACGAGGTCCGCGGCGTCGTGCCAGCCGATCTGGTCGAGCATGATGCGACCCGAGAGGATCATCGCGGAGGGGTTGACCTTGTCCTCGCCGGCGTACTTGGGCGCGGAGCCGTGGACGGGCTCGGCGAGCAGCCGACCGTCACCGATGTTGGCACCGGGGGCGATGCCGAGCCCACCGATCTGGGCGCCGGCGGCGTCGGAGAGGTAGTCGCCGTTGAGGTTCGGCATGGCGAGCACGTCGTACTGCTCCGTCCGGGTGAGGATCTGCTGGAGCATGTTGTCCGCGATGCGGTCCTTCATGACGACGACGCCCTCGGGGGCCTCACCGTCGTACTCCTCCCACAGCTCGTCCTCGGTGATGGTCTGCTCCGGGAACTCCTCCGCGGCGAGCTCGTAGCCCCAGTCGCGGAACGCACCCTCGGTGAACTTCATGATGTTCCCCTTGTGGACGAGGGTGACGGAGTCACGGTCGTTCGCGATGGCGTACTTGATGGCCTGGCGGACGAGGCGCTTCGTGCCGAACTCCGTGATGGGCTTGACACCGATGCCGACCGGGCCGTCGTGGATGGTGGCGTCGAAGCCCATCTCCTCCTCGACGAACTCCTTGACCTGCTGGACCTCGTCGGTGCCGGCCTCCCACTCGATGCCGGCGTAGACGTCCTCCGTGTTCTCACGGAAGTTGACCATGTCCATCTTCTCGGGCGCCTTTACAGGAGACGGGACGCCGTCGAGGTGGTAGGTCGGCCGCATGTTCGTGTAGAGGTCGAGCTTCTTGCGAAGCGCGACGTTGAGGCTGCGGAAGCCGGCGCCGACGGGCGTCGTCAGCGGGCCCTTGATGCCGACCTTGAACTCCTTGAACGCCTCCAGCGTGTCCTCCGGGAGGTTCTCGCCGTCGTAGCGCTCGCGAGCGGACTCACCAGCGTAGACGCGCATCCAGTTGATCTCTCGACCCGTGGCCTCCGCAGCGGCCTCGAGGACCTTCTGCGCGGCGGGGCCGACGTCCTTCCCGATGCCGTCGCCGTGGATGATCGGGATGATCGGATTGTCCGGGACGATGAACTCGTCGTCGTCATCGACCGTGATCTTCTCCCCCTCCTCGGGGACCTCGACTTTATCGTAGGCCATACGCGCGGTTTCGGAGGGTCTACTGAAAGGCGTTACCAATCTCCGCTCGAATCCTGTACGAACGACCATTACAGTTCCCGACACCCGAGAATTAAGCCGGAGGCACGCGACTGCTCGCGCATGCGTGTACTCGTCCACGGTGGTGCCGGTAGCCCTCCCGAGGAACCTCCCGACAGACAGGCGGTCCTCGACGACGCGGCCGCGAGCGGGGCCGAACAGGCGACCGTCACCGACGCGGTCTGTACGGCCGTCGGCGTGCTCGAATCCGACTTTCGTTTTAACGCGGGCGTCGGGAGCGACGTCCAGTCTGACGGCGTCATCCGCACGGACGCCGGCGTGATGACCGACGACAGGGAGGCGGGCGCGGCCTGTTCGATGCCGGGCGTCGAGCACGCCGCGGAGGTCGCCCGCATCGTGAAGGAGGAGACCCCCCACGTCCTCGTCTCGGGGGTCCACGCCGTCGACCTGGCGGCTGCGTTCGGCGTCGAGACGGGCGTTGACCTCTGGTCCGAGCAGACACAGGAACGGTGGAACACCCTCGAGGACGTCCCGCCGCTGACCGAGAAACGCGAGCAGCTGGAGTGGCTCCGCGAGCGGTTCGGGGGGAGTGACGGGGCCGGCTCGGATGGACGGGGGAAGTCGTGTGACACGGTGGGTGCCGTCGCCCGTGACGGCGACCGGGTCGCCGCGGCCACCTCGACCGGTGGCCGGTGGCTCGCGCTGGCCGGGCGCGTCGGCGACGTTCCCCAGATCGGCTCGGGGTTCTACGCCACCCGCGCGGGCGCGGCGAGCGCGACGGGCGCGGGGGAGGATATCGCCCGGGTGACGCTCTCCCGGCGGGCCGTCGACCACCTCGAACACGGACGGGATGCACAGGCCGCCGCCGACCTCGCCATCGAGGAGTTCGAGGACCTCACCGGGAGCGAAGCAGGCATCATCGTCATCCGCAACGACGGGTCGACGGGGGCGGCGTACAACAGCGCGGCGATGCAGACCGCTGTGGCGAGCGACGAGACCTAGCGGTCGATGTCGCCCGGCGCGAGCGGCGACTCGGCGTCGTAGATCTCGCGGCTCTCCCGATCCGGCGCGTTCCGCGTCGCCCGTTCCATCAGCACCTCGTGGGTGTTCACCGGCTCGTTCTCGCCGGGGCGACACTGGACGTACGAGCCGTCGGACTGCATCTCCCACGCCTTGCGGTTGTCTGCGAGCAAGGTGTCGAGGATGAAGCGCAGTTCCTCACGGAGCGATTCGTCCTCGACGGGGACGACGGCCTCGACCCGTCGGTCGAGGTTCCGCGTCATCCAGTCGGCTGAGCCGATGTAGAACGCCTCATCGCCTCGATCGTGGAAGTAGAAGATTCGCGAGTGTTCGAGGAACCGTCCCACCACCGAGCGGACGTCGATGTTCTCGCTGATACCATCCAGACCGGGACGCAGGCGACTGATTCCCCGGACGATGAGGTCGATGTCGACGCCGGCCTGTGAGGCCTCGTAGAGTTCCTTGACGACGGCCGGGTCCTCCAGCGCGTTCATCTTCGCGACGATGCGGCCCCCCTCCCCCGCGCGGGCGTGCTCGGCCTCGCGGCGGATGTGCTCGACGAACGTCTCGCGCATCGTCACGGGGGCGACGAGCAGTTTCCGGTACTCCTCGTGGAAGGAGTGGCCGGTGAAGAAGTTGAACACGCGGGTGAGGTCCTGTCCGATGGCCTGGTCCGCCGTCAGAAGGCCCAGATCCACGTACGTCTTCGCCGTCTCCGCGTGGTAGTTCCCCGTCCCGACGTGGGAGTAGAGGGTGACACCGTCGGCTTCATCGCGAACGACGAGCGCGATCTTCGAGTGGGTCTTCAGGCCGATCGTGCCGTAGGCGACGTGGATTCCCTCCTCCTCCAGCCGGCGGACCCACCGGAGGTTGTTCTCCTCGTCGAACCTGGCCTTGAGTTCGACCATCACGGCCACCTGTTTCCCGTTTCGCGCGGCCTCGATGAGACTCTGGATGACCTTGGAATCGGCGGAGGTCCGGTAGATGGCGGCCTTGATGGCGAGCACGTCGTCGTCGTGGGCGGCCTCCTCGAAGAAGGACTGGACCGTCTCCTCGAAGGAGTGGTAGGGGTGGTGGACGAGCACGTCGTTCCGTCTGATGATCTCGAAGACGCTCCGGTCGTCCTCGCTCCCGAACCGCGCGAGGCTCTGATGGTGTTTCGGCGTCCACGACGGGAGCGAGAGGTCCGGGCGGTCGAGGTCAGCCACTCGACGGAGGTCGCGGAAGTCGAGCGGTCCGGGCCGTTCGAACACCTCTCGCTCGTCGAGTTCGAGTTGGGTAACGAGCAGGTCGCGGACGTCCGGATGTATGCCCTCCTCGACTTCGAGCCGGACGACGGTGGCGAACCGCCGCTCCCGAAGGACGCCCTCTATCATCTCGATGAGGCCCTCCGCGACCTCCTCGTTCCGCCGCACCTCGGCGTTCCGCGTCACCCGGAAGGCGGCGTAATCGAGGATGTCGACGTTCGGAAACAGCAGATCGAGGTTCGCGGCGACGACCTGCTCTAAGGGGACGAACACGTCGTCGTCGTCGCCCACCTGCACCAGCCGCGGACGGTTCTCGGGGATCTTCACGCGGGAGAACTTCACGTCCTCACCCTCCCGCTGGGTCCGGACCGCGAGCGACAGCGAGAGGTTCGAGAGGAACGGAAACGGGTGGGCGGGGTCGAAGGTGAGCGGTGTCAGCGTGGGAAGCACCGAGGTTTCGAAGTAGTCCCGAAGGCCAGCCCGTTCGCTCGCGGTGAGGTCGTCGTGGTCCACGACCTCGATACCGGCCGCGGCGAGCGCGGGCCGGAGCTCGTCGTGCCAGCTGGTGACCTGCCGCTCGAATATCGGCCGGGCCTTCTCCAGCGCCTCGGCCCACTGCTGTTCGGGGGTTCGGCCATCCGGCGTGAGCTCCGTCACGTCGGCGGCCATCTGCTGTTTCAGCCCCCCGATGCGCTTCATGAAGAACTCGTCGAGGTTCTTCGTGAGGAGGCCGAGGAACTTCACCCGTTCGAGGAGGGGGTTGCGGTCGTCGAGCGCCTCGTACAGGACGCGCTCTTGGAACTCCAGCTCGGAGAGCTCGCGGTTCAGATACAGCCGTGAATCGTCGAGTGCCACGTCCCCGGAGACGGGGTCCCAGGCGTCGGCGATGCCGGTCGTGCGTGGGCGCTCACCATCGGTGGCGGTCTCCCCGGACGGTACGCCCGTCTCGTCGCCCCCGTCGCTGCTCATATCTCGATGTAGCCGTCGGTAGGTTCGATGATCTTCCGGTCAGCGCGGGACTGATACTCCCTCTCTGCCGGGACCGAGAGCAGCTCGTCGTTGCGGTAGTCGTACGCCGTGAGTTCGCCACCGTAGACACAGCCGGTGTCGAGGCCGACGGCCCACTCGCCCACGACGGGCTCGTCGAGCACCGTGTGGCCGAAGAAGACGCGCGGCGGCCCCTCGTATCCCTCGTACCAGAAGGGGCCGTCGTAGCCCTGTTCGGGGGGAATCGCGCGGCTGTTGAGCAGCTCCTCGATGGAGTGGTCGGCGAACGACTTTCGGTAGTCGACCCCACCGTGGACGACCATCGCGTCGTCGAACAGGAGGACGACGGGGAGCGATTCGAGGTAGTCGTCGAACGGCTCCGTGACCGCGTCGAGCGATTTCCGACCGTGGATGAGCTTATCCTCGTTGTTTCCGCGGACGGAGATGAAGTTCTCGTGGCCGCTGACGAGCTCGACGACACCGCGGCTGTCCGGCCCCTTCCGGACGAGGTCACCGACGAACACCACGAGGTCGTCGTCGGAGGGGTCGAGCGTCGCGATGAGCGTCTCCAGCTCGCTGCGGCAGCCGTGGACGTCCCCGACGATGTAGATCTCCTCCCACGCGTCCGCGTCCACCTCGCGGACGAGGGGTGCGACTGCGGGGCTGAAATCCGTGGCCGTGACCATCTCCTCCAGGTTCGCGTCGCCGTCTGAAAACGTTTCACTCGTCGCCATTGCCGGGAGAACACTATCGAGGGAATAAATCGTTTATATGTTATCGCCCATGGGGTATATAGCCATACCCGCACTCGCGAGCAACGACAAACCCTTTTTCCGCCCCCGTCGGAGGGGCAGGTATGACTGACGTGGACCTCGACGCCGAGAAGTACGAGAAACACCGGGAGGCGGGTCGCATCCTCGCGCAGGTGCGCGACGAGGCCGCCGACCGACTGGAGGTCGGCACGGGCTACCTCGAGATCTCCGAGTGGGCGGAAGAGCGCATCCGGGAGCTGGGCGGGACCCCGGCGTTCCCGGTGAACGTGAGCGTCGACAACGAGGCGGCCCACGGCGCGGCTGCCCCGGACGACGAGCGCACCATCGGCGAGGAGATGGTGAAACTCGACATCGGCGTCCACATCGACGGCTGGCTCGCCGATACGGCGATTACGGTGGACTTCACGGGCACCGACGACCTCGTGGCGGCCTCGGAGGAGGCGTTAGAGGCCGCCCTCGACACGGTAGAGGCGGGCGTCCACACCGGCGAAATCGGGGCCGAAATCGAGCGCGTCATCGACGGCTACGGTTACAACCCCGTCGTGAACCTCACGGGCCACGGGCTGGGCCACTGGGAGCAGCACACCTCGCCGAACATCCCGAACCGCGCGGTGGAGACGGGCGTGGAACTCGAGGTGGGTGACGTGGTCGCCATCGAGCCGTTCGCGACCGACGGGGGCGGGAAGGTCCACGAGGGCTCGGCCGAGGAGATCTACTCGCTGGAGCGCGAGGCCTCCGTCCGCAACCGGCAGGCGCGCGAGGCGCTCAAACAGATCGTCTCGGAGTTCAAGACGCTCCCGTTCGCCCGGCGCTGGCTCGACACCTCACGGTCGGGGATGGCGCTGCGGCGACTGAAGCAGGCCGGTGCGGTCCACGGCTACCCCGTGTTGCAGGAGGACGAGGGGTATCTGGTCTCGCAGCGTGAACACACCGTCATCGTCACCGAGGACGGCTGTGAAGTGACGACGCGTTCACGGTAAGCTGCTCACGGCCGGGGTTCGCCGGTCGGAGCGCGCAGAAGGAGTTCGCTTAGGCGTTGTTCATCCGGGTCTTCGTCTCGTGCTCGCACGCCTGGCAGGTCGCGACGCGGTAGGGCTCGCGCGAGAACTGTGCGTTCTCGGCTTTCGTGCTCTCGGTGAGGATTTGCACCGAGACGCTGTGGGGGGTCTCGCGCTCACACGACGGACACTCTTCGAGCATCGAATCGTCGTCGCGGTGGGTTGTGCTCGCCATTGCATCCTCTCGTGCGACGGGGAACTGGATAAAAGGGGGATGCGGTTCAGACCGTTTCTCGTCAGACCCTCACACGGAGCGACGGCGACTCCCGGACCGGCCGCGAGACGGTTCATCGCGGGGGGTCTCGAACGCTGAAATCGAGTGAACGGACAAAAGAATTAAGTACCACGAGGAGACGGGCGACGGACACGGTTATCCGGACGCCCGTTGGAGACGGGGGTATGGATCAGGTGTTCGCGCCGTGGCGGATCGAGTGGGTCGAACGCGACGACGGCGAGGAGATCGAGGGGTGTGTGTTCTGTACGCTCCCCGAGCGCGAGAACGCCCGCGAGGCGAAGGTGGTCGCCCGCAACGACGGGGCGTTCGTCCTCCTCAACAACTACCCGTACAACCCGGGGCATCTGATGGTGATTCCCCACGCCCACGTGGGCGACTGGCGCGAACTCGACGACGAGACGATGCTCGCCCACGGGCGACTCAAGGCCCGGACGTTCGACGCGCTCGACGAGGCGATGGGACCGCACGGCTACAACGCCGGGGAGAACCTCGGGGGGGCGGCCGCGGGCGGGAGCATCGACGACCACCTCCATACGCACGTGGTGCCCCGGTGGACCGGCGACACCAACTTCATGCCCGTCATCTCGGACACGAAGGTCATCGTGGAGGGGATCGCGGACACCTACGACCGCTTGCACGAGGCGTTCGCCCAGCAGGAGGGGGCGACCGTTCCGGGTCCCGAGACAGCCGTCGCGTTCGGCGAACCCCTATAACGGAGGCCGCGCAATCCCCGCTATGGCACGGGCGTCCGCCCTCCGTCGGGTCGGGCTCCTCATCCTCGCGGCCAACCTCGCGCTGGCCGTCGCGAAGGGCGGGGTCTGGTACCTGACGGGCAGTCTCGCCGTCGGTTCGGAGGCCGTCAACAGCCTCGCGGACGCCGTCTACTCCGTCGTCGTCGTCGCGGGGCTGTATCTCACCACCCAGCCACCGGACTTCGAGCACCCACACGGCCACGAGCGCATCGAGCCGTTCGTCTCGCTGTTCGTCGCCGTGGGCGTCCTCGGCGCGGGCTGTCTCGTCCTCTATCAGTCCGTCACCACCCTCCTCTCGGGGGATATCCAGGTCGCCCGCGGTCCCGCGGCCGTCGCCGTCCTCCTCGTCGCCGCGGTCGTGAAGTTCGGGCTCTACCGCTACTGTCTCGCCGTCGCCGAAACCCACCGCTCGCCCGCACTCACGGCGACGGCCGTCGACAACCGCAACGACATCCTCACGGCGGGCGCGGCGCTCGTCGGCGTCGTCGGTGCCGGGTTCGGATTCCCGGTGCTCGAACCGTTGGCCGCGAGCGTCGTCGCGGTGGGTATCCTCGTCACGGGCGTGGATATCGTCCGCGACAACGTGAACTACCTCGTCGGTGCGGCACCCCCCGAGGCCCTCCGGGCGGAGATCCTCCGCCGAGCGCTCGCCCACCCGGACGTGCAGGGGGCCCACGACGTGGTCGCCCACTACGTCGGCCCCGAAATCGACGTGTCGCTGCATATCGAGGTCGAGGGGGAGAAGACGCTCTACGAGGCGCACGCCATCGAGACGGCCGTCGTCGACTCGATCCGGGCGCTCCCCGAGGTGGACGACGTGTTCGTCCACGTCGACCCGAAGGAGCTCGGCGAGTGGAAGGAGGACACCGAGGTGGACCGGCTCATCCGTCCTCGGCGAGGTCGATGACGTTCTCGCGGCCGAGGCGGATCTTCCGGATCTTCCCCGACTCGGCCATCTCCGAGAGCGTCCGCGAGGTCTTCGACGCGGACCAGTCGAGCGCGTCGGCGATCTCGGCCTGCTTCATCCGGCCGCCGTGTTCGCGCAGGAGCGCCCGGACGCGCTCGGGGCCGGTCCGGATGCGGTCGTCCGGAGTGGCGGGCTCCTCGTGCTCCGCAGGTGTGGCGACCGTACGGGTCTCGACCGGGGGCCGCCGGCCTGGCGGCTCCTCGCGGTGGAGTCGCCGGACCCACAGCGCGACGGCGCCGAGCGCGAGCACGCTCCCGACGGTGACGATGACCGCGAGCGTCTCGGTCCGCCCGAGGGGCGTCCGCGTCGTCGTATCCCGTAGCTCCACGCGCGGGTGGTCCTCCGCGAAATCCATCCGGCCCGTCCACCGGACGGTCTGCCCGTCGCGGGAGGTGGGCTCGGGCTCCACCGCCGTGATCTGATACCCCTCGGGGGCGACGATCTCCAGCGTATCGCCTTCCGAGAGGAAGAAGCCGGTGCCGAAGACGTCGCCCGCAGCGTAGCCGTCCTCGGTCGCGGCGAAGTTCGTCCACCGGAAGCGGAAGGTGACGACGCCCCAGCGCCGCGGCACCTCCTGGACGTGGGTCGTCGCGGCGAAGTTCGTCGCCTCCATGGGCCGGCCCGTCTCGTTCGCCGCGCTGGCGACCACTCGCTCCATCCGCTGTCTGAACGGGTCGAACGTCGCACTGGAGTCGTTTCTGAACGCCCGTTGGAACGCGCGATACGCCTCGGCGTCCGCGTCCGTCTCCAGCCGCGTCCGGATCTGGACGGTCCACGTCGCCGAGCCGTTGGCGTGGAGCTCCACCCGCGTCACCGTGGCGTCCGGCTCCGGTGTCGCGGGCTGCGCGCCCGCGGCGGCGGGGACGAGCGACAGGACCACCGCTACCGCCAGGAGCAGCCGAACCCACCCGTATCGCGCCCCGGACATCTCGTGTCTGACTACTCGTTAATCGACGGCTATAAACCGTCCAGTCCTTTCACGAAATCCGGCGAAATTCGGCGAAATTGTCCGATTAACTGAGGGATAATCTCGCAAAAGAGTGCAACTATCCAGAAAATCCCGACAGCGTATCCCCCGTTTATGGGCCTCCCTCGTGTGGACGGAGGTGATGCCAACGACGCGACAGCCGACACGACTCGCGGTGCTCCTGCTGGTCGCGACGCTCGTGCTCTCGGGGACGGGCGTCCAACCCGCGGGACGTGAGGCGTCCGCGTTGGCATCGGGTGGCGAGCCGGAGCGCATCTCCCCGTCCGTCGGTGAGCAGGTCGGCACCGTCCTGTTCGCCGCGGGCGACGACGTGCGCTCGCGACTCGCCGACGCGGCCATCACGGGTGCGAACGAGACGCGCCTCCGGGCCATCGCGGCCCGGGCGACGGAGCTCGAGGAGCGAGCCCGTGCCATCCGCACGGATTACGAGACGGCGACGGCCCGCTACCGCAACGGCACCCTGTCAGCCGAGGCGTACGGCCGGGAGCTCGCCGAACTCGGCATCCGCGCGCGGAACACCCGTACGAGCTACGCGGTGCTTCTCGACCGGATGGAGCCGTTCACGAACGAGACCCTGCGCGCGGCCGGTGTCGACCGGGGCGCGCTCCAGGACGCGATGGACCGGCTCCGCCCCGTCGAGGGCGCCACCGTGCACGCCCTCTCCGAGCGCTACACGGGCGGCGGGGGTGAGGCCTCCATCGCCGCGACCGACGGGGACACCATCGAGGTCACCGTCGAGCGCGAGGACGGCACCCGGAGCCGGCAGGTCGCCAGCGACCGCCAGGTCGAGTCGGGGAGCCACTCGACCGCGGTCACGCGGGCGACGGCCGAGCGCCGGGCCCGCGCCGCCCTCTCCGACTACCCGTGGCGGCTCGTCGAGGCGGAGACCGACGACGACGCCTACGAGTTCGCGTTCGAACTCGGCACCCGCTCGGTCTCCGGCGAAGCGGAGGTCACCGTCGACCGCTCCTCCGGCGCCGTCTTCGAACTGGAAGAGGAGATCAGCCCGCGCGACGAAACCGAGGACGACTCCGAGGACACCCCGTCCTCGAACATGGAGGCCCCTACCCGGGACTCGGACGACGCGGGCGATACGGAGGCGACGACGCCGGAGCCGACCGACGACTGTCCGGCAGACGAGGACGACGATGCGGACGATGCGGACGACGAGGACGAGCAGTGTGCGGACGGCGACGAAGAGGAGACACCCGAACCGACGGAGACACCCGAACCGACGGAGACACCCGAACCCACGGAATCGACCGACACCTGATACGAGAACCGATGTACGCGATCCCTACCCAGACGAATCACTCGCCAACGGAGGCGATGGCATAGATGCGGAACCCAGTCAGCAAGCACACCCTGGTGACGTTCGCCCTCGCGGGCATCGTCCTCTCGGGGGCGCTCACCGGCCTGCTCGCGAACCCGGGCCTCGCGGAGGACCTGCTTCCGAACGACCAGCCCGCGCTCGACGAGGAGTCGACGGCCGCGGAGAACGGCACCGTGGCCGCGGAGACGCCGACGCCGGAGTCGACGGCCACGCCACAGTCCACCCCGACGGTGGTGGTCCAGCCGGCGTCCGACACCCCACCGGGTGCGCCCTATCCCCCCGGTGAGGGCCCCGGTGAGTGGGAGATCAGTCACGACGACGGCGAGACGGAGTATCGCTACGAGTCGCCGGATGGCGAGACGGAGTACCGCTACGAGACCGACGACGACCACGAGGAGGACGACTGATGCTGGCGAACGTCTACGACCGACTCGGGACCGCGACGACGACCTTCGACTGCTGTGACACCGAGTTCTCGGTGCGCGCGTCGGGCGTCCGGGCCGACGCGGCCGTGCGGGCGGCGAAACGGACCGCCCGCGAGCTGGAATCGCGACTGAACGCGTTCGACCCGGACAGCGCCGTCGCGGCGCTCAACCGCGAGGGCGAGGTCACGGACCGCCACGTCGCCGCCATCGTCCGGCGGGCACAGCGCTACACAGACCGAACGGACGGGCGGTTCGCCATCACGCAGGGCGGTGTCGAACACGCGGTGAAGGAGTACATCCGCGGCGAGACGACCCGCGTCGACACGACGTTCGGGACCGGTGCGGTCGAGGTCCACGGCGATACCGTCCGCGCGACCACCGAGGTCGATCTGAATGGGCTCGCGAAGGGGTACCTCGTCGACCGAGCGTGGGAGGCGGCCACGGGCGTCGGCGTCCGCGCCTCCGTCAACGGCGGCGGGGATATCGCCCGGCCGATGACCACCGTCGGTATCGAGCCGCTCGACGGCTGTGACGAGTATCTGAAGGTGCTCGAGACGGACTGGCATATCGCCAGCTCGGGGTCGTACCGTCGCCGACGGAAGGACGTCGACCACATCTACGCCCCCGACGAGTCGCGGCTCGGCGCGGCAAACGAGCTCGTCACCGTCGTGGCGCGGCGCGACTGCATGGAGGCGGACGCGCTCGCGACGACGCTGGCCGCCACGCCACCGGCCGAGGCCATCGAGCTGGCCGAGTCGTGGCCGGGGCTCGAAGCGTTCCTCGTCACTCACGGCGTCTTCCACGAGACGGAGGGGTTCCACCACCATGTCGCGTGAACGCATCGTCCAGGTGCTCGCGGTCGTCATGCTGGTCACGTCGCTGTTCGCGGCGGCCAGCATCGGCGGATATCGCACGTCGCTCGACGGGCCAGAACCGGCCGCTGCCGGGGCAGAGGTCCCGCAGTCGACGGACAGCGGCACGGTCCCGGCGACCACCCCGGCAGCTGGGGGGTCGGACACGGCTGCGACGGTCGAGCCGGTGCTGGTCGGCTACACGGACGAACCGATGACGACCCGTCGCGACGGGGAGACGGTCACCATCCCGGCCGGCACCCCCGTCTACGCTTACGTCGGGACGGGCGCGAACGCCACGACGGGGTCGACCACGACCGGGTCCGCCGGCTCCACGGGGAGCACGGGTGGCTCGACGGGCGGGTCGGCCGCGCCGGAGGAGGAGACGGGGGCCTCGTAGATGGCACCGACGCTCTGGCTGCTGGACCGCGCGACCGCACTCATCGCGTACGGCGCGCTGTTCCTCGCCACGCTGACGGGGATCCTCTACAGCCCGCGGACGGCGACGAAGTTCGGTATCGCCCACCGCGCGGCGCTGACGGTCCACGTCCCCATCGCGGTGTTCGCGCTTTTGATGATGCTCGTCCACGGGGTGCTCGGCTCCATCGACACCTGGAAGGTGTACACCGGCGCCTCCCCCGCCCCGACGTTCGGGACCACCTACCTGCTCGTCGGGGTCGCCGTCGGCATCATCGCCCTCGGACTGGTCATCGTCGCGGCGCTCGGCTTTCTGGACCCACGGCGCTTCTCGCGGCCGTGGACCCCGCGGCTCGTGCACGCGCTCGCCTACGCGGGGTTCGGCTTCGCGACGGTCCACGTCGTCGCAGTCGGCACGGACGTCACCGGCTACGTCCGGGCCGCGGTCTTCGCGGCCGCGGCGTTCGTGGCGTACGTCCTCGTGTTGAAACTGCTCGTGAACAAGGGGTACCCCGAGCCGAGTCGGAGCTAGCGTTCCCGACGCCGTCTTCTGAACGTCGGGGACTCACTCGTGTCGGTCCGTTTCGGTTTCGGTGTGGGAATCGTACGGCTGACTCAGGCTATCTCCGTCGGCGCTACTGCACCGTGATCCAACAGTTCCTCGTCGAACGTGACGAGCGTGGCGTCACTCGCCTCGGCGGCAGTGAGTATCAGCGCATCCATCGGAATAACATCGTCTCGTCCTGCCGCTTGCTTCCTGCGAGTACGTCCTGTGCGTCGGGGACGGTCACCGTCGTCCGATTCACGATTCGTTGCTGGGCTTCCTCGACAGCTACCCGTTCGAAGAGCTTCTTTTTCGTGAGGACAGTTCGGAGCTCCATCAGATTCAACACGGAGGTGAACAGGTCGTGCTCGCTGTTCAATACCCGTCTCGAATCCGTGGCGTGCGCCGACTCGTCAGTGAGCACCGCCACAAAGAGGTTCGTGTCCAGAAACAGCCTCATACGTCTTCGCGCAGTTCACGGACAGCATCGACGGAGTCGATATCGACATCGACAGCGAGTTCGGCCAGAGCGTCGCCGAGCGGCTTGTCGGGGTCCGCGTCCGGGTCTCGGGTGTACGGAGCGAAGTCGTCGGTCGTGAGGCTCATACCAACGAGTAGGCTCTCACCACGGCAAAAACCTTCGGGCACTGCTTCCCCCGGTGATGCCGCCCCGAGGATTTTCTCCGGACTACCGCTTGGGCACCGCGACGCGGAGCTCCCCGCCGAAGAACTCGGCGGCGATCCCCGCCTCGTCGATGGGGTCGGGGAGGGTGACCGTGCAGGTCCCCTGCGGCGTCGTCACCTGCACGCGCCGCTTGCGGGCGCTCACCCGCACGTCCTGTGCCCGGCACTCGGGCGCGTCGACGTAGATCACGTACTTGTCGGGCCGGTCCTGCACCTCGGTCGGGAGTTCGAGAACGCCGTCCATGCCCCCTCTACGTGCCCGACCGCTATCCCGTTTTCAGCCGGCGTCCCGATTCGAGCTCGCCGCCGAGGATCACGCCCCCCGCTTCGAGGAGTTCGGGCGCGTGCTCCCAGCAGACGTACCAGAGCCGACGCCCGCGTCCGACGGCGATATCGGCCCGCTCCCCGCAGGCGTAACACCGCTGGCTCGTGGGCGCGTGGATGACCCGCGCGAGCATGAGAGAGATAGGACCGGCGCGGACCTAACCGTGTGGTGTGGTAAACAACCTCATATCTTCGGAGGTCGAACGTAGGACATGGACATCGGTGCCATCGTTTCTGACGAGTTCGTTTCGTTCGACGCGGAGACCCCGGCTTCGAAGGTGGCGGGGGCGTTCGACGACCCCGTGACGAAGGCCGTGGTGGTGACCGACGACGGCGCGTACGCCGGCCTCGTGACGGCAAAGCAGTTCGGCTCGACCCACCGGACGCCGTCGACGAAGGCCCGCACCCTCTGCTGGCACGTCGCGCGGGCCGCCCCCGACGACGACATCCGGACGGTCGCCCGCCTGATGGTCGACTCCGACGCGAAGGCGCTCCCCGTCTTCGAGGACGGCGACCTCGTGGGCGTCGTCACGGCGGAGGACCTGCTGGCGGAAGTTCGCGAGCATCTCGACGCGCTCGCCGTCTCGGACGTCTACACCGAGAGCCTGCAGACGGTCTCCCGCCGGACGAGCGTGGGCGAGGCGCTGCATCTCCTGCGCGAGCACCACATCACCCACCTCCCCGTGGTCGACGGGGACACGGTCGTCGGCATCGTCAGCCAGCAGGACCTCGTGGACTTCTCGGCTCGGAAGATGGACCGCGCCAGCGGCGGGAACAGCCCGCGGTTCGACGCCCACGGCGGCCGGGGTCGCGGGGGGTACGGCTCCCGCTCCGGCGAGATCCAGCGGATGCTCGATCTCCCCGTCGAGAACGCGATGTCCCGGCCCGTGCTCGCCGTCGAACCGGACGCGCCACTCGGTGGCGCCGTCGAGACGATGCTCGAAAACGGGGTCTCCTCACTCATCGTCGAGGACGGCGGCCCGGCCGGTATCGTCACCAAGACCGACGTGCTCCGCGCGCTCACCTGGACCGACGAGGACCGCCTCCCCGTCCAGATCATCGGCGTCGACCTGCTGGACGACTGCGTCCCGCAGGACGTGACGGAGATGGTCGAGGCCGTCGCCGGAAAGCACCGCCGGATGCGCGTCTACGAGGCCGTCGCCCATCTCCACAAACACGACGAGAAGCTCCGGGGGACCCCCCTGCTGCAGGCCCGCGTGCGCCTGCTCACCGACAAGGGCCACTTCGTCGGCACTGCCGAGGGGTACGGTGCGAGCCACGCGCTCGGGCTCGCCTGCGACATCCTCGAACGCTCCATCATCGACGAGAAGACGTTCGACCGGTCGAAGAAGCCGCTCGACCCGGAAGAGCGGGCGAAGGTGCGCGGGCACCTGTGAGCGGTGAGTGGGCCGACAGGCCCGCGACGAGTGAGAATCAGTCCGCGGCGGCGGCCTCCTCGCTGCGGGCGGGCGAGGGGTAGTGACGCCAGTCACTACTCCGAGTCACGCGAGCCGAGCGGAGCGAGGCTCGCAATCGGGCGAGGAGACGGGGTCGGCGAAGGCGTAGACGGTCTGGGCGCTTCTGACCTCCACCTCGACGAAATCACCCACTTCGATGCCGTGTTCGGAGGCGTCCGTGATGACGAGCTGGCGGTAGGCCTCGTCGTAACACTGCACGGAGTCGCCGTACCCCTCCTCGGCGACGAGCACCTCGTGGCGCTCGCCGACCATCGACTCGTAGGCCTCGCCGATGACATCCATCTTGAGCTCGGTCATCGCCTTCGAGCGCTCCTTCTTGAGCGTCCCACCGAGCCCCTTCAGCTCCGCAGCGTCGGTGCCGGGGCGCTTCGAGAAGCGCGTGACGTTGATCTTCTCGGGGGCCACCTCACGAAGGAGGTCCATGCTCTTTTCGTGGTCTTCGTCCGTCTCGGTCGGGAAGCCGACGATGAAGTCGGTGGAGAGGGTCCAGTGGTCGAGTTTCCCGTCGAACACCTCCACGATCTCTTTGAACTTGTCCACGCGGTGCTGGCGGCGCATCGCCTCCAGCACGTCGTCCGACCCGGACTGGACGGGCAGGTGGATGAAGTTGTAGAGCTTCTCGTTTCGCGCGTACACCTCCGCGAGCTCCTCGCGAATCCCGTGGACACCGCCGGGGTTCGCCATGCCCACACGGACGCGGAACTCCCCTTCGATGTCGCAGATGCGGTCCAGAAGCTCGGGGAGCTTTCGCTCGCCCTGGTCCCAGCCGTAGACACCGGTGTCCTGACCCGTGATGCGGAGCTCCTTCGCCCCGGCGTGGACGAGCGCCTCGGCCTTCCGGACGTTCTCCTCGACGGAGGGGGAGTCGATGCGCCCCGTCGCGAACTTCGTGATGCAGTACGAGCAGTTCGACATACAGCCGCGGGCGATGGGGAGGATGCCGACGACGCCGTCGAGGATCGGCTCGGAGTCGGGCGTCGTGGTCGGACACTCCCCGTTCGTGACGGCGTTGGGGACGTCCTCCCAGTGGAGCACCTGTGCGTTCACCTCTGCGAACTCCTCGCCCTGCGCGAGGGCCATACAGCCCGTGACGATGAGATCCGCCACCTCGCTCTCGAGTTCTTTGGCCCGGCGGAGCATGTTCCGCTCCGTCTTCTCGACGACCGTACAGGTGTTGAGGATGGCGACGTCGGCCTCCTCGGGCCCGTCGACGCGGTAGTGGCCGGCGTCGCGGAGCCGCTGCTCGATCTCACGGCTCTCGCCCTGATTCGAGGTACAGCCGTACGTCTCGATGTGATACCGGGCCATTCGTGTGGTCATTCGAGCGCGGGGCAAAAAGCGCGACGCTTCCGGGGCGGAGCGACTGCCGCATCCGAACCGAGACTTAGGGCGGATTCGAGAGCGTGTTGAGCCGAGTCGGGTCTCCGCTCTCGTAGGCGACCCGCCATAGCTTGTGGACGGCACGGGTCACGAGCGATACCTCGCCGACCTGGATGCAGGACGGTTCCGGGTCGACTGTCCCGTCGTTGCTTCCCTCGCGAGTCCCATCCTCGGCTGGCGGATGGAAATGTCGCTCGGGCGAGTGGGTGTTCGGGTGGCGGTCGAACCGCCAGTTCAGCCCCGCGCTGTCGGTGTAATGAAACGTGTAGTTGTCCAGCGTGCTCCACTGGATGTCGATCCTCGCGGTGTCGGCCGCATCGATACCGTCGTCCAGTGTCACCCGGAGTTCCGTGGGGTTGATCGGGTCGTCGTACCCGGTTTCGACGGTCAGCGGTTCGAGGTCGGTCCACAGGTCCCGGATTCGCCGGAGTGCCGGAAGATAAATCGTCCCAAACTCATCCGAGCGGTCCGTCATGCGGTGAGCTCTCGGCTGGCCTCGTCGTAGGAGAGCGCCGCCTGCGCGACCGCGAGGTTCTGCCGGGTGGTCCGCCACGTGGTCACGTCCTCCCACTCGTCGCGCGCATCGTTCGGCAACTGTCGAGCCAGCTCCTCGGGAGAGCGGGCGTCGTACCGCTCCTCGTACTCTCGGAGGGCTGCCTTCATCCGTCTGATGCCATCGAGCAGTTCCTCGTGGGTGGTCTCCGCCCGGAGCTCCTGGATTCGCGTCATCAGCACCCGGTCGTCGTCACGCCGATAGCGCGTGGTGCGACCGTCCTGTTCGGTCGCGGCGAACCCGGTGTTGACGAGCGCGTCGAGATGCCGCCTGGCGGTCGGCTCGCTCACGAGCGCACGCTCGGCGATCTCGGCCGCGGATGCTCCCTCGTGGGTCCCTTCGAGCACCTCGTACACCCGCTCGAACGGCGTCGTCTCGGCCGTCCACTCCTCGGCCACGCGCTCGTTGATGTCGTCCCACGTCTCGTCGACCATACCCTCCCTACGGTGACTGGGAACAAATAATTTCTGTGCAAAAATTATTCTTTCTTTGCCCCGGTTCGCACCCCAGTGTTTCCACCTCGACTGGGCTTAAGCCCCCACGGTTGCATGAACGCATGTGCGTCTCCGTCCCTCCACGCCCGAGGTCGCGGTCCTCGCCGGCGGCACGGCCAGCATGGGGCTCGAAATCCTCGCCGGCCGCATCGTCGCGCCTGCTCTCGGCTCCTCCGTCTACGTCTGGGGCTCCGTTATCGGCGTCTTCCTCACGGCACTCTCCGTGGGTTACTACCTCGGGGGCAAGCGCGCCGCCACCCACGCCTCCCGGGAATCGCTCTCCGCCATCCTGCTCGCGGGTGTCGGCTTCACCGCCCTGCTCATCGTCGCCGGCGAACCCCTGCTCGGGTTCTTCGCCGGGCTTCCGATTCCCGCTCGGTACGCGGCCATCCCCCCTATCATCGTGCTGTTCGGCCCGATGACGGTCCTGTTAGGGCTCCTCAGCCCCTTCGCCGCGGAGCTCTCACAGGCCCAGTCGTCGGGCGAGTCCGCGGGCCGCGTGTTCGCACTGGGGACCGTCGGCTCCATCGTCGGCACCTTCGGAGCCACGTTCGTCCTGATCCCGTTCCTCTCCGTGCTGCAGGCCGAGCTGGTGTTCGGTGGGATTCTCCTCGCGGGTGCGTTCCGCGTCGCGCCCGCGGAACCGCGCGCAGTCGCGCAGGTCGGCCTCGCGGCCTGCGTCCTCCTCGCCGCGGCGCTCGTGGGCGTCTACGGCGTCCCCACCCCCGCGAACGTCGTCCACGAGGAGTCGACGCGCTACTCCGAGCTACGGGTCGTCGACGACGACGGCGTCCGGACGATGTTCCTCGACGGCGTCCCCCAGAGCGCGATGTACACCGACGAGCGCGAGGGGTACGTCTTCGGCTACTCCGCGTACGCCCACATCCCCCTGCTCATGACCGAGGACGTCGACCGGGTGCTGTTCGTCGGCGGCGGGGGCTTCTCCGGCCCCAAACGCTTCCTCGAAGAGTACCCGAACGTCACCGTCGACGTGGTGGAGCTCGACCCAGCCGTCGTCGACGCCGCCTACACGTACTTCGACGTGCCCCGGGACCACCCGCGGCTGTCCGTCCACACGATGGACGGCCGGCGCTTCCTGAAGGAGACCACCCACACCTACGACCTCATCGTCCTCGACGCCTTCCGCAAGGACCGGGTGCCGTTCCACCTCACGACGCGGGAGTTCATGGCCCTCACCTCCTCGAAGATGGACGACGACGGCGTCCTGTTCGCGAACGTCATCGCCGCGCGCTCGGGGCAGGGCAGCGCCTTCTACCGCGCGGAGGTGAAGACGCTCGGACGGGTGTACCCCCACGTCTACGCGTTCCCGACGAGCAACACGAACGCGCTCCAGAACATCGAGCTCGTGGCGACGAAGGGAGAGCCCTACACCGAGGCCGAACTCCAGCGGGCGAACGAGGAGCGCGATATCGGCCTCGACCTGACCCGGCAGATCCGCCGCTACCAGCGCGGAGAGTCGATCCCGACCGACGACGTGCCCGTGCTCACGGACGACCACGCGCCCGTCGATAGACTGCTCGACGAGGGGTCGGGCCAGCGGTACGTGATTACTGGGTACAACGGGACGACCGACCGAGCCCGGCTCGGACCGCGTGCGGTCTCCGCGGCCTCAGTCGTCTGAGGCCTCCTCGTCGGTCTCCTCCTCTTCATCGTCCGGATACCCCTCCACGATCTCGACGCCCGACGACGCGCCGATGCGGGTCGCGCCGGCCTCGAACATCGCCATCGCCTCCGCGTAGGAGCCGACACCCCCCGACGCTTTGACGGGGAGGTACTCCGACATCTCCCGGACGTCCTCGACGGTGGCCCCGCCGACGGCGAACCCGGTCGCGGTCTTGACGAAGTCGGCGTCGGCGTCCTGGGCGGCCTGACAGGCGCGGTGGAGTTCGTCGTTCGTCAGCAGCGACGACTCGATGATCACCTTCACCGGGACGGGGACGGCGGCGACGACCTCCTCGATCTCGTGTTGCACGGCCTCGTCCTCGCCCGCTTTGAGCCGGCCGACGTTGATGACCATGTCCAGCTCGTCCGCGCCGTCGTGCCACGCGAACTCGGCTTCGGCGCGCTTGGTCTCGGTCGACTCCTGCCCGTGGGGGAAGCCGACGACGGTGGCGAGGGTGACCCCGGGCGCGTAGTCGGCCGCCTCCGCGACGTAACACGGGGGGATGCAGGCGTTCATCCCGTACTGCGTCGCCTCGTCGAGCACCTCCTTCACGTCCGCGAGCGTCGTCTCCGGGCCGAGTACGGTGTGGTCGATGCGGGCCGCGAACTCCTCTCGGTTCATACCCCCTCCTCGATTGCGGAGACAAAAGGTCCCCCGCTCTCGCCCGTGTTCGTTCGGCCTCGTCCGCCGTCGGCTCCACGCCACCCTGCTTTTCCCGCTCGCGTGCTAACGTCCACCATGGACTCCGTCTGTCCCGAGGTCGAGCAGGTCGCCGACGCCATCGCGTCGATGGAGACGCGGGGGGCGGCGACCATCGCGGACGCCGCCGCGGGGGCACTCGCCGCACAGGCCGAGTGGATCGAGACCGAGGACCCCGAGGCGTTCCGGGCCGCGATGCGGGCCGCGGCCCGCACCCTCGCCGACACCCGCCCCACCGCCGTTTCCCTCCCGAACGCCCTCCGGTACGTCCTCCACGGGATGCACGGGGGGACGGTCTCGGACCTGCGCACCTCCGTCGTCACCCGGGCGGAGGCGTTCCGGACGGACCTCGACCGCGCACAGGGGCGGCTCGGGCGCGTGGGTGCGGGTCGGCTCCGCGACGGGGACACCGTGATGACCCACTGCCACTCCACCGCCGCGGTCGCCGTGGTCCGGGCCGCCGTCGAGCAGGGGAAGCACGTCGAGGCGTACGTGAAGGAGACCCGCCCCCGGAACCAGGGGCACATCACGGCGAAAGAGCTCCGGGAGCTGGGGGTCCCCGTGACGCTCATCGTCGACAACGCGGCCCACCGGTTCCTCGACGAGTGTGACCACGTCATCGTCGGGGCGGACTCCATCGCCGCGGACGGGAGCGTCATCAACAAGGTCGGCACGTCTGGATTGGCCGTCCTGGCCCGCGAGCGCGGCGTCCCGGTGATGGTCGCCGCGGGAACCCTGAAGCTCCATCCGGACACCCTCACCGGGCAGGCCGTGGAGATCGAACAGCGCGCGGAGAGGGAGGTCATCGACGACGAGTCCCGAGAGGAGATCGGCGAGATCACCGTCCGGAACCCCGCGTTCGACGTGACCCCGCCCAGACACCTCGACGCCATCGTCACGGAGAAGGGGCAGTTCCCGCCCGAGAGCATCGTCTCGCTCATGCGGGAGCTCTACGGCGACCAGGTGGACGAGCCGTGGAGCGAGTGACGGCGGTACTCGCTATCGGAACGCTTTGGTCCCCGCGTGGGCAGTAGCCGCTATGGCACTGCTCCCCTCTGGCACCGCCTTGCCACCCCTGCCGTATCTCGTCGCGGTGCTCCTCGCGCTCGTCGCTGTCGTGGGGCTGCTCCATCGCCGCTCCCCGGCGATCACGCCCCAGGTCGTCGCCGCGTTCGCCCCGTGGATGGTCGCGGGTGCGACCGGCTACGCGCTGTTTCAGGCTCGCGTGGTCCCCGCCCTCGTCGCCCCGCTGTTCGGCTCTCCCACCGTCTACGTCACCACGTTCGTCCTCGCGGGGGCCGTGTGGGCGCTGCTTGCACCCCGTCCCGCGGAGGGGTGGAGCGTGGAGACGGTACCGGGTGGGCTCGCGCTCGTCGGGACGGGTGTGGCCGGGCTCCTGCTCGCGTACGCGGCCACGGTCGCCCTCTCGCGGGGGACGCTCACGCTCGCGTGGCCCCTCTTCGGGCTTCTCGCCTCGCTCCTCGTCGCCGCGGGGGTCTGGTTCGGGCTCCGTGACCGGCTCTCGCTCCGGGTCGCGGGCGCGCCGGGTGCCCTCGCCGTCTTCGGCCACGTGCTCGACGGCATCTCGACCGCCGTGGGGCTGCATCTCGGCTTCGGCGAGCAGACGCCCCTCTCCGCCCTTCTCATCGAGTTCGGGCACTTCGCGCCCCTCCCCGAGGGCTGGCTGTTCGTCCTCGTGAAGGTGGGGCTCGCGGCCCTCGTCGTGAACCTCCTCGTCCCCTACGTCCGAGAGAAGCCCGGCGAGGGGGCGCTCGCGCTCGGTGCGGTGGCCGCGGTGGGGCTCGGCCCCGGCGCGCACAATCTCGTCCTCTTCGCCATCGCGTGACGGGACCGCTGGGGTTTTCTTTCGGCTTCCCGAGATGCGGGTATGCGCGTGCTGTGTGCCGGCCACGTCAACTGGGACGTGACGCTCCGGCTCGACCGGCTCCCGGTCCCCGACGGCGAATCCGCCATCCGCTCGCGGCGACAGGGCGGGGGTGGGAGCGCGGCCAACGTCGCGGCCGGGCTGGTGGGACTCGACTGCGAGGCCGCCCTCGTCGGGAGTGTCGGCGACGACGAGAACGGCCTGCTCGCCACCCGCGACCTGGCGGCCCGGGGGGTCGACACGGACGGCGTCGTCACCGCCCCCGGGACCACGGCCACGAAATATCTTCTCGTCGACGACGCGGGTGAGGTGTCCGTCCTCGGTGCCGAGGGGGTCAACGAGGCCGTCCGGCCCGAGGACATCGACCCCGAGTACGTCACGGGCTGCGACCACGTCCACCTGACGAGCCAGCACCCGGAGACGGCCCGGTATCTCGCGGCACTCGCCGCCGGCCACGGGATTCCCGTGAGCTTCGACCCCGGCCGCCGCGTCGCCGACCGCGACTTCTCCGCGGTCATCGACCACACCGACCTGCTGTTCGTGAACGAACAGGAGGCCGCGGCGCTCGGGGCGGTCCCCTGTGAGGTCGTCGCGACGAAGTTCGGGACCCGGGGGGCGGCCGTCGAGACGCCCGACGGGGCCGTCGAACACGCCGGGTTCGCCCTCGACCCCGTCGACACGACGGGGGCCGGTGACGCCTTCGCCGCGGGCTTCCTCGCCGCGCGCCTCCGTGGGGAGGCCCCTGGGGACGCGCTCGCGGTCGCGAACGCCTGCGGGGCGCTCGCCGCCGCCCGTGAGGGGCCGAAGGTGCCGCTCTCGTGGGAGGCCGTCGAGCGCCTCACGGCCGAAACGGGCTGATTTTAGGTCTCCACCTCCAGGTTGGGATATGGACTTCGTGTTCCTGCACACCGGGCACTTCGGGCCGCCCCCGTTCACCACGCGGCTCCTCGTGAACGTCGTCGCCGGGCTGTTCGCGACCATCGTCATGAACATCCCGATGAAGACGCTGCGGGAGGGCCAGACTCCGCCGTTCGTCGCCGCGAGCGCGCTCTCCGGGGACGACCTGCCGGAGGTCCCCTCCGCGCTCGCGTCGGGCATCCACTACGGCGCCGGGATGCTCGGCGGCGTGCTCTACACCCTCCTCGTCGTCGGCTTCGAGGACGTGGTTCCGGTGCCGCCGCTCGCGTTCATCGAGGGGACGGGCCTCGCGCTCGGCCCGCATCTCCTCGCCGGTGCCGTCGTCCTCGCGTTCCTCTACGGCTTCTTCGCCTACCTCGTCCTCCCGCGATTCGGCCAGAGCGCCTACGCCGAGGAACGCCGCGACCGCGTCCGGGCCGACTGGCTCCGCTCCGCGCTGGTGTACGTCACCGCGCTGCTCGTGCTCGTCCCCCTGCTCACGGTCACGTTCGTCTGACCGCTCGCCCGACACCGAACCCGACTTTTACCCGGCCCGTGGAGTGAGGATATGGCCAAACAGCCGCACCTGCTCGTCGAGGAGGGTGACCTGAACGACATCGCGCTCATCCCCGGCGACCCGGGCCGCGTGGACCGCATCGCGAAGCAGTGTGACTCCTCGGAGGTCGTCGCCGAAAATCGAGAATACAAGGTCGTCAACGCCACCTTCGAGGGCCGCGAGCTCACCATCTGCTCGACCGGCATCGGCTGCCCCTCCGCCGCCATCGCCGTCGAGGAGCTCGCCGCCGTCGGCGTGGAGACGTTCATCCGCGTGGGGACCACCGGCGCCCTCCAGCGCGGCATCGAGATCGGCGACATGATCGTCGCCACCGGCGCGGCCAAGAACGAGGGCACCTCGAAGCGCTACGAGGATGTCGAATACCCCGCCGTTCCCGACTACGACGTGCTCACCTCGCTCGTCGACTCCGCGGAAGCCAACGACGAGGACGTTCACGTCGGCCCCATCGCCTCCGACGACGCGTTCTACGCCGAGACGGACGAGTACGTCGCAGACTGGGAGGCCGCTGGCATGCTCTCCGTCGAGATGGAGGCCGCCGCCGTCTTCTCCATCACCCGCCGGAAGGGCCTGCGCGCCGGCGCCATCTGCACCGTCGACGGGAACCTCGTCGAGGGGACCCAGAAGGGCGAAACCGAAGGCGAGGAGCTCCCGGAGAAGGCGAAGAACAACGTCGAACGCGCGATCCGTATCGCGCTGACGGCGACGACTGAGCTGTAATCACGAACGCGATCTCTGTTTTCTCACGGGTCGGGAGCCGAGCAAGTGAGTAGCGAAGTGCCGGGTGGACAAACCTGGCGAAATGCCGGCCGAACAAGCTCTTGGCGGAATCTCCGAGCGAGGGCGCGCCTGCGCCCGAGCGAGGTCACCGTGAGACTCACTCCGTTCGTCTCACGAGCGCTCGTTCGCGGGGCTCACGAGCATCACCGACTCAGCCCGACGGGCTGAGTCGGCCTTTTTGGTAGAGCTTTTTCAAGGAGTGGGTCGCGAAGCGACCCCGACGCAGAAAAAGGTCTATTGGAAGCCAATACGCCCGGTCCCGGTCTGCTCCGGGCCGGTCTGGCCGCCCTTGAAGTCCTCCTCGATGCGCTCGTAGTAGTCCCGGATGTCCTCGGAGATGGTGGGGCGCACGGATTCGAGGGCCTTGCGGAAGTGGCGCATTTCGACCTCTTCGGCCTGGTCGCTCTCGCGGAGGGCCTCGATGGCGGCCTCGCGGGCGATGGACTCGAGGTCGGAGCCGACGTAGCCGTCGGTGATCTCCGCGAGCTCGCGGAGGCTCACGTCGGGGGCGAGCGGCATCTCCTGGGTGTGGATGTTCAGAATCTGCTCGCGCCCCTCGACGTCGGGTTCGCCGATGTAGACGAGGCGGTCGAACCGGCCCGAGCGGATGAGCGCGGGGTCGATCATGTCCGGGCGGTTCGTCGCCGCGATGACCATGACGTCGCCCATCTCCTCCAACCCGTCGAGTTCGGTGAGCAGCTGGTTGACCACCCGTTCGGAGACGTTGGAGCCGACGTCGCTCCCACGGCCGGGGGCGAGGCTGTCGAGTTCGTCGAAGAAGATGACGGTCGGGGAGACCTGGCGCGCCTTCCGGAAGGTCTGGCGGATGGCCTTCTCCGACTCGCCGACCCACTTCGAGAGCAGCTGCGGGCCGCGCACGGAGATGAAGTTGGCGTTGGTCTCGTTGGCGACGGCTTTCGCGATGAGCGTCTTCCCGGTGCCGGGTGGGCCGTACAGCAGGACGCCGGACGGGGGTTCGATACCCATCCGCGCGAACTTCTCGGGGGTGTTCATCGGCCACTCGATGGACTCCTGGACCTTTCCCTTCGCCTCATCGAGCCCACCGACGTCCTTCCAGGTGACCTGCGGGAGCTCCACGAGCACCTCGCGCATGGCGGAGGGGTCGACCTCCGAGAGCGCACCCTTGAAATCCGACCGCTTGATGATCATCCGGTCGATGAGACTCGGGGGGATGTCCTCCTCGTCGAGGTCGATCTCGGGGAGATATCGTCTGAGAGCCTTCATCGCGGCCTCCTTCGTCAGGGACTCGATGTCCGCGCCGACGAAGCCGTGGGTGTCGTGCGCGAGGTTGTCGAGGTCGACGTTGTCCGCGAGGGGCATCCCGCGGGTGTGGACCTGCAGGATCTCCTTGCGGCCGACCTCGTCCGGGACGCCGATCTCGATCTCACGGTCGAAGCGGCCGGGACGGCGGAGCGCGGGATCCACGCTGTCGACGCGGTTCGTCGCGGCGATGACGATGACCTGGCCGCGCGATTCGAGGCCGTCCATCATGGTCAAAAGCTGGGCGACGACGCGACGTTCGACCTCCCCCGTCACGTCCTCGCGTTTGGGTGCGATGGAGTCCAGCTCGTCGATGAAGATGATGGATGGCGCTTCCTCGCTCGCGTCCTCGAAGATCTCGCGGAGCTGCTGTTCGGACTCGCCGTAGTACTTCGAGATGATCTCGGGCCCCGCGATGGAGAAGAAGCTCGCGGAGGTCTCGTTGGCGACGGCCTTGGCGAGGAGGGTCTTCCCGGTGCCGGGTGGGCCATGCAGGAGGACACCCTGCGGTGGCTCGATGCCGAGCTTCTTGAAGATCTGCGGGTGTTTCATCGGGAGTTCGACCATCTCCCGGACCCGCTGAATCTCGTTTTGCAGGCCACCGATGTCCTCGTAGGTGATGCCGCCACCGGTCTTCTCGAACCCGGAGATGGGCTCTTCCCGTAGTTCGACCTCGGTGTCCTCGGTGATGAGGACGACCCCCTCGGGCTCGGTCTCGACGGCGATGAGCGGGATGGCCTGCCCCGGCGAGCGCATGAACGGGTGGTTCGTGCTGCTCATGACGGGGACGATGTCGCGCTGGACGACGGGCCGCTTGAGGATCTGGCGTTTGACCATCCCCGCGGCGTCGGAGCCGAACTGCACCGAGGCCTCCTCGGGGGGCGCCAGGACGAGCTTCTCGGCTTTCTTCGCGTCGGCTTTCCGGATGGTGACCCGCTCACCGATGCCGACGTCCGCGTTCTGCCGGGTGAAGCCGTCGATGCGGACCGTATCCGTGTTCCAGTCCTGCCGGTCGGCGCGCCACACCTTGGCGGCGGTCACGTCTGCTCCCTCGATTTCGATGATGTCGCCCGGACTCAGCTTCAGATGGAGGAGCGTATCTGGGTCCAGACGGGCGATGCCGCGCCCCGAGTCGTTGGGGTACGCCTTCGCCACTTCTAGTTGAACCTCGTTCATATCCTTGTGATACTGTAACATTCGGTTCGCTGCGGGGATATGCTTTTTGTTCAGACATGCTTCCTGCCGGGGTTCCACGGTCGTGAATCCCTCCCACGGCGTGCAGTTCTCCCGTCGTCTCTGAGACGTGTGCTGTCAGCTACCTGTCTGACGTGTGGGGAGCGACATCCCTTTGCTCGCGGCCCCCACTCCTCGAAGCATGCGAACACTCGCGTTCGACGGCCGGACCGGGGCCTCGGGCGACATGCTCCTCGGGGCGCTCGTCGCGGTCGGTGCGGACCCCGCGGCGCTCGCCCCCGTGGAGGCCGCCCTCGACGTGGAGTACCGGGTCCGGGAGGTCGACAAGAACGGGATCCTGGCGACGAAGGTGGACGTGCTGGCCGGGGACGGTGAGGACCGCGACGGTGAGGACCGCGACGGTGACGACGATACCGGCGAGGCCCACACGCCGAGTATCATCCCGTCGCAGGCTCACGACCACAGCCACTCTCACGAACACAGCGACCACTCGCACGATCACGACGACCACAGCCACTCGCATGACGCCCACAGCCACGACCACGCCGAGGGGCACGGCCCCCACCGGACCTACCCCGAGGTCATCGCGGTCGTCGAGGGGATGGGGCTCCCCGAGTCGGTCGAGGCGAACGCCAAGGCGGTCTTCGAAATCCTCGGGGAAGCCGAGGCCGCTGTCCACGGGACGGACCTCGATTCGACCCATTTCCACGAGGTCGGCGCCGACGACGCCATCGCGGACATCGTGGGCGTCTGTCTCCTCCTCGACGACCTCGACATCGAGCGGGTCGTCACGACCCCCGTCCGGGCCGGTGGCGGCACCGTCCGGATGAGCCACGGCACCTACCCGGTGCCCGCCCCGGCGGTGATGAACGTCGCGGCGGTGGCCGACTGGGACCTGCAGGGCGGCCCCATCGACGCGGAACTGCTCACCCCGACGGGTGCGGCGCTGCTCGCGCACTTCGCGGAGGGTGTTCCGTCGCTTCCGCCCCTCGATATCGAGGCGACGGGCTACGGCGCGGGCACGAAAGCGTTCCCCGACCACCCGAACGTGATCCGAGGGGTCGTCGGCGAGAGCGAGGGTGAACTCATCCGGGACGACGTGCGCGTCCTCGAGACGAACCTCGACGACGCCCCGCCCGAGGTGCTGGGGAGCCTCCACGAGACCCTGAAAGAGGCGGGCGCTCGTGACGTCTCCATCGTTCCCCTGACGATGAAGAAGTCCCGACCGGGGCATCTCGTGAAGGTAGTCGTCAAGCCCGACGACGTGCAGGCGGTGGCCCGGAAACTGGCCGTCGAGACCGGGACCCTCGGGGTTCGCGAGACGAGCGTCCGGCATCGCTGGGTCTCGAAGCGGACGTTCGAGACGGTGACGCTCGCTATCGAGGGCGAGGAGTACGAGGTCTCGGTCAAGATCGCGAGCGACAGCGAGGGGGAGCGCTACGACGCGAGCGCGGAGTTCGACGACGCGCTGGCGGTCGCGAGAGCGACGGGGCTCCCCGTCCGAGAGGTCATGCGCCGGGCGGAAGCGAAGGTCCTGGAGTAGTCACTCGTCCGTCTCCTCGGTCCCCTCCAGGTCCTGTTCGTGCCGTGCGAGCGCCTCCTCCATGGTGAGTTTCCCCTCCGCGACCTGTCGGGCGAGCGTCTCCGTGATGGTGCGGTTCCCCTCGCTTCGCTCACGGGATTCCGTCTGGATGACGCGGATCTCCCCCTGCGTCGGCTCGATGTTGCGGGATTCGATCACCTCCCCGTCGAGCTGGGCGATGTTCACCGCAGCGAGCACGTCGCCCATCCCCCGCGCCCCGGTGCCGAGATAGGGGGTGGTCCCGGTCTCGTCGACGAGTTCGACGGTCACGTCCCCGAGGTCGTCGATGATGCGAGCACCCTGCAGCCGCGCACCGTCACCGATGCGGACGAGGGGGTCTGCCGTCCCCTCGGTCTCCCGGAGGACGACCTCCGCGGCGTCGGCGACGGGGACGTGGAACGCGGCGACGACGGTCTCGCCGACGAGCACCGCGATGCCGGGGCGCTCCCCGGGGTCGATGCCGACGACGGTCCGGCCCCCACCACCACGGAGGAGGGTCAACGCCTCCTCGACGGCTTTCCGGGGGTCCTTGGGAGTCGTGCGGACGACCGGGACGGGGACCTCGAGCTCGTCGTCCGGGCCGGTGATGACCGCGCGGGTCCCCTCCGGCAGGGACTCGTCGGGTTGGATGGTGGTGAACTGCACCCCCCGGTCGCGCAGTTCGGCCACCGTTTCGTGGTACACCTCGAAGTCGGCGGTGGCGACGACTATCACGGCTGAACTAGGACACTCCGAGGGATAAAGAAGGGGGAGACGGGACCGGAGAACGCGGGAGTTTAAATCCGGTGCGGGCAAACCCTCGGCCGTGAGTGAGCCGATTCCGACCGGCTGTACGCCGATCGACGAGCTGCTGGGCGGCGGGTTCGAACGCGGGGCCGTCACCCAGGTGTACGGCCCGCCCGCCGCGGGCAAGACGAACCTCACCCTCTCCGGAGCGGTGGCGACCGCCGCGGCCGGCGGGACCGCTCTCTACATCGACACGGAGGGGCTCTCAATCGATCGGTTCGAACAGCTCGCCAGCGCCCACGCGAGCGAGGCGCAGACGGTCGAGGAGATCGCCTCCAACCTCATCATCTCCGACGCCCTCGACTTTCAAGAACAGCAGGAGGCAGTGAAGGACGCCGCCGAACTCGCGCCACAGCTGGATTTCATCGTGCTCGACTCCGCGACGGGGTTCTACCGGCTCGAACGAACCGCGAGCGAGGGTGGGGAGACGCTCAGAGCGGTCGCCCGGCAGGTGACGCATCTCCTCTCGCTGGCCCGGAAACACGACCTGAGCGTGGCCATCACGAATCAGGTGTTCTCCGACCCCGATTCGGAGTCGGACCGGGTGCGACCGCTCGGGGGCCACACCCTCAACCACTGGTCGGCCGCCATCCTCCGTATCGAACGTTTCAGAGGGGGGAACCGCCGCGCGACACTCGAAAAACACCGGGCGAAGCCCGCGGGCGAGAGCGCCCGGTTCCGCATCACGAACTCGGGACTGGAGGGCGTCGACGAGCCCTGAGTTAGAGTTCGCCGAGCTTCCGGAGGAGCTGGCCCTCGTACTCCTCGTCGGCCTGCATCCCCTTCGTCTCGAGGACGTTCCGCTCCAGTTTGTCCAGCGCGACGTAGAACGCCGACTCCGCGCCGTACCCCTCGCCGGAGCCACCCATCTGGCCGACGTTCGTCCGGAGCCGGATGCGACAGTGGATGAGCGGCGTGCCGCGGAGCTTCTCCTTGTGCTCCTGGAACCGGACGTGCGCGTGGAGCACCTGCATCTCGGAGTACTTGTCCGCGACCTCGGTGACGGCCTGCTGGATCTCCTCGCGGGTGAGCGTCTCGAGGACGTTCACGTTCGTCACCTGCACGTCCATCTGTGTCTCCTCCGTGTAGGTGAGCGCGCGCAGCACGTCGGTCTTGGTGACGACGCCCGCGATGAGCCGGTCGTCGTCCTCGGGGGTGACGACGATGCCGCCGTAGTCGTGCTCCAGCATCGTCTCGACGGCGTCGCGGACGCTCGTCCCGAGCGGGACCGTCACGACCGGGCTACTCATCACGTCGTAGACGGGTAGATCGAGGATACGCTGGGTCTCGCCCGCCCGATCCCGCTTTCCGGCCTTGTCCATGTTGCGGACGACCACGTTCATGATGTCGTGGGTCGTCACCATCCCCGTCAGGTAGCCGTTCTCGTTGACGACGGGGAGCCGCGAGATGCCGTTCTCGCGCATCAGATTGATCCCCTGCCCGAGCTGGGCGTCCTCCGTGACCGTCGTCACCTCCTCGGTGTGGATGTCCTCGACATCGAGGATATCCAGGTTCTCGATGACTGCCTCGAGGATGTCGTCCTGCGTGACGACGCCCCAGAGCTTCGGCCCTTCGAAGATGGGCGCGATCTTCGTGCCGCCCTCGACGAGCATCCGCGCGACCTCGCGGACCCCGTCGTGGCGGGAGACCTTCGGGGCGCTCTTGACCATCGCCCCCGCCTTCGTGTCGTCCTCGACGTGCGACTGGAGCAGCTGCCGCTCCGAGAGCACCCCTTCGTACTCTCCGTCACGGGTGACGATGATCCCCTTCGGGTTCTCGCGCTCGAAGATGGAACGCACCTTCCCCAGACGCTCGTCGGCATCAACCTCCACAAACTCGCGGGTCGCGATATCTTCAATATCCATCTGTATCTCCTCCCGTGAGTTCGAGTGGCCTGCTAATAAAATCCTGTGCCCATGTGATTATGTAGCACGAACTCCTATCGAGCGGCGTGCTCCCCGATATCGGCGTCTTCGGTCCCTACACCTACCTCGTCACCGAACTGCTGTGGGGGTCGGTCGCCCTCGCGCTCGTCGCGTACGCTCGCGCGTGGCGCGCGGCCGCCCGCACGACACTTCTCCTGTACCCCTTCGCCTACGCCTGGGACTGGTACACCCTCGAAGTGGGGGTGTTCGAGATCCCACTTCGCACCGGAATCGAACTCCTCGGCATCCCGATCGAGGAACACATCTTCATGCTCGTCGTCCCGATGATGGTCGTCGGGACCCACGAGACGCTACGGAAGGTGGATGAGCAGAAACGCGAAGCGTAGGTGTTTCTGAGGAATTAATGTTAGCGAAATGAAATAGTGGGTTCGGGCAGATTTGAACTGCCGACCTCCTCCATGTCAAGGAGGTGTCATAACCAGCCTAGACCACGAACCCACGCTGGTGTGTTTCTCCGCATCCAATCGTACCGCGGTGGGATAATTGAACCTTTCGAATCGGAGGCCCGTATGGTGGTTGGTCACTCGACGGTCGGTCGCCCGCAGAGACTGCCGAATCAGTCGCCAGGGCCCGCGTCCCCCCGACATGCTTAAGTGAATGTACGAACTTGTACATCGTAACGCAGAACCATACATCGGTGACCTTCAATGCAGGACTACATCAAACGTGTGACCGAGGGGGAGGACCTGACACAGGCCGAAGCGCGCGACGCGGCGCGGGCCGTGTTCGAGGACGCGACCGAGGCGCAGATCGGCGCGCTGCTGGCCGCGCTCCGGGCGAAAGGCGAGACCGAAGCCGAGATCGCGGGCTTCGCGGAGGGGATGCGCGCCGCGGCGCTCACCATCGCCCCCGACAGAGAGCCGCTCGTCGACACCTGCGGGACGGGTGGCGACGACTACGACACCATCAACGTCTCGACGACGAGCGCCATCGTCGTCGCGGGTGCGGGGGTTCCCGTGGCGAAACACGGGAACTACTCCGTCTCCTCGTCGTCGGGGAGCTCCGACGTGCTCGAGGAGGTCGGCGTGAATCTCGACTCCGCGCCCGAGGCCGTCGAGCGACTGGTCGAGGAGGAGGGGATCGGCTACATGCACGCGCCGGCGTTCCACCCGGCGATGAAGGCCGTCATCGGCCCGCGCAAGGAGCTCGGAATGCGGACGATCTTCAACATCCTCGGGCCGCTGACGAACCCCGCCGGCGCGGGCGCGCAGGTCGTGGGCGTCTACGACCCTGCCCTCGTCCCGGTCATCGCGGGGGTGCTCGCGCGACTCGACGTGGACCGCGCGCTCGTCGTCCACGGCGACGGGCTGGACGAGATCACCATCCACGGCGAGACGGTCGTCGCGGAGGTCGACGGGGAGAGCTACGAGGGGTACACCCTCACCCCCGAGGATCTCGGGCTCGAACAGGCCCCCATCGAGGCCGTCGCGGGCGGGACGCCCCAGGAGAACGCCGAGGCCCTGCGCGGCATCGTCGAGGGCGAGATCACCGACGCCCGGCGCGATATCATCCTCGCGAACGCGGGCGCGGCCATCTACGTCGCGGGCGAAGCCGACTCCCTCCAGGCGGGAGTCGAGCGGGCTCGCGAGGCCATCGATTCGGGCGCGGCCGCCGCGAAACTGGCCGACCTCGCCGCGGTCGAGGCGGAATGACCCGCGCGAAGGTCTGCGGGCTCACCCGCGAGGCGGACGTTCGGGCGGCGGTCGACGCCGGTGCCGACGCGCTCGGGTTCATCGTCGACGTGCCGGTCGACACCCCCCGAGAGATCAGCCGCGAGCAGGCCCGCTCGCTCATCGCCGACGTCCCGCCGTTCGTCTCCACCGTCGCGGTGACGATGCCCGACGCTCCCGAGGCGGCGCTCGCGGTCGCCCGGGAGACGGGCGCGGACGCCATCCAGCTGCACACCCTCCCGCCCGCGGACTGTGCGGCCCTGCGTGACGCCTTCGCCGGGCCGGTCATCCGCGCCGTGGACCACGAGGAGGCCGAGTCGTTCGCCGACGCCGTCGACGCAGTGCTCGTCGATTCCGTCGACGAGGCCGGCGCGGGCGGCACCGGCGAGACCCACGACTGGGACCGGACGCGGGAGCTGGTCGACCGGCTCTCCGTCCCCGTCGTCCTCGCGGGCGGGCTCACCCCCGAGAACGTCACCGCGGCCGTGGAGACCGTGGACCCCTACGCGGTCGACGTGGCGAGCGGCGTCGAACGGACGGGCGGAGAGAAGGACCACGACGCGGTCCGGGCGTTCGTCCGCGCGGCCACGCACCCGGAGGTGGTGGTGTGAGACTCGGCCGCACCGGTCGGGCGCTCGCTCGCCGTGCGACGCACCCGGAGGTGGTCGCGTGAAGCTCGATCGCACCGGTCGGGCGCTCGCTCGCCGTGCGACGCACCCGGAGGTGGTCGCGTGAAGCTCGATCGCACCGGTCGGGCGCTCGCTCGCCGTGCGACGCACCCGGAGGTGGTCGCGTGAAGCTCGATCGCACCGGTCGGGCGCTCGCTCGCCGTGCGACGCACCCGGAGGTGGTCGCGTGAAGCTCGATCGCACCCGCGAGGAATTCGCCGGGCTAGCCCCCGACGAACCCGCAGTCCTCCGACTGGAGGCGACGCTCGACGCCGACGCCGACCCGCTGGACGCCTACGCCGCGCTGACGGGTCGGACCGGCGGCGAGAAGAGCGACTACGCCTTCCTGCTGGAGAGCGCGGAGAAGGTGGCCTCCTCGGACCCGGACGGGGCGTTCTCCTCCACGGATGCGGGGCGTCACGCCCGCTACTCCTTCGTCGGGTACGACCCCGCGGCGGTCGTCTCCGTCCACCCGGACGGGGACACCGTCGAGACGTTCCGCGAGCGCTACGCGGGGCTCGTGGAGACCGGCGAGGGCGATACCCTCGACCGCCTGCGCGCGGCGCTTCCTGAGCTTCCCCGAAAGGGGTTCCCGACCTCCGAGCGCCAGCACCTCGACGGCGGGCTCGTCGGCTTCCTCGCGTACGACGCCGTCTACGACCTCTGGCTCGACGAGGTCGGCATCGACCGCCCGGAGACCCCGCTCCCGGACGCGGAGTTCGTCCTCGCGACGAAGACGCTCGTGTTCGACGACGAGGCCGATACGGTGTCGCTCGTCTGCACGCCCGTCGTGCGCGGGCCCGCGGACGCACGGGCGGTGTACGACCGACTGGAAGCGGAAGCCGAGCGCGTGGAGGGCCTGCTCACCGAGGTCGAGTCCGCATCCATCGAGACCGGGGAGTTCCGTCGCGAGTCGGAGACCGCCGGGCCCCAGGAGGAGTACGAGGACGCCGTCGCCCGCGCGAAGGAGCACGTCCTCGACGGCGACATCTACCAGGGCGTCATCTCCCGGAAACGGGAGCTCGAAGGGGCGGTGGACCCGCTGGGGCTCTACGAGTCGCTGCGCGCCATCAACCCCTCGCCGTACATGTATCTCCTCGAACACGGCGACCGGACGGTCGTGGGGGCCTCCCCCGAGACGCTCGTCTCCGTGCGCGGCGACCAGGTCGTCGCGAACCCCATCGCGGGCACCTGCGACCGGGGCTCCTCCCCCGTCGAGGACCGCCGGCTCGCGGGCGAGATGCTCGCGGACGGGAAGGAACGCGCCGAGCACACGATGCTCGTGGACCTCGCGCGCAACGACGTGCGCCGGGTCTCCGAACCTGGAAGCGTCCGCGTCGAGGAGTTCATGAACGTCCTCAAGTACAGCCACGTCCAGCACATCGAGTCGACGGTGACGGGGACGCTCGCTCCCGAGAAGGACGCGTTCGACGCGACCCGGGCGACGTTCCCCGCGGGGACGCTCTCCGGGGCGCCGAAGGTCCGGGCGATGGAGATCATCCACGCCCTCGAACGCACGCCACGGGGGCTCTACGGCGGCGGCGTCGGCTACTACTCGTGGTCCGGCGACGCCGACTTCGCCATCGTCATCCGCACCGCGACGATCCGCGACGTGGGCGACCGCCAGCGGGTCACCGTGCAGGCGGGTGCGGGCATCGTCGCCGACTCCGACCCGACGAGCGAGTACGAGGAGACGGAGAAGAAGATGGGCGGGGTGCTCGCCGCGCTGGAGGCCATCGAGGTCGACCAGGAGGTGGCGACGCGATGAAGGTGCTGTTCGTCGACAACTACGACTCGTTCACGTACAACCTCGTGGAGTACGTGAGTCAACTGGGCGTGGAGACGGCCGTCGAGAAGAACACCGCGTCGCTGGAGACCATCCGGGCGCACGAGCCCGACGCCATCGTCATCTCGCCGGGGCCGGGCCACCCGAAGAACGACCGTGACGTGGGCGTGACGATGGCCGTCCTCCGGGAGCTCTCACCCGAGGTCCCCACCCTCGGCGTCTGTCTCGGCCTCGAGGCCGCGGTGTACGAGTACGGCGGTTCGGTTGGTCGCGCCCCCGCGCCCGTCCACGGGAAGGCCTACCCCGTCGACCACGACGGAGCGGGGGTGTTCCGGGGGCTCGACCAGGGGTTCATGGCCGGGCGCTACCACTCGCTCGTCGCCACCGAGGTCCCCGACTGCTTCGCGGTGACGGCGACGACGGACCACGACGGCCACGAGGTCGTCATGGGCGTGCGCCACCGCGAGCACCCCATCGAGTGCGTGCAGTTCCACCCGGAGAGCGTGCTCACGGGGCCGGGACACGACGTCATCGAGAACTTCATCGAAAGCGTCCGCGAGCGGGTCCCCGGTCGCGCCTGAAAACGGGCTTCGGCTTAGACCGGCACGCCCGTCGCCAGGAACGGGACGAACCGGAGCAGGCCGAAGAACCACAACACCGCGACGACGATGCCGGCGATGACCGCGATCTTCAGCGCGATGTTCAACACGAACCGGAGGACCACCAGCGCGATGATGGCGATTATCAGCGTGCTGAGGATTCCCGGCAGCCCGAACGACGGCACCAGTTGCATCGGTGTCAGGAACTCGTACATGGTGGCCCAGACGCCCGCCGAACGCTTAAATACCGTGGCCGTTCCGGAGCGCGAGCCTGCCCCCGAGCGTTTCCGCTGGGAACCCGCAGAGGGCACCCTTGTTTCCGGTGGAAGTAGTTACTTTCACTCCGGTCCAACTAGGCTTATGCACGTGCGTAGTGGATTGGACGGTAGCGCGCATCGCTGCGCCGAGGCACGTCTCAGGACGCATAGCAGTGCCCATCATGATAGGTCAGCCCACGTCGACTTCCCAATGCCAAAGGGTTATTTGGCTACCCACAGTACGCAATTGCCGTCACAGATGCCAGGAATTTATCTCCATACGAACCACCGGAATCGGGCCGTATCACCCGCTACGGCCGGGAGGGCCGAGTGATGTCCGGCGCGGACCTCAGCGCGGACGAACTCACCCTGCCCGTGAAACGCACGGACGGGGAGACGCTCGAAGAGCGGATGACCGCCAACGCCTACCACAACATCCTGCCCGCCCGCTACCTCCGCAAGGACCACAACGGGGAGCTGCGCGAGTCGCAGGACGAGCTGTTCGCCCGCGTGGCGAAGAACATCGCGCTCGCCGAGGCCGTCTTCGAGGCCGAGAAACAGGGGGTCTCGGTCACCGTCACGCCCTCGCAGCTCAAGCCGAGCCACCCGCGACGCGACGAACTCGCGGAAGAAGTCTTCGGGGCTGGGACCACGGCCGACGACGACGCGGAGACCGAGCTCTCGGTGTACAACGTCAACAAGTTCGCCTACGACACCGTCGTCGACGACCTCCCCGAATCGGTCCGCGAGGTCGTCACGGAGAAGCGCGAGGAGTTCCAGGAGCTCATGGAACAGCTCTCCTTCATCCCGAACTCGCCGACGCTGATGAACGCGGGGGACGAACTCCAGCAGCTCTCGGCGTGTTTCGTCGACTCGCCGGGTGACGACCTCACCGACATCCACCAGACCGCCAAGGAGGCCGCGGAGGTCTTCCAGTCCGGCGGGGGGATGGGCTACGCCTTCTGGAAGCTCCGCCCGTTCGGTGACGCCGTCGGCTCCACGGGGGGGATCGCCTCCGGGCCCATCACGTTCATGCGGACGTTCGACCAGATGTGCGAGACCATCGCGCAGGGGGGGACCCGGAGAGGGGCCCAGATGGGCGTCATGCGCGTCAGCCACCCGGACGTCATCGAGTTCATCCACGCGAAGAACAAGGACGTCTCGCTGGCCCACTGTCTCCGGCTGAACGACCCCGACGACTACACCTACACCACCTTCTCCGAGGCGCTGGAGGAGGCCCGCGGCCTCATCGACGAGGACGGGAAGGTGCCGAAGCACCTCCGGAACGCCGTCGAGGGCCATCTCTCGAACTTCAACATCTCCGTGGGCGTCACGGACGCCTTCATGGAGGCCCTCTATGAGGGCGAGGAGTTCGTCTTCGAGAACCCCCGGACGGAGGAGCCGCACATCGCCACCGAGGAGACGAAGGAGATGTACTCCCGGTACGACCTCGGTGACTACGTCACCGTGGGCGAGGAGCTCTCCATCCCCGCCGACGTGCTCTGGGACCGCATCGTCTCCGGGGCCCACGAGAACGGGGAACCGGGCGTCATCTACCTCGAACGCGTGAACAAGGAACACTCGTTCGACCCCGAGGAGCACCCGGACCACGAGATTCTAGCGACGAATCCGTGCGGTGAACAGCCGTTAGAGGAGTACGAGGCGTGTAACCTCGGGCATATCAACCTCTCGACGCTCGCGGACCTCGACGCGCCCGACTGGCGCGTCTGGGCGGCCGAGCACGCCGACGAGTACGACTCCGAGCAGGAGGCCGTGCAGGCGTTCCTCGAGGAGGCCATCGACTGGGAGGAGTTCGACGAGCGCATCGAGCTCGGCACCCGGTTCCTCGAGAACGTCGTCACGATGTCGGATTTCCCGGTGAAGAAGATCGAACAGAAGGTCCGCGACATGCGGAAGATCGGGCTCGGCATCATGGGCCTCGCGCAGCTGTACATCCAGCTGGGCATCCGCTACGGGAGCGAGGAGGGCAACGAGGTCGCCCGCCAGCTCATGACCCACATCAACCACACCTCGAAGTGGACCTCCCACGAGCTCGCGGAGGAGCGCGGCCCGTTCAACGACTGGGCCGACTCGAAGTACGCGAACCCCACGGAGTATCGCGAGTGGTTCGAGCACCAGACCGGCCTCGACGCCGACGACTGGGCGGACGGCTTCACCATCCGCAACCACAACACGACGACCATCGCCCCCACGGGCACCACGAGCATGGTCGGCAACACGACGGGTGGCTGTGAGCCCATCTACAACGTCGCCTACTACAAGAACGTCTCCGACGACGTGCAGGGCGACGAGATGCTCGTCGAGTTCGACGACTACTTCCTCCGCGTGCTGGAGGCCAACGATATCGACGTCGACGAGGTGAAGCGGGAGGCACAGGAGCAGATGGCCTCGAACCAGTTCGACGGCGTCGCCTCGCTGTCGACGGTGCCGGACGCGATTTCGGAGCTGTTCGTCGTCACGAGCGACCTCTCCGGGCTCGACCACGCGGGCGTGCAGTGCGCCTGCCAGGAGGGTGTCGACTCCGCCATCTCGAAGACCTGTAACTTCCCGAACAGCGCGAGTAAGGAGGACATGGACGAGGTCTACCGCTACATCTACGACAATGGCGGGAAGGGCGTCACCGTCTACCGTGACGGCACGCGCTCGAAGCAGGTGCTCACCACCCGCGCGGACAACACCGAGTTCTCCGAGGATATGGACGAGTCGGAGGCCGCGACGGTCATCGTCGACAAGATCGAGGAGATCTTCGGCGGTATCGAGAACTTCCTCGAGAACCCGGACGTCCAGAACGAGATCGGCGAGGACCTCGCCCGGCTCCTCGACGACATCGACGTGCCGGACTACGCCGAGAAGAAGGCCCGGCCGGACCTCCTCCACGGGGTCACCCAGCGCATCGACACGGGCTACGGTAAGCTCTACGTCACCATCAACGAGGACGAGAACGGCCGACCGTTCGAGCTGTTCGCGAACATCGGCCACTCCGGTGGCTTCACGAACTCCTTCACGGAGGCGCTGGCGAAGGTCATCTCGACGGCGCTCCGCTCGGGTGTCGACCCGATGGAGGTCTGTGACGAGCTGCAGGGGACCCGCTCCCCGAAGGTCGCGTGGGACAAGGGCCAGCAGATCAACTCCATCCCGGACGCGATGGGGACGGCGCTGCGCCGCTATCTCGACGACGAGATCGACAAGCCCTACCCGCGCCAGCAGAGCCTCGAGGAGGTCTCCGAGAGCGCGCGCACGCAGGACCCGAACGTCGCACCCGAGCCCGACGGCGGTGCGGCCGCCGAGTCCTCGGATGCGACGGACGCCACGCAGGACCTCATCGACGCGGGTGAGAGCCCCGAGTGTCCCGACTGTGGGTCGATGACGCTGTACTTCTCGGAGGGTTGCAAGACCTGCGAGTCGTGCGGCTGGTCCGAGTGCTGAACTGACCCCCACTTCTCCGTTTTTCCACCATCCAACAGCGACGGCCACGTCGCGCCCCCCGGTTCCCGGGCTCGCCCCCCGTCTCGTGACGAAGCTTTATCTCTACGCGGGGCAGTGATTTCGCGTAATGGAACTGGTCGAAACCGGTGTCGAGGGGTTAGACGCCATCCTCAACGGCGGCATCGCACGGCGGGCCGCCGTCCTCGTCAGCGGGCGCCCCGGCACGGGCAAGAGCATCCTCGGTCTGCAGTATCTCTACAACGGGGTCGAACAGTTCGACGAGCGCGGGATCTACCTCTCGTTCGAGGAGTCCGAACGCGACATCCGGGAGGCCGCCGAATCCATCGGCTTCGAGAACTGGGCCGAACACGTCGAGAACGGCGACATCACCGTCTTCGACAAGCGACAGCTCCTCCAGGAGGACGAGTTCGCGGGGACGCTCGACACCCTCATGGCGGAACTCGACGGTGGTGACTACGACCGGCTCGTGCTGGACTCGCTCACGATGTTCGGGCTCTTCTTCGATACGGAACGCGAGAAGCGGACGTACCTCCTGAAGTTCGTGGACGTGTTGAAGGAGTTCGGGCTCACCTCGCTGCTCGTCGCCGAGCAGTCGGAGGCGTTCCCGACCGCCGGTGGCGTCTCGCTCGAGAACTTCCTCACCGACGGGAACATCTTCATGCTCCAGACCCCGACCGAGGCGGGGGTCAACCGCTATCTCTGGGTCTCGAAGATGAGAAAACAGGAGATTCAGACGGACATCTTCCCGATGGAGATCACGCAGGGCGGTATCGCCGTCTACGAGCGGGCGGCCGGTTTCTCGCTCATCGGCGGGAACCCCATCACGTAGGCCGGAAGGATTTATCTCCTCCAGGGCTGTTCTCAGGGTATGGAATCAGGGGCGGTACTCACGGTTCTGGGGAACAAGTACGCGCCCGAGATCCTCGCCGCGACCGCGGAGCCGCGGTCGGTACAGTCGATTGCGGACGAGCTGGGTGTGCCGGTTGCTACCTGCTATCGCCGCGTGAACGAACTCGCCGACGCGGGACTCGTCGAGCTCCACGAGCGCGCGCTTTCCGACGAACGCCGGCGGGTCAGCCTCTATCGCCGCACCGTCGACGAGATCACCGTCGACTTCGGCGAGACGGGTATCGACGTCGACATCGAGACGCGCGGGGAGGTGAAAAGTCGCATCGACTCCGTCTGGCGGATGCTCTCGGACCGCTCGAACTAAGTTCTCGCTGGCGAAGGTGGAGCCATGTCCAGTGGCCGTCCCTGTCCGCTCTGTGAGACCCCGATGGAACACCGCCACTGCAAGTACGTCTGTCCAAACCACGGCGTGGTGATGGACTGCGGGGACTGTTTTTGGATATAGCCGCTACGCCGCGCGATACCGTCTGTACTGCCGATACGCTGGCCCCGCGAGCAACAACACCGCGAGCGCTGCGGCCGCGACGACGAGCGGGAGCGCGTGGACGCCTTCGGTCTGAACCGTCCGGGTGGAGGCGCCGAGGAGCACGGCGGCGGTCACCCACGGCGTCTCGCCGAGGGCGGTCCCGAGCGCGTAGGCTGAGAGGGGGACCCGTGCCAGCCCCGCGGTGTAGGAGACGGGGTCCGCGGGGAGTGGCGCCAGCCGGGCAGCGACGACCCCACGGAGGGGGCCGGCACCGGCGAAGTACCGTTCCCCGGCCGTGCCCACGCGGCCGAGTAACCCCGCGTGGCCGGTCGTCCGCGCGAGCAGGTACGGGGGGAGACAGGTGAGCACCGCGCCGGCGAGCGCCACCGGGATGCCGACGGGGCCGAGCACGACGCCGACCGCGATGCTCACGACGCTGATGGGCCACGCGAAAAGCGGGCGGACGAGGTAGGCGGCGAGGAGCAGGCCGACGAACTGCCAGGGGTGGGCCGCGAGCGCGGTGGTGCGCGCGAGCACCGCGGCCGGGGACAGCAGGAGCGCCCCCGTCCCCGCGACCCCGGCGAGGAGGACCATTCCCACCAGCTGGCGTCTCGTCGCCGGATGCATACCCGCCTCTCGCCCACGGCCGCGCAAATCCCTTGTGGTAATCGCTTAGTGTGCTCGCGGAGAAGTGGGTGCGTGTCCGCGACGGTCGAACTCGGGGTGCAGCTCATCGAACGGCTGGAACACGAGGAGCTGCCGCTCCCCGAACTCATCGACCGCATCGAGACGATAACGAAAGACCCCACGACCACCCGCAGGATCCTGGAGGAGGCCGAAGCGCGCGGCCTCATCGAGCGGGAGGGGAGCTCGGTCCTGCTCACGAGTCCCGGGTTCCTGCAGTTCGAGAGCGAGGTGATCACGAAGGAGGGGGAGTTCACGTGTCGGCGCTGCGGGGCCTCCATCTCGACGGGTTACTTCATGCGGCTGCAGGCGGGAGAACACGGGCCGTTCGGCTCGTCGTGTATCCGGAAGGTGACGGGGAGAGAGTAGGAGACGCGACCGAAGCCCTCGCGAACGGCGTGAGTGAGCCTGCCGGAGCGTCTCCGGCAGAGGGAGTGTCTCCGAACAGGCGAGCCGGGAGCGGACGAACGAAGTGCGATACTGCGAGCCGCGAGGAGCGAAGCGACTCAGCGACCGCGGCGGAGCTCCTCGATGAGCTGTTGGATCATCTTCCCCTGCTTCTCTAAGACCTCGTTCTGCCGTTCGACGGCCGCGCGGAGCTCCGCGACCTCGGCCGCGAGGTCCTCGTCGGTGTCGGGCTCGCGCGGCGCCTCCTGGAACGCGAACCCGTCGTCCGCGGTCTCCTGTGTGGCCTCCTGCGCGGAGCCTTCGGCACCCTCACCGACGAGGGGCTTGATGTTCGACTCCTCGAAGTCGCGCGAGTGGTCACGCTCGGGGCGCTCATCCTTCTCGGCGCGGAGCTCCGCGATGGAGTCGATGCCGTGGTACGCGAGGAGCGCCGACCGGACCGCGTGGGCGATGGCGGGGGCGTTGTCGTTCGGCACCTTCACGCGCTGGGGCCGGCCATCGACTTCGATGACGAGCTGGGTGGCGACGCTCCCCTCCTCCGTGTCGAAGTCGGTGGTCTCGGCGAAGCGGTACTCCTCGTAGTCGTCGTCCCAGACCGCGCCGCCGACGTGCTTGAGCATCCGCGCGTCGGTGACGACGAGCGTGAGCTCGCTGAAGCGGCTGGCCGACCGGACGCGTTCGTCCTCGTCGATGACGCCCTTCCGGCGGAGGATCCCCCCCAACAGGGGGGAGAGCACGTCGCTCGCCGAGCCGGCGGGGACGGCGAACGTCTCCTCGTCGTCGATGTAGGTGAGGGTGAACGTGGCCTTCCGCCGCCCCGACGAGAGGGTGAGCCGCTCGACGTCGTGGTCGTAGGCGGTGACGGACTCGTCGCTCAGCAGGCCTTCGGAACGGTAGACGAGCGTCCGTGTCGGAGTGACGAAGACGGCGTCGTCGCCGCCGAGCGCGACCTGCGCCCCGACGGACTCGCCGTTCAGCTCCTGACGGACGAGCTCCGGTAGCTCCATGCTCGTTCGTCCTCGCGGGGTAGCTTAAAACCGCTGGACGGACGGGCCCGCCACCGCGCCCCACGGGGATTCCAGATGAGAAGGTTCAAGTCCGACACCGCGCTACCCGAAACTGAGCCCGGGTGGCTTAGCTGGACATAGCGCCGCACTCATAGGGTTATCGAGTACGGTACACCGCACCCATGGGGTCTCTGCCGGGACCCCGAACCTGGGACATGCGGAGATCGAGGGTTCGGAGCCCTCCCCGGGCATGATTCTTCAGGCGCTTCGTGGCGAGGGACCCGTAGGTCCTGCGCGAGCCGTGACTACCGTCGTCTCCGGTTCGGTCACCGAAGCCCGTCGTCTCCGGTTCGGTCACCGAAGCCGAAACGACTCTGTAGTCCCCGGTCGTTAGGACACCCATGCGGTGTGCACGTTGCGAAGCGCAGTTCAGCGGTGGTGACGAGTGGATCGAGCTCTGCCACCATCACACGTATATGCACTTCGAGAGCACCTTCTGTGGGGCCGAGTGTGCGGTCGCGTATCTCGAGAACGGCCTGGAGAGTGACGGCCCCGACGACCTGGGTGACGACCTCGGTGGCGACCTCTCGACCGACTGAGCGGGTGACCGGGTGACCGAAAGGGCGAACACGTCCGGGTGAGGAGTGGGTCCCGTGAGCTTCGATTACGTCCACGAAATCACGGTCCGATACCGGGATCTCGACCCGATGCAGCACGTGAACAACGCGGTCTACTCCTCGTATCTCGAACAGGCGCGCGTCGCCTACCTCCGGGAGGTGCTCGGGATCAACAAGGACCCCGGAATGGTCGTCGCCCACCTCGAACTCGATTTCAAGCGCGCGGTGGAGTTCTCCGACGAGCAGGTCGCGGTGGCGTGTCGCATCCCCGAGCTGGGAGAGAAGAGCTTCCGCATCGAGTACGAGATCCGCACGGACGACGGGGTGGCGGCGACGGCCGAGACCGTGCAGGTGGCGTTCGACCGGGAGGTGGGGGCCTCACGACCGATTCCGGATGACTGGCGGGAGGCGATACAGGAGTTCGAAGGGCGCTAGCGGGCCTCGGGCACGTCGAGGTCGTACTGTTCGCGCCAGGTCGCGGCGAGCGAGAGCGCGGCGTCCCGGTCGTCGACGCGCTCGTGGTCGTAGGCGTCGCCCTCGGGAGCCTGAATCAGGCGGTCGACGTGGACGGCCCACTCCCCACTGGTCGTCTCGCGAGCGACGATGGTGGCGTAGCGGTCAGAGCGCTCCCATTCGAGGCGCGTGGCCTCCTCGACGGTGGCGGTCCAGGGCATACGTGGACTTGGCGCGGACGGGAGAAAAGCCCGCCGACTGCCGGGGGGAGAACGCTCTTTCCGGTCGCGGTCCTCATCCGGGTGTGCAGTCAGACGACCCCACCGTCATCCGCGTGCTCGCGGTCCACACCGACGACATCGTCACGGCGCTGGAGGCGAACGAGCGGCGGGACACGGGGACCGTCCTCCGGGTGACCCCGCCCTTCGCGGGCCGGATGCGCGCCCGGCTCCACCGCGCGGGCCACGAGTCCCCCTACGGCGACCCCGCCCCCATACACATCGATCCCGCGGCGCTCACCGACGTGCCGGCGTTCCCGACCCCCGACGACGTGGAGGACGAGCTCCGCGCGAGCGATGAGCCCTACTCGCCGGAGCGCCACGAGGCGTGGTACGCCGACGCGGTCGAACGGTGGCGCGACGCGGCCCGCGCGGGGGTGCGCGACGAACTCACTATCTCCACCCCGGATGGCTCCCATTCGGTCCGAATCTCCACCCTGGGGTAGCCCTCCAGTCGACTATATAGCCGAACTCGGTAATTCGCGCGTAACTGTTTCTAAACAGCTTGTGAAAGTTCTAAGCCACTCTGAAGCACTCGTGAAACGTTACAGTTGTCCTGACGTTCGAGTAAAACGTATCGAAAACGGTCGAAGGCTCGGCGGGGTATATGTCGTATCCGTCACAAGGGGTGGATGAGTCATGTCACTGAGTCCCTCCACTTCCACGCTGTCCGGTTCGCGGGCCTCCCTCCTCGTGGGCCTGGTCCGCCGCCCCATCGAAGCACTGAGCTTCTGGACTGCGGTCGCCCTCCCCGTACTCTACGTCCTCATCCTCACGGGCGTGGTCACCGGCGTCTCCCCGGCGAGCTTCGCCGCGCTCATCGGGCTCAACGCCCTCGCGCTCGTCGTCGGGCACGGCCATCGGCGCGACTAAGACCCACCCGCCCGGACGGCCGGTATGCTCGAACATGTCCCCCTCGGGAACACCGGCACGTCCGTGACGAACCTCTCTTTCGGCACGTGGCGCTTCGGCCGCGAGAACGACGACGGCGAGATCGAGGTCGGCAAGGAGCGCGCACACGAACTCTTAGACGCCTACGCCGAGGCCGGCGGCAACTTCATCGACACCGCCGACATGTACGGTGACGGCCTGAGCGAGCAGTGGATCGGCGACTGGCTGGCGACCCGTGACCGCGAGGAGTTCGTGGTCGCCTCGAAGATCTACTGGCCCACGCGCGAGGGCCCGAACGGCCAGGGGCTCGGCCGCAAGCACCTCGAACACTCCATCGACGCGATGCTCGACCGGCTGGGAACCGACTACATCGATTTATTATATATCCACCGCTGGGACGACGCCACCCCCGCCGAGGAGTTCATGCGCACCCTAAACCGGTTCGTCACGGAGGGGAAGGTCCACTATCTCGGCACCTCCACCTTCGAGCCGAACGCGTGGAAGGTGGCGAAGGCGAACGAGCTCGCCGAGCGGAAGGGGTACGAACCCTTCACCGTCGCCCAGCCCCGCTACAGCCTCGTCACGCGCGAGGTGGAGTACGACTACGTGGAGGCGTGTGAGCACTACGACATCGGCATCTGCCCGTGGTCGCCCCTCGGGGGTGGCTTCCTCACCGGGAAGTACGGCCGCGACCAGATCCCCGAGGGGAGCCGTGCCGCGGAGAACGAGACGTTCGCGGAGCGGTACCTCTCCGAGGAGAACTTCGACGCGCTCGACGTCGTCCGGGCGGTCGCCGAGGAGGTGGGTGCCACGCCCGCACAGGTCTCGCTCGCGTGGCTCATGCACCACGAGCAGGTGACTGCGCCCATCGTGGGGGCGCGCACCGTCGAGCAGCTGGAGGAGAACCTCGCCGCGGCCGAGGTAGACCTCACGGAGGAGCAGTTCGAACGGCTGAGCGAGGCGAAAGACGCCCCGTCGCTGGTCTGAGTTCAGTCGGTCGCCGTTTCAGCTCCGGATGTAGACTCCGCGTCACCGCCGATGGCCTGGTACTTCTCGCGGTAGCGCTTGAGCTTCCGGTAGAGGATGTAGCCGAACAGCCCGTCGTAGACGAGAATGAAGGCGATGAAGGTGAGCCCCGGCAGCGGGACGTAGGTGACGATGGTGTTGTACGTCGCGTGGATGAACGCGGCGATGAGCAGGCCCTTCACGACGATGGGGCCCGCGTGCTCGCGGTTGAACTTCGCCAGCCCGAGATAGTAGCCCGCGAACGCGGAGTAGATGACGTGTCCCGGACCGACGAACGCACGGGCGGTCGCAGTGGCGAACGCCCGTTCGATGGGTGCGGCGACGAGGCCGCCGTTCTCGATGACAGCCTGGGTGATGTACAGCGCGTTCTCGATGGTGGCGAAACCGAGCCCCGCGACGGCCCCGTAGACCGCCCCGTCGATGACCGCGTCGAAGTCGTCGCTGTTGAACGCGAACACCCGGACTGCGAGCCACTTCACCGTCTCCTCGATGGGGGCGACGACGACGAAGAAGAACAGCGCCATCCCGACGACCGGGACGAGTTTGAAGATGGGCTGGAGAACGGTGTTCACCGTCGCGGCGAAGCTGGCGAACAGGACGGCGAGCACGAAGGTGACCGCGAGCACCGAGACCGGTTCGCGCATCGTCGCGTCCTGATACCAGACGAAGCCGACGAGCCCCAAAGCGGGCAGGATGGAGAGTACGGCCAGCCCGCCGAGCGTCGGCTCGACGGTGAACGCGTAGGCGATGACCCCGACCTGCGCGACGAGAAGCAGTGTCGCGACGAGCACGAGCAGCCCGCGGCTCCCCTTACTGAGCGCGCCGTGCACCCCCGTTGCGAGCCGATCGAGTGCCGTCCGCTCCTCCCAGTGCGCCACGTCGTACAGGTCCTCCCCATCGGAGGCATCGGCAACCGGGTCTTCTGGCATACGAGAGGAGCTGACTCGCGCCAACCGGTTATGTTTTCTGGTCGGGGACAGGATGTCAGTCGTCCGCCGGCGTGGGCCGCCCACCGCCGAAGAACTCCTCGCGGATGGCGTCGCGTTTGAGGAGCCCGAAGCCGACGAGGATGACGAGAAACCCCGCGACCGTCGCGGCGTCGACGACCTCCGAGAGGAAGAGGAACCCCGAGATCGCGGCGAACAGCGGCGCGACGTAGGAGACGAGGTTGATCTCGATGGCGCCCAACTTCTCCAGAAGGTCGAAGTAGATGAGGAAGCCGAGGGCGCTCGCCGCGACCGAGAGGTACGCGAGCGCGACGATGGCGTCGGTGCTCCAGGTCACGTCGCTCACGGACTCGCCGAGCCCGACGCTCACGACGTGCATCATCCCGGCACCGAGCAGCATCGCCCACGCCTCCATCGTCTCGAGGGGGAGGTCGTCGTCGAGTCGCTGGGAGACGACGGCACCGAGCGCGAACGCCAGCGCCGCGCCGAAGACCAGCAGTTTGGCGGTAACACCCTGCGAGATCGCCGCCGCCGGGGCGGGGCCGCTGGCGAGCCCCACGGTTTCGAGGAGGCCGTACCACGCCGCCACCAACTCCGGGGGCTGGGAGAGCACCACGACGCCGAGCAGCCCGAGGAACATCCCCAGGAGGCCGAGGACGGTTAGCCGCTCGCTGGGGAGCAACAGCCGGGCGAACGCCGTCGTCAGGACGGGCGACAGCGAGACGATGACGGCCGCCGTCGCGCTGTTGACCGCGGGGTCCGTCTCCCCGATGAACAGCAGCGCGTGATACGCCGCGATCATGAGCGCCCCCGCTGAGAGGACGTTCACCCACTCCGTACGCGTCCGGGGGACCAGTCGGTCCGTCGCGTACGCCGCGTAGGCGAGCATCAGCACGCCCGCGAGGTCGTAGCGGATCGCGGCGAACAGCACGGGCGTCTCGAAGAACCCGCCCGGATGCGAGGGGGTACCGAGTCCCGCCTTGATGGCCATGAAGGCACTCCCCCACACCGCCGCGAGAACGGTGAACAGTATCGCGTTTCGATAGCGCACATCGGAGGTGGGATGTGGGGGGGTGAGAAGGTTTCGGACCGGTGTGACGCGGTGACGTGATCGGCTCGTGGGCGTGGGCCAGTCCGGGCCGGCTCCCCCTCCCCGGCTCCCCATACCGGCATTCCCGGAACTGTCGGGATACCCGACAGAACCACCAGAACCACCGGAACCACGCGTTCGACGCGGAAACACTGCTGATTCGCCGCGAGAATCGGGCGAATCTTTAAATAACGTCACGACAGAGTGTCGCACATGGCCGCATACGGCCGGCCGGCACTTCGGGACCTGTTCGATGACTCCCCAACCCCCCACATCGCGCACCCGCCACGGACGCACCACCGTGATTTCTACGTCGCGACGGACGGCTCCTATCGAGACTCCGGAGCCGGGGGCTTAGGCGTCGTCATCGAGACACGCGACGGTGAGACCGTGGCACGGCTCTCCGTTCCGGACACCGCGCCCGACAACAACGTCGCGGAGTATCGGGCGCTCCATCTGGGGCTGGACGTGCTCGCCGCGCGAGCGCCGCCGACGGCCCGCGTGGGCGTGCTCGTCGACCACGACGTGCTCGCGGGGAACGTCAACCGCGCCTATCTGGCGACGCGCGGCCCCACGGCCCACACCGCCGACGCGTACACCGTCCCGGCGACCGCCGCCCGCCACTGGCGGGGGATCCGTGCCCGCATCGCGGGGTTCGCGGAGCTCCGGGCCGCACGGCTCGACTCACGCGAGAACCCGGCCCACCCGCTCGCGAACGCGCCGGGCGAGTACGCACACGTGAACCGCGAGCCGCAGCGCTGTGTGATTCCACAGGCAGCACCGACCACGGCGGACGAACAGATCCCGCCGCCGTCGCGCGCCGACCGGCACGCGGATTAACATCAGTCGGGAAAATCAGTCGTCGTCGGCCGCCAGCTGTTCTAACACCGCCGCGGGCATCTGGCCCTTCACGGCGTCGGGGATCTCGTCGACGGAGGCGTCCTCCAGATTGGGGGGCGCCCCGGATTTCGGGTCGAACAGCCGGATCGCCGTGTGAATCGTCGTCCAGTCGTCCTCCTCGGCGGCGTCACGGAGGCTCTGGGTCGGGGAGGCGAGCAGCTGTGAGACGAGCGCGTCGGCCATCGACTCCACGATGGCGCGCTGTTCGTCGGTCACGTCGCCCGCGCTCTCCAGTTTCGAGAGGGCCTTCTCCAGCTCGCGAGCCTTCATCCGCTCTGCACCCTCGTACATCCCGGCGATGACCTGGTCGGCCCGCTTGCGTTTGTACTGGGCCATCAGGTGCTCGAACTCGTCGTCGAGCATCGCTTCGACCTCCGCGGCGGCGGCCTCGCGCTGGGCGCGCGTCTCGTCGGTGACGGCCTGTAAGTCGTCGAGGTCGTGGGCGATGACACCGCGGAGGCCGCTCACGTCGGGGGCCACGTCGCGCGGCTGGCCCAGGTCGACGATATGCGTCTCGCCCGCGCCCGCGAGGACCTCGCGGTCGAGCACGTGCCCCTCGGCGCCGGTCGCGGTGACTACCACGTCGGCCTCCTCGACGGCGATGGGGAGGGCGTCGAGGCCGACCGCGGTGGCGTCGCCGTCGAGGTTCGTGGCGACGTGGTCCGCGGTCGAGCGCGTCCGGTTGGCGACGATGACCCGGGTGACGGCGGGGTCGAGGGCCTTCGCCGCGAGGGTCCCCATCTCGCCCGCGCCGACGACGAGCGCGGTGGCGTCATCGAGGTCGCGCTCGGTTTCGAGGAGCGCCACGGCAGCACTCCCGAGCGAGACGACGCCTTCGTTGATGGCGGTCTCCGCGCGGGCGCGCTCGCCGACGTGGAGCGCCTTCAGGATGGCGTCGTCGAGGACGGGGCCGAGCGCGCCGGCTTCCCGTGCGGCCTCGTAGGCGCGTCGGACCTGCCCGATGATCTGATCCTCGCCGAGGACGAGCGACTCCAGCCCCGCGGTGACCCGCATGAGATGGCGGAGGCTCCCCTCGTGGTCGAACCGTTCCGTCGTCTCGTCGGGCGCGGACTCCGCGTACGTCGCGAGCGCCTCGCGCCCGGTGCGTTCCGTCTCGGTGACGACGTACGCCTCCGCACGGTTGCACGTCTGGAGGACGAACGCCTCCGTGACACCCGGGGTGTCGAGCAGGCGTTCGACGGCGGTTGCGGCGTCCGTCCGACAGACCGCCTCGATGGTATCGACGGAGGCGCGCCTGTGGGAGACGCTGATGCCGGAGATGATTCCTGTTCCTGTCGTCACGTGTGTTCACCCAACGTCTCGAGGACGACCGCGTCGGCTACTCGACGGGTGTTAGCCCTTCCGCTACCTAAAAGCTTCCAAACCCGGTCACTTTCGACGACGGCCCGGATCGCGGCACGGCGACGGGCCGGCTCGATCTCCTCCCGCTGGAGCTGGTCGCGGATGTCGGCCGTCACCGCGGCGAGCTCGCCGACTCCCTCGATATCCTCCTCGAGGCGTTCTCTGAGCACTTTCGTCAGCGCCGGCGACCCCGTCGAGATGGAGACCACCACGTCCCCGTCGCGCACGGTCGCGGGGACGACGACGCTCCCCGGCTCCCGCTCCCCGTGGATATCCGTGCGGTTGACGAGCACCCCACGCTCGCGGGCGGCCGTCTCGATGGCCGCGTTCAGCGCCTCCACGTCCGTCGCGGCGACGACGAGCGCGGGCTCGAACCGGTCGAGCCACTCGCCGACCTCGTCGGGGGCGGGCGCGGCTCGGACCTGCTCGCAGCCCGGGAACTCACCGTCGAACGCGGGGGAGACGACGACTACGCGCGCCTCCTGGGCGAACCGTCGGGCCTTGCGTGCCCCGACGGCCCCGCCGCCGAAGACGAGCACCGTCGTGCCGGTGAAGTCGTGGACGAGCGGTATCATCGACTCACGCGGTGTTGGCGTCCGCGCGTTCGGCGAGGCGGATACCCGTCTTCTTCAGGATGCGGGTCGAAAACAGCGTGTCCCAGTCGTCGTCGCCGACGTCCCAGTACTCCTCCATCAGCGCCTTCACCTGCTTTACGCGCTCGTCCGACTCCTCCTTGGAGCGACCGTGGGTCATCGCGAAGAAGTTGTACGGCCAGACGCCCTCGTGGCGCGGGCGCTCGTAGCAGTGGGTGACGAACGGGAGTGCGGCGACGGCCGGGCCCACCTCCTCGAGCAGCTCGTCGGGGACGTTCCAGACCGTCATCCCGTTCTCCGAATACCCCAGCGCGTAGTGGTTCGGGATGACGCCCACTCTCCTGATCTTCCCCTCCGCGGTGAACCGCTTGATGGTCTCGATCACCCAGTCGACGGGCTGGTCGATGGCCGCGGCCACGTCCGCGTAGGGGGTCGGGGTGAGCGGGAGCCCACCCTGGATCTCGAGCACCAGATCGCGCTCCTCGGGGGAGAGGGTCGTCCGGTCCGTGGCCTCGATGGCGGGCCCGAGCGCCGAGAGGTCCACGTCCCCCTCCCCGATGGGTCCGTCGAGGAGGAACTTCGCCTCCACGCGGAACTCCTGCTGTTTGGGGAGGTTGTACGTCGGCTGGCCCGTCGTCTCCTCGATCTCGCGCAGGACGCGCTCCACGTCGTCGGGGTCCGCCACGGAGACAACGAACCACATGTTGAGATGGGGATGCTCGCGCTCGTAGTTGTGCGCCACCTCGCGGAAGGAGTTGACCTGCTCTGCGACCTCGTCGAACCGCTCCGGTGGGGCGTGCATCGCGACGAGGGTCGCGGCCCCGCCGATGGCCTCGGCGTTGACGAGCGCGCCGAACCGGGAGAGGACGCCGGCGTCGTCCATGCGCTTGATGCGCTCTAACAGCTCCACGGCGGTGATGTCGATTCCCCGCTCGCGGAGCGCGGCCGCGGCGGGTTCGAAGGGGTGATCGACGACCGGGAACCCACCTTGAAAGGCGTTGATGATGGCGGTGTCCACCCGGTCGAGCTCGTAATCGACGTCCCCTCTTGGCATATCCAGTACTCGGGTTCGCCTGGGTATAAGGGCCTCGGAGGAGGTCGGATTACAGAGTTTCGAGTCGAAAGCCCACGACTTAAGTCGTGGGATGAAGCCGACAACCGGCGAACCGTTGATTGTGTCGCCGTTCGTCGGTTGTGGTGCCGAGTCCGAGGTAAGGATACGCACGCCACCGTGGCGGTAGATGAAGCCCGCTATCTCGGTCGGGGGCCGTACTGGCACGGCCCACAACCCCACCATCGGTGAGTGGGGAACCTCTCCGTCGTGGGTACGGTCTGTGACCGTGGAACCCCACGACTTCAGTCGTGGGAGGATGTCAGCCTTCGACGCTGACGACGCGGAGGTCGAAGTCCATGGCCTCGACGGCCGCGACGATGCCGTCCTGGTCCGCGTGCGCCTCGTAGTAGAACACCACGTCGTAGCTGCCGTCGCGGAGGAGCTGCTGGCACTCCCAGACGAACTCGTCGCCGTCGATGGTGAGCCCCTGATGCTGGTTCACGCCGAAGCGGTCGTCGTCGTTGCCGGAGTAGACGTAGGTGTCCGTCGGCGCGACGCCCGCGTGTTCGGCGATGATGTCGCCGATCTCGACCGTCGCGGCGTGGAGCTGAGCTTCCGAATCCGTCCCCATGTCGGTGTGGACGATGATGCCGTTGAGCTCGATCTCGCCGGGCTCGAGAAGCGCCTTCGCCCGCTGGTACAGGTCCTCGTCGATGACGTCGCTCATACTCGAGCGGAGGTACAGGGGGGATAAACGGATGGCGATTCACGGAGCGTTCGCTCTCCGTGCGTACCGACGACCGTAGAAACCACCGCCGTCGAAGTTATGACCGATTCCTCAGTGTCTCGGGTGCCTTACAGGCGCTCGAGGTTCTTTGCGCGCGGGCCCTTGTCGGCCTGCACGATCTCGAACTCGACTTCCTGCCCTTCCTCTAAGTCCGGGCCACCGACGTCCTCCATGTGGAAGAACACGTCCTCGTCGGAGTCGTCAGTTTTGATGAAGCCGTAGCCGCCTGTATCGTTGAAGAAATCAACAACGCCTTTCGCCATTGCGTGTGAGTAGATGCCACCACGACGTAAAAAGCCACCGCCCGTTCCTCCCGGGCAGCCACAAAGGTCTTTTCTTCCGGGGGACTGGTCACGGACAGATGCGTCGACGCCTCCGTCGTGTGGCACTGCGGCTCTACGAGCGCCTCTTGGAGCGGGAGCTCTCCGGCGCGCCCGCCCACGTCGCCGTCATCCAGGACGGCAACCGACGGTACGCCGAATCGAAGGGGAGACCCCGCACGGACGGCCACGAGGCGGGCGCGGAGACCACCGAGGCCATGCTCCGGTGGTGTCGCGACCTGGGGGTCGAGGAGCTCACCCTCTACGCCTTCTCCACGGAGAACTTCGACCGGCCCGCCGACGAGCGTGAGGCGCTGTTCGACCTCATCGAGGAGAAGCTCTACGCGTTCGCCGATAGAGACGAAATCCACGACCACGAGGTCCGTATCCGCGCCATCGGCGAGGTGGAACGGCTCCCCGAGCGCGTGCGCGAGGCCGTCGCCTACGCCGAGTCGCGGACACGGGGGTACGACTCGCTGCACCTGAACATCGCGCTCGCGTACGGCGGCCGCGCGGAGCTCCTGAACGTGGCCCGCGAGGCCGCACGGGACGTCCGCGAAGGGGAGCTCGCGCCCGCGGAGATCACCCCGGAGGAGCTCGACGGGCGGCTCACCGAGCAGGCGACCCGCGACGTGGACCTCATCATCCGCACCGGAGGGGACGAGCGCACCTCGAACTTCCTCCCGTGGCACGCCAACGGGAACGAGGCCGCGGTGTTCTTCTGCTCGCCCTACTGGCCCGAGTTCCGTCGCGTCGATTTCCTCCGCGCCATCCGCACCTACGAGTCGAGACAGGCCTCGTGGCGACGCACCCGCGCCGAGCGGGCCCGCGCGCTCGTCGGCACGCTCACGGACGTGGACCTCCCCGAAGCGAGGGCAGTGCTCGGGCGGTTCCGGGAGTCGCTCCCCGAGGACGCCGACGGGGAGTACGAGCCGGCGGACTGAGCGCTTCTGCGGCTACGCTGTCGCCGACCCGTGAGCGACCGCGTTCTTCGGCCTGCTTGCTGTGGTTCGACCGGCGGCTCTCGCCAGGGGCAACACTCGGTTGTACTACCAAGTGGTAACACTTATCTGGTTGCCTCGAAGAACGTGAGAGTATGCCAGAGACGGAGCGGTCAGTCGACGTATCGGCGGTGTGGGATGGGAACTGGCGAGGGTATCTCCCGGAGATGGGACCCTCGTGGGTCGCGGGGGCCATCGCGGCCGGCCCGGCGACGATGGCGAGTCTCGTCACCGCGGGGGCGACCTTCGGCTACGCGCTGCTGTGGGTCGTGGTGCTCTCGGCGGTCCTCGGCGCGACCGCGCAGTACCTCTCGATGCGGCTCGGGCTGCTCACCGAGGCGGGGCTCGTCACCGTCGTCGAGCGACACCTGGGCGAGTCGTGGGCGTGGGTCCTCGTCGTCGACGCCGTGTTAGCCGCCGGGCTCGCACAGCTCGTCATCATGAAGGGCGTCGCGGACATCAGCGCGACCGTCACCGGTATCGACGCCCGGCTCTGGGGCGTCGCCTGGGCCGTCGTGCTCGCCGTCGGGCTGGCCGGGCGAGGCTATCGGTTCCTCGAACGGCTCGCCAAACTCCTCGTCTTCGGCGTGGTCGTCGCTTTCCTCCTCTCGCTGATCGTCGTCCCGATCGACCCGGCCGCCGCCGCGTCGGGGCTCGTCCCCCGGGTCCCCGCGGGCGTCGACGGCGCGCTCGTCGCGGCCGGCATCCTCGGCGGCGCGGTCCACATCACGCTCATCACGATGCACTCCTACACGATGCGCGCCCGGGGGTGGACGACCCGCGAGTACGGCCTCGCGACGTTCGACGTGGGGGCCTCGATGCTCGTCGCCTTCGGGCTCTACAGCCTCGCCATCTTCTTCGTCGCCGCGGGGGTGCTCCACTCGCCGAGCGTCACCGCGAGCGACCTTACGGCGGTGTCGGCTGCACAGGCACTCGGCCCCCTCGTCGGGGCCAACGCGAAGTGGCTCTTCCTGCTCGGGCTGTGGGGCGCCGCCGTCTCCACCCTCGGGGGGAACACCATCGTCCCGCCGTATCTCCTCGCCGACAAACTCGGGTGGGAGACGGACGTCTCCGACACCCGCTACCGGCTGCTGGTCGCCGCCGTCGCCCTGCTCTCCGGAGCGGGCGCCTTCGTCGGCGGTGCGTTCTTCCCATTGCTGGTGCTCGTGTTGGCGTTCGGACTCGTCGGCACTCCCTTCGCCATCGCCATCGTGCTCTATCTCCTCAACGGCGACGCGGTGAGCGAACCCACCTCCCCCCTCGCGAACTTCGGCGGCGGCGTCCTCTTCGTCGTCACGACGGTCCTCGCCGTGAACTTCGTCCGGACCCGGGTCGTCGGCTCCATCGGCGACCCGCTGCCCACGTTCGTTTTGCTGTTCGCCGTGGCGCTCGGACTCGTCACTCTGGGGCTGTTCGGCAAGGGGGTCTACGAGGCCGTGGGGTCCGGGTCGGCGGGGTGAGACGCTCCTGAGGCAGGATTCGGGCTAGCGCCCGAACTTCTGTGTGACTCACGCGGTTCGTCACACAGCGTTTGGCCTAGCGGCCAAACCAATTCCTGACTCGCGGTGCTCGTCAGGCAGGGTTCGGGCTATCGCCCGAACCGACGCTGCCGCTCCTGAAAATCCCGCAACGCCCTGAGATAATCGCGCTTTCTGAAATCCCGCCAGTTCACGTCGGTGAAGTAGAGCTCTGAGTAGACGGACTGCCAGATCATGAAATCCGAGAGGCGTTCGGCCCCCGTTTTGATGACGAGGTCGGGCGCTTCCCGAAAGACGAGACTCTCCTCGACGTGTGACTCGTCGATCTCCTCGGGATCGAGCTCGCCCGCATCCACGCGTTCGGCGATGTCGCGGACGGCGTCGGCGAACTCCGCGCGCCCCCCGAGCCCGATGGCGACGTTGATGGGGGCGTCCGCCGGCTCGCTGTCGTCGGGGCCGCGGACGGCCATCTCGCGGGGGGCGTCGAGGTCCTCCATCGCACGCTGGAGGGTGGGGATCGCACCGGGGTCGAGGACGCTGACGGCGGCCGTGACTCGGTCGGCGCCGTACTCGAACGCCCAGCCGAAGAAGGACTGGAGGGTGTCGTAGGCGCCCGGCTCCAGGAGGTCGCGCTCGGTGATGACGAGGGCGACGTGGGTCGGGAGGCTCGCCTCGGAGAGACGGAGGCGAGCGGCGAGATACCGGTCGTAGAGTGCCACGGCGTGCATCTCGCCTGCAGGGGTGGTAAGCCCGGCGTTTTCCGCACCGGGACGGTTAAGTGCGTCTCGGCGGAACCACCGGGCGTGACTGGGAACGTACGGCGGGCGAGCGTCTTCGCGGTCGTCGGGCTGCTGGCGCTCGTCTCGCCCGCGGTGGTCGGCCGGCTCGCGACGCTGCCGGCGACCGCGGTCGCCAGTCTCCCCTTCGTCGCCGTCGCCGCCGCCGCGCTCTACGGGGTCTCCGAGGGCCGCGTCTTCGAACTGCTCGCGCGCCCCGGCGACTACGAGGACGGCAAGCTCTACGGGCTCGCGGGGTTCGCGCTCGCGGCCGCGGCACTCGCCATCCTCGCCGGCGGGTTCGGCCTCCCGACGAGCGCCTACGTCGGCGCGGTGTTCGTCCTCGGGGGCGGGAACCTCGCCAGCGAGCTCGCGAAGACCCGCTGGACGGACGACGTGGTCGCCACCTCGGCGTTCGCGGTCGGGGGTGCCCTCGCGGGTATCGCGGGACAGGCCGCCGCCCTCACGCTGCTCTCGCAGCCGCTCGCGCTCGCACCGCTCACCTTCCTCGCGACGGTCGGCGCGCTCACCGGCGGGCTCCTCCGGGCCGTCCTCTACGAGCGGGACGACCCGCTCGTGATGATCTCCATCGCGCTCTTGCTCTGGCTGTTCGTCTCGCTGGAGGTCACCCCGAGCCCCACGCGGATGGCCGTCGGGCTCGCCGTCACGGTCCTCTTGGGCTACGTCGCCTACGCCCTCGGGACGGCCTCCGTCGCGGGGATGGTCACCGGGGTGCTGCTGGCGCTGCTCGCCATCGTGCTCGGAGGATACGGCTGGTTCGCCCTCCTCATCACCTTCTTCGGGCTCGGGGGGCTCGCCTCGAAGTTCCGCTACGAGGAGAAGGAGACCCGAGGGATCGCCGAGGCGAACGAGGGGGCTCGCGGGAGCGGGAACGTCCTCGCGAACAGCGCCGTCGCGCTGTTCGCCGTCATCGGCTTCGCCGCCTCGGACCACGTCGGCCTCCCGGGGGCGGTGTTCCGGTTCGCCTTCGCGGGCGCGGTCGCCACCGCCCTCGCGGACACCTTCTCCTCGGAGTTCGGCGGCCTCTACGACAATCCGCGGCTCATCACGACGTTCGAGCGCGTCTCCCCCGGCACGGACGGCGCGGTGACGTGGCAGGGCGAACTCGCCGGGCTCGTCGGCGCGGGGCTCATCGCCGGTATCGCCGCGGTGTTCTTCGCGCTCACGGCCGTCGAGACGGCCGCGGTCCTCGCCGGCGGCTTCGTCGGCATGACCGCCGACAGCCTGCTCGGGGCGACGGTTGAGGGGGACCTCGTGGACAATCAGGGCGTCAACTTCCTCGCCACGCTCGCGGGTGCGCTCGCGTGTGCGGCGGTCGTCCTCCTGTGAGTTCCATGATCCGGCCCGCGACCGACTCGGACCGGCCACGCATCAGAACGCTCCAGCAGCTGCTGCGCTCGCCCGCCCCGGACCTGCTCGAACTCGCGCTGGACGGGGCGGGGACGGTCCTCGTCGCGGAGGACGAGGGGGAGGTCATCGCCTACGCGCTGGCGATGCCCGGCGACGGCGACTCCGAGCCGAGCGTCGTCTACCTCGCGGAGATCGTCGTCGCCCCCGGCGTCCGTCGCGAGGGCCACGGCTCGCGGCTACTCGACGCTCTCTGTGACCGGTTCCCGGCGTACGACCAGCTCCGGCTCACTGCCCGGGCGGACGACGCGGATGCCCTCTCCTTCTACCGGGGCGTGGGGTTCTGGGTGCTCTCGGAGCTGCCGGACCACTACGCGGACGGCGACGGCGTCCTGCTCGGAAAAGAGCTACAGGCTTAGCTGGTCGCGCGTCCGGACGCGGACGCTCGTCGGGCGCTTCACGAACTCGCCTTCGGACGCGGCGACGATCTGCTCGACGCCGCGCTGGGCGGCCACGTCGAGGACGCGCTGGCTGAGCTCCCCGTCGAGGACGACGGCCGCCGGCGTCTCCTCGGCGTCGCGCAGGAGGTCGAACGCCTCCTCGGCGTCGCCCGTCGCGAGGGTCGCGTACTCTTCCGAGAGCAGGCGCACGGTTCCGCTCCCGAAGACGGCCTTCGCGTGGCCGCGGACGGTCTCCGGGTCGCTGGTCCCTTCGCCGGCCTCTTTGCCGGTCTCCTCGCCGGCCTCTTTGCCGGTCTCCTCGCCGACTTCGTCTCCGGGGTCCTGCTCCGCCGCCGCGGAACTCGGCTCCGCGGTCGAGCCGTCGTCCGTCGTCGTGTCGTCGGCCTCCTCCGGCTCCGCGACCGGCTCGACGGCCGGCTCCGCGACGGTCGTTTCGGGCGCCTCCGTGCTCGTGATCGCCTGTGCGGTGCGTTCGGTCTCGGGGGCGGGCGCGGCGCTCCCGTCCGTCGCCGCGACGACCGACTGGGGCGTGTTCGCGTCGGCGACGAGGTCGTACGGCACCTTATCGCGCAGCGCGGCCATCACCTCGTGGCGGTCGAGGTCCTCCACCGAGCGGTCGGGCGGGGCGAAGGCGACGTAGTCGACCTCGCCGACCTGCGCGAGCTCCTTCAGGATGAGGTCGCCCCCTCTATCCCCGTCGAGGAACGCGGTGACGGTGCGCTCGCGGGTGAGTTCGGCGACCGAGTCGGGGACGTTCGTCCCCTCGACGGCGACGGCGTTCTTGATGCCGTACTGGAGCAGCCGCAGGACGTCGGCACGCCCCTCGACGACGATGATGGCGTCGGAGTCCTCGACGCGCGGCCCGGCGGGGAACCCCTCGTAGTCGGTGATGTCCTCGACGCGGATCGATCTCCGGACCTCGTCGATGAGCTCCTGTGAGGAGAGGAACTCCCCGTCGAACGACTCCGAGAGGAGCCGTTTCGCCCGGTCGACGACGGCGCGGCGCTTCGCGGCCCGGACGTCTTCGATCTTCGAGACCTCCAGCGAGGAGCGACAGGGGCCGACCCGGTCGATGGTCTCGAGTGCGGCGGCGAGGATGGCCGTCTCGACCTTGTCGAGCGAGGTGGCGATGGTGACGGTGCCGAACGATTGGCCGTTCTCCGAGTCGATATCGACGTCGATACGCCCCACTTTCGAGGCGTCCTGCAGGTCGCGGAGGTCGAGGTCGTCGCCGAGGAGGCCCTCGGTCTGCCCGAAGATGGCCCCCACGACGTCGCTGCGCTCGACCACCCCGTCGGCAGTGATGTTCGCGTGGATGAGGTATTTTGCGGTGTCGTGCATGAGTGGTGAAAGTGCCCGAATGGGCGGTGATTCGTGATAGCTGCGGCGCGGCCGCAGATCCAATTTAAATAGACACGCTTGGCTCTTTAAAACGTACCGGCCGGACGAGTACCTGCCGACTTCTCAGTCTCTCGAACGGTACGTCGGCGCGCGGCAACGCTTTTGCGCCCCCGAAGCGACGCCCGGCCATGGGAATCGAGGAAGACGACATCGACCCGGCACGCTTTTTCGACGACGTGGAGATGCGCATCGGCACCATCACCTCGGTGGAGCCGTTCCCGGAGGCCCGCAAGGACGTGTACAAACTCCGGGTGGACTTCGGGAGCGAGGAGCGGCAGTCCGCGGCGGGGCTCACGAGATACGACAAGGAGGAGCTCCTGGGACGGCAGGTCGTCGCCGTCGTGAACCTCGGAACGGTGAACATCGCGGGGTTCGAATCGAACTGTCTCGTCACCGGTGTCGACGCGAAAGACGGTGACGGCGTCGTCTTCCTCACCCCCGAGGACGACGCGGAGAACGGCACCCGCGTGTACTGAAGAACTTTTTTCTTCGATACTCCACCTTGTTGAGCGAACAGCAATCTTTAGGTGTGTATGAACAGTAGTGAGTGCAACGATGGTCTCATCGACTGAAAAAATCCTGTGGATCGTGGTGTTGTTCGCCGTGGTCGCACTCGCCGTGCCGTGGTTCCTCTGGCGCTCGGCCGAGGTCGCATACGGATTGCCCGTCTGGCTCTGGTGGCACATCGGCTGGATGGCGCTCGCCAGCATCGTCTTCTACGCCTTCGCGGACCGCGCGTGGGGGATCGGCATCGAGGAGGGGGTCTGAATGCTCGCGGTCCAGCTGGGCATCATCGGTGCCTACCTAGTCGTCGCGCTCGCCATCGGCCTCGTCGCGTATCGGGTCGCCGACCGGGGTGCGGAGGACTACTACCTCGCGGGTCGCACCCTCGGGACGGTCGTGCTGCTCTTTACGACCTTCGCTACCCTGCTGTCGGCGTACACGTTCTTCGGCGGGCCCGACACCGCGTTCGCGCTCGGCCCCGAGTGGATCCTCGTGATGGGCCTGATGGACGGGGTGGTCTTCGCCGTCCTCTGGTACGTCGTCGGCTACAAACAGTGGCTCGTCGGGCGGAAGGAGGGGTACGTCACCCTCGGTGAGATGCTCGGGGACCGCTTCGGCTCGTCGGGGCTCAGAGTGCTCGTCGCCACCGTCTCGGTCTTCTGGCTGTTCCCGTACGTGATGCTCCAGCAGCGCGGCGCGGGGCTCGCCGTCTCGGGGCTCACCGACGGCGCGGTTCCGCTGTGGGTCGGCGCGGGGGGTATCACCCTGTTCATGATCGCCTACGTCGTCATCAGCGGGATGCGCGGCGTCGCGTGGACGGACACGCTGCAGGGCATCTTCATGCTCGGGCTCGTCTGGGCCGCCTTCGCGTGGATCCTCTCCGCAGTTGGCGGTGTCGGCGCGGCCACCAGCGCCCTCGCGGAGGCCGACCCCGAATTCCTCGCGCTCGGCGGCGGCGCCTACTCCATGCAGTTCGTGCTGGGCACCGCCCTCTACATCGCCTTCGGCGTCACGATGTTCCCCCAGATCAACCAGCGCTTCTTCGCCGCGCGGTCGAAAGCCGTCCTGAAGAAGACGTTCTCGCTGTGGCCGATTCTCGTCCTGCTGCTGTTCGTCCCCGCCTTCCTGCTGGGCGCGTGGGCGAAAGGGCTCGGCGTGGTCGTCGCGGAGGGCGAGAGCGTCCTCCCCGTCCTCCTTCGAGAATATACGCCCGCGTGGTTCGCCGCGCTCGTCATCGCCGGCGCGCTCGCCGCGATGATGTCCTCCTCCGACTCGATGCTGCTGTCGGGGTCGTCGTATCTCACCCGCGACATCTACCGCCCGATCCGCGCGATGCGCGGTGCGGTCGGTGAGGGGAGAGAGGCGCTCGTCGCCCGCGTCGGCGTCGCCGTGTTCGCCATCCTCTCCTTCGGCGCGTCGCTCGTCGCGGAGGGCACCCTCGTCACCATCGGCAACACCGCGTTCGGCGGGTTCGCCCAGCTCGCGCTGCCCGTGCTCGTCGCGCTCTATTGGCCCCGCACGACGAAGTGGGGAATGTACGCCGGGGTCGGGATTACCCAAGGATTCTACGTCGCCTCGGTGTTCCTCGCCCAGGTGCCCGGCACGTATCTCGGCTGGCCCGCCGCCGTCGTCGGGATGGTGCTCGGGCTGGTGCTCACCGTGGGTGTCTCGGCCGTGACGACTGCTTCCCCCGACGAGGATACGGCGGTGTACTTCGAGGGAATTCGGGCGGACTGACTACTGACGAACTGAACCCTTTTCCCGCACTCGGTCGAATCCCGGGTATGCAGACCCACATCGTCCCGGTCGGGTTCGATTACGACCGGCTCATCGCCCCCCTGGTCCGGGACCGGCTCACCGTCGATCGGGTGGTCCTCCTCGAAGGCGCGGTGGGGAGCGAGGCGAACGTCGAGTACTCCCGGAATCTGGGTGCGAAACTGGAGAAGGACTTCCAGAACCTGCTGGGAGCCGAGACGGAGCGGTTCACCCTCCCCGACGTCTACGACTACGACGCGGCGTTCGAGCAGGCGTACGACCTCATCAACGCCGAATTAGATTCGGGAAACGAGGTCTGGGTGAACGTCTCCTCGATGCCCCGGCCCGTCTCCTTCGCCTTCGCCACGGCGGCCCACTCCATCGGCGTGGAGCGCGAGGCCGACCGGGAGGCCATCCACACCTACTACACGGCCCCGGAGAAGTACCTGGAGACCGAACTCGCGGAGGAGTTGCGGGCCGGCACGGACCTCATGGCCGACCTCCTCGCGGAGACGGACGACGACCGCGCGCGCGAGTGGCTCGATTCGGCGGAGAGCCTGCTCGCGGAGTTCGACGAGCGCGGGACCACCATCGGCGCGAAGGAGATCGGCGAGGGCCACATCGTCGAACTCCCCGTGGCCTCGTTCTCCAACGTGAAGCCCTTCGAGGAGCTGATTCTCTTCACCCTCGGCGAGCACGGCGTCTTCGAGTCCGTCTCCGAGTTGGCGCAGACGCTCGCCCGCGAACTCGGAGAGGAGTACACCGACGCGTTCCGGTCGAAGGTCATCTACAACGTGGATCGATTAGGACCGGGCGGGAAGGGCTACATCGAGCAGGAGGAACACGGGAAGTCCTACCGGACGCGCCTCTCGCGAATCGGGGAGCTGTGGGTGCGGTCGCATGCAGAGGACGAGGAGTGACCGACCGCGAGGAGTAATCCCTAAACCCTCCGCGCCCGCCCGTGTAGATATGAACGACCGCAGCGGCCCGCTGGCCCTCCCGACCGGGAGCGTCAGCCCCGTCACGTCGGTCGTATCGGTGTTCGTAGGCCCCTCCTAGGGCCCACTTCATTCTCCACTCCGTTCCGAACCGCCTAAGCGACCACCCCAACACCAACACAGCAATGAGCAACCACCAGCGACCAGAGGGGGAGTACGACCCCGATGCAGTCGAACCCAAGTGGCAGGACCACTGGGTCGATGAGGAAACGTACGCCTACCAGGGCGAGAACCCCGACACCGCCTTCAGCATCGACACCCCACCGCCGACGGTCTCGGGCGACCTGCACATGGGCCACCTCTATGGATTTACGCTGCAGGACCTCGTCGCCCGGTTCCGCCGGATGCGTGAGGGGGACGTCTTCTTCCCCTTCGGGTACGACGACAACGGCATCGCCAGCGAACGCCTGACGGAGTCCGAACTCGGTGTGCGGCATCAGGACTACAGCCGCCGGGAGTTCCAGGAGCTCTGCCGTGAGGTCTGTGCCGAGTACGAGGCGCAGTTCACGGAGAACGTCCAGTCGCTCGCCATCTCCGTCGACTGGAACCACACCTACAAGACGATCGAACCCCGCGTCCAGCGGCTCTCACAGCTCTCGTTCATCGACCTCTACGAGCAGGGTCGGGAGTACCGCCAGCGCGGCCCGGCCATCTGGTGTCCGGAGTGTGAGACGGCCATCTCGCAGGTCGAGACGGAGGACGCCGAGCGCGACTCGCACTTCAACGACATCACGTTCGAGTTGGTGGACCACCCGGAGCGCGAGGACGTGACCATCGCCACCACGCGTCCCGAACTCCTCCCCGCCTGCGTCGCGATGTTCGTCCACCCGGACGACGAGCGTACGGACGACCTGCCGGGCTCCACCGCGAAGGTCCCCCTCTTCGGCCACGAGGTCCCGGTCTACGAGGACGAGCGCGTGGACATGGAGAAGGGAACTGGTGTCGTCATGTGCTGTACCTTCGGTGACCAGACGGACATCGAGTGGTACCAGGCCCACGACCTTCCACTCCGCGTGGCCATCGACGAATCGGGGACGATGACCGAGGAGGCCGGTGAGTACGCGGGACTCTCGACGGAGGAGGCCCGCGCGGCAATCATCGAGGACCTCGACGCCGAGGGCCACCTCGTCGAACAGCGCCCCATCGAGCACGTCGTGCAGGTCCACGAGCGGTGTGAGACGGACATCGAGTTCCGCGTCACCGACCAGTGGTTCGTGAAAGTGCTCGACAAGCGCGAGGAGTACCTGGAGGCGGGCCGCGAGATGGACTGGTACCCCGAGAAGATGTTCACCCGGTACAAACACTGGGTGGAGGGGCTCGAATGGGACTGGTGTATCTCCCGGCAGCGCGACTCGGGGATCCCGTTCCCGGTCTGGTACTGCGAAGCGTGTAACGAGCCGATTCTCGCCCGGAAGGAGGACCTGCCGGTCGACCCGCTCTCGGACGACCCGCCGGTCGACGCCTGCCCCGAGTGTGGTCACGACGCGTTCGAGGCCGAGGAGGACGTCTTCGACACCTGGGCCACCTCCAGCCTCACCCCGCTCATCAACGCCGGCTGGGACTGGGACGGCGACGGGTTCTCCTTCGAGCATCCCGAGCTCTACCAGTTCGACCTCCGGCCGCAGGGCCACGACATCATCTCCTTCTGGCTCTTTCATACCGTCATCAAGTGCTACGAGCACACCGGCGAGGTGCCGTTCGACTCCGTGATGATCAACGGCCACGTCCTCGACGAAAATCGAAAGAAGATGTCCAAGTCGAAGGGGAACGTCGTCGCGCCCGCCGAAGTCCTCGAAGACTTCCCCGTGGACGCCGCGCGCTACTGGGCCGCCGGCGCCGCCGTGGGCGACGACTTCCCGTTCAAGGAGAACGACCTCGTCACCGGCGAGAAGCTGCTCCAGAAGCTCTGGAACGCCTCCAAGCTGGTGTTCTCGCTCGCCGAGGACGCCGACGACCCCGACGAACTCGACCCCATCGACGAGTGGCTGCTCGCCGAGTTGGACGACGTGGTCGCGGACGTGACGGAGCACTTCGAGGCCTACGAGTTCCTCAAAGCGCGCGACCGGCTCCGGTCGTTCTTCTGGCACACGTTCTGTGATGACTACCTCGAGATCGCCAAGCAGCTGGAGACGGACTCCTCCGCCTACGCGCTCGCGCAGGCCCACGAGACGTTCCTGAAGCTGTTCGCCCCGTTCCTCCCGCACATCACGGAGGAGCTGTGGGAGATGCGCCACGAGGGGAGCGTCCACCTCCAGGACTGGCCCGAGCCGCAGGGGTACGACGCCGACCGGGAGGCGGGTGAGACCGCCCTGGAGATCATCGGCGCGCTCCGCGGCTACAAGACCGACAACGGGCTGGCGATGAACGCCCCGCTCTCGAAAGTCTCTATCTACGGCCCCGTCGCGGGGTTCGAGGAGGCCATCGCCGGGGCGATGCATGTCGACGAGGTGGAGACGCTCGAGGAGCCGCCCGAGACGACCACCGAAATCACCGACATCTCGCTGGATTACGCCACCGTCGGCCCGCAGTTCGGCTCGAAGGTCGGCGAGATCGACGCCGCGCTCGATGCGGGTGAGTACGACATCGAGGACGGCGAGCTCCACGTCGCGGGCGAGGTCCTCGGCGCAGAGCTGTTCGAGGTGACCGAGGAGCGGACCTACACGGGCGACGGGGAGCTCCGGCAGACGGAGCGCGCCGTGCTCATCATCGAGTAGGCCCGCTCAGTCCCGAAGACCGTCGGGTTGATGTCATTCGGGTTTGATGAGAAACTATGGACGGCGATTCGACCACCGACCGGCTACAGACTGCGGGCATCACCGCGTGGCGCGCGGGCGTCCTCGGAATCGCGGCGGTCTTCGTCCTCGTTCTTTATTTAGGAATGGCGTATCTCGTCTCCCGCGGCCAGGTCTCCGATGGGCCACTCATTCTCTTTACTGGCGTCATCCTCGGCTACGTTCTTCGGTCCGTCCGCGGGCTGGTGTAGCCCGCGTTCTCGAACGCTCGTCGAACCCCACGTCGCGGGCGAAGTCCTCGGCGAAGAGCTGTTCGAGGTGACCGAGGAACGCACCTACTCGGGGGAGGGCGAGCTTCGGGGGACGGAGGGTGCCGTGTTGATTATCGAGTAGCGACGATATCCAACGTCGCACCCGTATGTTTATAAATATTTGAGCATCAGCAACAGGAGATCACAATAGCTTTTCGTTATCTTATAATCGACAAACCGCAGGTATCTCTCCGTCGTGCCACTCAATCTCCAACTCCGAATCGAGTTTCTCTGCATTTGCAGACGTTATTGTGATACTTTTTTGGTTCCAATCTATTTCTTTGAAAGTCTCTTTCGAGAGCGAATGTTCATACCTAACATTTGGCTCCATAGCTGGTTTCCTGGATGGTGTTTCAACCCGAACTGGGTTTGAAAACAGCTGACCCTTCTCTTCTACTTCTTCCTTTGATAAATTTGAACCAAACCGTATCTGCGTGTGCGTATTCGGTCCTACCGTCTCTGTAGTCACTGTGAACAGTGGGAGTCTCACCCGTTCATGTCGATTTATATCAATTCGCCTGCTTGGCTCACTATCCATCCATTCTGGAACTATTTCAATTTTATAACGTTCTGTAACATCGACTTCAACATCTTCGAATCCATCTTCGGTCATGAATGGTTCTTTTATCGATGTATCGTGGGTTCCTTCAAACAGGATTTGCGGCTTACAGTTCATCGCTACAGAACGACCGTGATTCTCAATTTGAACATTGAAATCTGCTGTCGCGGCCGGTTCGTCAGCTGGTGACGAGGCCCGTTTATTGACATTCGCAGCAAATTTTAGTTTCGGTCGTTTAAATCGTTGAACAAGAATTGTTCCCGTCGTTGTTGCCAAAATTCCACCAACTGCTCCCGAGATTATTGACGCGATTACTGTACCAAAAGTTTCCATTCACTCTGTATAATATTTGCCAGTATTATTAAATATCCCCTCGCAGGGGTGTGAATATCAACAAAACAGCTATCCCAACTCCTGACTAAATCATCTGCCAGTTCCGTTTGTTATTACTCCTCGCCGAGGCCCCACTTCCGCTGTTCGGTGGGGCGTTCGGAGAGCGCCAGCACGTCGAGCGGTTCGTCCTTCGTCTCGATGGCCTCCAGCGCGGCGCGGGCGGACGGCACCGTCGAGAAGTAGGTGATCTCCTCCTCGACGGCGACCTCGAGCAGGTCACGGTTGCGCGAGCAGATGAGGTCGATGTCGCCGGAGCGGACCGCACCGATGAGGTCGTCGAACTCGTCGGGGGTCTTCACGTCGAAGTGGCGGTGGAGTCCCGCCTCGATGTCGGAGAGGTCCTCGTTGCGCTCCGAGAGCCCGCGGAGGGTCTCGAGGTCCATGACGGCCGTCCCCTCGGTGGGGATGGCCTTTCCGGTCGCGGACTGGGCCTTGAGGTAGGCCTTCCCGAAGGAGCGGGCCGTCCCCATGACCTCACCCGTGGACTTCATCTCCGGGCCGAGCCGCGGGTCCGAGCCGGGGAGGCGGTCGAACGGGAGGACGACCTCCTTCACGCTGATGTGCTCGGGCACCTGCTCGTCCGCGTGGAGCGACTCCAGCGAGGCCCCGGCCATCACCTTCGCCGCGAGCTTCGCGATGGGGACGCCGGTCGCCTTCGAGACGAACGGGACGGTGCGCGAGGAGCGCGGGTTCGCCTCGAGCACGTACACCTCGCCGTCCTTCACGGCGAGCTGGACGTTCAGCAGCCCCACCGTATCCAGCGCGCGGGCGATGTCGAGGGTGACCTCACGCACCCGTTCGAGGGTCTCCTTCGAGAGCGAGCGCGGCGGGATGAGACACGCCGAGTCGCCGGAGTGGACACCCGCGCTCTCGACGTGCTCCATGATGCCGCCGATGAGGACGTCCTCGCCATCGGAGACGGCGTCCACGTCCAGCTCCACCGCGTCCGCGAGGAACTGGTCCACGAGGATGGGCTTGTCGGGGGAGACCCGGACGGCCTCCTCGATGTACGTCTCCAGCTCCTTGTCGGAGTGGACCACGTCCATCGCGCGGCCGCCGAGCACGTACGAGGGACGCACGAGCACCGGGTAGCCGAGTTCGCGGGCGAGTGCGAGGGCTTCCTGCTTCGACGTTGCCGTGCCGCCCTCCGGCTGCGAGATGCCCATCTCGTCCATGAGGACGTTGAAGCGGTCGCGGTCCTCCGCGAGGTCCATCGCCTCGACGGAGGTGCCCATGATCTCACAGTCGAGTCCGCGGCGCGCGAGCTCGTCCTCGAGCGGTTCGCCGATGTTCACCGACGTTTGGCCACCGAACTGGACCATCACGCCGTCCGCACCGGTCTCCTCGACCACGTCCGCGACCTCCTCGGCCGTGATGGGCTCGAAGAACAGCCCGTCTGAGGTGTCGTAGTCGGTGGAGACGGTCTCCGGGTTGTTGTTCACGACGTGGGCCTCGATACCCGACTCGCGGAGCGCGCGGACGGCGTGGACCGCACAGTAGTCGAACTCCACGCCCTGCCCGATGCGGATGGGGCCGCCGCCGACCACCACGACCGACTCCTTCTCGCGGTCGACCTGTACCTCGTTGCGGGAGATATCCGAGAAGCGCTCGCGGGCGGAGTAGTAGTACGGCGTCGTCGCCTCGAACTCGCCGGCGCAGGTGTCCACCTGCTTGAACCGCCGGGGGACGGAGTCCTCCTCGATGGTCTCGACGGGCTCGTCGGCGATCTCCGCGACGTCGCTGTTCGTGTATCCCAACTCGGTGGCGCCGGTGAAATCGCCCTCGCTCGCGGCTGCCGCGGCGTCCGCGATGCGCTTGAACCGCTCGACGTACCACTCCTTGATGCCGGTGAGGTCGATGATCTCCTCGACCGAGTAGCCGCGGTGGAACGCCTCGAAGATGGCGTACGGACGGTCCGGGGTCGGAGCCTCGAGATAGCTCGCCTCCAACTCCTCGTCGTCCACGTCGGCCCAGTCGACGGCGGGGTCGTACTCCGAGGAGCGCAACGCCTTCAGCATCGACTCCTCGAAGGTGCGGCCGATGGCCATCGCCTCGCCGGTGGACTTCATCGCCGTCCCGAGCGTGAAGTCCACGTCGCCGAACTTGTCCTTCGGCCAGCGCGGCACCTTCGTCACGACGTAGTCGATGGCCGGCTCGAAGGCGGCGGTGGTCTCGCCCGTGATCTCGTTGGTGATCTCGTGGAGGCGCTTGCCGAGTGCCACCTTCGCGGTGACGCGGGCGATGGGGTAGCCCGTCGCCTTCGAGGCCAGCGCGGAGGAGCGCGAGACGCGCGGGTTCACCTCCACCACCCGATATTCCCCACCCGGCGTGCCATCGTCGCGCCAGGCGTGCTGGATGTTACACCCACCCTGGATGCCGAGCTCGCGGATGACCTTCAGCGCGGAGTCGCGCATCGCCTGGTGCCCCTCGTCGGGGATGACCTGCGAGGGCGTGACGACCGTGGACTCGCCCGTGTGGATCCCCATCGGGTCGATGTTCTCCATGTTGCAGATGATGATACACGAGTCGTCGGCGTCGCGCATCACCTCGTACTCCAGCTCGACCCACCCGGAGATGGACTCCGTGATGAGCACCTCGGAGTTCCGCGAGAGGCGAAGCCCCTTGCGGACGCGCTCGACGAGCTCGTCCATCTCCTCCACGACCCCCGACCCGCTCCCCCCGAGGGTGTAGGTCGTCCGGGAGATGACGGGGAGCCCCCCGACCTCCTCGACGGCGTCCTCGACTTTCCGTCTAAACGACTCCTCGTCGAAGTCCGTCACGGACTCCCCCTCGTCGAGCGAGATGGTGGTGGAGGCCGGGACGGGCTCGTTGATCTTCTCCATCCGCTGGCGGAACAGGTCGCGGTCCTCCGTGGCGTAGATGGTGTCCAGCGGCGTGCCCATGATCTCCACGTCGAACTCGTCTAAGACGCCCTCCTCCGCGAGCTCCGCGGTGACGTTCAGCCCGGTCTGGCCCCCCAGCCCGGCGATGACGCCGTCCGGGCGCTCCTTCTCGATGATCTCCGAGATGGCGTCGACGGTGATGGGCTCGACGTACACCTTGTCGGCCATCTCCGGGTCGGTCATGATCGTCGCGGGGTTCGAGTTGACGAGGACCACTCGGGCCCCCTCCTCCTGCAGTGCCCGGCACGCCTGCGCGCCGGAGTAGTCGAACTCGGCGGCCTGCCCGATCTGGATCGGGCCGGAGCCGATGAGCAGAATGGTGCGGTTCTCGGGGTTGGTCCGAGCCGTCGGCGAGGTTGCCTCGTCGCTCATTACAACGGGCTGGTTCGCACATCGTAATAAGTTCGGCGAAAGATTACGAGATGCGAAACGAGATTTCGAATATCGAATCCGGCAGCGTTTGCGAGACGTGTGATACACTCACGTGCGCCCGCGGACGACTACGACCGGAGGGCAGCAGCCGGGATGCGGCCGCTCGGGCGCATCCGCTACTCGAACAGTCGCTGTAGAAACGCGCCGTCGTGGCTGGGCCCGTCTCAGTTCCGGTCGCCGAGGCGATAGCGATACGGCTGGTCCTGGATGACCTCCACGTCGCCGCTCTCGGCCCGCCGGCCGAGGACGGTCGCGACGCGGTGGGCGCTGTCGAACTCCTCACCGTGCTCCTCGAGAACGGTGAGGATCTCGCGCGCCGTCAGCGGTTCGTCCAGCTCCGCCTCGGAGAGGACTGCGCGGATCCGCTCGAACTCACCCCGGCGTAAGCGCATGTGCATACACACCACCCCGAACATCATAATCACCCGTCAGACAGCCGTCGGACGGCGTTTCGGCCGAAATCACCGGACGACGTTCGGATGGGGGTGTCAGACAGCAACAGGGAGTCGGGAGACGGGCGTGTCTCCCGGGGCGCGGTGCGGCTCAGACGGGCGTGGAGTACTCGTCGTCGAAGTCGCGTTTCGCGCGGTACTCCTCGACGAAGGCGTCGATGTCGAACTCCAGCATCTGCTCCTCGAACTGACCCATCGCGCCGTCGTCGCTCGCGTGGCTGATGGCGTGTTCCATGAGCTCGACGATGAGTTCGACCGCGATGGCGTGGAGCCGGCGGGTATCGAAATCCGTCAGCCAGAGCATCGAGTAGCCGACGTGGCCGTTCTCGCTCACGTCCTTCGAGACGACCTGCTCCGGGAACTCCTCTAAGACGATGCCCATCAGATGCGGCATCGAGAACTCCCCGAAGTCGTCCGCGGTGTCGACGGTCTCACGGAGGACCTCGACGAGGAACTCCGGGACGAACCGGGAGAGGGGATGCACGTCGGTGACGACGGCGTGGCTCGCCCCGCAGTCGCACTCGTACGTTCGCATCCCGAGGTCGATGTCGTGGACGTGGACCGACTCGCCACAGGGGAGCTCCAGCCGGCCATCGTCCGTGCCCGGCACGCGCGGCTCTACCATTGGCGGTCCTTGTGAGCGCGAACGTAAAACGTCGTCTGATTCGGGCTCAGGGCTCCGGCAGGTCGTCGGCCCCGAGCGGCTGGTTCCAGTAGTCCTCCTCGTCCTCGTCGTCCTCGTCGGTTTCCTCCGCCGGCTCCTCGGGCGCCACGGGCGCGTCGCGCAGCGCGACGTACGCCCGGGCGACGACGCCAGACGAGAGGAGCAGGACCGGCGCCCGCACCACGGCCGCCACGAGGAGGCCGGTCTCCTGTGTGGGGAGGAAGCTCCCCACGACCTGCGGGACCAGGTACAGAGAGAGCAGCAGGGCGACCACGCCGAGCACCGAGAGCCGGTGGCCCTCCGTCAGCCGATAGGAGCCGCGCAGGGCGGCGAAGACGTTCTCGTCCTCGATGGCGACGCGGGCGTGGGCGAACAGGAAGACGATGGCGAAGAAGATCCCCGGAATCACGAAGGCGACCAGCCCGGCGACGACGAGCCCCCTGACCATGATGCCGACGAGGAACCCGGAGGAGGTCGCGCCGATGACCCGGCGGCGCGCCGCGTCGCCGAGCGACTCGCCGGCGTACACCCGGAGGGTGACGACGGTGAGGTACTCCGAGACGAGCGCGAGCGCGAACGCCCCGAGTACGGCGACGGAGTAGCCCACGGGGAGCGCCAGTGGGATCGGGCGCAGCTCCTCCGGCGGGACCGGGAGGGTGGCCGGGTCCCCGCCCGCGGCGAGGAACTGCGTGAGGGAGGCGTCGAGGAGGGTCTGGCGGGCCACCGCGGTCGCGAGGCTGACGAGCAGAAATCCCACCAGCAGGGGGAGGACCTGTCGGTCACGCAGCCGCGAGCCGGCCTCGCGGAGGACGGTGGTCGTATCCATCTACGGCCAGTCGTCGCGCTCCTCGGCGGCTCGTTCCTTCGCCGCAGCCTCGGGGTCGCCGAGCTCCCACTCCGCCGCTTCGGCGGCCTGCTCGACGGGGAGGAACTCCCAGCCCACTTCCTGTGCTACCGCTTCATCGGCCTCGCCCGTCCCGATGAAGACGTGGCGGTCGGTGTCGAACTGCCGTTTCACGTTCTCCAGCGACTCCGCTTTTCCGCGGGGGCCGGAGAAGAAGTCCTGCCGGATGCGGTTCTTGCGCGTGAAGTTCGTCACGACGTAGGTGGGCTTGTCGCTCACCACGCCGACGTACTTGCTCCACGAGCGGGCGTCCGTGAACACCTCACCCGGCCGTGCGAGCCGCTTCAATGCCTCCAACTCGAAAGCCAGCGTCATATCGCTGGAGCCGCCGCCGTTCATGTACAGAAAAGAAACGCCGTGAGAGAAAATCCTTTGGAAGCTTACGCGTCGATGAAGTCGTCGATCTCGATGGTCTCCTTCAGGAGGAGGTCCTCCTTGCCGGAGATGTCGATCTGCTCACGCGCGAGCTTCTTCAACTTCGACTGCGGGGCCAGATCGCCGATGAGGACGCCCCCGACGACCTTTCCGTCCTTGATCGCGACGCGGCGCCACTCCGTGTCGGAGTACTTCTTCTCCACGTCGCCGTTGCCGAGCGTCGGGTGGCCAAAGGAGAGGAACGGGAAGTCGAAGTGCGTGATCGAATAGGAGGAGACCCAGCGGAACTCCTCCGTCTCCTCGCCGGAGACCATGTTCGCACCGGCGATGGAGCCCTGTTCCTTCGCGGAGCCCCACGCCCCGTTCTGGGCCATCTCGCCGAGGATGAGGTCGTGGAACCGGGTGATGTCCCCCGCGGCGTACACGTCCTCGAGGTTGGTCTGCATGTACTCGTCCGTGACGATGCCGTCGTCGAGTTCGAGCCCGGTGTCGCGGAGGAACTCCGTGTTGAAGTTCAGGCCGATGGCGACGCCGGCGAAGTCGGCCTCGAAGCGCTCGCCGTTCGGGTCGACGGCAGCGACGACCTCGCCGTCCTCGTCCGTCTCGAAGTGGTCGACACCCGAGCCGAAGACCGGGGTGACGTTGCGCTCGCGGAGCGCGTCGTGGATGATCTCGGCCCCCTCCACGGAGAGCGCGTAGCGCCACCACGCGTCACCGCGCATGAGGTAGTTCCCCTCGATACCCTGCGCCGCGCAGATGGCCGCGAGGTCGATGCCGAGCAGCCCCGCCCCGACGACGACGCCCTTCTCGGCCTGCTCGGCGTGCTCCTTGATGTTGCGCGCGTCCTGGAACGTCCAGAAGTGGTGGACGCCCTCGGCGTCGGAGCCCTCGACGGGGAGCTGGGTCGGCGTCCCGCCCGTCGCGATGAGCAGTTTGTCGTAGTCGATGGTCTCGCCCTCGTGGGTGTACACCTCGTGGGCGTCGGCGTCGAAGCCCGTGACGTGCGTGTTCAGCTTGAGGTCGATATCGCGCTCCTCGTACCAGCCCTCGTCGTGGATGGAGATGGGCGCCTCGGGGAGCTTCCCCTTGGCGAACTCCTTGATGAGGATCCGGTTATAGAGCGCCTCCCCCTCGTCTGTGATGACGGTCACGGAGGCGTCCGGGTCCGCTTCCCGGATGGTCTCCGCGGCGGACGAGCCCGCGATCCCGTCGCCGATGATGACGTGCGACGTAGCCATGACGCGGGGTAGGAAACGGGGATTAATGTGAATTGCTATGTCCGGATCTCGTTCGAAACCACCGGCTCCGGGACGTTGAAGGTCCTCGCGGCCCCAACTCGGGTATGAAGATCCGCCAGAACGTCCGCCACTGGGCCGCGAAGCAGGCGCTCACCGCGCCCGTCATCGGCGACATCGCCACGGAGAAGCTGGTCGACATGCACACGAAGATCTTCCTCAAGAAGGCCGACGAGGGGCGCCGGGCGGAACGGCGGGCGCATCTCGACGACTTCTTCGACGCGACGATGGACACGTACGTCGCCGCACTCGAGGCGGGCTACACGGAGGCCGAGGCCCGGGAGATCACCCACATCCAGGCCAACTTCGACTTCTTCAACCACGGCTGGGCCGAGATGATGGAGTTCCCCGGCGACGAACTCGACACCCACTACGACCGCTACGTCGAGTTCTTCCGCGCCCACGACATCACCATCGACGACCCGCTCGGCGACTTCCGACCCGCGGGCGGGATCGCCGACGCGCCGGCGACCCCCGAGAAGATGGCGGACGGCGAGTTCGAGAACGCCGTCGCCGGCTTCGCGGACGACGTGTACGTGGAGACCCCGGAGGGAATGCAGAAGGGCGGTGACGCCGAGGAGCCGGGGGACGTGGACGTCTCGGCCGCGCCCGGCCTCGACGACGAGGACGCGAACGCCTAAGATATCCGCTCGGCGGCCTCGAACCCCGCGACGATGGCCCCGTTCAGCGAGCGTTCGGGGTACTGCGCCCGCGAGGCCATCCCTGCGTAGTAGAGCCCCTCCGTGACCTCGCTCAGCTCGTAGGGGACTACCTTCTCCAGATAGCCGCGCTCGTAGACCGGGGCCGTTCTGGGGTTGCGCGCGATCTTCATCCAGTTCACCGACTCACGAGAGAAGTCGGGGAACATGTCCTCGATACCGGAGAGCCAGTGTTCTTCGACCTCCGCGTCGCTCATCTTCCAGAGCGCTTCATCGAGGTCCTGGACGTACGACGCACAGTAAAGCAGGTGTTCCCCGCCGTAGCGCTCCGGCGGGACGAAGTTCGTGTGCTCGATGAGTGCGCCGAAGGGGGCGTCGTCGGCGATGTTGAGCCAGTACGTGTCGGTGAGGGAGTCCTCCAGTCCGACGACGGCACAGACGGAGCCCTGAAAGTCGATATCGCAGGCGTAGCCCGTCCACTCCTCTAAGAGATTGGGCATCGTGGTGACGACGACCGACTCGACCGCGTGTTCCTCGACACTCCCGTCGTGTTCGACGGTGAGCGAGTTCACTTCGTCGTCGAACCCGATGTCCTGTACGCGCGCGTCCGTGGTGATGTGCTCACGGCCGACGCCCTCCACGAGCGCGTCGAGGAACACCCCGAACCCGCCGTCGAAGTAGCCCAGGATCTCCCCGCGCATGAGGTCGCGCTCCCCTCTGAACTTGATGCGCCCGAGGAGCCACGCCGCGCTCACGTCCTCCTTCCGGGAGCCGAACTTCGCGTCGAGCAGCGGCTCGAAAAAGTAGTCGTAGACGCCCCGCGTGGTGTGCTCCACGAGGAACTCCTTGATGGGGACGTCCTCGAACGCCTCCAGCGAGTCGTAGGTGTCGAAGGGGGGGACCCCACCACGCACATCGATCTCGAGGGTTAACATCCCCAGTCTGAATTTGTCGTACACGGAGAGATACGGGTAGGCGAGGATCTCCCACGGGGTGTCGAGCGGGTGGACCGTCCCCTCCACGTAGTAGGCGTTCTTGCCGAGTCGCCATTCGACCTTCTCGCCGACGCCGAGCTCCTCGGCGAGTTCGACGATGGTCTCCTCGGATTTCGAGAGGTGGTGGTAGTACGCCTCGATGCGGTCGCCGGCGGTCTCGTAGGTGGCGGCGAGCCCGCCCACCTGGTCCGACGCCTCGAACACCCGGACCTCGTGGCCGGCCTGCTGCAGTCGGTAGGCGGCCGCGAGCCCCGCGACTCCACCGCCGACGACGCCGATCATACCGGAGGCTACCCGCGCCGCTGTAAGGGCGTTTCGGAACCCGCGTCGGAACTGCCGATGAGGTCCCACCCCCCGACGAGTCGGGTCGCAACCGCGTGCCCGACGACCGGACTCGTCCTGTGCTAGCGTGGCACACGGTATGAGTCTATGGGTTGCTGGGGTCGCCGGCCGTTCGGGTAGCTTTATCCGGCCGGTCGAAATAGGAGACGGTATGCTGACCGTCCGGGCCCCGGCGACGAGCGCGAACCTCGGCAGTGGCTTCGACGTGTTCGGGGTCGCCCTGGAGCGGCCGGCCGATATCGTCCGCGTGGAGAAGGCCGACCGGACCACCATCGAGGTGACGGGTGCGGGGAGCCAGTTCATCCCCGAGGACCCGAAGAAGAACACCGTCGGTGCCGTCGCCGAGGCGCTCGACGCCCCCGCGCACATCCACATCGACAAGGGGATTCGCCCCGCGTCGGGACTGGGCTCCTCGGCCGCGAGCGCCGCGGCCGCCGCCGTCGCGCTCAATCTGCTGTACGACCGGGGGTACACCCGCGAGGAACTCGTCCCCATCGCCGCGAAGGGTGAGGCCGTCGTCTCGGGTGAGGCTCACTCGGACAACGTCGCCCCCGCCATCCTCGGGGGGTTCACCATCGCCCGCGACGACGGCGTCACGCGACTGAACGCCGACGTGCCGCTCGTCGCCTGTCTCCCCGAGATCGTCGTCTCGACGCGCGACGCCCGCCGCGTGGTCCCCGACGGCGCGTCGATGAGTCAGGTCGTGGAGACGGTGCGCAACGCCTCCACGCTCACCGCGGGGATGGCCCGCGGCGACCCCGAACTCGTCGGGCGAGGGATGGACGACCCCGTCGTCACCCCCGCCCGTGCGAAGCTCATCGAGGGGTACGATGACGTGCGGGAGGCCGCCTTCGACGCCGGTGCCACCGGCGTCACCATCTCGGGGGCCGGCCCCGCCATCCTCGCGGCTTGCTACGAGGACGACCGTCACGAGATCGCCTCGGCGATGCTCGACGCGTTCGACGACAACGGCGTCACCTCCCGCGCGTTCAAGACGCGCGTGGGGCGTGGAGCCGAACGCCTCTAGAACTCGTAGTCGGTCTCGATACCGTGGGAGGTCTCGGTCATCGCCACCGCCGCCTGCGAGTACTGGAGCACCTTCTGCATGTCCCCCTCGATGTCGAAAACGCCGGACATCATCCCGTCGACGGCGCCGACCTCGCCCTCGTTCAGACGGATCCAGTCGCTGTAGTCGCCCCGGATGGTGAAGCCGGCGTCCACCTCGTCGGGTGACTCGATCTCACGGCAGTCGTACACGTCGCCGTCCTCGAGCCCGAGGAAGAAGAAGCGGTCCTCCGGGAGCCGGTCGTCCGCCTGCACGTGGAAGATGAAATCGCCGTTGAAGCCGACGCCCCAGCCGTCGGCGGCCTCCTGGTAGGTCTCGTTCTCGTTTAGCCGGGTCTGGTACTCCTTTATCCACGCATCGGATGGGAACGGAATCGCCATGCCAGTACTACTGGCGAGAACGATAAAACTGTTTGTCGTTTAGACCCCGCGGCCCTGGAGCTTCTCCTCCTCGGGCATCGTCTCGTTCGCCTGCCCTTTCATCCCCTTGCCGAGGTTGGAGGCGATCTCGACGAGCTTGTCGGGGTTGTCCCAGTTGTTGACGGCCTCGACGATGGCCTCGCCCATCGCGGTCGGGTCCTCGGCGCCGAAGATGCCGGAGCCGACGAAGATGCCGTCGCAGCCGAGCTGCATCATCAGCGCGGCGTCCGCGGGCGTGGCGATGCCGCCGGCCGCGAAGTTGACGACCGGGAGCCGGCCCATGTCGGCCGTCTCGTGGACCAGCTCGGCGGGCGCTTCGTTTTTCCGAGCCCACTCCTCGCGCTCCTCGTAGTTCATCCCGGAGAGCTTGCGAATCGAGCGCTGGATGGCGCGCTGGTGCTTGACGGCCTGGTTCACGTCACCCGTGCCGGCCTCGCCCTTCGTGCGGATCATCGCCGCGCCCTCGTTGATGCGCCGGAGCGCCTCGCCGAGGTTGCGCGCGCCACAGACGAACGGGGCGGTGAACTCGCGTTTGTCGATGTGGTACTCGTCGTCCGCGGTGGTGAGGACCTCGCTTTCGTCGATCATGTCCGCGCCCGCGGCCTCGAGGATCTGGGCCTCGGCGGTGTGGCCGATACGGGCCTTCCCCATCACCGGGATGGAGACCTCGTCGATGATTCCTTCGAGGAGGCTCGGGTCCGCCATGCGGGCGACGCCGCCGCGCTTGCGGATGTCCGCGGGAACCGCTTCCAGCGACATGACCGCGACGGCGCCGGCGTCCTCGGCGACGCGGGCCTGCTCGCGCGTGACGACGTCCATGATGACGCCACCCTTCTGCATCTTCGCAAAGCCGCGCTTGACGAGCTCCGTACCGCGTCGGAGCTCCTCGATATCCGTTGCTTCAGGCATGTCTCCGGGTTGGGACGGCGGACACTTAACGCGTGTCCTTTGGGAAACGTGAGCGTAGCGAGCGTTTCCGAACAGTGAGCGGGGAACGGAGTGACCCGCGAGCAGGGCGATGTACACGAGGCCGAGCTACGCGAGGCCGAGTGTCCATCGCCAACATGCGAGCGGTGACCGCAGGGAGGGCGTTGGCCGTGAGTGGGACAACATGAACGAGAACCGACCACCGCCTCCGGGGTGTTTTTACCCTTTCACTCCGTTCCACAGCGCATGGCATCCGGGTACGCGGCGCGGTTCGGTGCGTGGCTGAACGCGCTCGTCGCGCCGTACACCGACGCGCCGCCCGAGCGCGCCGACCTCCCGTGGTACGTCGCCCCCCTCCCCGACTGGCTGGAGGAGTTCGGCCTGCGGGTCGCGTGGGCGGTCGTGCTCATCAACCTCGCCGGGACGGCGTTCGGGTTCTACTACTATGGATTCCAGTTCTCCGTCACGGACCCCGTGATGTGGCCGTTCGTCCCCGACTCGCCCGTCGCGACCCTGTTCATCGCGGGGTCGCTCGCGCTGTGGAAACTGGACAGACACTCCGAGGTCCTGTCGGCACTCGCCTTCTTCGGCTGTCTCAAACTCGGGGCGTGGACGCCGTACGTCCTCCTCGTCATCGAGGGGCAGGGCGACACGTTCTGGGCGATGTACCAGTTCCTCGTCTGGAGCCACGCCGCGATGGTGGTCCAGGCGTTCCTCATCTACCGCTACACGGAGTTCCGGGTGGGGGCCGTCGCCGTCGCGCTCGCGTGGTACGCGCTCAACGACGTGGTGGACTACTTCATCCCCATCGTGGGCGACCCCCACCACACGGTCCTCGTCGCGGAGCTCGTGGACGGTGAGTTCGTCCACACCGTCCCCGCCCACGACATGGCCGCCGCGGGGGCGGTGGTCCTGACGATGCTGGCGACGTTCCTCGCGCTCGCGACGCGGGTAGCGACGCTGAAGCGGCGAGCTGTGGGTAACGAGGGAACCGGCAGGTAACTTGATAATACAACATGAATGATTATTAATGTGCTCTCCTCAGCTACTGTGGTATGTCATCTACTGACACAGGGGAACCATCGGACGCGGAACCACTCTTCGAGCGACTCGGCGGCGTCTACGGCATCGCGGGCGCGGTCGACGTCCTCACCGACCGGCTGTTCCACAACGACACGGCGAACAAGAACCCCGTCACGGCGGAGTTCCACGAGACGCACGACCCGGCGGGGTTCAAGTACCTCGTAACGGCGTGGACCGTCACTCACGCGGGCGGTCCGGACGTCTACCCCGGGCGGGGGATGGAGGAGGCTCACGAGGAGCTCGAGGTCACCGAACTGGAGTTCGACCTCGTGCGCACGGAGATCAAAGCCACCCTGTATCACGTGGGCGTCCCGGAACCCGAGATCCGGGAGCTGATGTCCATCATCGACAGCTTCCGCGACGAGGTGGTCGCCGACAAACACCGCGACGAGGACTGGACCGCCCCGTAACAGGGCGTCGCCTGATTGATACGGCACCGCGGCGAACGCCACCCAGATGCATCTCACGGACCACTTCCCCGCCATCGAGACCATCGAGGACCCCACCCTCAGAACCCAGGTCACCGAGGCCTGGGCGACCGCCTGTGCCGACTTCGGCATCGACGACCTCTCCTCCGTCCCGTGGTTCCCGCCCGCACAGCGGGAACACGACATCGACGGCGAGACGCTCGTCGGCCACGTGAACGACGTGCACGCCTGTGCGCTCGGACTGGCGGACGCGCTCGACCGCTCGCGGGGGACCGACCTCGACCGGGACCTGCTCACCGCGGGCGTCCTCGTGCACGACCTCTCGAAGCTCGCGGAGTTCGACGGGATGACTGACACGAAGGTCGGTGACCTGCTCGGCCACCCGTTCTACGGCGTCCACCTCGTCGCCCGGGTGGGGCTCCCCGTCGAGTACGCCCACATCGTGCTCTCGCACACCTCGCGCACGCCCGTGGCCCCGGCGTTCCTCGAGGCCGCGCTCATCAAACGTGCCGACGAGGCCGCGGCGACGGCCATCCGGGCCACCGTCCTCGACGACCTGCGCGAGGCGTAGACGCGAAAGGGCTAACCCCGCGTCGGTTCTGGTCGGGCTATGGCAGACGAGACGCCCGCGGAACCGACCGAGGACGCGGAGGCAGCCCGACAGAAACGACAGCTCCGGCTGCTCGGTGGCGGCTTCGTCGCCTCCGGCGCCATCACCCTCCTGCTCGCCAACGGTGAGGACCCGGCAGGGACGCTCGTCTTCCTCCTCGGGTTCGTCGGCTTCGCGGGCATCGTCCTCGAACGGCTCCAGGGGGTCACCCCCGGCTTCTCCTTCGGGCTCGTCACCGGCGGTATCGCCGTCTGGGCGTGGCCGTTCCTCTCGCCGACCACGGCGACGGACTACGCGTATCTGGGGTCGTTGATGGTCGGCGTCGGGCTCGTGAACGTCGTGCTCGCCCCCATCGGGCTGTGGTTCCGGCGGCTCGGCGAGCGGCTCGGCGAGAAAACGAAGTAGGCTCTCAGTCCGCGGGCTGGACGGCCTCGTCCGCGAGGCCGAGCACGTCGTCGAAGAACCCGAGCGTGTCGTGCGGCCCGGGGTTGGCCTCGGGGTGGTACTGGCGCGTGATGATGTCGAGTTCCTCGCTCTCGAGCCCCTCGGGGGTGTCGTCGTTGACGTTGATCTGGGTGACCTCCAGGGGACCGGGCTCCGAGACGGTGTAGCCGTGGTTCTGCGTCGTCATCACGACCTTGTTCGTCCGGAGGTCCTTCACGGGCTGGTTGACGCCGCGGTGGCCGAACGTCATCTTCTCCGTGGCGCCGCCGAGCGCGTTGGCGATGACCTGCTGGCCGAGACAGATGCCCGCGAGGGGCATCTCCCCGACGAACTCCTCTACCAGGACGGCGGCCTGCTCGAAGTTCTTCGGGTCGCCGGGACCGTTGGAGACGAACAGGATGTCCGGGTCGACGGCCTCCACGTCCGCGACGGAGGCGTCGTAGGGCACCTGCTCCACGACGGCGTCGCGGGCGACGAGCGAGTCGGCGATAGAGCCCTTCGCCCCGCAGTCGACGAGCGCGACGGTAGGGCCCGAGCCATCGGTGTTGAACGTTTTCTGCTCCGAGATGGACACCTGCTTGCCGATGTCCGTGTGCTCGGACATCCCCTTACACTGGGCGAGCTCCTCCTTCGCGGCCTCGGGGGTGGCGTCGGGGCCGGCGGCGATGCCGCATTTCATCGCCCCCTCCTCACGCACGCTGACGACGAGGTCACGGGTGTCGAGGTGGTCGACGGCGGGGACGCCCTCCGCCGCGAGCCACTCGGCGACGTCCTCCGTGAGCTCCCGGGCGACGGCGGCCCGCGGGTGGACGCGGTCGGACTCGAAGCGCTCGGGTCGGACCCCGTAGTTCCCGATGAGGGGGTAGGAGAAGGTGAGCACCTGCTCCTCGTAGCTGGGGTCGGTGAGCGACTCCTCGTAGCCGGTGTACGCGGTCGTGAACACCAGTTCACCGCGCGTGCGACCCGGAGCACGGGAACGGGCTTCGACCACGCGGCCGTCTTCGAGCGCGAGGTACGCCTCTGTCATTACGTGATTCGTATGGACACCCCGTGCTTAATCGTTGTGTTCGAAGCCAGATTACGAATTTCGTAATCGTCAAGTGCCCCCCGAGGGTAGCGTCTCACCTCGATGGACGACCTGGACCACCGGATCCTCGGCATCCTCCGCCGTGACTCCCGAACCCCCTACACCGAAATCGCCGAACAGGTCGGGACCTCCGAGGGCACCGTCCGCAACCGCGTCGAGCGGCTCGTCGAGGACGGCGTCATCGAACGGTTCACCGTCGCCACCCGCACGGGGAACGTGAAGGCGATGGTCGAGGTGAGCGTCGCCGTCGACGTCGACACCTTCGCCGTGACCAACGAGATGGCCGACTGGCCGGACGTCGACTTCGTCTGGCAGGTCTCCGGTGAGGAGGACATCGTCATGGTCGTCGACGCGGCCGACACCACCGCGCTGAACGACCTCATCACCAGGGCGCGCGAGCTGGACGAGGTCGTCTCCACGAAGACGCGACTGATCCTGAACGAGGAGCTGGGTCGCTGAAGCGGCCCTCTCTCCCTACCGGGTCGACACCGTGTCCCGGCCCCGTGATGTCGATGGCCGGCCCGCGCTCCCGCTGGATAACGTCTGCGTCGAGCAACTGGTTCCCGTCGAGGTCGACGGCCGCGCGCGGGCCACCGGGGCCGGCGCTCACCTGATGTGGAGGCGGAAGCCCACGACTTAGTCGTGGGTAACTGACAGCGACCCCCGGACGGCCGCCAGCAACGTTTCGGGCCCGTCCTCGTGGTAGACGTTCGCGGCGGGGAGGTCGTAGCCGACGCTCGCGGGGTCGTCGGCCCACGTCGAGATGGCCGTGACGGTCGCCTCTGAGAGGGCCTCCACGAGTCGTCGCTCCTTCTCGACCCCGTCGACCGTGAAGCGGTCGAAATCCTCCCGCATCCGACGAGCGGGCTCGTCGACGAGCACCACCGAATCGGGCCACGCGCCGTGGAGCAGCGAGAGGGTCACCCCGGAGTACGCGCGGTGAGTGAGCGCGGCCTGCCCCTCGACGAAGACGATTTCGTGGGCCTCGGCCACGTCACAGACCATCTCCTCCACGACGCCCGCGGTGAAGTCCGCGGGGACGCGGTCGATGACGGTTCCCCGGTGGGCCCCGACCATGACGCCGGTCTGCCCGGTGGCGACCCAGCCGGCGTCGAGGCCGGCCTCCCTCGCGGCGCGGTAGAGCTCGAAGGTGGTGGTGCGCTTGCCGACCGCACAGTCCGTCCCGAGGGTGAGCACCACGTCGGCGTCGAGGTCGTCCACGCGCCCGTCGCCGACGCGGAGCCGGTCCGCGGCGGGGGGCTTTCGCACGTCGAACAGGCGCGCGCCGTGCGCCTCGGCCAGCGCCTGCCACTCGTCGTCCTCCGAGAGGAAGGTGTGGAGCCCCGAGACCACGTCGAGCCCGTTCTCGATCGCGGTCTCGATGTCGGCGACCCACGACTCGGGGAGCTGGCCGCCCGCGGGGGCGACGCCGATGACGAGGGCCGCGGCCTCCGGTGCCACCTCCAGCGCGCGGGCGGTGGACTCCACGACGGAAATCTCGGGTACGTCCGGGCGCTCGAGACAGTCGCTCGCGGTCCGGCCGGCCGTGGTCGAGTCGACGACGGCGCGGGCGTCGAACAGTTCGCTGTGCAGCACGACGCCGTTCGCCGTCTTGCCGTGCGGGGTGCCGAACTCCCCCTCGGCGAGGACGATGGCGGGTGCCGGTACGTCGAAGGCGCTACGGAGGTCCATGCGGCCCGTTCGCACACCGGCCCCGAAAGCCCCGTCCCTCTCATAGAAGGGGATGACTTTTGGTAACACATCTCGAAACCTCGGTATGGGCACACGAGGGCGCGGGGGACAGCGAACCGGGAACGGCGTCCGCGTCACACTCGACATCTGGCATCCCGACTGCTGGACGCTGGAGGTGACGGCGGAGACGGACGGGGGACTGCTCGGTCACGGTGTCCACACCGTCGACGGGCAGGCGACCGGGCGATTCACCGCCTACGGCCGGAGCCACGCCGTCGTCGACGACCTCATCGGGGCCATCGACGACTCCCCGCTGACCGACTCCGTCTGGGAGACGGACGGTCACGGTAGCACGCCGGAGCTCGCGGACGGGCACGCGACCCGCGGTATCGTGGTCGAGTACGACATCGAGAACAGCATCAACGACGCGCTCGTCTCCCGTGGCTTCATTCCGGACGAGCCGGTGCGGATGTACGACGGCCGGGAGTACTGGACCGTCCTCGTCAACGAGACACGCCGCACCGTCTACGAACGGGTCGAGGAGATCCGGGAGGAGATGGACGCCGAGATCCGGGTCGAACTCATCACCGCACCCTCCGCCGGCACGGGGCTGTTCAACACCGACGACCTCTCCGAACGCCAGCACGAGGCGTACGAACTCGCCCGGACGGAGGGGTACTACAGCTGGCCCCGCGAGACGAGCGCCGACGACCTCGCGGCCGAACTCGACATCTCGAAGGCCACGCTGCTCGAACATCTGCGGAAGGCCGAGGCGAAGCTCCTGGGCGAGTAGCGGGATCGCGGCCGTCCCGAACGGTCCCCTCTCATCCTAGGCAGGGGTCCTATGTGATAGAGAAACACACAAATGGGTATGTCTTCCACAGCACAGCGAGACAGCAACAGTCTCTCGCGGGACATCGGGCTGTTAGGCGCGATGAGCACCGTCGTCGCGGGGACGCTCGGGGCCGGGCTGTTCGTCACGCTCGGAACGGCGTCGTCGACCACCGGGCCGTCGGTCATCCTCGTCGTCGTGCTCTCCGGCATCCTCGCGATGAGCATCGCCGTGAACTACTCCTGGATGGCGACCATCTTCCCCGCGGCCGCGGGGTCGTACGCCTACATCTCCCGGACGTTCGGGAGTCGGCTCCCCGGGTTCATCGTCACGTGGTCGAAGTGGCTCGGATACATGGCCGCGGACGCCGTCCTCGCCATCGGCTTCGGGTCGTACCTGCAGGTGTTCTACCCGAGCGTGGACGCGAAGCTCGCCGGGTTCGGCCTGCTCACGGTCCTGTTCCTCGTGAACCTCATCGGTACCCGTGGGTACAGCGTCTCGCAGAACGCCATCTTCGGCATGCTGATGGCGGCGATCCTCGTGCTCGTCATCCCCGGGTCGTTCAGCATCGACCCCGCGAACTACCAGCCGTTCTTCACGGGCGGGTTCGACGGCTTCCTCGCCGCGGCCGTCCCGCTGTTCTACGCGTACATCGGCATCGCCGTCGCGGGACAGATGGGCGCGGAAGTGAAGAACCCCTCACGGAACCTCCCGCTGGCGATGGCCGGGGGGACCGCCATCCTCGTCGCGTTGTACGTGTGGACTTCCATCGTCATCTACGGCGTCGTCGGGGACTACACCGTGCTGGCGAACTCCGCCCGCCCGCTCGCCACCGCGGCCGAGGCGTTCCTCGGTGACATCGGGACGGCCATCGTCGCGTTCGGCGGCCTGCTCGCCACGGCATCGAGCGTCCACGCGGTGATGGCCGCGGGCATCAAGATGCCCTACTCGTGGGCGTGGGACGAGGTGTTCCCGAAGCAGTTCGTGAGCGTCAGCGAGCGGTTCGGGACGCCCCACTTCTCGCTTTTCACCCTCTATGCCGTCGCGGCGGCCCTCACCTTCTGGAGCACGGGGCTGAGCCAGGCGCTCGCCATCGCGACGTTCAGCTATCTCATCGCCTACCTCACCGTCTCCGCGACGGTGCTGTACGTCCTGTTCACCGATTCGGAACTGAGCGAGCGTGCCGGCTTCGACCTCGGACTCGGGCTCTACGCGACCGGGCTCGTCGCCGTCCTCGGCTCCGGGGCGCTGCTCACACAGGCGTATCAAGGGTCGCTCCAGGTGTACGTGCCGTGGATGGTCGTCGGCCTCGCCGTCTTCGGGCTCTACTGGTATCGCGGCCAGCAGCGCGAGAAGGACATCGAGGCCATCCTCGACACGCTGCCGGGCGTCCACTCGGACGACCACGACCCGAACGTGGGGCTGTTGAACGATGACTGAGGGCGTCGACCCGGAGGCGACCATCGGCCTCTTGCAGGAGCTCGTGCGCATCCCGAGCCCGTACTTCGAGGAACACGAATGCGCCGCGTTCGTCTACGACTGGCTCGACGCGCGGGGGCTCGACCCCGAGTACCACCACGTCTCCGAGCCGGACATCACCGCGTACGAGGGCGACAACGTCGTCGCGCGGCTGGAGGGGTCGGACCCGGACGCGCCGACGCTCCTGTTGAACGCCCACATGGACACCGTGAAGCTCGTCGAGGACTGGGAGGAGGACCCCTGCTCCGGCCGCATCGAGGACGGGAGACTGTACGGCCAGGGGGCCTGCGACATGAAAGGCGGGCTCGCGGCCGCGATGGTCGCGTTCGCGGCGCTCGCCGAGCGTGACCTGCGGGGCGACGTGCTGCTCACCGCGGTCGTCGACGAGGAGGGTCCCTACGGGCTGGGCACCGACCGACTCATCCGCGACGGTTACACCGACGACGTGGACATGGCCGTCGTCACGGAGCCGGGCCCCATCCTCGCACAGGAGGACCTCGAGAACCCCGCGCTCCTGCTCGGCGCGCGCGGCCGCTACCTCTACGATATCACGGTCAAGGGGGAGGCTGCCCACGGCTCACAGCCGTACAAGGGAACGAACGCCGTCGTCGACGCCGGCCGGCTCGCCGAAGCGCTCGACGGCATGGACGTGGGCTCGCACCCGAAACTGGGCGACGGCTCGGTCTGTCCGCTGTTGCTCGACGGGGGGAGCCAGACGCTCTCGGTCCCGGAACGCGCCCGGCTGATGGTGGACCGCCACGTCGTCATCGGCGAGACGGAAGAGGACGTCCGAAGCCAGGCGGAGACCATCATCGAGGAGCTGGCCCTCGACAGCGAGGTCGAGCTGGGTTTCCGCGAGGCTCCCGACCCCGGCATCAAATACGGGCCGTACGTCACCGACGAGGACCACCCGCTCGTGGGGGCGCTCCAGCGCGCCTCGGAGACCGTCACCGGTGAGTCGCCCGACCTCGGCTACTTCGCCAGCGTCGGCGACTTCAACTACCTCGGCGACCGGGCGGACCTCCCGACGGTCATCGTCGGCCCGGACGGCGAGAACATCCACGGGGCCGGCGAGTTCGTCTACACCGACGAGGTCGTCGAGGTCGCAGAACTGCTCGTCGCGGCGGGCGAGGACCTGCTCACGTAGCGCCCGTCCCTCCTCTTTTCAGCGGTGCCCACGCACCCGATGCACGACGTCGTAGAGCCGGTGCATCGTTCGCGCGCCCCGGCCGTCGTCGACGACTGCCCGCACCCGGCCCTCCCGCACTGCGTCGACCACGGCCTCGGCGGTCAGCTCCTCCGCTTCGATCTCCGTGTAGCCTCGTCCGACCTCGAAGGGGAAGTGGGCGTCCGACCCCCCGACCGTGGGACAGCCAAGTCGGTTCGCGAGCGCCCGGGCTCGCCCGTGGGTCTCCGGGTGTTTCCCGTTGCACTCCACCGCGTCGAACGGCGCGTCCGACCGGCGGACCGTGGAGTGACGGAACGGGTGGGGGATGATGGCGACGCAGTCGCGGTCGTGCGCGAGCGCGACGGCGTCCTCGGGGGTGAGCTCGCCCGGGGTCGTCCGTCTGGGTGGGTCGGGGCCGACGACGAGCAGGTGCCCGCGCGTGGTCGAGATCTCGATGCCCGGAATCACGAGTACTCCTTCCAGAAAGAACGGCTCGTAGTAGTCGTGGTTCGTGAGCGCGACGGCATCGAGCCCCCGTCTGCGGGCGTAGCGGGCCAGCAGACGGGCACCCACGGGGTCGAACGGCGTCGGCTCGCCGGCTCGCGCGTGGAAAAAGCGCGTGTGGCAGTGGAGGTCGACGGCGTACACACCGTCCCCTCTCGGGGGCAGGGCTTTGGTCTTGCCCCGTCTCTCTCCCCTATGCGCGTCATGGTGCGGAACCCCAACAGCGGGGACCGCGAGAAATCGAAACGGGCGAAGGCGATCGCCGAGCGCAAGGGGATCGAGGTGTGGGAGTCCACGAAGCGCGGCGAGACGCTCACGCTCGCGCGGGAGGCCGGCGAGGCCGGCGCCGAACTCGTCTACTCCTGTGGCGGCGACGGCACGCTCAACGAGGTGGGCCGGGGGCTCGACGAGGCCGACGCCCTCCCCGCGACCGACATCGCCGTCGTCCCCGCCGGGACGGGCAACAACTTCGCCGACAACATCGGCATCAAGGGCATCGACCACGCCTTTCGCATCGTGAACGAGACGGCCCCGCGACGGCTCGACCTGGGCACCGTCAAGGACAACGGGCACCGCGTGTTCATCAACTCCTGTGTCGGTGGGCTCACCGCCGAGTCCTCCGCGAAGACCACGCCCGCGATGAAGAAACGCCTCGGCGTCATGGCGTACGTCCTCCAGACGCTCGCCGAGACTCGGCGGTTCGACGGCCTGAAACTCGACGTCCGCGCGGGAGAGAAGGGTGAGCGAGTGTGGACGGGCGAGGCCATCATGTTGCTGGTCGGGAACGGCCGCCGGTTCCCCGGCGAGCGGATGAAGCAGGCGAACATGGAGGACGGCCTCATGAACGTCGTCATCATCGAACAGCGCCCCGCCCTCGACTACCTGTCGCGCGGGGCCGCGGACAAGCTCCTCCGGCGCGGCGCGTCACACCTCACCCGCGTGAAGGTGCCGCGCCTCGACGTGACCCACGACGGCGAGCCAGTCACCTTCTCGCTCGACGGCGAGCTCGTCGAGCGGAACACGCTCACGGCCCGCTCGCGGAAGGGGGCGATGTCCGTCTACGTCGGCGAGCGCTACGACCCCGAACCGGAGGAGTGGGGCAAGTCGAAGGCTCCTTAAGCCGGGTCGTCATTCTCCGAGCCATGAGCAGCGACGTTGACCCGGAGGGGGCCGTCGGCACGGCCGAACAGGACCACAAAAACGCCCTGCAGGACGTCATCGCCGTCGACAGCGACGACAACCCGCAGGGGACCGTGAACCGACTGGACGCCCACACCGGCGACGGCATCCTCCACCGCGCGTTCACCGCGCTCGTCTTCGACGAGGACGACAACATCCTGCTGGCCCAGCGCGCGTTCGACAAACGCCTGTGGGACACCTACTGGGACGGCACCGTCGCCTCCCACCCCGTCGAGGGCCAGACCCAGCAGGAGGCCACCCGCGAGCGTCTGGAGGAGGAGCTCGGTATCACCCCCGACCAGTACAGCGACCTGCGAGTCACGGACAAGTTCGAGTACAAGCGCTACTACGAGAACGAGGGGCTGGAGTGGGAGGTCTGCTCCGTCCTCAAGTGCACTCTCGAGGACACCTCCCTCGACCCCGACCCCGAGGAGGTCGCGGGCCTGCTGTGGGTCCCCTACGAGTACCTCCACGAGAACCCGAAGTTCTACCGGCAGCTGCGGCTCTGCCCGTGGTTCGAGATCGCGATGCGGCGCGACTTCGACTGACGCCGCCCCTTCGGTTCTCTTCCAGCGACCCACCGCCCGAACTTCAAATACCAGCACGCGACCAGCGACGGCCATGTCCTGACGCACGGGGCGGCCGGGTCACGGCGGGTGTGTGACTCGCCCGGTCGTCACCCTCGGAGTCCCACGAGTCGCCTGTTCGATTCCACCTCGCGTGTGCGTGCAGGTGTGTGGCCGGGCCCCACACAGCCGCGCGAGGACTCTGACGCGCTTTTGTGTCTCCTCTCCCAGAGGCGAGTATGGACGTTCCACTCCACGACGACCTCGGCGGGCAGGTCGCGCTCGTGACGGGCGCGAACCGCGGTATCGGTCGCGAGATCGCGACGAACCTCCGTGACCTCGGCGCGACGGTCTACGCGGGCGTGCGCTCGATGTCGAACGACGTGCCCGAGGGGACGGAACAGGTGTTCGTCGACGTGACGCAGGAGGGTGAGGTCTCCACCGCCATCGACGGCATCTACTCCGAAGTTGGCCGACTCGACATCCTCGTCAACAACGCCGGCGTCGGGGAGTTCGGCGACGATATCGTGAAAGAACCGGTCGAGCGCATCGACCGGACGCTCGCGACGAACCTCCGCGGGCCGATGCTCGTCTGTAAACACGCCGTTCCCCTGCTCATTCAGGATGGAGGGAGAGTCGTCAACGTCTCCTCGGGGATGGGCGCGCTCTCCGAGATGGGCGACGGCTCGCCGGCGTATCGCGTCTCCAAGGCGGGGCTCAACGGCCTGACGACCTACCTCGACGCGCAGTACGGCGAGAAGGGGCTCATCGCCAACTCGGTCTGCCCGGGGTGGGTTCGCACCGATATGGGTAGCGTGGAGCGAAGCTCCACGGACCGTGCGAGCGGGCGAAGCCCGCGAGCAGATGGTGAGGAGGCCGACCGCCCGGTCGAGAAGGGAGCCGAAACCCCGACGTGGCTCGCGCGGTTCGCCGAGGGCGCCCCCGCAGGAAAGTTCTGGCGCGACAAGGAGATCATCGACTGGTAGCGTCGTCAGGAGTAGCGCTCTTCCTCCCACGGGTTCGCGCTGGTCGAGTAGCCGCGGCGCTCCCAGTAGCCGCGTTCGGACTCGGTGAGGAACTCGACGCCCGTGACCCACTTCGCACCCTTGTAGGCGTAGCGGTGGGGCGTGACGACCCGCAGCGGTCCCCCGTGGTCGGCAGGCAGGGGTTCGCCGTCCAGCTCCCAGGTGAACAGCACCTCCTCGCGCATGCACTCGGAGAGGGGGAGGTCCGTGGTGTAGCCGTCCTGCGCGTGGAACATCACGTGCGTCGCGTCGTCGGTGACGCCGGCGTGTTCCGCGAGCGTGGGGAACGTGACGCCCGTCCACTCACAGTCGAACCGGGACCAGCCGGTGACGCAGTGGAAGTCCTGTCTCTGGGTCTCGTGGGGGAGCGCCTGGAACGCCTCGAAGGAGAGCGCCAGCTGCTCGTCGACGGCGCCCCACACCTCGAACGTCCAGTCGTCGGGGAACGAGGGGGTCCCGCCCTTCGAGAGCACCGGGAACCGCGTCGTCTCGCGCTGTCCCGGCGGGAGTCGGTCCTCGCCGAACTCCTGATAGAGGTCGGTGACATCCTTCATACCTCTCCTGTGGGCCCGCGGTAGGAGAGTGTAACGCCTCCGGGTTGGGTGAGTCGGAACTCCGCGGTCGGAACCGGAAACACGGGTTTCGAGAGTGCGAAACGATATTGTACGAAGCGCAAACCTCGACACCAGAATTAAATACTCGACTTGCGAACTTTCGAACAATCCGATGCCCAAAGTAGAGATCAACGTCCCGGATCACCTCGACGTGCAGATCGCGCAGCTGGTAGAGCAGGGGGAGTTCCTCAACCGTGAGGAGGCCATCGAGGAACTGCTCTCGACCGGTATCCGGGCGTACAAGACGAGCGGGCCGATGGACGAGGAGGAACCGGGCTACGAGGAGGACGGGATGATGGGCCACGAGGACGAGTACGTCTTCTGAGGTGTGTAACGGGGTTCCACGCAACCCTTATTGCGAACTGAACGTATCCACGAGTATGCACAAAGACGAGCTGCTCGAGCTTCACGGCCACATGGTAGAGATCATGGAGACGTTCCGCGAGATGGAGGACGTCGACTCTTCCGCCTTCGAGCCGTACGGGCAGCTCGACGTCTCCCCCGACGACGTCCACAAATCGAAGAGCGAGCACAAACACGCGGTGTTCGTGCTCGGCAACGCGCTCGCGGTCGTCATGAGCGACGACGAGTTCTCCGATGCGGGCCGGATCGGCAAGCGGATGGAGGAGCTCGCGAAGGACGCCGAGTCCAAACTGTAACCTGACCGCTCCGCTCGAACCTTCCCGCGATTTTCTCCCCCGGCCGCGCCCCCGTGAATCCCGTGGCCGGAACTTATTTCCTCTCGCTCCGGTTTCTCCGGGTATGGAGCGTTGGGTCGACGAGATCGAAGACTGGGACTCCCGTCGTGCGAGCGATGGCTATGCGGGCTTACACGCGCTCGCGGACGAGGGGTTCTCCGGTGCGGCCTCCGCCGGTGGGACGTGGGCGTTCCTCGTGAACGGCCGTGTCGTCGGCGTGTATCAGCACCGGCAGACCGCCGCCGGCAGCGAGATTTCTCCCGCCGATATCGAGCGGTTCGAGGACGCCGCCATCACCGCGTACGAAGCCCCCCACCCCGCCCTCCCGTTGCTCATCGCCATGCAGGCGAGCGACGGTGAGACGCGAGGGCGATACTACACCGGGAACACCCCGCTCTCGGAGGTCCACGAGACCCTCTCGGGTGGGTTCACTGGCTACGTCGAGCTCTCGGAGAACGTCCTCTCGGGGGACTACTACACCGTCTATCAGGGTGGGCGGGCGTCACACCTCGCGTTCATCGGGAACGCAAAGCGGCTGCTCACCGACGAGGAGGCACAGGAACGCGCCGAGGACGAGGTCGGCATCTACGAGGTCGTCGCGGTGGACATCGAGGTCACGGAGCTCCCCGAGGTCGATGACGAGGAGTCGGACACCGCGGCCGTCGTCGGTGGCGGTATCGACGAGTCGACTGAGGACCCGACCGAGGATGACCCCGAGGAGTCGACGACGGCGGAGCCGGAAGATACCGAGGAGAGCGACGAGGCCGCCGTCTCGGGGGAACCGGCCACTGAGGACGAACGTGAGGGTCGGAGCACCCCTGAAGAAGCGGCTGAGGAACTGACGGAGCCCGAGTCAGAGCCCGAGCCCGAGTCAGAGGACGCTGCGGACGACGAGCCCGCCCCCGAGCCGGCCACGGAGCCTGCCGCGGCCGACGACACCGACGCGACGGACGAGCCGCGGGACGAACAGCCGGAGCCGGAGTCGGCGGTCACGGCCGTCGAGGAGTCCGACTCGCAGGCGGCGACGGGAGACTCCCACACGGCGACGGCTGCGTCGTCCCCGGTGGACGCGGCGACGGCCGCCAGCGCCCTCGCGACGCACACCATCCCCTCCCTCGACCCCGAACGGAGCGGGACCGGTGATGGGGGGTCGGCGTCGGCCGCCACGGCAAGCCGGACGGTCGACGGCCGTTCATCGTCTCCGGATTCGAGCAGCGGGACGGAGGAGCCGGCGGCCAGCGCGGAGCTGGAGGAGCTCCGGAACGAGCTCGAACGAACGCGGTCGGAGGCGGAGTCGGCCCAGGCCGCGCTGTCGGAGGCCGAGGCTGACCTCGAATCCACGCGCGAGGAGCTGCAGCAGGTGCGGGCCGAGCGTGACGAACTGGCCCAGCGCGTCGAGGAGCTGGAGACGCAGCTGGCGCGACTGGAGGAGGCCGGGGCGGCCATCGCGACCGAGGGCCCCGCACTCTCGCGAGCCGAGGCGCTCGCCGGCACGAACCTCTTCATCCGCTACGAGTCGAAGGGGAAGGCGACGCTTGAGAAGGCCCACGACGGCGAATCGGATGCGGAGGCGCTCGCGGAGAACCTCTCGCTCGAACACCACACGCAGTTCGAGGACGAGGGGGCGACCGTCGAGGGGCGGCCGTTCGACGAGTGGCTGGCCGAGAGCCAGGAGTTCCAGTTCGCCCGCTGGCTCGTCACGAAGCTCCTGTTCGAGATCCGGGAGACGCGCTCCGTCGAGGGGATGCGTGGCCTCTACGACGCGCTTCCCCGCATCGACCGCATCCAGTTCGCGGGGAGCGTCACCTTCCGCGACGAGGAGGAGGGGGAACGCGAAGTGCGCTACGACTGCGTCGCCCGCGACAAGATGGGCGAGCCGCTCGTCGTCGCGAACCTGGAGGCGGGTCGCGACCCCGTCACCGAGTCGGCGATGGCGTCGCTCGTCACGGACACGGAGGCAGTCGTGACGGCCGAACCGACCGTCGCCTCGGGGATGCTCGTCACGGCGTCGTTCTTCGACCCGGCGGCGCTGGAGACGGCCCAGCAGGCGACGAGCGGGAGTCTCCTGAGTCGAGACAAACGGCGGAGTTTCGTGAAGCTCTCGAGAAAACGCGGCTTCCATCTCTGTCTCGTCGAATCACGCGACGAGACGTTCCATCTCTCGATTCCGGATCTCTAGTTAGCCTTCGACTTCCGCGATGGAGTCGATCTTCATGCCGTCGAGCTTCTCGACGATGTCGTCGATCTTGTCGTCGAGGTCGTCGACGAACTCGTGGGTGGTCTCCGTCGTGATGGCACCCTGACTGGAGGGCTCGATGAGGTTCTCCTCTTCGAGGACACGAAGCGAGTAGCGGACCTTGTGGTGTGGGTAGCCCGTCTCGTTGGACATCTTCACGATGCCGATGGGCTCGTTCTCGATGACCATCTTCAGGACCTGCAGATGGCGTTCAAGCATATCGACTTCCTTCTCAAGGCGGTCTATCATGGCATTTGTTAACTTGTGTTTAGTGCTTTTAAAGGTTGCCCTCCAGGACGGTGGTTTCGCCGGAAAATCGCCGCCACACTGTGACGCTCTGAACGTTTCCCACACGGCATAATATGTCTTGTGACTTTGCGAACCGTCCCCAAGGATCGTTCGTGTGGGTCCACCTCTCCCGGGCGCTGTGGCAATCGAAATCTCCTTACCGCGGCCTCCGAAACACTCGGCGTAAAAATGACTGTCACCATCGTCGGTTCGCAACTCGGCGACGAGGGGAAAGGCGGCATCGTCGACGTCTACGGCGAGGCTGCCGACGTCGTCGTGCGGTACCAGGGCGGCGACAACGCCGGCCACACCGTCGTCCACGAAGGCGAGAAGTACAAGCTCTCTCTGGTCCCCTCGGGGGCCGTCCGCGGGAAGGTGGGGGTGCTCGGCAACGGCTGTGTCGTCAACCCCGAGACGCTGTTCTCGGAACTCGACACGCTCCGCGAGCAGGGGCTCACCCCCGACGTGCGCGTCGCGGAACGCGCCCACGCCATCCTCCCGTACCACCGCGTGCTGGACGGGATCGAGGAGGCGGAGAAGGAGGACCTCGCCGCGGGGACCACGGGTCGCGGTATCGGCCCCACCTACGAGGACAAGGCCGGCCGCCGTGGCGTCCGTATCGGCGACCTGCTCGACCCCGAGGTGCTGCGCGAACGCCTGGAGTACGTCGTCCCGCAGAAGCGCGCGCTCGTCGAGAACGTCTTCGGCCACGACCCCGACGACGAGCAGTTCGAGGGCGCGTTCGACATCGACGCCCTCTACGAGCAGTACCGCGAGTACGGCGAGCGACTCGCCGACAACGGGATGGCCGTCAACGCCAGCGCCTTCCTCGCGGCCCAGCGCGAGGCGGGGAAGAACGTCATGTTCGAGGGTGCCCAGGGCACCTCGCTCGACATCGACCACGGGAGCTACCCGTACGTCACCTCCTCGAACCCGACCGCTGGCGGCGCGGCCGTCGGTGGCGGCGTCGGTCCTACCGTCGTCGGACAGGGGGAGATCGTCGGCATCGTGAAGGGCTACCTTTCGAGAGTCGGCACGGGCCCGATGCCCACCGAACTCGGCTTCGTCGAGGGGCAGACCCCCGAGGACGGTGGTGACACCTCCGACGAGGCGGAGGAGCTGGCGAAATTCATCCGCGACGAGGGTGGCGAGTACGGCACCGTCACCGGCCGCCCCCGCCGCGTCGGGTGGCTCGACATGCCGATGCTCCGTCACGCCGCGAACGTCAACGGTTTTACTGGGCTTGCGGTGAACCATCTCGACGTGCTCGCGGGGCTCGACGAGGTGCAGGTCGGTCACTCCTACACGCTCGACACCACCGAGCAAAGCTCGGCGAGCAATCAGAACGCGACGCGTTCTGATGATGGAGAGGAGATCCTCACGATGCCCGCGACGACGGAGAAGTGGGCGCGCTGTGAGGCGAACCTCCGCACCTTCGACGGCTGGGCCGACCCGGACTGGACCGAGGTCGCCGCCGAGGGGTACGACGCCCTCCCGGAGAACGCGAAGGCCTACCTCGAGTACATCGCCGACGAGTTGGAGACGCCCATCTACGTCGTCGGTGTCGGCCCCGGCCGCGAGGACACCGTCATCGTCGAATCGGTCTGGGACTGAACAGCTCCGGGTACGACTCGATCTCCGCCCATCCCTCCCCCTCTTTCACGCGCTCGACCCGGATGTCAGTGAAGTAGTCGTCCAGCACCGCGGCCCGCTCCTGTCTGAGCGGCGGGGTGCAGTAGTCCTCCTCCTCCCAGACGGCCTCACCCGTCTCCGGGTCGACCCGCGCGTCACGCAGTGAACTCGCGAGCGCGTTGCCGAACGGCCGCATCCGGTCGATTTCGTCGGTTTCGAGCCACGCCGCGAGGTCGTCGAGTTCGTCGGTCGGGGTCGCCCGCACGAGATAGAACGCCATGGGGGGAGTAGGCGCTCGCCGGGAATAAGTCCCGCCCGCGGGGCGGGGCGACCCGCCTCCGGCACCCTTTTGATACGCCCACCCGGAGACGGTGACATGAAGGAGTCGCTGATGGACATCATCTGCTGTCCGCTCGACAAACACGACCTCGACCTCGATGTCGTGCGCCGGGACGACGAGGAGATCATGGAGGGGACGCTCACCTGCACCGAGTGTGGCGAGACGTTCCCCATCGAGGAGGGCATCCCGAACCTCCTGCCGCCGGACATGCGCGAGTAACGCGAACGCTTTTCTTCCGCGGCCCCGACACCCTGTCCGTGACTGACATGCTCGTCGCGGTGGTGAACCGCACCGGCCCGCGCTCGCTCGAGGTTCCGGCGTCGTTCGACACCGCCGACTCGTTCATCGTCGAACTCCGCAACGAGGGCGAGCCCACCCACGTCCACCTCCGACCGGACGACGCGCTCTCCCGCGCGGCGAGCCTGGACGCGACCAACTACTACCTCGACCGGGGTGACAGACGACGGCTGACCGTCCACGTCGCGGAGGGGCTGGACGAACGGGTGACCGGGGGGCTGCGCATCGTCATCGCGTACGGTGCCGAGGAGCGGACCGTCGAGGTGACCGTCGGCCCCGAGACGGAGCGCCAGGTGACCGTCGACCCCGCGCTGTCGAAACCGAAGGCGGAGCCGGAGCCCTCGCCGCTCGAACGGCTGGCCGAGCGCGGACTGATCCCCGTGGTCGTGCTGTTCGCCGTGGGGCTGTTCTTCCTCCTCCTGGGCGTGTTCGCCCCCGCGGGGCTGGGGCTGCTGTTCTACTCCATCGCCAGTGTCGCCGTGGTGCTCGGGCTGGGGGCGCTCGTGGTCCGCTGAGGGGCCGCTACTCCTCGTGCGCCTCGCCCGTCTCGTGGTGCGCCGCGTGCTCGTGGACCGGTAGCTCCCCGTCGTGCATCCGCTTCGCCCGGAGGTAGCGGGCGCGGTAGCGGTTCGCGCCCTCGTAGACGTCCGCCTCGCGAATCTCGTCGATGCGGCCGTCGGCCACCGCGTTGACGAGGTCGTCCAGCTGTGCCTTCTCGGAGGGGGTGAGTTCGAGGGTGTACTCGTGGGTCTCCTCCTCCTCGAGTTTCGTCCACTTGCGCGAGGCGGCGACGACGAGCGAACAGGGCTCACGGCAGGGGAACTCCCCCTCGCCGCGCGGTGCGTCGAGCGGGGTGTCCCCGTCCTCGTCCCACATCCGGCGTTTGAGACACTGCGAGTCGTCACAGCAGGCGTGGGCGACCCAGTTCACGGCCTCCTCGGGGAGCTCCTCGATGAGCCCATAAATCCCGGTCTGGCGTTCCGCGGTCTCACGGAAGTGGCTGATATCCAGCTCCCCCTCGCGCTCGCGGTACCAGTTCGCCACCGTCGCGGGGTAGACGTACTCGACCGTCTGCACGCAGTCCCGGGCGTCGAGCGGCGCGAACGCCCACCCGGTCGGCAGCGAGGGCGCGGTCTTCAGCGGGCGGTAGCGCCCCTTCTCGTCGTACTTCACCAGCTCTCGCGCGTCGAGCGGGTCATCGTGGCGGTCGAGATCGCCGAGGGCGTGATCACTGTCTCTGACGTGGCGCACGTCGTACACCCGGTCGTCGCCGTCGAGCTGGACGGTGACGTGGAGCTCCCCCCACTCCTTCCCGGTCCCTTCGGCGAGCGCCGCGTACCGCTCGGGAACGGCGTGTTCCTCGGCGCCTTCGACCCACCGGAGGAACGCGCGGTTCGCATCGCTCGGGATGGAATGAAAGAAGAACCAGTTGTGGACGAAATCGTGGTTCTCGGCGGCGCGGTCACGGAACTCCCCCTCCGAGAGGCCGGTCCACGTCTCCCCCGGCGTCCCGAACGTGTAGCCGTCCGCGTCGTGGGTGGCGTGCAGGCCGTCGTACTCGACCCCATCGGGTGCCACCTCCACGAGCGCGTCGACTGGCGAGTCGGTCATACCCTGTATTCACACGACGGCGTAAAGAAGCCTCCCGAACCGGAATCCCGTCTACACGCGCTGACGGGTCCGACCGGTCTGCCGGTCGACGGTCCGCTCCGCGGCGTCCGCGACGCGCTCGGCGGCCAACCCAGCCGCCTCGTCCTCACCCAGCAGGTCGAGGGCGCGTTCGCGCTCGCCGTGGACGACGGCGGTCCGGTAGCCCAGCGCAAGCGCGTTGTCGAGCGCCTCGATAGCGGGCTCGGGGAGCGCGCGCTCGTTGTAGAGGAAGCCGAGCGTGTACCAGGCCTCCGGGAGCCGGGGGTCCAGCTCGACGGCGCGCTCGGCGTGTTCGAGCGGCTCCGAGGAGTCGCCCGACTCCCACAGCGCGTACGCGAGGTTCGTCTCGGCGATGGCGGCGAACGCCCCTTTCGGGTCGATGGCCAGCGCCTCGAAGTAGGCGCCGATTGCCTCGTCGTACTCCTCGAGCTGGGCGAACGCCACGCCACGATTCACCCACGCCTCGGCGGCGAGCGTCTCGTCGTCGGTGTACCGCGCGGCCCGGGTGAACGCGTCGATCGCCTGCTCGTACTGCTCGATGGCGACGTACTCCAGCCCCACGTCGATGAGCGCGGAGGCGTCAACGTCGTCGGGAACGAGCTGTTCGTCGGCGAGCAGGTCCGCGAGCACGGCGTCGTCCGCGGGGTCGACGAGATGCCGCTCCATCCCGTCCTCGAGCGTGAACCCCGCGTAGGGGTCGCCGAACCCCTGTCCCTCCGAATAGCGGTGGCTGGGAGTCATGCCGTCGTACAGGTCGCGAGGAGAGATAAGCCGTTGGAGTGCTCAGTCGGCCGTCGGCGCCGTCTTCCGAGTGAGCTCTTTGACCTGCTCGGCAACATCTCCCACGTTCGCCCCCGCGTCGCGCGCCCGTTCGAGGATCACGTCGGCCATGAGCGCCTCCGTCCCGACCGCGCCGGCGTACCAGATGCGGTGGCCGTCCACCTCGCCCGGCACGGGGTACCCCGTCCGGTAGTCGTCGGTGAGCCCCATGTCCTCGGGGATGTCCTCCTGGGTGTGGAAGCCGTCGGCGATGAAGAGGGGAACGACGACGATGTCGTCGGTCGAGAACAGCTCGGCCACGTCGTCGACCTCCGGCTCCTCGTCCATGTACACCGCCATCACCTCGTCGAAGCGGTCCATCGCGCGGAGGCGCTCGACGTGGTACTCGATGGCCTTCGCCGAGTTCTCGTTGCGCTCGGTGCCGTGACCGACGACGGCGAGGCCGAACCCCGGCCCCACCTCGGGGTCCTCCGTCACCGTCTCCGCCCGCCGGACGATCACGTCCGTCATCGAGTCGTGCGTGCCCACGGGGCCGCAGTAGTGGACCGTCTTCCCCGCCACGTCCGTCGCGGTGAGCGTCGTGGACGAGGCCGAGGTCCCGTCCGACTCCCACTGCGAGACGTCCCACGCCTCCAGTCTGAGCTCGCGGGGGATGACCTGCTCCGTGAAGTACCCCTCCGAGATGAACAGCGGCACGACGAACACCTCCTCGGATTCGACCGTGCGCAGGACCTCCCGGAAGGAGGGCTCCTCCTTCCAGAACGCCTCCCTCACCTCGTCGAAGATCCCCAGCTCGCGGATGGTGTCCGCGTGGTCGTACGTCGGCGTCGACGAATCCGGGTTGAGATGCGACCCGTGCGCGACGATGACGAGCGCTTGTGACATCTTGATCCGTATATTGTCTCTTGGAGTCTTAGATGCTTCCTCTCCGGCTTTCTGGGTGGTGTTTTTGATGGGTGTGTTCCTGATTTTGGTTCGTTTATCATGGTGCTGGTGCGCTGGGGTCTGCGAACGCCTGCAAAGCCCTCACGCTCTCGACTCGGTTCGCCCGCTGCGCTCCTCGTCACTCGCTTACGCTCGTTCCTGCGGTGCTTGTCGGTGCGAGCCGTCGCCGAGACCGCTCGCCCTTTGCGATTCCGCCAGGACAGCAACCGCGCCAGCCTTTCCCCGGCTCGCGCTCGCGCTCACGAGTGTTCGCGCCACGCGCGACCGGCCACGCGGCTGTGTGTGCGTACCCGTGAGCGAAACGCGAACGGGTCGCACCACAAGGGAAAGGTAGGTGCTGTGCGGGGCGGACCTGGTGGACTCGCAAAGGGCGAGGGCTTTGCATGTGTTTGCGGTTCCGAACTCCTCGAACGAGTAAACTCCAAAAATCCGGACCAATGAGAGTTAAGCGACCACGGCCCACCACTCACACCACGATGACCGTCGCTTCGGACACTCGCCAGGCCGTTAGGGCCCACCCGTTTCTCTACGACGCGCTCCGTGCAGGCGTCGTCAACTACACCGCAGCGGCGCGGTTCCTCGATGTGGGAGAAGAAGAGGCCGTCGCCGCGGCGCTCAGGCGCTATGCGGCGGACCTCACGTCGTACGAATCCCCCGAGACGGACGCACGGGTGAACATGCAGTCGGGGCTCGGCCCGACCGACGATCCCGAGGAGGCCCTCCTTCGGGTGAGCGACATCGCGCTCGCCCCTGGAGCGGGCGACCTCACGGCCATCACGGCCACCGGGGACGGGGTGGACCCGCACGCGCTCGGGCACGCGCTCGGCTGTCTCCACGCGGCGGGCGTGGCGGTGGGGGCGGCCGGGGCCGTCGACGGCGTGCTCCTCGTCGTGGTCACCCGGCGTGACGGGGTCGACGCGCTGCGCGTGGTGGAGGACGCGCTGTCGTAGCGTTCCGACGACTTGAATTGGGGGCACCGAGAACGCGAGTACATGCTCCGCGTGCACAACACGCTCTCCGGCGAGCGCGAACCGTTCGAGCCACAGGACCCCGACTCCGTACTGCTCTACTACTGTGGCCTGACGGTCTCGGATTTCGCGCACCTCGGGCACGCACGCGGCTGGGTCCACGTCGACGTGATGCACCGCTTCCTCGAACACGCGGGCTACGACGTCCGGCACGTGGAGAACTTCACGGACGTGAACGAGAAGATCGCGGCCCGCGCGGGCGAGGAGGGCCTCGGCGACACCGAGAGCGAGGTGGCGGAACACTTCGTCGCCCGGACCATCGACGACATGCGCGCGTTGAACCTCCTGCGCGCGGAGGTGTACCCCCGCGTCTCCGAGCACATCCCCGAGATCATCGGGCTCATCGAGACGCTCATCGACCGCGGCTACGCCTACGAGTCGAACGGCTCCGTCTACTTCGACGTGACCGCCTTCGACGACTACGGGAAGCTCTCCAATCAGCGCGTCGAGGAGCTGGAGGCGCAGGGCGACGAGGCCGAGCGAAGCGAGAAACGCCACCCGCAGGACTTCGCGCTCTGGAAGGCCGGGGGCGTCTCGCCGGAGGACATCCGCGCCCATGCAAAGCACGACCACGGCGACGACGTGCCCACGGGCGAGACGTGGGAGTCGCCGTGGAGCGAGGGGCGGCCCGGCTGGCACATCGAGTGCTCCGCGATGTCGATGACGCATCTCGACGAGACCATCGACGTCCACGTGGGCGGGCAGGATCTGGTCTTCCCGCACCACGAGAACGAGGTGGCCCAGAGCGAGGCCGCCACTGGGCAACGGTTCGCGAACTACTGGCTCCACGTCGGGCTGCTCGACACCGGGGGCGAGAAGATGTCCTCCTCGCTGGGGAACTTCTTCACCGTCCGGGACGCCGTCGCCGAGCTGGGGACGAACGTCGTCCGGATGTTCCTGCTCTCCACGCAGTACGGCCAGCGCCAGACCTACTCGGAGGAAACGATAGAAGAGGCCCGACAGCGCTGGGACCGGCTCGCGACGGGCTACGAGCGCGCGGTCGACGCGCTCGACTCTCCCGAGGCGCACACGAAGGTCGAGGACGACGACCTCCGCGAGGCGGTCGAACTCGCGGGAACGAGCATCGACGAGGCGATGGCGGACGATTTCAACACCCGCGAGGCGCTCGCCGCGCTGCTCGATCTCGTCGCCGCGACGAACCGCCACGTCGACGGCGCGACGTACGACTACCGGGGACTTCGCGAGGCCGTCGAGCTCCTCGAAACGTACGGCGAGGGGGTCTTCGGCTTCGCCTTCGACGGCGACACCGAGGGGAAGGTCGGCATCGCCCCCGAACTCGTCGACCTCCTGCTCTCCATCCGCGAGGAGGAGCGCGAGGCGGGCAACTACGAGCGGGCCGACGAGATTCGCGACCGTATCGAGGCGCTCGGCGTCGAGGTACAGGACACGGACGAGGGGCCGACGTTCAAACTGTAACGACGGAATCTGTCGTCGGCCACAGGACTTTTTGCGTATTCGTGAGTACCGCCGGGTATGGCACGACGCGCTGTCGCGGCCCTACTGCTGGTTGGGCTGATGCTCACGAGTGGCTGTATCGGCTTTCTGACCGGTGGAGAGGCACTCTACTTCGACTCCGGGACGGTCTCGGAGACGGACGCGGCGAAGAGCGACACCGGCTACGAACTCGAACGGCAGGGGGCGAACAACCTCACGCGGACGTTCAGCGTCGCCGGACAGGAGCGGAACGTCACCGTGACGAACCACTACGCGGAGTACTCCAGAACCGCGGACGCGCCGCTGTTCGGCGACACGAAGGTCTCGCGGTTCAGCGTGTTCGCCACGCCGCAGGTCGAGATCGCGGGCCAGGGGCCGTTCAACCCCGTCTCTCGGATGTCGAACCGCGAGCTCGTGTTGCGGCTCCAGCAGCAGTACTCCGCCATCGAGGACGTCCAGTTCGTCTCGAACCGGACGGTGACGATGCTCGGCGAGGAGACGACCGTCTCGAAGTACAACGCGACGGCGACGATGGAAGGCGGCCAGGAGGTCGAGGTGACCATCCACATCACGAAGGTCCAGACGGAGAGCGACTTCGTCATCGCCGCGGCCGTCCACCCGACGAAGGTGGACGAACAGCAGGAGGTCGACCGGATGCTGGAAGGCGTCCAGCACAGCGAGTAAGCCACTCCCCGCTCGACCCCACGACAACGCTTTTTTCGGTTGCCGGCGCACGCCGGGTATGGACCGCACGGCCCTCGCCGGGCTCCTCATCACGCCGCTCGCGCTCGCAGGCTACGTCATCGGAGCAACGTACGCGTATCCGGGCCGGGCGCTCACCCTCCCGGGGCTGATGGTCGGGGCGACGCTCCTCGCGCTCGGACGGTGGTCACGGTGATCGAGACGGTCGTGTTCAACGACGCGGGGGTGACGACGTACACGGAGGACGCGCTGGCCGAGGCGAAGGCCGCGACGGGAACGACGTGGGTCCGGGTGTACGACGCCACGCCCGAGGAGATCCAGACCGTCGCGGACACCTTCGGTATCCACCCGCTGGCGGTGGAGGACGTGCTCAACGAGGTCCCCCCGAAGACCGAGGAGTTCTCGGCGTACAGCTTCGCGCTCGTGAAGGCCGCGGAGCTCCGGCGCGGCGAGCAGACGTTCGAGGAGGAGGTCTTAGACCGCACCGTCGGCGCCTTCTTCGGCGACGACTGGGTCGTCTCGATGACCACCGTCGGGCTCCCCGTCATCGCGCGGGTGTGGGACGCGGTCGAACGCGGCGACGAACGGCTCCTCCACCGCGGCGCGGACTTCACCGCCTACCGTATCATCGACGTGGTGGTCGACGGCTACTTCGAACTGCTCGACGACATCGAGGACGACATCGAACGCAGCGAGGAGGAGGTGCTCGAATCGACGGAGATCGAGACGCTCGAACGGCTCAACAGCGTCCGGCGTGACCTGCTGGCCTTCCGGAAGATCGCGTGGCCCACGCGCGAGGCCGTGGGGACGCTCGCGCGCGGCGACACCGCCCACGTCCAGCCGGAGACGGAGAAGTACTTCCGCGACGTCTACGACCACCTCGTGCAGGTGGTCGACCTCACGGAGACCTACCGCGACCTGGCCCGCGGTGCGCGCGACATCTATCTCAACACGCTCTCGCAGTCGACGAACGAGGTGATGAAACGGCTCACGGTCATCGCCATCATCTTCCTTCCACTCACCTTCATCGCCGGCCTGTTCGGCATGAACTTCGAGGTGATGCCCGAACTCGCGTGGAGTGGCGCGTACCACGCCAGCCTGTTCGGGATGACGGCCGTCGCCGGTATTCTGGTGGGCTACTTCTACCGCGAGGGCTACCTATAGCGCCAGCGGCCACAGCAACACCCCCATCAGGTGGGCCCGCTGACAGCCGAGTCGGACCGGAACGAGCCCGACGAGCGTCGCGAGCAGGTAGACGCCAACGCCCAGCGTGCCGGCGAAGAGCCACGAGAGTCCCGCCAGTCCGAGGAGAATAGAGACCGAGAGCCCCCGCGGCGGGAGGTTCCCCACGACGGTGAGATAGCGGTCCCCGAGACCGACGACGAGGAGCAGCCCCGCCACGGCGGCGACCGCGACCGAGCCGAGGAGAAACGGGAGGTCGAGCGGTGCGTCCAGCGAGTCGACAGCGACGAGCACGCCCGTCCGGGGGGTCCCGAGCGCGACCAGGGCGAACAGCGCGAAGATGGTGTTGGCCGTATCGACCCCCGACGTGGCGACGACGAACCCGCGCGCCCCGTAGCGCCCGGGGGTCGCCACCAGCGCGAGCGTCGCGGCGACCGCCGACGAGACGCCGGGGAGGTAGCCGACGGCCGCGCCCGCGAGCGCCCCGAGCCCCGCGAGCGCGCTCACGACCCGCGGCGCGAGCGCGATGGCCGTGTCGTCCTGCTCGGGGACTCCCGCCCCGCGCATCGCGTCGAGGAGCACGGGCGCGCCGAACAGCCCGGCGAAAAGCGGGGTGAGCACGCTCCCCGGAAGCGGCGCGGATATCGGGAGGTCCAGCGTGGCGAGTCCCAGTCCACCGGCGAGCCCCGAGGCGATGGCTCCGGCGAGCTTCCCCCCGAGTGTCGGCTCGGTGAGCACGAGCAGGAGGGCGACGCCGACGAGAACGACCGAGAGATGGGCGTCGATGGTCGGATACGCGCGGGTCATCGCCGCGGTGATGGGGACCGCGAGCGGGACGGCGAACACCACGGCGAGCCCGGAGCCCAGCGCCGACAGCCGGAGCGCTTCTCGCCCGCGGCCCTGGAGGACGAGCCGATGCCCGGGGAGCGCCGCGGCGGCCATCGCCGGGTCCGGCACCCCGAGTGCGAGCGCCGGGACCGTATCCAGGAAGGTGTGGACGACGCCCGCCGCGAGCATCGCGCCCGCGACGAGCCGCGGGGGACCGGGGAGCGACGGCGCGACCGCGGCGAGCAACAGCGCCATGTTGTTCGCGTGGAGCCCCGGCACCAGCCCGGAACACGTCCCGAGCGCGACGCCGGCGAGGAGGAACCCCAGCGCCGCGACTGACGACTCGGGGACGAACGCGAACCGGACGCCGAACATGGCGACGCTGGTGCGGACTGGTATTTGAAGCTACGCAGGGCTCACGGCGGCGCTGCCGCTCGTCGGCGTGAAGAAAGGAAAGAAGGTCTGTCGTGGACTTAGCCGAACAGCTGACCGAGGCCCTCGCCGTCGGCCTCGTCGTCACCGTCGTCCTCGTCCTCCTCCTCGGCCTCGGCCTCCTCGGCCTCCTCCTCGGAGTCGTCGTCGCTCTCGGCGGCGGCGGAGCCACCCGACGACCCACCAGCGGCGGGGACGGCGGCGGCCTGCTCGACGGCCTCCTCGATGTCGACGTCCTCGAGGGCCGCGACGAGCGCCTTCACGCGGGACTCCTCGACGTCCGCGCCGGCGGACTCGAGAACCGCGGTCAGGTTGTCTTCGTTGATCTCTTCACCGGTCTCGTGCAGGATGAGTGCTGCGTAAACGTATTCCATTTGTGTTCACCCGAACATAGCGCCGAGCGCGTCGCCGCCATCGTCGTCTTCGTCGTCGTCGGTGGCGTCGTCGGCCTCGGCCTCGTGGTCATCAGTCTGTTCCTCCTCCTCCGAATCGTCGGCAGTCGTCTCGCTTTCTGCGACCTGCTCGACGCCGCGAAGCTCCTCGGGGAGGGCTTCGTCGTCGTCGATGACGGCCGCGAGTGCGCGCATCTGACTGTCAGCCCGCGCAACGAGGTCGTCGACGAGGTCCGGGGACTCGATCGCCGCGTGGAGACCGAGCGCCTTCGCCTCGCCGCTCGCCTTGGCGAGCAGCGTCCCCGCCGTCTGGGCGGTCGGGTAGACCGCGTTGACGGAGAGGTTGCGAGCACCGGCCACGGCGGCCTCGATGTCCGCGCGGTACTCGTCGACGTCGATCGCGAGGTCCTCGGGGTCGAACAGCACGCCGTCCGCGAAGACGGAGCGCAGGTCCAGCCCCACTTCCTTCGGCTCGATGCCGAGTTCCGAGAGGACGTTCGCGAGCTGCGTGGAGACCTCCTCACCCGCGGAGAGGACGGTGGAGTCCTCCATCACCTTGATGGAGCCACCGTCGATGCGGGCGTTCGCGCCGACCTGCTGGAGCTCGCCGACGAACGGACCGGGGTCGACCCCGGTGTCACCTTCGGGGATGACGATGTCGTTCGGGGCGATTTCGCCAGCGTTGATGGGTGCGGGCGTCTTCGAGGCCTCGAGCTGCTTGTACAGCCCGAACGGGTTCGCGTTCGTGCCGATGAGTCCGACCTGCCCCTCGATATGCTCGACGAGGTCTTCGAACCCCTCGTCGACCTGTTCGAGTGCACGGACCATCAGGGTGTTCCGCGAGACGCGCAGCTCGGCATCGCCGTGCAGGTCTGCACGCATGCTCTGGAGCTGGCGGCTCGGGATCCCCGCGATGTTCACGACGCCGACCGACTCGTAGTCCTCGATCATGGAGACGAGGGAGGCGATCTCCTCCTGTTTCCACTCGGGGATGTGTTCGGTCTTCCGGGCCTCGGCGCTGTCGGCGCTCATCAGACGGGCACCTCCACGGCCGGCCCCATCGTCGTCTTCACGAAGATGCGGTCGATGTTGAGCGGCCCCTTCTCGAGGTTCGCCTCGAGACGCCGGACGATCACGTCGATGTTCGACGCGATGTCCTCGGCGGTCATGTCCTCCGCCCCGACGCGGGTGTGGAAGGTCCGACGGTCCCGGGAGCGCACCTGAACGGTGTTCTTCATCCGGTTGACAACCTCGACGACGTCGTCGTCGGGCTGCAGTGGCGTCGGCATCTTCCCACGGGGGCCGAGCACGGTACCGAGGTTGCGGGCCACGTCCTGCATCATGTTCGCTTGTGCGACGAAGAAGTCCGTCGCGTCGGCGAGATCCTTCGCTTCGTCAGTGTCGTCACCGAGTTCGTCGAGCTCGTCACCCGAGAACACCTCGTCGGCAACGTCTTCGGCACGAAGGGCGGTCTCACCCTCTGCGAACACAACGATTCGAGTCTCCTGCCCCGTTCCGGACGGAAGGACGATCGACTCGTCGATCCGGTTGTTGGGGTCGTTTAGGTCAAGATCGCGCAGGTTAATCGCGAGGTCCACCGTCTCACGGAAGTTCCGTGTGGGTGCATCCTCGAGTGCGCGAGAGACTGCTTCCTCTATTGTGTCTGCCATTTTTCACCTCCGTAGTTTTCGCCGTACGGCTTCTACGGTGTGAAACAGGCTACGCCTGTCTCATCGGAGACAACACGGATGATGGACTTAAGACCGTCGAAGCGCGTGCGCCCCGCAGGCGGGAGAATCGGCCGTCTGTGGGTGTTTCGCACGGTGACGAGCCGCCGCGGAGGTGGGGGCCACGGCTCGACAGGGGGAGAACCGGAGAGAATCCGGAGTTACGCCTCGAGAACGTCGTCGTAGTCGCCGGCGTCGACGCGCTGTTTGTAGGTGCGCGCGTCCTCGCCCTCGACGGTGACGCCCATGGAAGCGCAGGTCCCGGCGACCTCCTTCGACGCCTGCTTGGCGTCGTACGCGAGGAGGTCGGGGAGCTTCTGCTCCGCGATCTTCTTCAGCTGCTCGACGGTGATGTCGGCGACGAACTTCTCGTTCGGCTCGCCGGAGCCCGTCTCGAAGCCGAGCTCGTCCTTGATGAGCGCGGCCGTCGGCGGGACACCGACGTCGATCTCGAAGGAGCCGTCGTCCTCGTAGGTGACGGTGACGGGCACCTCGGTGCCGTCGAACGCCGCCGTCTGCTCGTTGATTTCGCTGACGACCGCCTGTACGTCGACAGGGGTCGGACCGAGCTCGGGACCGAGCGGCGGGCCGGGATTGGCCTGGCCGCCGGGAACGAGCACTTCGATAGTTCCAGCCATGTACGGGGGAACCCACGGGACGAATTTAAGAGTTGTTTATTCGGCTCACGGGAGCGACACGCCGTGGCGTGCGAGGAAGTCGGAGACCTCCTTGATGACGACGGGGCTGCCGATGATACGGGCGTACCCCTCCACCTCGAAGACGGTGACGAGAAACCGCTCTTCGATGTCCGCGCGAAGCCCCTCCAGCGCCCCGGCCGGGAGAACGATCTGCGTGCTATCCCGGAGACTGGTGGGGTCCGGCATCGTTTCTCCCTTTTGAACCACTCCCCATTAAGATGTTGAAACGTCGTCACAGCGGCACACGCTGGCGGTTTCATCCATCCCTCAGAGATTGACGAGTGCGAGCCCCACGAGCGCGACGATACCGATGAGCCCACTGAGCTGTTCGAGGCCGGTGTCGAACGCGAGCAGGGCGATGGCCGCGTGGGCGAACGCGACGAACGCGACGCCGCCGAGCACCAGCGACCAGCCGAGCTGCCGTTTCTCCATACCCCGGAGGGGGGACCGCACGCACATAACGAACGGCTTCCCGGCAGGGGACCCACACTCAGGCACCGCGAACCGAACGCCAACGAACACCCTTTTAGTCGCCGATAGCGGACGTGTGGGTAATGGGGCTCCAAGAGGAGATCGACGCGATCGAAGAGGAGATCGCTAACACGCCCTACAACAAGTCGACGGAGGCGCATATCGGCCGTCTGAAGGCGAAGTTGGCGGAGAAGAAGGACAAACTCGAACGCCAGCAGGCGGCCGGCTCCGGCGGCGGTGGTGGCTACGCCGTCGAGAAGCACGGCGACGCCACCGTCGCGCTCGTCGGCTTCCCCTCCGTCGGGAAGTCCACCCTCCTCAACGCCCTCACCAACGCCGAGAGCGAGACCGGCGCCTACGAGTTCACCACGCTGAACGTCCACCCTGGCATGCTGCAGTACAAAGGAGCCAACATCCAGCTGATGGACGTGCCCGGCCTCATCGAGGGGGCCGCGGGCGGGCGCGGTGGCGGCCGCGAAGTGCTCTCCGTCGTCCGGACCGCCGACCTCGTGCTCTTCCTGCTCGACGTGTTCGAGGTGGACCAGTACGAACGGCTCAGCGAGGAGCTGTACAAGAACAAGGTCCGGCTCGACACGGAGAAACCCCGTATCTCCGTGACGAAATCCCACAAGGGTGGCATCAAGGTCACCACGGCCGACGGTGTCGACCTCGACGAGAACACGATCAAGGAGGTGCTGCGGGAGTACGGCTACGTCAACGCCGACGTGACCCTCCGGCAGAACCTCGACATCGACCAGCTCGTCGACGCGCTGATGGACAATCGGGTGTACATGCCCTCCCGCGTCGCCGTCAACAAGGTCGATCTCATCAACCCCGACTACAAGGCGGAGGTGGACGCCGAACTCCAGGAGATGGGGATCGACCCCGAGGACGCCATCTTCATCTCCGCGGAGAAGGAGAAGGGGCTCGACGTGCTGAAAGAGGAGATCTTCCAGTCGCTCGGGCTCATCCGCATCTACATGGACAAGCCCGGTCGCGGTGTCGACTACGAGGAGCCGCTCATCCTCACCGAGGGCGAGAACACCGTCGACGACGCCCTGGCGAAACTCGGCGGGAGCTTCGACGACCGCTTCCGCTTCGCCCGCGTCACCGGCCCCTCCGCGAAACACGACGAACAGCAGGTGGGCCGGGACCACGAACTCGAAGACGAGGACGTGCTCCGCATCGTCGCCCAGCGCTGATGGCACACGGCTCGCCGCGCCGTCGCCTCCTCGCGATTCTCCTCCTCGGGCTCCTCCCCTGGACGGTCCTGTTCATCGGCCGCGACGTGGTTTCGTTCGTCTTCCTCCCCGGCCTCCTCGATTACAACCCCGCCGTCACCCCGCCGCTCAGGGGCGTCCCCGTCTGGGAGCTGTTCGCCGCGGGGGGTGGCCTCCCCCGGAACCCCGAGGCCTGGCCCGCGAGCGCCCTGCTGTATCTCCTTTCGCTCGCGTCCGCGTGCGCGGGCGTGCTCGGGCGCGAGGACCCACGCCTGACCGGCGGGGCGCTCGCGCTCGCCGGCGTGGCCCACCTCCTCGTCTCGGGCGCGTTCCTCCACCGACTCGCCTACACGCCCGTGCCCATCGGCCCCGTGTGCGCGCTCGCGCTCGCGTGGTGGTACTACTGGTCCGACGTTCGGGCGCTCGTCCTCGCCCCGCTCCCCGAGGAGTAACCCGCGTTCGTGCCGGAGGGGGAGTCCTTTTGCCGTCGCCGCGTGTCTCCTCACGTGATGCACGCACCACTCGACCACGTGATGATGCGCGTCGAGGACCTCGACGCCTCGCTCGACTGGTATCAGACCCACCTCGACTACGAGGAGAAGGGCCGGTGGGAGGCCGACACCTTCACCAACGTCTATCTCGGTCCCGCGGAGATGGGCGAGGACGCCGCCTACCTCGAACTCACCTACAACCACGGGGAGCACACCTACGACATGGGCGACAAGTGGGGCCACATCGCCGTCCGCGTTCCCGAGGGGGAACTGGAGGCGACCTACGACCAGCTCATGGACGAGGGCGTCGAAGACTACCGCGACCCCGAGTCCTGTGGCGGGCGCTACGCGTTCGTGAAGGACCCCGACGGCCACGAGATCGAGATCGTCCAGCGCGACGAGGGGACCAGATTCTCCATCGACCACACGATGATCCGTATCGAGGATCCCGACTCGGTCATCGGCTGGTGGGCGCGCAAGCTGGAGTACGAGCTCTTCCGGAGATACGAGGGCGACTCCTTCGCGCTCTACTTCCTCGGCCCCGTCGATGCTGGACCGGACGCCATGTCCGTCGAGCTCACCTACAACTACGACGGCCGTTCCTACACCGATGGCGACGCGTGGGGCCACCTCGCCGCCCGCGTCGAGGACCTCGACGCGGCGTGGGAGACCCTCCAGACCCGCGGCGCGGACGACTACCGCTCTCCGGCGGACTGCGATGATCTCTACGCGTTCACCCGTGCAGCCGAGGGATTCGACCTCGAACTCCTCGAAGAACACGTCACCAACTGACGGACCTATCAGCGTTCTGCAAGCCGCCCGTCCGACGCGAATCGCGGGTGTGTTACACCTCCACACACTCGCTCTCTCCCTCGATTTCGTGGGTGTGGGACGCTCTCACGGAACGTGGGTGACCACAAAACATTTATAACGAGAGACAGTGGTTACAGTCGTACCCCTACCCATGGTGACAGTACGGAGTACCGTGCGAGGGTCTTCCCGCGACACCGTCGCGGCCTTCCCGCGGAAAACGCCCTGTCGCCGTCCGGTACACAAACTATGACAGGAAACAAACTTCGTGGCCTCTTCCTGGCTACGCTGATGGTGCTGTCCGTTTTCGCGGGCACCGTCGCGTTCGCCGGAAGTGCGGCCGCGGCCGCTAATGGTTCAATTACCGCCACCGGCAACGCAGAGGCCGGTGCGGTAACGAACCTCGACGCGTCTTTCGACGCAGATAGTGCAGACGTAAACAACAATGACCACAGTCAGTTTAAGATCACGTTCGCCAACGCTGACGGGTTCGACAACGGGTTCGCCAGCGATATCTCGTCGTCGGACGTGACGTTCAGCGCTGGGACTGTTAGCACCGTCGAACGAAGCAACAACGGTGCGACGCTGACGGTGAACCTGCAGAGCTCGGTCACGCTCCAGCAGGGTACGACCTACACCATCTCGGTCAACAACCAGAAGTTCACCAACCCGAGCTCGGCTGGTAACTACCAGGGTGAAATTGTCGTCAGCCCGCAGTCCAGCTACTCCGGTAACACGGCTACCGACACACTGGATGTCGTCGCCGGTGACACGCAGGTCTCCGCGCCCAACGCCGAGCGCAAGCTCTCGACGCAGGGCTCCGGTAACGACTTCCGTTACTGGCAGGGTCAGTCGCTGTTCATCAAGAACAAGGGCGACGCTGATGCGACCTACGAGATCCACAAGGTCGAACTCGTGAACAACCAGTGGCAGAAGACCTCGAACTCCTTCGTCTCGCAGATCGCGCTTGACGCGAACGGCGAGGCTATCGTCAACACTGGCAACCTCGACGGCACGTATATCATCGAGGACGGATCTGACAACGCGCAGGTCTTCAGCAACGGTGTACAGCAGAGCGAGATCGCTCCCGGTAACAACCTGGCGGGCGCTCGCTTCGCGGTCACCGTCCAGACGCTCTCCGGTGGCTTCACTGACGACGTGACCACGGGTACGACGAACCTCAACGTTCAGTCGAACCGTGTCTCGTACACCGTGAACATCACCTCGAGCAGTCTGAGCAACTCCAAGCTCACGACCGTCTTCGGTGACGACAACACGAACCTCGCCGGCGTCCAGCAGGACATCTCCGGCAACGACGTGAACCTCGCGGCCGACTTCTCCTCGGTCAACCCCGGCAACTACACGTTCAACGTGGAAGTTACGGACACGGAGAAGTCCTTCTCCGACACCATCCAGGTGCAGGACGCCGCTTCGACGGACGCTGCCTTCGCGAACGCCGTCGTGACGGAGGACCGCGGTGACGTCGCAGAGTTCACCGTTGAGCTCACCTCGACGGACACTGCCACGGTCACTGTCGGTTCCTCCGACGTGAACTACCAGTCGACGCTTACTGTCACCGACGAAGACGGTGACGGTGAGGTCACGGTCCAGATGAACACCTACACGGCTGGCACGGCCTCGGAGTCCACTGAGGATGCCGCATTCAGCGCGGCGGGCGACTCGGACACCGTCGACGTGACGTCTGTCCTGCAGTCGTCCTCCGTCCGCGTCCTCGAGACCGGTGAGTACGAGCTGTCCGTCTCCGTCGACACCAACGAGAAGGACGTCGCTGTGCTCTCCATCCGCGAGCGCAGCACGAACGGAATTACGACGCACGTCGCTCCGTCCAACGCTGGCACGACCAGCAACGACGAGTACGCGAACGCGTCCGAGGTTCTGGCCGCCCAGACGCCGGCTGACGAGGTCGCCGACGGCGACCAGATCATCCTCCGCGTCGACGCGTCCGGCCTCTACGGCTACCTCGACGACGCACAGCAGCTCTCGACCGGTGGCGAGGGTCTGAACGTTACGGTTGTTCAGACCAACCCCGGCACGAACAGCCAGCCGAACTACATCGACGTCTCGACCGGCTCGGTCTACGCGGACGCTGAGAACAACCAGTTCCTCCTCGTCCTCGACACCGACGCAACGGATGTCGATGCTGGTGACAAGTACCGCGCCATCTTCACGGTTGAGAAGGGCACGGCCGGTGACGATGACCTCTCGACGAAGCGCTCTGCTTCGGACGACGGTAACGACATCGTCAAGAAGTCTGACCAGTCCGTCAACGCGACCTTCGAGGTCGTCAAGCGTGACATCTCCGTCGACACGCAGGACTTCAACGGTGACGAGCGCGTCGTCGTGAACGCCGCGGCGAACCAGACCATCTCTGGTGAGACCTCGGTCGCCCCCGGTAGCTCGCTGACCATCCGCGCGAAGTCCACGGGCACCTCGCCGTTCCTCAAGAGCCAGACCGCGACGGTTCAGGAGGACGGCACCTTCAACGCCTCGTTCGACTTCACGAACGTCTCGACCAACGTGACGTTCGACGTGACGGTCACGGGTGCGGTCTCGACTGAGAACCCTGTTACTGGCGTTGTCCAGCCGCCCGCCCGCGCCACGGTCACGTTCAACAACCAGACCTCGTCTGGTGACTCCGTGACGGTCGCTTCCGCGTCCCTCTCGGAGGGTGGCTTCATCACCATCCACGACGCGTCGCTGCTCGACGGCGCTGTCTTCGACAGCGTCCGCGGCACGTCCAGCTACCTCGCGGCCGGCTCGCACTCGAACGTCCAGGTCTCCGTCAGCGGTGTTGACGAGACCCAGACGCTCTACGCGATGCCGCACCTCGACACCAACGGCAACCAGGCCTACGACTTCGTCTCCAGCGAAGGCGCGGCCGACGGTCCGTACACGGACGCCCAGGGCAACATCGTCCTCGACGGCGCGACCGTGACGATCGAGACGCCGGAGCCGACGCCGGAGCCGACGCCGGAGCCGACGCCGGAGCCGACGCCGGAGCCGACGCCGGAGCCGACGCCGGAGCCGACGCCGGAGCCGACGCCGGAGCCGACGCCGGAGCCGACGCCGACTGAGACCCCGACGCCGACCGAGACCGGTCAGCCCGGGTTCGGTCTGGCTGTCTCGCTCATCGCGCTCGCCGGCGCTGCGCTCCTCGCGCTCCGCCGCAACTAAGTCGCTGAATAACCGGGTCCCACCCCGGTAATCCGTGGATTTTCCTTTCTTTCACGCCACCCAGCGACAGCTATGGCCCGTGGCCGCGGGGGCGTGAAGAAGATACTTACCGCCGGACACGAACCCCCGAACATGGACCGACGACGCTTCCTCACACTCGCCGGTGGCGGCCTCGGAGCCGTGGCGACGGGGAAGGCCGTCGACAACGTGCTTCTGGGGTACGGCCCGCTCGGGACGAACCTCCTCGACCAGGAGCTGAAACCCCTCCTCCGCGACGGGCTGTTCGAGGGGCTCCACCGGTTCGAGTATGGAGGGGTAAAAATCGAACACTGGGACGGGCTCGTCCGGCTGACGGCGGGGGAAGACGAGGGAGACACGGTGGTGACGCTCCCGCTCGACGCCTCGGACGCGGAGATCCGCGAGGCCGACGCACGGTTCGGGTTCGACGGGCGACTGCGACAGGGGTTCACGGACCTGCGGGCGCTCCACCGCGGGGAGTTCTCGCTCGTCCCGTCGAAGAGCGAGGCGTTCTTCGATTCGGTCGAGGCGGACGCGCTGCCGCTTTCGACGGGTTTCCTCCGTGGCCGTGGCACGGCGGATCCGGCGTTCGTGAGCGAGTTCGCCGATGCCGACGCCGCGGACACCCGCGCACTCGCGTGGGGGCTCGCGGAGGGCTTTCGCGAGTACAGCTCCTACGACATCCCGCGCTATCTGGCGGGGAGCGTGGAGGACAACGTCCTCTTCGGGGCCGTGGACCTCCGCGAGTATTTCGAGTCGCCCACGTCCTTCGAGGCGCTCGTCTCCGGGGAGAACTCGGGGCTGTTCTGTACGGAGCTCACGGTGCGGTCGATCCAGGCGTTCCAGGCGGTCGCCCCCGCGAAGCAGGTCGCGCCGGTCGCCGCCTGCTACGTCTACGACGAGCGGCACAAACACGTCTACACGGGGCTGGTGAGCCTTCAGCGCGTGGACGGTGGGCTCCGCATGCCGGTCACCTTCGTCGACTACACGCACACGACGCTGTACGACGACCTGAATCTCACCGGCGTGATGGGCGAGGGGCTGGAGGGGTACAACGCCCGACACATGGCGACGCGGGTGCTCTGGGACGTCCACTGAGTCGGTGGAGTAACGGTTCGGTACCCGCCGTACCGACAACCACCAAGGATTTACCGGAGTCGCTCCCACTCATGGATATGCCACAGGGACCGACCGATCTCCTCGCGTGGGCCTCGGTGCTGGCGTTCGTCGTCGGTGCGCTCGTCGAGCGGTACGACGCGCGTACGGGTCGGACGCTCACCGCGGGCGCGTGGGCCGTCTTCGCCGTCTTCTGGCTCGCGCTCGTCCCCCACTTCGCCTTCGAGCAGCGCTCCATCATCGAGGGCGTGCTCTCGGCCGTCGCCGTCCCGGCGAGCCTCTACACCGGCTATCTGCTCTACCGCGGGCGCGACACGCTGATGGTGCTCTCCAGGGGCGTCGCCGTCATGGGGCTCATCTACCTCCCGGCGACGACGCTCGCCGTCCTCTACGAGCCGCTCATCGAGACCACGACCGTCCAGATCGTCTGGGCCGTCGAACGGCTCGGCTACGACCCGCAGCTCGTCACCGGCCCGGAGGGGCTGGAGAGTCGCATCCTCTTCGAGACGAACGGCCACCTCTACGCACAGGACATCCTCCTCGCGTGTACGGGGCTCGGGAGCGCGACCATCTTCATCGGGCTCATCGCCGCGGTGCGGGCGCCCCTCTCCCGGAAGCTCCAGGCGCTCGCCGTGAGCGTCCCCGTCATCTGGGCGCTGAACCTCGTTCGGAACGTCTTCATCGCGCTCGGCCAGGGGAAACAGTGGTTCACGGCCGACTGGATGGCGACGGTCGTCTACGCGCTGTTCGGCAACGTCGACCCGCGGACGGTGTCGTTCTACGTCGCCGACCGCATCATCGCCCAGTCCGCCTCGGTCGTGGCGCTCGTCGCCATCCTCTTTGCCGTCCTCCGGTATCTCCCCGAGCTGAAGGTGGTCGTCCAGGACGTGCTGTTCCTCCTCACTCGCCAGGAGCACGACCTCGGTGAGGGTCGCGAGCCCCCGCGCGGTGGGATGCGCGCGGACGGTGGCGCCCGGGTCGAGGACGGTCGTCGCGACTGAACTGAGCCTCCCCATGCCCCTCGAGACCTACACCGCCGTCTACGACGCCATCGCGGTCCCGTTCGCGTGGTTCGTCGTCGCCCTGTTCGCGGTCGGCGCGCTCGCACAGTACCGCGACGAGCCGCGCGCGCGGTGGCTCCTCGCGGGCGCGTGGGCCGTCTTCGGGCTGTTCTGGGCGTTTCAGGCGCCCCACTTCGCGTTCGTCCAGAAGTCCGCCATCGAGGGGGTGGGAGCTGTCGTCGCGGCCCCGGCGAGCCTCCACGTGGCCCGGCTGCTCCTCGGGGGGCGTGACTCGCTGGTCGTCCTCTCGCGAGCCGTCGCCGTGATGGGCGTCGTCTTCATGCCGTTCGAAGCGGTTCCCTGGCTTCAAGAATGGCTCGTCGAGGTGGTCGCCGGCCAGACGCGGTTCCTGATGACCCTGCTCGGCTTCGAGCCCACCCTCATCCCGTGGGACGAGGCCGCGCGCCGGGTGGCCGCGTTCTACGAGTTCGGCCCGGAGCGCACGGCCACGTACGCGGGGAAGTACGCCCCCTACGAGAACACGTTCTTCTTCACCTACGACGGCCGGCCCATCACCTACACCATCGTCCTCGCGTGTACGGGGCTCGGGAGCATGGCCATCTTCGCGGGGCTCATCGCCGGGGTGCGGGCGCCTCTCTCCAGAAAAGTCCGCGCGTTCGCCGTCTCCATCCCCGTCATCTACGCGCTGAACCTCGTCCGAAACGTCTTCATCGGGCTCTCCTTCGGCCACCAGTACGCCCACGTGTTTCCCGACCTGGTGATGGCCGCGTTCGGGACGGACGACCCCTACATGGTCTCGTACTTCGTCGCCGACCGGGTCATCGCGCAGTCGCTCTCCGTCGTCGCGCTCGTCGCGGTGACGTATCTCGTCGTGCGCGAGCTGCCGGAGGTCCTGACCCCGGTGGAGGACCTGCTGTACGTCGCGACGGGGAACGAGTACGACCTGGGGGCGACGCTGGAGCCGGGTGAGGAGAGCGAGAAGACCGAGGAGGGTGAGGAGAGTGAGGAGCCCCGGCCGGCGCCGGTCTCAGACTAACAGCTCGTCCGCGGCGTCCTCGGGGGCGTCCGCGAGCCCCACCAGTGCGTCCCGTTCGAGGTAGTGGAGGCTGCCGGGGACGACGAGCAGGTGGAGCGGGTCGCCGAACTCCCGCTGTGTGAGGGCGTCGAGCCGGTCGGCGACGACGAGCGGTTCCGGGCTTCCGGCCCGGCAGACGGCGACGGCCAGCGTCTCCGGCTCCCAGTGCTCGGCGAGCAGGTCCGCCGCCACGTCCGCGGTCATGTAGTCTCCCTTCTCCGCTTTGATATCGAGGAAGACGAGCGTGTGGAGGCCGCGCTCGCGGTTCGCCTCGATGGTCTCGGTCATCGAGTCGGGAACGCCCTCGCCGCCGTGCGCGTAGGGAAACGGGAGGGTGGTCGCCTTCCCGAACCGGTAGTTCTGCAGGCCGGTGAGCGAGGAGGCGGCCGCCTCCGCGGTGGTGCCGTGGACGACCCGGGTGTCGATCCCGCGGTCGTGGGCCCGCAGTCGGAGGTCGACGTGGGTCGTCGAGATCATCGTATCGCCCGCGGTGAGGAAGACGGCGTGACCATCCTCAGCGGCGTCGAGGATGGGCTCGGGGTGCTGTTCGGTTCCCTCCCGGTCGCGCACGTCGATGTCGATGTCGTGGTACGCTTCCAGCTCGTCGACGGTCGCGCCCGCGAGTTTCGAGGTGTAGAACTCCGCGAAGACGGCGTCCGCCTCCTGGAGGATATCCCGCCCCTCGACGGTGATGGAGCGCTCGTCGTAGAGCCCGAGGCCGATGAAGGTGAGCATACCTCCCCTCGGGCGAGGAGGCGAATAAGCGGCGTGGATTCCCCCTTACAGGCCGAGCGCACGCACCGCGAGCAGGGTCAGAGTTCCCACGACGACGAGATACCCGAAGACGACGCCGATGGGGGCGATGCCGGTCTCGCGCATCCGGTCGAGCCGGATGTCGAAGCCGAGGCCCGCGAACGCCAACAGGAACTGCCAGTCGGTGGCGGTCCCGATACGGTCGAGCGAGGCCGGGGAGAGGAGGCCGCTGTTGGCGACGGTGGCGACGAGGAGGAAGCCGAGCAGGAACTTCGGGAACTCCGTCCAGAGCTGGCCCAGCCGGGGGCCGCCGCGCGCGTAGGCGACGGAGTAGGCGACGGCGACACCCCCGATGAGGGTGTTCCGGACCAGCTTCGTGAGGGTGGCCCACTCGCCCGCGCCGGGGGCGTAGGCGAACCCCGCGGCCGTGACGGGGCCGGTCGAGAACATCGTCAGGCCGGCCCAGACGCCGAACTGCCTGGCGGGAAGCGCGAGCAGCTCGCCGATGAGGGGGAAGGTGACGAGCGTCACGGCGTCGAACAGCAGCACCGTCGCCGCGGCGTAGGCGATATCCGACTCCTCCACGTCGAGGACGCCCGCCGCCGCGACGACCGCGGAGACGCCACACACGGACGCCCCCGCGGCGAGCAGGGCCGCGACGGGGTCGGGGATGCCGACGGCGCGTGCGGCGAGGGTGACCGCGAGGAGGCCGAACGCGACCGTGCCGACGACGAGCAGCGCGACTCGCGGGCCGGCCGCGGCGACCGCGCCGAGCGAGAGGCTCGCACCGAGGAGGACGATCCCCGTCTCCAGGAAGAGGCCGCTCTTCGCGAGCCCCGGCTCCACCGACGCGGGGAGCGAGACGGCGTTCCCGAGCAGGGCACCGATGGCGATGGCGAGAACCAGGTCGTTCAGCGCGGGGACGGCCCCCGCGACGAGCCGTGCGACGACGGCGATGGCCGCGAGGAGGAGGAGCCCGGGAAGGAGCCGCCGGCTCACAGCAGCTGCCAGCCGAACACGGTGAGCAGCAGCGCCCACCCGAGCACCGTCGCCTGCCAGCCCTCTTCCAGGGAGTGCCACCGTCGTCGCACGGTCCGCGTCATCCGTCGCCGGCCAAACATACTCGTTTCCGTCTCCGAGGGTGACCCCTAAAGACGTGTCGCAAGCGGCGGCAAGGGTTGCGTTTTCCAGTGACGGATGCGGCTCTGTGACGTGGGTACCAGCAAGAGTCGCTGGTAGCTATGAGCCTCTCCATCGACGGAGGCGGGAAGCGTCAGCCTTACCGCGGCCCGTCCACGAGACTGAGACAATGACCGTCCCGTGCGTGCGCGTCCGGCCGCAGGCGGGCGAGGAGACCCGGCAGGCGCTCGCCGACCGCGACTGTCTCGACACCCGCTACGACATCACCGTCGAGGACGGCTGGCTCTACCTCCCCGTCACCGACGCCCCCGATTCGTTCGAGGTCGTCGCGTTCGACGCCCCCGAACGGGAGACCCAGACCACCCCCGCGGACCTACTGGGGTTCGACCCCTCGCTGGAACGGCTCGGCGACATCGTCATCATCGACGAGGACGACGACGAGCGGGCACAGGCCATCGCGGACGCCGTCATGGCCTCGGACCTCCCCGCCAAGACCGTGGTGAACCGCGCGTCGAAGATCAAAGGCGAGCTCCGGGTCCGCGACTGGGACGTCCTCGCGGGGAACGGCACGGAGACCGTCCACCGGGAGTACGGCTGCGCCTTCGAGCTCGACATCGCCCGGGTCTACTTCTCCCCCCGACTCGCCACGGAACGCCACCGCGTCACGGAGCAGGTCCGCGAGGACGAGCGGTTCCTCGATATGTTCGCCGGCGTCGGCCCGTTCGTCATCCCCGCCGCACGACGCGGGGCCGAGTGCGTCGGCTGCGACCTCAACGAGGCCGCCGTCGACTACCTCCGCCGGAACGCGGAGCGCAACGCCGTGGCCGACCGGGTGACGCCGATCCACGGGAACGTCCGCGAGCTCGTCCCGGAGTACGAGAACTGGGCCGACCGCCTCGTCGCGAACCTCCCGCACAGCGCGAACGAGTTCCTCGACACCGCCGTCGCGCTCGCCGCGGACGACTGCGTCCTCCACTACTACGACATCCAGCACGACGAGGCCCCCTTCGCCCCCGGTCTCGAGGCCATCCGCGAGGCCGCCGAGCCCGCGGGGTATACGGTCGCCGTGGAGACGGAACGGGTCGTCCGGTCGTACGCTCCCCACGAACTCAACGTCTGTCTGGACGTGCGACTGACTCGCTGACCGTGTCCGATTCGCAACCCTTATTGCGATTATCGCCGGATGGATGAGTGTACATCACGCCGGTGTCCTGCAGAGCGAAGCGATGCAGGGTTCGGCGTGCGAGTGAAACGAGTACGCCGGTGTAGCTCAGCTGGCAGAGCGATTCCTTCGTAAGGAATAGGCCGGGGGTTCAAATCCCTCCACCGGCTCTTTCTGTGACGAACTGACCCGCGAGCACCGCGTCGCGTGTGCTCGCGGTCGTGAGCGGGTACCGTTGCGATTGGGGAGTGGCTCTCGTTCAGTACGCCACCACCGTCAACCCGTCCACCTGCTCGAAGTGTCCGTCTCGGGTGACGAGGTCCGCGCCGTGGTGACGACAGATACCGGCGATGAGGATGTCGCCGAGATTGATCGGGCGGCCGGCGTCGAGCAGTTCGGCTTCGACGAGTGCGGCTTCCTCGGCTGCGGCGTCGTCGAGGGGGAGGGGGTCGACCCATTCGAGGGCGTCGCGGACGCGCTCGACGTGCGCGCGGCCGCCCGTGCGAGCCCCGCCGCGGTACACCTCGAAGAGCGCGAGTGCGGGCGTGTGGAGCGGCCGGTCTCGGTGCTGTTCGACGAACTCCCCGGCTGCGGGCACGCCGTCGAGGTAGTCGATGAGAAACGAGGTATCGAACGCGAGCATTATCGCCGACGCTCGCGTTCGCGGAGGTCGTCGTCGAGTCGCGCACGCGAGTCCGTCGCGGCTGCTCGGAACCCGTCCACGTCGGCCATCGCGCCGAAGCCGCGCATCGGGTCGCCAGGGTCGGTGATCCGCAGGAGCGTATCCGTGAAACTCTCTCCCTTCCGCTTGTGCGCCTTCAGACGCTCGTACGCCTCCTCGGTGACGGTGATCGTCTTCGTTCCCATGTGTACGTGTACGTGTACACAGACAATAAGCGTTGGTCCCGTGAGGGTGACGGAGTTGGGCACCCCGAGTACTCCCCTCGACGGCGTTCCGGGCCACTCAAGGCCGACAGGCCCATCGATTCCGGTCGTGGACGAGGAATCTTTCCGTGGCCACGCGGGCCGGGTGCTCGGCGCGCTGGCGCTGGCGTGGGCGCTGTTGCAGACCGGCCGGTTCCTGCTCTCCGCGCTCCTGCCGAGTATCATCGAGTCGCTGGCCATCACGGAGGCCACCGCGGGCATCGCACTCGGGGTGTTCCAGGTCGTCTACGCCGTGACGCAGTACCCGAGCGGCCGGCTCTCCGACGTGCGCTCGCGGGCCGCGCTCGTCCTCCCCGGGGTCGCCGTGTTGGCGGTCGCGTTCCTCGTCATCGGACGCGCGGAGACGTTCCTCCCGTTCTTCGTCGGGACCCTGCTGCTCGGGGTCGGCAAGGGGCTCTACGCCATCCCGTCCAGAGCGCGGCTCTCGGACCTGTTCGTCGAGCGACGGGGGCGGGCGCTCGGCATCTACGCCGCGGGGACGGACGTGGGTGGGCTGGCCTCCGCGCTCGTCGCCGTCGTCATCGTCGGCGCGTCGTGGCGGACGCCCTTCTTCCCCATCGCGGTGGCGCTGGCGCTGGTCGGGGTCGTCTACGGGGTCTGGAACCGCGAGCCGCTGTGGCCCGCGTCCGAGTCGGGGAGCGACGACTCCGGAACCGCCGTCGGTGGCGTCCTCGCGACGGTCCGGCGGCTGGCGACGACGCGCGAACAGCGGCTGACGCTCGTCGCCTACTCCCTCTTTTATTTCATGGTCGGCGGGTGGATCAACTTCCTCACGACGTATCTCGTGGCGGCGAAGGGGTTCACGCAGGCGACGGCGGCGCTCGGCTTCTCGCTCGTCTTCGCCGTCGGCATCCTCACGAAGCCGGCGGCGGGGGCGCTCTCCGACCGGTTCTCGCGGCGGTCCATCGCGGTCGGAGGGCTGCTGCTCGCGGCGGTGGCGCTCGGTGGGGTCGTCGTTGCCACCTCGAAACTCGCAATCGGGCTCGCCATCGCCGTGCTCGCGGTGGGGTACAAGACGCAGTTCCCGCTCGTGGATGCGATGCTGCTCGATGCCGCGCCCGACCGGAACGCGGGTGGTGACCTGGGTGCGGCGCGGGCGGTCTTCCTCGGTATCGGGGCGCTCGGCCCGGCGTACGTGGGTGTGACGGCGACGTGGTTCGGCTACGAGGTGGCGTTCGCCGGCCTCGCCGCCTGCCTGCTCGCGTGTGCGGGCATCCTCGCGTACGCGCGGGCGTGAGCCGGCTGAAACCGGAGACCCCGAACAGCACCGGGGTTTATCCCTCGGGCATCCCTCCCCGCCGCATGAAGAAAATCGCCATCGAGGACGTCCGCGTGGAGAACAACCCCCTCGGCGTCCACAGCGTCCGCAAGCCCGTCTCGAAGGCCATCAAGACGACCGACTTCGCGATGAACTACTTCGAGCTGAAGCCGGGGGAGTCGTTCTCCGGCGGGATCCACACCCACCACGACCAGGAGGAGGTGTTCTACGTGGAGGAGGGGACGGCGACGTTCGAGGTGCTCGCGCGGCAGGTGGACGGCGAGGAGGACGAACCGAACGAGCGCGCGGAGATCGTCGTCGAGGCGGGGGAGGTCATCCGATTCGCCCCCGGGGAGTTCCAGACGGGCGTCAACACGGGCGAGAAGACGCTCGTCGGCTGGGCGTTCGGCGCCCCCGGCTCCCACGACTGGGAGGAACTCGAATCGCTCATCGGCTGCCGTGAGTGCGGGGAGGAGACGCGCCACGCCCTCGAACTCACCGACGAAGCCCGGTTCGAGAACACCTGCAAGGAGTGCGGGAACACGTTCACGCTCTGAGTGACTGGTTGAATTTCTGATAGCTCCGAAAGCTACAAGAGGGAGGGTGGTGGCTGTGCGAGTATGCCACAGTGTCACAACTGCGAGTCGTTCGTCACTGAGGATTACGTCCGGGTGTTCGCGCCCGACGATATGACGACGGTTCGCGTCTGCCCGAACTGTGAGGACAAGCTCCGTGACGGTGCGGAGGTCCGTACCGCCCGGTCGACCCGCGGGAACTAGGCGTCGTCCGCGGCGCGAACCGCTCCCTTCTCGCCGGCGAGCACGCGTGCCCCACGGTCGGTGAGCCGATAGATCGCCTCGTTCGTCACGGGCTCCATCAGCCCACGGTCAATGAGCAGCTCACACCGACGCTTCGCGTAGCCGTTCGGCATCCCGAGCCGATTGGCGATGAGCGGGATGTACTCCGGTGGGTTGTTCCCGAGGTACTCGAGGATGCGCTCATCTGCCGGCCGGAGCTCGTGGGGGTCCATGGTGGCAAGTATTGCATGTGGTTTGCTACCACTTAACAGTATTGGGAACGAATAGCACGAACCCCGCGTCGGGGTCAACAGAGGTCCACGGTCACGTACACGTCACCGCGCTCGGTGACCGTCGCGCCGACGCCGGCCTGGTCCGCGTCCTGCAAGAGGAGCTTCTGGCGGCTGGACTGCTCCGCGAACCACGCGCTCACGACCGCACGGGCGACCTCTCGCTCGTTCTCGTTGATCCGGGTCTCGCCGTTCTCCTGGTACTCCCGGCCGGCGACGGTCTTCCCGACGGTCTCGATCTCCTTACCGTCGCGGATCCCGGTTCCGGAGTTATCCGAGAGCTTACATCGGTCGTACACGTCGAACCGCTGGTAGCGCTCGACGGTCGTGAAGCCGTCGGCGACGTGCGAGACGAACCCCTGAGCGGCCATGTTGTCGCTGTGGAACGCCGCCATCTCGTTGAGCGTCGATTCGCTGGCGAGCGCGCGGTAGCCGCGGTCCGCGCGCTGCGCGTTGATCTCCTCGCGGACGGCGGTTTCGATCTCGGCCGCGTCGAACCGCTCCGGTGGGGGGACGGGCGTGGCCGTCGCGGTCGGTGTCGGCGTGGCCGTCGCGGTCGGCGTGGCCTCGCCGCCGCCGTTCCCGCCACCGTTCCCGGGACTCGACCTACCGTCAGTCGCGACCGGGGTCTCGGTCGGGTCGTCGACGGCCGGTCCGTCACCCAACTGGAGCCCGACGAGCGCCCCGACGCCCATCGCGGTGAGCATGATCACCCCCACGATGATGAGGAAGGCCTTGTTCATGCTCTCCCCAACGCCGCGCGTTATATAAACCCCTTCGGCGACCGCTGTCGATTTCCCCCCCGCGACCGAAGCGGGCGTATGAACCGCCGTACCCGCTACCGGCTCTCGGGTGGTGCCCTCGCCGTCCTCGTCACGCTCGTCCTCTTCCGAGAGCCGCTCGCGTCTGCCGGTCCCCTGCTCTGGCCACCCGGCGGGCCGCGCTGGGCGACGTTCGTCCTCGTGGTGCTGCTCTCCTTTGCGGTGCCGCTCATGGTCGGGGCCGCGCTCGGCGAGGCGCTCGCCGAACGTGGCTCATGACCGCTTCGCGAGTTCGAGGGGTTCGGAGAGCGCCGTCACCGTCGGCGTCCCGGTGAGGGGGTCCTCCCGGACGACGACGGGGGTGTCGAACACCCGTTCGAGCAGGTCCGGTTCGAACACCGCCGCCGGGGGGCCGACGGCGTGGAGCGTTCCGCCGCCGAGGACGGCCACCGTGTCGCAGAACCGGGCGGCCAGGTCGAGGTCGTGGATGGCGGCGACGATGGTGCGGTCGGCGAGCTCCCGCACCCGCTGGAGCGTGGCGACCTGGTGGTTGATGTCGAGACTCGCCGTCGGCTCGTCGAGCAGGAGGGCGGGCGTGTCCTGTGCCAGCGCCCGCGCGAGGAGGACGCGCTGGCGTTCGCCGCCCGAGAGGGTGCCCACCGCCCGGTCCGCGAACTGCGCGGTGTCGGTCCGGTCGAGCGCCTCGTCGACGGCATCGTGGCCCGCCGGGTCGCGGCCGAACCGGCCTCGATGGGGGGTCCGCCCCATCTCGACGAGCTGGCGGACGGTGAACTCGAAGCGCACCTCCGTCGACTGCTGGACGGTCGCGACGCGCCGGCTGATGTCGCGGGCGGACCGGCCGTGGACGGGCTCGCCCGCGACCGACACCCGTCCCGCGTCGGGGGTGACGACGCCGTTGATCGTTCGGAGCAGCGTCGTCTTCCCGGCCCCGTTCGGGCCGACGAGGGCGACGAACTCCCCTTCCGCCACGTCGAGCGAGACCGCTTCGAGGATCTGCTCCCCGCCGAGCCGCACGCACACGTCGTCGAGTGCGATCACAGCGCCGTCACCTCCCGCTTGCGGAGGAGATAGAGGAAGAAGGGTGCCCCGAGCGCGGCGGTGACGATGCCGACGGGCATCTCCGCGGGCCCCATCCGGGCGGCGGTGTCGGTGGCGACGAGGAACGCCGCGCCCGCGAGCGCGCTCGTCGGGAGCAGGATGCGGTGGTCCGGGCCGACGAGCAGGCGCATCACGTGCGGGACGATGAGCCCGACGAAGCCGATGACGCCGGCGACGGCGACGGCCGCGGCCGTGGCGACGGAGCTCGCGGCGAGCAGCACCCGCTTGGTGCGCTCCACGTCGATGCCGAGGGTGTGGGCGTCCTCCTCCCCCAGAAGGAGGACGTTCAGGTCCCGCGCGTAGACGAGGAGGACGAGGAACGTCGGCAGGGTGACGGCGAGCGTCACCGCTACCTCCGAGTAGGAGGTCGTCTCCAGTCTGCCCATCAGCCAGTAGACGGCCCGCTGGAGGGTGTCGCCGGCCTGCAACAGCATGAACGAGATGACGGCGCCTAAGAAGGTCTGGACGGCGACGCCGGCCAGAAGCAGGGTCGCGACGGGGGTCCGTCCGCCGTCGGTGGCGATGAGGTAGACGCCGAAGCCGGCGAGCAGCGCGCCGAGCACGGCGGCCGCCTGCAGGCTGAGCGGGAAGGAGACGGGGAAGACGATACTCGCCACCGCGCCCACGGCGGCGCCCGTGGAGACGCCGATGATGGAGGGATCGGCCATCGGGTTCCGGAAGAAGCCCTGCATCACGGTCCCGGCGGTCGCGAGCGCGAACCCGACGACGGCCCCCAGCAGGATGCGGGGGAGCCGGAGCCCCGTGACGATGGTCTGGTGAGGGCCGGGAACGGGGAAGGAGAACGGGTGGACGAGGGTGACGCCCCCTGCGGCGAGCGTCGGGACGGCGATGGCGTTGAGCATCGCCTGGGCGACGGTGGCGTACCCGATGGCGACGGGCCCCATCGTCGCGGAGACGAGAACGACGGCGACGAGGACCCCTGTGAGACCGAGGCTCCAGACGAGGGTTCGTTCACGCCGATGCATGCTTCGCAACTGAGCTTGCATTAGGTAAATACTTATTGCATACCGTTCCACGATGGGACGATGCGACAGACACTCATCGCCCTGCTGGTGGTGCTCGCCGCGGTCCCCGTCGGGACCGGTGCGGTGGCAGCAGCGCCCGCGACGCAGGAGAACTGTGGCTTTCCGTACTCCGCGACGGACGCCACGGGCACGGAGGTAACGCTCGAGGAAGAACCGCAGGACATCGTCGTGCTCGGACACAGCACGGCACAGGTGATGTGGGAGCTCGACGCGAAGGAGAAGGTCGTCGGGATGCCCGTCGACAGCTACTCCGCGTATCTGGAGGGCTCCTCAGAGAAGACGAACGTGTTCAACTCGGATTTCACGGTCAACCAGGAGCAGGTCGTCGCGCTGGAGCCTGACCTCGTCATCGCGCCGAACATCACGCCCGATTCGACGGTCGAGGACCTCCGGGCCAACGGTATCACGGTGTTCAAGATCAACTTCAGCGACTCGCTGTCGGCCATCTACGAGAAGACCACCCAGGTCGGTCGACTCACCGGCGAGTGTGCCGCCGCCGAGGAGACCAACGCGGAGATGCGCGAGCAGGTCGAGCTCATCCGGACGACGGTCGAGGGTGAGGATAGACCGCGCGTGCTCTACTACTTCTTCAACTACACGGCCGGCAAGGGGACGTTCATCAACGACGTCATCGAGACGGCCGGCGGTGAGAGCGTCGCGGCGAACGCCGGCATCTCGGGGTACAAGGTCATCAACGACGAGGTGGTCGCCGAGCGGAACCCGCAGTGGCTCGTGAAGCCCTCGGGCGCGACGTTCCCGGCCCGCGAGCCGTACACCTCGACGATCGCGATGCAGCAGAACCAGACCGTCACGGTGGACCGGAACCTCATCAGTCAGCCGGCCCCACGCGTGGTCCAGCCGATGACGAAGCTGGTGAAGGCGTTCCATCCGGAGGCGTACGCGGAGGCGAAAGCCGAGCTGGAGTCGACGCCGACGCCCACGCCGACCCCGGAACCGACCGACGAACCGACGCCGGAGCCCACGCCCACCGCGGGTGACGGTGCCGGCTTCGGCGTCCCCGCGGCCGTCGTGGCTGCCGGCGCGGCCCTGCTGGCTCGCCGCGCCCGCGCCTGACACTCCGTTCTGCCGCCCCGTTTCGGAAAGACGTTTACGCGCCCCGCGAGGAGAACGGGTATGGTCGAGAACGTCCTGTGGCCCGCACACTTCGACGCGGAGCTGTCGCGCTCGGAGGGCCGTCGCGTGCCGCTCGATCTGGCCGTCCCCGAGCCCACCGTCGACGAGATCGCGAAGGCGGTCCAGCAGGTGGGCTACGACGCCACCATCGAGCGTGAGATGACGTACCCCCGCGAGTACGAACCCCGCGGGCGGGTTCTCGTACAGAACGCCGACGACGCGACGAAATCCGACCTCCTCGGCGCCGTCGCCGCGTACATCAACGCCCTGCGCGCATGAACCGCGTCGGCGAGGTGGTCCGGACCGCCCAGGGGCTCGCGGTCGTGCGCGTCCCGGACGAGGCGTACCCCCACATCGGGAGCGAGGTGCTCGACGACTCGCTGTCCGCGGTGGGGCGGGTCGTCGACGTGTTCGGGCCGGTCGAGCGACCCTACGTCGCCGTCGCGCCGGACGACGGGGTGCTGCCGGCGACGCTCCTCGGGAAGAAGCTCTACGCTCGCTGAGCCGAGTAACAGAAGCATCAAACCCCGGCCGCTCCTTCTCCGGGTATGAAGCGTTCCTCCGTCGCCGTCGCCGCGCTCGTCGGCATCTTTCTCGTCGTCCAGCTCGGCGCGCTGGCGCTCGTCGAGCCGTTCAAGGCCGCGGGCTTCCAGACGGTCGAGGACCCCTCTGACCCCACGAACAGTCTCGTCTACATCCTCGCCATCCTCGTCGCCACGGCGCTCATGCTCGCGGCGTTCAAGTTCGGCGTCGACGGGCTCATCCGCGTGCTCGTGGTCGGGAGCGCCGCGTACATCTCGTTTTTCGTCTTCTCGGTCCTGCTCCCGTCCGTCTCGGTGTTCGGCCTCCACGCCCCTGCCGTCGCCGGCGCGCTGCTCATCGGCGTGGCCCTGTTCGTCTACCCCGAGTGGTACGTCATCGACGCCGCGGGCATCGTGATGGGTGCGGGTGCCGCGGGGCTGTTCGGCATCTCCTTCGGCCTGCTCCCCGCGCTCCTGCTTCTCACCGCGCTCGCGATATACGACGCCATCTCCGTCTACGGGACGAAACACATGCTCACGCTCGCGTCGGGCGTGATGGACCTCAAGATCCCCGTCATCCTCGTCATCCCGCTCTCGCTCTCCTACTCGTATCTCGACGCGGTCGCGGAGTCGACCGAGGACGACGACGCGGACTCCACGAACGACGTGGTCACGGGGGGTGACGGCGAGGTCGAAACTGAGGGCGAGGCGCCCGGTGCGGAATCCGGTGAGACCCCCGGTGAGGGACCCTCCATGGAGGACCGCGACGCCTTCTTCATCGGACTGGGTGACGCCATCATGCCGACCGTGCTCGTCGCCAGCGCGGGCTTCTTCGCCCCCGCGTCGGTGCCGAGTCTCGTGCCGGGGCTCGCGCTCACCCTCCCCGCGCTGACCGCGCTCATCGGCACCCTCGTCGGCCTCCTCGTCCTCATGCGGCTGGTGATGCAGGGCCGGGCGCACGCGGGACTCCCCCTCCTCAACGGCGGGGCCATCGCGGGCTATCTCCTCGGGGCCGTCATCGTCGGCATCCCGCTCGTCGAGGCCGTCGGCCTCGCGCCGTATCTGTAGGTGAAATCGATTTCAGTACGGGCGCTTACAGAACTGTATTTCAGCTGATACTTATTACCTCGGAGGTGGTAGCAGGAGGTGAGGAGAACCACCATGCAACTCCACCACCTCGCCCCCGTGCTTTTCGCCTGCTGGCTCGTCTACGGTGCGGTCGTCCAGCCCGTCATCGCCGGACTGCTGCTGGTCGCGCTCGTGCCCGCACTGCTCGTCGTCGCACCGCTCGTCGCGGTTCGCGTCGTGAGTGCGGAGCCCGTTCGCGTCCCCAGGCAGGTCTGCGTCGGTGGCGTCTGTGTCCGCGTTGAGCGCCGCGCGGCCGTGGAGTAGCCTCCTCAAATCCCGCAGACCCTGACATTCCATCCCCGGCTGGTCCCCGGGGGTCGGTTTCTCACTCGCCGGTGAGCGCCTCGCTCGCCGGAGCCAACGAGAGCTCCTGTCCGAGTCCCTCCTCGACCGCTTTCTCGTAGAGCATGTGCGCCGCGGCGACCGTCTCGATGCCCGTCCCGCCCGAGTCGAACAGCGTAATCTCCTGGCGGTCCTCACGGCCGGGGGCCTTCTCGGCGACGACCTCCCCCAGCTCGGCGTGGATGTGCTCGTCGTCGATCGCGCCCTCCTCGCGCGCCTGCAGGAACGCGCCCGCGTCCTGGAGTGCCCGCTCGCGGAGGTCGGGGACGTACTTCGCGCGCTCGATGGTCGTCGTGTCCACCTCGCGCTTGTCGGGACTGTACTGTCCCATCGCGGTGACGTGGGTGCCCGGCTCCAGCAGGTCGCCGTCGAAGACGGGCTCGGATGCGTTCGTCGCGGTGATGACGATGTCCGCACCCTCTACCGCGGCGTCGGCCGAGGAGACCGCCGCGACCGCGGCGTCGAGTTCGTCGTTCATCTCGGCCGCGAACGCCTCGCGGCTCTCCTTCGTCGGGGAGTAGACGGAGACGGTCGCCAGATCACGGACGGTCGCGGCCGCGCGCAGCTGCCCGCGGGCCTGCGCGCCCGAGCCGATGAGCGCGAGCGAGGTCGCGTCCGGCCGGGCGAGCACGTCGATCCCCACCGCGCCCGCCGCGCCGGTCTTGAACGGGTTGAGCGACGCCCCGTCGATGAGCGCCAGCGGGCGCCCCGATACGGAATCGAACAGCGGGAGCACGAAGTGGGCGTCCGCGTCGCCGAAGCCGGCGCTGTACATGTAGCCGCCCATCGCCCCCGTCTCGGGGAGGATGGCCATGTAGCCGGTGAACATCCCGGCGGGGTCGGCGTTCAACAGCTTCTGTCGAGGCTTCGCGGGCGCGCCCTCACCGCGTTCGCGGTAGCCCTCGAAGACGGCGTCGACGTACTCGCGGGGCGTCGCCAGCCCCGCGACGTCCTCACTCGTGAGAAACAGGAGGTCGGTCATGCGGCCACCCACTCACGGCAGTGGTATGAACGTAGTGGCTCAGTCGGCCCGCAGCTGCTCGGGGACACGAGCGGCGTGCGACGAGGCGGGCGCACGAGTGGCGGACGAAGCGCCGGAGACGGGGGTTCGGACGAACATCGCGTGGAGGATCAGAAACAGGGCGACTGCGGAGGCGAGGGGGACGGCTGTCGTCAGTCCCACGCCGAGGGCAGTGAGTACGGCCGTGATACCTCCGAGAGCGAGCGGGATAAGTCCGAGAACGATGTCGTAGTAACCCATCATAATATATTACAAAATATGGACGTAATTGCCATAAGTGTTTCCCATATCTGGTGGGTACTATCTGGGGAATCTACCCGTTACTCATCTATATATTTTATAGAGGTTACTCATAAGTTATGAGAATATCGAACAGCGTGCTACCGGAGGAGAGACGCTGAAGCGGCCGTTCTCCTGGTGTTTCTCGGTTCGGCTGGCAGCTCCCGACCTGTCTGTAGATTGCCTGCTTCCCGAATCGACGGATTCTACCTCGCCGGCCGGGAGGGGTCGTATGTGAACCGTAACGACCGGGCTATCACCGGGCTCGTCATGCTCGCCCACGGGATGGTCCACACGTACGAACTCTCCTTCCCCATCCTGCTCGGGGTCTGGCAGGCCCGCTTTACGGCGCTCTCGCTCCCGCTCGTCGGGACCGTCGCCGTCACGAGCTTCGTGATGGGTGTCGTGCTCACGATGGGGTACGCCCCCTTCGGACTGGGGGCGCTCCCCGGCGGCATCCTCACGGACGCCTACGGCTCGCGGTCGCTCATCGTCGCCTGCCTGCTCGGGATGGGTGGCTCCTTCGTCGCACTCGCGGTCGCCCCCTCGCTCCCCGTCATCGCGCTGTGTCTGTTCGGCTGGGGGGTCGCCGCCTCCGTCTACCACCCCGCCGGCCTCTCGCTCATCTCGAAGGGGGTCGAGGAACGCGGCTCCGCGTTCGCCTACCACGGCATCGCGGGGAACCTCGGTATCGCCCTCGGCCCGCTGCTCACCGCCCTGCTCCTGCTGTTCGTCGGTGAGGACTCCTGGCGGCTCGTCGTCGCCCTGCTCGGCGTGCCGGCCATCGTCGGCGCGGTCGCCGCGCTCCGGATCGACGTGGACGAGACCGCGGCCGTCACCGACGGCTCCGGCGAGGCGACGGGAGAGGTGACCTCCCTCGCGGCGTTCCTCGGTGACTCCCGGACCCTGCTGTTCTCGGCGTTCGCCGTCGTCTTCGGCGTCGTCATGCTCTCGGGGCTCTATTATCGAGGGTTTCTCACCTTCCTCCCCGACCTGCTCGCGCAGTTCCCCTCGCTCGCCCCCGTCGAAATCGCGGGCCGTGAACTCGCGCCCGGGCGCTACGTCTACGTCGGCCTCCTGATGGTCGGCGTGGGCGGCCAGTACGTGGGCGGGATGCTCACCGACCGCATCCCCGTGGAGCTGGGGCTCATCGGCGGCTACGGCGGCCTCGCGCTCCTCGCCGTGGTCTTCCTCCCCATCGCCACGCTCGGGCTCGTCCCCCTGCTGGCGATGGCCGCGCTCGTCGGCTTCTTCCTCTTCGTCGTCCAGCCGTTCTACCAGGCGACCGTCGCGGAGTACACGCCCCCCGAGGCCCGCGGACTCTCCTACGGCTACACCTACCTCGGCGTCTTCGGGGTGGGCGCGCTCGGCGGCACCGTCGCTGGCGGGGTGTTGACCTACGCGAACGAGACGGCGCTGTTCCTCGTGCTCGCGGCGTTCGGCTTCCTCGCCGCGGGGCTCGGGGCCGTCCTCTACCGGCGCGCGAGCAGCACGCGGTAGGGGACGAGCAGGACGAGCCCTACCAGAAGCGAGACGACGAGGAACGGGACGGCGAACTTCCCCGGGAACTGCGGCGTCGCCCGGAGGGTCTGGCCCACGAGGGCCGCACCGATCCACGTGAGCCCGATTCGAGCGGCTGCGGTCCGCGGGTCCGCGAGCGCGTCGGCCGCGTACGAACCCACCAGAATCGCGACGAGCAGCCAGCCGAGCAGGAACGGGGTGATGGTTCCGGGCACGCGCGCGATGGCCTCCATGCCGACGCCGTAGTGCTGGAACTCTCCCAGAAGAACGAACAGCCCGATGAGCAGCACGTCACCGACGGCGACGGGGATGGTCGTCCCGTCGAGTCCGGGATTCACGAGTCGCATACTCGAACTCCACTCCGAGCCCCCTTCGCCCTATCGAACCCCGACGACGGTGTAGGTGAACGCCCGGTCGGGACAGAAGGAGGTGAACCCTGCGCGGTCGAGCTTCCCCATGAGTTCGTCGGGGCTCCAGAAGCGCGAGTCGAACCCCACTGCGTGTTCGAGTGCGACGAGCAGCTGCCCTCTGCGGGGGGTGGGGTCGAACTCCCGAATCAGGAGGACGCCACCGGGCTTCAGGACTCGATGCGCCTCCGCGATGGCCGAAATCGGCTCGGCGAAGTGATGCAGCGCGTCGACGATGGTGACGGCATCCACCGACTCGCTTTTGAGCGGAAGCCGCGCGCCGTCACCCCGTATCCCCTCGATACCCTTCCGCGCGCCCTCGCGGAGCATCCCCCGCGCCGGGTCGACCACGACGGCGTCGTAGTGTCGCGCGGCCCGACCGGTCCCCCCGCCCACGTCGACCACGCGCTCGATATCCCGGTCGGCGAAGGCGAACCCGCGTTCGAAGACGGCGGGGTCCGCGGCGGGCATCGCGGCCTCGTACGCCCGGGCGAAGCGGTCGAACAGCGAGACATCGCGCATACCTCTCTCCCCACGTGCGAGCAGTAACGTGTTTCCCTTCTCCACGTGGAGACCACCCATGGAGTTCGCCCTCCTCGGCTGGCCCGCGGACTCGGTGACGCTCGAACTCGACTGGCAGCGCTTCGCCTACGCCGGGAAGTTCGTCATGTCCTCGACGGGGAAGGCCATCGCGCGCGAGGACGGCGACATCGTGGGGGCCGCGGCGTTCGACGCGGACCGCACCGACGAGGAGACGCTCTGGATTCGGTACGTCACCGTCGCGAACGACGAGAAAGGGCAGGGTATCGGCGCGCGGCTGTGCGCGTTCGTCCGTGACCGCGCACTCGAACGCGGATACGCGCGCGTCGCCATCGGCGTGAACAACCCCTTCTCCTACGAGGCGCTCTACAAGGCCGGGTTCGCCTTCACCGGGGAGGAGACGGGGATGGCGGAGCTGGTCCTCGAGCATCCGGGGGACCGGTCGCCCGAGCGCTATTTCGAAGGATTCGACCGCTTCCGGGACCGGGAGCTCTCCGAGGAGGAGCTGGCGTTTCTCGACGGGCGGGAGGGGGTTCCGGACGTCGTGGACTACCCGTAGACCCGCTCCGTCGCGGTCAGTTCACCGCCCGCGAACGTCGCGCGGTAGACGTCCGGCATGCCGAGTTCGTCGCGCCAGAAGTCGTAGTCGAAGGCGGGGTCGTAGTAGTTGAGGGTGAGCGTCAGCAGATTGCCGTGCGTGCCGACGGCGATGGTCTCGCCCTCGTGGCGGGCGAGGGCGCGCTCCAAGGCGTCGACGCCGCGGGCCTGCGCGTCGAGGTTGGACTCGCCGCCGGCCCACGCGAACTCCCAGTCCGACCAGACGCGCTCGACGGCGGAGTCGAACGTCTCGCCGAACGACTCGACCGGGTCGGGCGAGAGCAGGCGCTCGCGGAACCCCTCTTCGATGTGGAGGTCGGTGTCCGTTCGGTTCGTGAACGGTTCCAGCGTCTCGACGGCGCGGGCGTAGGGGCTGGAGATGGCGGCGTCGATGTCGTCGGGGAGGATGTCGGCGACGCGCTCCGCGTCGGCCTTCCCCTCCTCGGAGAGGCCGCGTTCGGCCTCCGCGTCGGGGACCCACGGCGAGTGTGCGTGACGGACGAAATAGACGGTCGTTTCGGTGGACATGGCTCCGGGTTCTCCGGTATCGGATAAGAAAATAGGGGGGTGAAGGCGGCTGTGAGCGACACACCCAGCGGGAGTTTCGAACCACGTCAGTCGCTGGCGTGGACGTCCAGGGTGAACCCCCACTCGTACTCGGATTCGGGTGACTCGTCCGACAGCGGGCGTATCACGCCACTCAACTCGAACCGGTAGCGACCACCGGGAATACAACCCGTCGTGTTGGCGTCGTCCGCGATGATGACCGTTCGGGTGACGGTCTCACCGGCATCGAGTTCGACCGGCGGGCGCATCCCGCCACTGTACCCCACCGGTCTGTCGGCTTTGCCGTCCGTGCCGATACAGTCGGGGGGCTGTGGCTCCGTCGTGCCGGTTTCGTCCCACAGCAGGATTCCGTCGCGGTTCACCGGGAACACGGGGTCCCCGACGACCGGACCGATTTCGCGCGGGTCGTCCGCCTCGTTTTCGAGTTCGACGGTCAGCCGAGCGGTGTCCTCGGCCGTCACCCACGGTCGTGTCACGGCGACTCGAATCGCGACCCCAGTCTCTGTGGTGGGTGAGGTCTCTTCTACTACCTGGACCCAGCGCCAGTAGCCTGCTGGGGTGTCTTCCGGTGGCGTCGTTTGCGGGGTCGTCCCCGTCGAAACACATCCAGCGGTCAGGAGGAGTACACTCGGTGCGGCACGAACGAGCGTTCGTCGACGTATCGGTCGCGGGGAGGGCATGACACCGGTACGCCCAGCTATCGAATAATGATTCGGTGCCCTCAGCGGGGTGAAACGGGGTGTCGGCTTACTCGACGTAGCGGTACTTCCGCTCGCCCATGCGGCCCCAGCCGTCGAAGGCGAACTCGTCTTCGGGGACGGTGAACTCCTCGACCTCGACGTCCTCGTCGTGGTTGTGGACCTGGTGGACCTTCTCGTACTCGGCGAAGGAGAGGTCGTAGCGCCGCTCGTTCTGCTCGTCGATGTTGAGCGCGGCGATCTCCTCCTGCCAGCCCTCCTGGACGGTCTCGTGGTGAATCTCGGCCTGCGCACCGGAGCCGTAGGAGCCGACGAGGAGCTTCGCGCCCTCGATGTCCATGTCGTCCTCCAGCGCGCGCTTGAGTGCGGCGGCACGCGCGATGTGGACGGAGCCGGTGTACCAGTTGCCCACCTCGCGGCTGATGTCGAGCGTGGGGTCGATGGTCCGGGCGTACCAGGCCCGGTACTGCTCGGTCCCCTTCAGCGCGTCCGTGTACTCACGGACGGCGTCGAGATACTCCTCCTCGGTCTCACACTCCTCCTCACGGGGCTGCATCCCGATCTCGTCGGCGAGCGCCTCCTCGATTTCGGTGTCGCGGATCATGTGACGGTAGCCGAGGAGCGCGGCCTTCCGGACCATGCCGGGGAACGGCGTGTGGAACGGCGCGAAGACGTACTCCTCGGGGTGGGTCTTCCCCGCGACGGACTCGTAGTCGGTGAGCGCCTCACGCATCCGGGCGAGATACACCTGCACAGACCGCTTGCCGTCGACGGAGGGGAACTGCTGGTTCGGCTTGAGGAAGTCCGTCTCGTCCATCGAGCCGTACCCCTGCTCGGGCGAGAGCTCGACGAGCGAGGGGTCCTCGTCGATGAGCATGGCGACGGCGCCGGCCCCCTGCGTGGCCTCGCCGGGGTCGCCGCGCTCGTAGAGCGCCGTGTCGGTGGCGATGACGAGCGCCGCGCGCCCGCGGTTCCGGCCCGCGCGGATCCAGTTGTACGCGTCGTCGATGCTCTGGGTGCCGGCGACACAGGCGAACTTCCGCTCCCCCTTGTTGGCGTGGCGGAAATCGCCCTCGAACACCTGTTCGAGACAGCCCGCGATGTAGGTGGAGACGGGCTTGGAGTTGTCGAACGCCGACTCCGTGGCCACGTCGATACGCCCGATGTCCTCGGGGGTGAGCCCCTTGCGCTCCATCAGGCGCTTGGCAGCGTTCGCGCCCATCGTCACGATGTCCTCGTAGGTGTCCGGGAACGAGGAGGCGTGGAGGCCGAGCCCCTTCGTGTACTTCGCGGGGTCGTCGCCCTTCTCCGGGGCGAACGTCCCCGGCAGGTCGAGTTTCAGTTTGCCTGTCCAGATCTCGATCGCGTCGATACCGACTCCGGTCATGGTGAGACGGTCGACGGCCTGATATAAGTGTTTGACGACGTGCAGTTCGACAACCGTCGAAGTCTCGGGGCTGGCGGTTCCCGGACTGCCGCGTCGCTACTTCGGCACTGCGTCGATGTAGAACTCCTTTCGGCTTCCATCGTCGAAGACGAGCGTGAGGATGATGTCCGCGCTCGGCTCATCTGCGGCGAAGCCGTTCACCTCGATTTTTGGGTTCTTGAACTCCTTGAGTTTGACCTCACCAGTCTCACCAGCACCGATAATCGCCTCGTTCTTGTCGAGGGTGTACTCGGTTCCATCCGTCAGGTACTTCGCGTTGTTGTCGTCTGAACCGTCCTGCTGTACCTTCTTGATCTCGAACTTCGGTTTGCTATCGATTCTGTCGATGCCGGAGAGGTCGTTCTTCGTCTCGACGCTGAACGCTGTCACCGTCACCTCCTTATCCGCGGTGATGTCGAATTTCAGCTCCTTCCCACCGGCATCGGTCGCGGTTCCGGATTTCGACACGGCATCGGCGCTCGCGGGCGTTGCGGTGGGTGTCGCGGTTGGTGTGGCGGTCGGCGTTGCCGTCGGCGTCGCGGTTGGTGTGGCGGTCGGCGTTGCCGTCGGCGTCGCGGTTGGTGTGGCGGTCGGGGTTGCTGTCGGTATCGCGGTCGGGGTTGCGGTCGGGGCTGCCGTCGCCGTCGCACCCACCGCGCCCGCCCGGGCGATGCGCTCGTCCGCGTAGAACGTCCGACCCGTCGGCTCGTGGACCACCTGCACCGCCACGAGCGTCCCGTACGCGGGTTCGGGCGACAGCGGAATCTCCGCCACGTCCCCCGGCCGGAACCGCGGCTCCCCGAACACCGACTCCAGCGGCACTCGCCGGGTCGTCCCGTCGTAGCGAATCACCGCCGAGAGGTCCGTCGCCGACACGGCGTCCCCGCCCTCGCTGGTAATCGTGACCTCGCTCGTCGTCACGGTCACCTCCACGCCGACGAACGGCTCGGTGTCCATATCGGTGATGAAAAGCGCCGGCGTCGCGACAGCGGTCACCGTCGCGACGACGAGCAACGCCATCAGGATGACCCCGATCTGTTCGGCCTGTCCGCGGCTGTTCACGATATCCCTCAGGGTGGGAGACGATAAGTAAGTAGTGTCGTCAGGTCTCTTGGAAGTAGTAGGTCACGTCACCGCGGCTGTCGAACTCCAAGGTGATACGGATGTCCCAGTTGTCGCTCTGGGAGACACGGGTAAGGCCGTTGAAGTTGTATTCGCTCCAAGACGGGGGCCCCCCTCCTGTGGTAGCGTCGCCGAAATCACCGACGAACACCGTTGCAGTCGAGCCACTTCCTGATGTCGAGAGGACGGCGTTCGTGTCGAGGGTTATCACCGTGTTCGTATCACGTGCCGCTGCGGGGCTCCCTCCAGTTTCATTGTTACCATCCGTTCGTCCACCGCGTACCGCGACTACTGCTGCATTCCTCTTCCACAGTTCTTCGACAGCACCGATACGTTCGTCCACCCGCACGGCTGTCACCGTCGCGGACGACCCACCGACGTTCTCGATGTCGAACTGGACGGCGCTGTCACTCGATGTCGTTTCCAGCCCGTCGTTGTACTGGATGCCGTTCTGCGATGGTGAATCTCCTCCAGTTCCGCCACTTCGCGCAGGCGGTGCGAGACTCTGAATCCCGGACGGCGGTGCCTCACCGAACCCGACCTCCGTACAGAACACGGTGTACTCGTCGGTGATTTCGAGGACGATGCGGTCGTTGTCCGGCTCGAACGAGTCCAGATTCACGTCCGGGCTGTCCAGCACTGGCTGCCACGGAGCTATGGTTTCTGCTTGGGTTGGCAGGACGACGTAGAAGTTCCCCGTGACGTTCTGTTCTTGGACCTCACCCTGAAACACGTCGAAGCTCGCCGTGCCACTGCGAGATTCCGAGACGTTCCCCCAGAGCGACACGAGGTTCAGGAGCTTTTCATCGTTGAACACGAGTCTGGGAGCGGTTTCGACGGTCTCCGTGGGCCCACCAGACTGCTGGAAGCGATTGAACAGTCCCGTGTTCTCGTAGATGGTCGTCGGTGCGTTGTCGTAGTAGTTGTAGGAGGGTTCATAGACGACGCTCTGTGTTAGGTCGCCGTTAGGGCACACGTCCACACGGTCCCCGGAGTTGAGGGCCGAGTCGGTGTACACTCCCAACTCCGCGAGTCCAGTCGTGCGAATCGTCCCGCTCGCTGGCCCGGCGTTCACCGCGAGCGAGCGCGAGGGATAGCTCGTCCCGAGTTGCACCTGTGCGACGCCGTCCACGCCGCCGTTCGCGGCGCGGACGATATCGTTCCGGAGGCTGGCCATGTCGCGTTCGACTGCTTGACTATGCTCGAACTCCACCTCGGCGTTCTCGTCGGGCACGACGGTCGCCTGATAGAGGGAAAAAGAGATGATGATGATCGCGAAGACGAGGATGAACCCGATCTGAACGGGCTGGGCGCGCTCGTCCGGAGACAACTGCATGGTCCCTTCTCCGGTGCGAAGCCTGAAAAAGCCCACCCCCAGCGGCTCAGTTCTCCTCGACGACTTCGGGGGTCGAGAGGGCGTCCTGCAGGGAGTCGAGGCCGTTGACCCACTCGGCGACGTAGCCGTACTCTAAGTCCTCGGCGATGGCGCTCATGTCGAGTTCCGCGCCGTCGATGATGAGGGTGCCCGCCTGCGCGCAGTGGCTGAAGGCGGTGTCGAGGTCCTCCTCGGCCTCGGCTTCGGCGGCGGCGTCGATGTGGGCCGTCACGTCGCCCTCGAGCGGGCCGTTGACGAAGTAGGTCTCCGTGGCGGCGATGACGCAGTGGAGCGACATCTGGACGCCGTCGACGAGGATGGCGGTGTCCTCGTCCTCGAAGCCGGCGTCGGCGAGCACGATGTCGGCGATGTCGCCGAGCTCGTCGAGCGCGCGCTCCTCGTCGATCTCGCCCTCGTCGAAGTCGGTGATGATCTTCGCGATGGCGATGGCCGCGTCGTCCTGCAGATTCAACAGGAGGCGGGCGGAGTCCTCGTTCTCGGGGTCGAGCTCCTCCTCGCGGAGGCGGTCGAGCCAGTTGTTCCAGCGTTCCTCGGTGTAATACTCCTCTGCAGGGTCGCTCATGTTCTCCGAGTACGGGGGCCGAAGGTTATGCCTTTTCCTTGGGGTGGCCCGTGTGTCGTGGTGGCGGACCCCGTGTGCGTTCGCCTACAGCGTTCCCTCGGTGTCGATGCCGTAGACCCGCGCGGGCGTGTCGACGTGGGCGTTCTGGACGGCGTCGTCGTATCCCTCTTCGAGCAGCCAGCGGACGCGCCGCGGGACGGTCTTCGGGCCCAGCACGGCCCCCGGTCGGTCGGGGTCGTCGATGAAGTCCGTCTCCATGAGGAAGGGGACGCCGCGCTCGTGGGCGCGGACGAGCTCCTCCTTCTCCGTGCAGATGACGCTCGGGACCGGCCCCTCGACGCCGCCCGTCGAGTAGTGTTTCACGACCTGCTCGCGGGGGAGCCCCTCGGTTTCGGCCCACTCGGCCACCTCCTCGAACTCCTCGCCGCCTTCGGTGTGGAGCTGGACGGCACAGCCGACCTCGGCCGCGCAGGCGAACGCGTGGCGCATCACCGCGTTGGAGGCGTCCCACACCGCCTCCGACACCTCGTAGTGCGGGCGTCCGGACTTGATGGCGAGCGCGGGGCCGTCGGCGACGTACTCCGCACAGACCTCGATCCCCTCCTTCATCAGCTCGCGTGCCTCCCCGGGAGCCATTCCGTCGTCGACGAGCCGCGAGATGAGCGCGGGGTGGACGCCCAGAACGGGCCACGCGCGCCCGGGGAGCATCGCGTTCGCTTCGAGCGTGATGTCGATGGTCAGCTCGAGGGGTTCGTGGAAGTCCTCCCGCGACTCGGGGAGGCCGGTGAGATGCCACGAGGGTTTGTTGAGGACGAGCAGGTGCGTGCCACCGACCTCCATGAACTCCTCGACGGCGTCGAGGCCGCGGCCGGTCACGGGGTCGAGATGCAGGTGGTTGTCGAGAACGGGGCCGTCGTAGTCCATATCCGAGATGAGAGCCAGGAGGAAAAAAGCCCTACCGGAGCTGGCTCACTCCTCGAGCGTGACCGAGCCGTGCGCGGCGTTCCGGAGGGCGTCTGAGCGCCCGTGCTCGCCGGGGGCGATGGCGACGGTTCGCGCGCCGCGCCGGTTCGCGGCCTCGATGACGGGCTTGAAATCCGTGTCGCGGGAGGCGATGACGAGCGTGTCGAGCTCCTCCTCCACGAGGGCGGCGGTGGCGTCGACGGCGAGTTTCACGTCCACGTCGCCGCTGGTGACGACGACCTCGTAGCCGCGGGCCTCCGCGGCCTGGATGAGTGCGGGGGTCGCGTGCTCGTCCACGTACAGGCGGGTGACCGCGAGCGGGCCCTCTTCGGCGGCGGCCTCGCGCACGTCGTCGAGGTCCACGTCGAACTCCGCGCGGAGGACGTTCGGCCCGTCGACGAACAGGCCGACCCGCGGGTCCCCATCGCTCCCGAACAGTTTCATGGTCCGACTCGCGTCCCGGTGAGCAAATGGCTGGCGATACTCGAATACGATGAGACAAAACTTATATTTACGTTGAAAGTGTTGCAATAAATTTATTACACAGCCTCCAGTCGTGGGAACTACGCTATGGGTGACAACAACTCACTTGCGCGTCGTTCGTTCCTGAAAGCCACCGGTGCGGCCGGACTCGTCGCCACCGTTGGGGCCGCTTCCGGTACGCCGGGGAAGAAGCGGGGTCACGACCGGCTGGAGGTCATCGTCGGGGTATCCGCCACGGCGGAGGACCACCGGGCCGCCGTCGCGACCCACCTCGCCGCGAACGAGGAAGTGGTCTCCGACAACGCCACGCTCGGCACCGTCGTCGTCGGCCTCCCCGAGGTCGCAGACGAGCGCGCGAAAGAACAGTTCATCTCTCGGATTCAGACGAAGGAGCACGTGAAGTACGCCGAGGAGAACGTACTTCTCGAGGCGCAGTACGTCCCCAACGACCCCCGCTACGGTGACCAGTACGCCGACCAGCAGGTCAACGCGCCGACGGCGTGGGACACCACGCTCGGCTCCTCGGCCGTCTCCATCGCCGTCGTCGACCAGGGGGTCAAGTACGACCACCCGGACCTCGACGGGAACATGGACGGCGCCGTCTCGAACTTCGGGCGGGACTTCGTCGACGACGATTCCGACCCGTATCCGGACGTGCTCGCCGACGAGTACCACGGGACGCACGTCGCCGGTATCGCCGCCGCCGAAACGGACAACAGCGAGGGCGTCTCGGGTATCGGCAACTCCTCGATGCTCTCGGGGCGCGCGCTCTCGGAGTCCGGGTCCGGCTCCACGAGCGACATCGCGGACGCCATCACCTGGGCCGCGGACCAGGGCGCGGACGTGATCAACCTCTCGCTGGGTGGTGGCGGCTACACCAACACGATGAAGAACGCCGTCTCGTACGCCAACTCGAACGGTTCGCTCGTCGTCGCCGCGGCCGGGAACGACGGCACCAACTCCGTCTCCTACCCCGCCGCCTACGCGGAGTGTCTCGCCGTCTCGGCGCTGGACCCCGACGAGACGCTGGCCTCCTACTCCAACTACGGGAGCGAGATCGAACTCGCCGCGCCCGGGACGAACGTCCTCTCGACGTGGACCGACGACGCGTACAACAAGATCTCGGGTACCTCGATGGCGACCCCCGCCGTCGCCGGGGTCGCGGGCCTCACGCTCGCGCAGTGGGACCTCACCAATACGGAACTCCGCGACCACCTGAAGGCCACGGCCGTCGACGTCGGCCTCTCCGCGGACGAGCAGGGGTCGGGCCGCGTCGACGCCGGGAACGCCGTCACCACGGACCCGGGCTCCACGGGTGGTGGCGGTGGTGGCGGCAGCGAATCGGCCACCGTGAGCGACTCGCTCGCGGGCTACTACGACTCCGACTGCTGGACGTACGCGTGGAGCTTCTCGAACCCCTCGAAGGTCGTCATCGACCTCGACGGTCCCTCGGACGCCGACTTCGACCTCTACGCGAACGACGGGACGGGCACCTGCCCGACCACCTCGAGTTTCGACTACCGCTCGTGGTCCACGGACTCCCAGGAGTCCATCCAGATCGACACCCCCGACGACTCGACGGACCTGCACGTGCTCGTCGACTCCTACTCCGGGAGTGGCAGCTACACGCTGACTATCACCGAGTACGAGTAAGCCCGCGGCCTCGCTGTCCGACCCGTTTTTTCGAGACAGAGATCAATAGCGTCGCCCGCAGGAGTGCCCCGTCGGAACCAAAGTAATTACGTCGGCCCGCGCGAGCACTCGGATATGGGCCTACGGAAGCCGCCGCTGTACGCGGTCCACGACGAACGCGGTGCGAAGTTCACCGGGTTCGGTGGCTGGGAGATGCCGGTGGAGTTCGACTCCATCCGGACCGAACACGCGGCCGTCCGCGAGTCGGCCGGGATCTTCGACGTCTCCCACATGGGCGAGGTGCGCGTCACCGGCCCCGACGCCGAGACCCTGATGAACCGGCTCACGACCAACGACGTGTCGACGCTCTCTCCTGGGCGGGCGCAGTACTCCGCCATCACGAACGAGGCCGGCGACATCATCGACGACACCGTCGTCTACCGGCTCGGCGACGACTACCTGTTCATCCCGAACGCGGGCCACGACGAAGAGACCGTCGACCGCTGGGAGTCCCACCGCGACGAGTGGGGGCTCGACGCCACGGTCGCAAACGAGACGGCCGACTGGGGGATGTTCGCCCTGCAGGGGCCCGACGCCGTCGGCCTCGCCGACGAGGCGGCCGACGCGGATATCGCGGGGCTCTCCCGGTTCTCGGCCGTCGAGACCACCGTCGCCGGGAGCGATGTCATCGTCGCCCGCACCGGCTACACCGGCGAGGACGGCGTCGAACTCCTCGTCCCCGTCGACGAGAGCGAGGCCGTCTGGGCCGCCTTCGACGTCCAGCCCTGCGGGCTCGGCGCGCGCGACACCCTCCGACTGGAGGCCGGCTTCCTCCTCTCGGGTGAGGACTTCGACATCGAGTCGAATCCCCGCAATCCGTACGAGGCCGGCATCTCGTTCGTCGTGAAACTCGACACCGAGTTCGTGGGTCGCGACGCCCTCGCGCGGGTGGCCGCGGACGGCCCCGACGAACAGCTCGTCGGCTTCCGGCTCACGGAGCGCGGCGTCCCGCGCCACGGTTACGACATCGAAAAGGACGGGACGGTCATCGGCCAGGTCACCTCCGGCACGATGAGTCCCACCCTCGGCGAGCCCATCGGCCTGGGCTACGTCCCCACCGCGTACGCCGACCCCGGTACGACCATCGAGGTGATGGTCCGCGGCCGCGGCAAGGCGGCTGAGATCACAGCCCTCCCCTTCCTCGAACAATGAACTTCGACGTACCTGACGACCTTCGATACCTGGAATCGCACGAATGGGCACGCGTTGCCGACGGCACCGCACGCATCGGTATCTCCGACTTCGCACAGGACGAACTCGGCGATATCGTGTTCGTCGAACTCCCCGCGGAGGGCGACGAGATCGTTCGAGAGGACGACTTCGGCGTCATCGAGTCCATCAAGGCCGTCTCGGATCTCTACGCTCCGGTGTCGGGGACCGTTACAGCCGTGAACGAGGCCGTCTTCGACGCCCCCGAACTGGTGAACGAGGACCCCTTCGGCGACGGATGGCTCATCGAGGTCGAGCTGTCGGATGAGGCCGAGCTTGACGAGCTGCTGACGGCGGAGGAGTACGCCGACCAGATCGCCTAGGATATTTTCGCTGTTTTCGTTCATCTCGCTGTGTCTGTCGTGGCGTAGCGGTTGTGCTCTCGAATGCGTCTGCTCGCTACCGCACTGCCGTGACCGCTGGAAACACTACCTCGAAAGCCCCCGCCGCGTCGCGGCCTGCGCCTCGCTGTGCTCCTCGTCGTTCGCCACTGCCGGAGCAAGCTCCGGCAGGCCCTCGTTCGCTCCGCTCACGAGGACTCCGCTCACTCCTGCGGTGCTTACGTCGGCTCGGCTCGCGACGCGGCGGCCCCTTTCAGTCCCACCCCGCGATGGATTTCCGGCCGGGCGACCCTCGGTAGCTGACCGACCAGCCGACCCGCGGTGGCTTGTTCAACACTCGCTCCGGGTGGGACTGAAAGGGGCTGGCCGCTCGCGCCGGAGGGGAGTCGGCTGCGCGAGCCCTATCGCGTGCGCGGATATCTCGCGCAGCGACCGCGAGCGGCCAGGGGCTTTCGAGGTCGTGATAGCGGACCCGTCTCCTGCGACCTACGAGCTCGCAAGAAACGCTGAGCCACTACCGAATATCACAGACGACAAGCAATCGCACGAACGCTTTTATCAGCCGAGTGGGAGCAACCCACATGGACGACGGCTATCGATACGACACCGTCACCGGGCGGTTCGCGCCCGAGATCAGGGACGCCGACACCGTGGCCGAGGTGTTCGCGGCCGCGGCAGCCCTGTGGCCCGACCGGTCCTTCGTCACGGACGCGACGACCGACGAGACGCTCACGTTCGGCGAGTTCCACGACCGGGCACGCGCGCTGGCGGGCGCGCTCGCGAGCGTGGGGGTGGAGTCGGACGACCGCGTGGGGCTGTATCTGCACAACGGGCTGGCGTACCCGGTCGCCATCGCAGCCTGCGCGATGCTCGGGGCGGTCCAGACGCCGATCAACTGGCACTACAAAGCCAGGGAGGCGGCCCACGCGTTCGACACCGCGGAGGTCGGAACGGTGCTCGTCGAACCAGATAACGAATTCCTCGACGTACTGGACGAGACGGCGGGCGACTCGCCCGTCTCGGCCGTGGTGGTGCTCGATGGGATGGAGGGCACATACCGCAACGTCGAGGGGGTCACCACCCACCGACGCTCCGGGCTCTCGGGCGAGGTCCCCGAGGTCCCCCGCGACAAAACGGATCCCGTGGCCATCCTCTACACCTCCGGGACGACGGGGCTCCCCAAGCCCGCGGTGCTCTCGAACGAGTCGTTCCTGCTCGCGGCGACGAGCTTCCGGGCGATTCCCTTCGAGGAGGGTGACGTGAACTACAACCCGTTCCCGCTGTTCCACGCGAACGCGCAGTGTTACTCGCTGCTCGGGTCGGCGCTCGTCGGGGGCCACTACGTCCTCGCGGACCGCTTCTCGGCCTCGGCGTTCTTAGAGCACGTCGCCGCCCACGACGTGACCTCCGTGAACATCCTCGGGGGCGTCCCGAAGATGCTGCTCGCGGCGTACGAGGACCGGGAAGTCCCGGAGAACGGCCTCGACATCGCCGCTGGACCCATCTCCACGGAGGCGTGGGAGCCCTTCGAGGAGCGGTTCGGGCTCACCGTGGCCCAGCTCTACTCCCAGACCGAACACCCCGTGTTGCTCGTGAACCACCCCGAGAGAGCGCAGATCCGCCACGGCGCGATGGGGAAGCCGACGTTCCCCGACCTGGGACACGAGGTCCGAATCCTCGACGAGGACGGCGACGAGGTGCCGGCCGGGGAACAGGGGGAACTCGTCCGGACGGCCGTGGGGGCGATGGACGGCTATCGTGGAATGCCCGAGAAGACCGAGGAGACGCTGCGCGACGGCTGGATTCACTCGGGCGATATCGTCCGCGCGGACGAGGACGGCTTCCTCTATTACGTGGACCGAAAGAAGTTCATGATCCGCCGGGCGGGTGAGAACATCGCGGCCCGGGAGGTCGAGGACGTCATCGACGAACTCCCGGGTGTGGCGGCCTCGGCGGTGATTCCCGTCCCCGACGACGTGCGCGGCGAGGAGGTGAAGGCGCTCGTCCAGCGCCAGCCGGGCGCGGAGGTGAGCGAACGGGATATCGTCGCGCACGTCGCGGCCACGCTCGCGGCGTACAAGGTGCCCAGATACGTGGCGTTCGTCGACTCGTTCCCCCGGACGCCGAGCGAGCGCATCCAGCGGGTGACCCTCGCGGAGGAGCACGCCGAGCGCGAACACGCGTGGGACCGCGAGCACGACGGCGGGGATTAGAGGAGATCCAGCCCTCGCAGCTCGAAGCGCGCGCCCCCGTTCGGTGACTCGTCGACGACGAGGTACCCGCCGTGGGCCTCGATGATGTTGTTCACGATGGTGAGCCCTAGCCCTGTCCCACCCGCCGTGTACCCGCGCTCGACGACCAGTTCGCGCTCTCCGACCGGGATACCGGGGCCGTCGTCTTCCACGGCGAAGCCGTCCGGGAGGGGTCGGACGGTGACCGTCACGTCGTCTCTGGCGTGTTCGACGGCGTTCCGAAAGAGGTTCTCGAGCAGTTGCTGGAGACGGTCGCCATCGCCCGCGACGCGGGGAAGCTCTTCGGGGAGGACGAGCGTGGCCTCCGCGGTGGGCGAGCGCTCCCACGCGCGGCGGACGAGGGGGGTGAGCGAGACGGCTCGGAAGTCGCCGACGCGCTGTCCCTCCCGCGTGAGCGTCAGGATCTCTTCGACGAATCGGGCGATATCGCGTGCTGCGGTCTCGACGTGCTCCAGTTTCTCGAGGTCCTTCGACTCCCGCACGAGCTGGGTGTAGCCCGTGATGGTCGACAGCGAATTGCGGATGTCGTGGGAGACGACCGAGGCGAACTCGTCGAGCAGTTCGTTCTGCCGGCGCAGGTCGGTCTCGCGGGCGACGCGTTCGAGTGCGACCGCGGTCGTAGAGACGTAGATGTCCAGCGTCTCACAGGAGCGGGGGTCGAGCTGTTCTGCGGTCGTCACGGCGAGGACGCCGTACTCGCCGATGGGGAGATAGCGTGTCCAGCCGTCCTCGCAGGGTATCTCCTGCGTCTCACCGGTCGTGAACGCGCGCTGGGCCGGGTCGGGGGCGTCGAGGTCCGCGGCGGAGGCCGCCTGCAGGTGCCCCCCCGCGGTCCACAGCGCACAGCCGACGAGGTCGAAGTTCGATTCGACGCCGTCACAGAGCGCGTCGCGCACGTCGTCGTCGGTCCGGGCTCTCATGAGGGCCCGGCTGGTCCGGGAGAGTCCCTCGAGGCGGTCGCGTTCGGCTTCGAGCAGGCGGGCGCTGGTCGCGGCGGCCTCTGCCGTCCGCGCGGCGGCGACTCGTTCGACGGATTTCACGCCGGAAACGAGCCCTGCGACGGCTCCCCACCCACCGAGAAAGACGGCGATGCCGGCCGAGACGGTTGCCGGCTCGGGTCGGGGCTGGATGGCGACCGAGACGACGAACACCCCGCTGAGGACGAGTCCTCCGGCGACCGACCAGCCGAGGACGGACCGTGCGTACTGCGGAGTGATTCGGCGGGCGACGAGGAGCCAGCCGACGACGAGGAGGACCCCTGGAAGCGCGATGTTCGCCGTGTCGAGCAGTGAGAGCGGCCCGAGGGTCCGCAGGACGGCAGCCGCGGCGATGATGAGCATGCCCAACAGGACTCCCACCACCGGCTGCCACTGTTCCCACCTCTGGTGTCCACCGCCCCATCTCACCTGCGTACTCATGCGTCACATAGCGCCTCGATGGGAGTAACCTTTCCGCGGATCCCTCGGCGTTGTCCTCTGTTGCCGTTGCGCGAGGCGCTCACATGGATATTGCCGGAGTAATGCATATCCGTGTATTCTCCGTTGTCTAACGGGGCTGGAATACCCACGAAACTGAGGGTCGGAACCGAGGCTATCAAGTCCCCCGCCTCGTAATCCTCCATCAGATGTCCACCCGGACAGGAGTTCTATCATGAGTGACAGCGGCACCCCCTACGCGCCGCACACCGACGCGGAGGTCGAGGCGATGCTCGACGCGGTCGGTGTCGACAGCGTGGAGGCCCTCTTCGACATCCCCGACGAGGTTCGCTTCGACGGGGACTTCGGTATCGATGCCCGCTCCGAGCAGGCGGTCCGCGCCGAGGTCGGCGCGACGCTCGGGCGGAACGAACAGCTAACGGAGTTCCTCGGGCGCGGCCACTACGACCACTACGTTCCCTCGGTCGTGGACCATCTCGCCGCCCGCTCGGAGTTCCTCACCTCCTACACGCAGTACCAGCCCGAGATCGCCCAGGGCTTCCTCCAGGCGTTGTTCGAGTACCAGTCGATGCTCGTCGAGCTGACGGGCCTCGAAGTCGCGAACTGCTCGATGTACGACGCGGCCACGGCACTCGGCGAGGCCGCGACGCTCGCGCTTCGCGTCCGGCAGATGTCGGGCACGCACGTGCTCGTCCCCGAGGCGCTGGAAGACGGACGCCGCGGCGTCCTCGAGAACTACCTCGTCGGCAGCGACGCCGAGGTCGTCTCGTATCCGATGGACGCCGGTATCGCGGACCTCGACGCGCTGGCCGACCTCGTGGACGAGGACACCGTGATGGTCTACGCCGAGAACCCCACCGTCACGGGGGCTATCGAGGAGCACCTCGACGAGATCGGTGCCCTCGCCGACGCGAACGACGCGCTGTTCACGCTCGGCTCGGACCTGCTCGCGCTCTCGCTCCTGCAGGAGCCCGCGAGCGTCGGCGCGGACGTGGTCGTCGGTGACGCCGCCGCGCTCGGGATGCCTACCTCGTATGGAATGGGCCTCGGCATCTTCGCCTGCCGCGAGGACTTCCTCCGGCAGACGCCCGGCCGCCTCGTCGGGGTGAGCGAGGATTCCCAGAACCGACGCGCCTACACCCTCACCCTCCAGACGCGCGAACAGCACATCCGCCGGGAGCGGGCCACCTCCAACATCTGTACGAACCAGGCGTGGGTCGCGCTCCGGACGGCGATGCACGTCGCGTGGCTCGGCCCCGAGCGGCTCGTCGAGAAGGCCAACCGGTGTGTCTCACTCGCGAGCGAACTCGCCGACCGGCTGGACGAGCTGGTCGGGCTCAAAGCCCCGCTCCACGACCGCCACCACTTCCGGGAGTTCGTCGTCCACGTCGACCAGCCGGCGAAACCGGTCGCCGAGGACCTCGAGCGCGAGGGGTTCGCCGTCCACGTCGTTGGCGACCACGAACTGCAGGTCTGCGTGACCGAGACGAACGAACACGCCGTCGACCATCTCGTCGCGGCCTTCGAGGAGGTGCTCTAATGCAATACGACCAGGCCCGCTGGACCGACGCGTCCGGCGACAAGTACGAACCGCTGCTCTCCGAGAAGGACTCCACGCACGTCGAGGTGGAGAGCGACCTGCCCGACCACCTCACCCGGGACTCGCTCGAGCTTCCGGACGTGTCCGAACCCGAACTCGCCCGGCACTACACCCGGCTCTCGGAGATGAACTACGGGGTCGAGTCCGGCCCGTTCCCGCTCGGCTCCTGTACGATGAAGTACAACCCCAAATTCACAGAAGATCTTGCAGCACTCCCCAGCGGGGCGGTCCACCCGGACCGCTCCCCCGAGTCGGTGCAGGGCAACCTCCAGATCCTCGCCGAACTCGAAGACTACCTCGCGCGCATCGGCGGGATGGACGCCGTCACCCTGCAGGCCCCCGCGGGCGCAGCGGGCGAGTTCACGGGTATCCTCATCGCCAAGGCCTACCACGAGTCGAACGGCGAGGAGCGCTCGGAGATCGTCATCCCCGATTCTGCGCATGGAACGAACTTCGCGAGCGCCGCGCTCGCGGGCTACGACGTGGTCTCGCTCCCCTCGAACGACGAGGGGCGTGTCGACCTGGAGGCGCTGGAGGCTGCCCTCTCGGAGGACACCGCCGCGCTCATGCTCACCAACCCGAACACGCTGGGGCTGTTCGAGCGCGATATCGAGCAGATCGCCGACATGGTCCACGACGTGGGTGGCCTGCTCTACTACGACGGCGCGAACCTCAACGCCCTCCTCGGGCGCGCCCGACCGGGTGACATGGGCTTCGACATCATGCACTACAACGTCCACAAGACGTTCGCTACTCCTCATGGGGGCGGCGGCCCCGGTGCCGGCCCGGTGGGTGTCGTCGAGGAACTGGAGGAGTTCCTCCCCGCACCGCACGTGCGCGCGACGGACACGGGCTACGAGTTCTACGAGCCCGAGCAATCGATTGGAAAGGTCCACGGCTATCTCGGCAACTGGCTCGTCCTGCTCAAAGCCCACGCCTATATCGCCCGACTCGGCGACGCGGGGCTCTCCGACGCCAGCGCGAAGGCCGTCCTCAACGCGAACTACCTCGGCAAACAGGTGGACTACGAGATTCCCTTCGGCCCGTACCACCACGAGTTCGTCGCCAGCGCGGGCGACCAGGACGCCGCGGATGTCGCCAAACGGATGCTCGACTACGGCGTCCATCCGCCGACGACGAAGTGGCCCGAGATCGTCAGCGAGGCGCTGATGACCGAACCCACCGAGATCGAGAATAAACGCACTTTGGACCAGCTCGCCGACGCCTTCAACAGCGTCCGCGCCGAGTCCGACGAGGTCATCGCGGCGGCCCCGGAGCGCACGAGCGCCGGCCGTATCGACCAGGCCTCCGCCGCGCGCAACCCGCGGCTCTCGTGGCACGCGCTCTCCGACGACTGAACTCCTGCTCTTTTTTTTTTTGCCGATTTCGGGTAGCTGCAGCGCTGTCTCGTACAGATTCGCTGTGGCCTCGTTCCCTCGCGATTTCGTGATTTGCTATCCCACTATATGGTTTATCTCTGGGTCATGGAACGGAATTTCGCGGGGGCGAGGAGGGTGCTTCGGGGGGTTTGCGGGCGAGTTTCCAGTTCATCGTCCGGTTCGCCGGCTGTGTGTCGTGCGGTTCGGAGGCGTGGCGTCGGTGCTGTCGACTCCGGGGTGAGTCAGTCGAATACGGCCCCGATGGGGACGTGGTCGCCCGGCACGACTACCTTCGATGGTCGTATGCACACGGCTCTGGGTACTCGGCACGCGAGCGGCTGGTGCGGCAGGTGGCTGGTATCTGTGTGAGCACAGGGCAGGCTTCTGCCCCGTGAAGCTCCTCTGCCCAGTATCCCGGTTGTGTGATGGTGGGAGTCGAGATTCCTAGGAGAATGAGTCGGTTCGGGGTTCGCTCCAGAGAAAGCCCGGCGATGTGCCGATGGCACGCTGGGGAACGTGCACGTTCGGGACACGAACCCCCCGGAGTTGCGACTCGAAGACGGGGGTGCAGAGAGAAGGGGACTGCTTACGCGACGGTCGAGGTGTCGACGGCGTCGTTGATCTTGACGAAACCGTAGTCGCACTCGGTGCAGTGCCACTTCACCTTCTCGCCGAGGTGCATCGTGGTCGAGGCCGCACGGTAGAACGTCGACGCGCCGCAGTCCGGGCAGTCGTGCTCGATCTCGAGGCTCATACACCCGAGTGTGGACGGGGGCGACTTGACGGTACTGGTTCTGGACGAGACTGGCCGTGGATGGGTGACTAATGGCGCAATGTCCTGCGATTTTGCGGGTTATGACTTCTAAGTGATAAAGTGTATTCGACTATACCGAATCGAAGATGGTGGGGCCATGCACAGTTTCGGAGGATGGGCCAGTACCGGGTCACATATCCGCTCATTCAGCGTACTTCTCCCAACTATTTGCTCTATTTCTCCTCATCCAAGACATCCCAATCGAATGTTTGTGGGAAATTGCGTGGATTTGGGTGCTGCTACAGAGCGTCGCCATTCCCAATCGGCGACCCCAGTGGGGAATCGGTCGCTCAGTCAGGTGGAATCAACGCCGAAGCGACGATCTCGACACATTCACCCGCAGTTAGCACGGGTGCGTAGTCCATTTCTCCATCGACGCCCGCTTTCAGCAGAAAGTCCGTGAGTCGCCAGATGTTGTACAGCAGCACGGCGAATATGAAGTAGAACAACCGCACGCGGTAGTCCTTCGATGATGTCTTCGCGAGAAAATCGCCTTTGATGCTCTTGTATTCGTTTTCGATCTGCCAGCGCCGACTGTAGCGCCGACAGAACGTTTCGGCCTCCTCGGGGCCGACTCGGAGATTCGTCGCGAAGACGGTCGTCCCCTCGCCGCTCGTCGAGGGAACGTACAGGAACCGCATCGGGTGTGATCCAGTTTCGACGTGGACGAACGCGGATTCAACAGCGACCGCCTGGTTGTCTTCGTCCATCCGTTTGATTGCCTCGCGTTCGGAGCTGGTGATGCGCTTCGGGATAAGGTAGTTCACGTCAAGGTTCGAGAGCGTCTGGAAGACGCGCATCGAGTCGAACTCCCGGTCGCAGAGCACCGTCTCAATGGGGACGTGCTCTTTCGCCCGGTGGACGAGACGCCGGACAACGCGGTGGATCTGGTTTGACCGGTTGTCATCCCACGCTGAACTCTCGCGCACTGGCTCGACCGCGAGGACGAGCGGGATGTTTTGACCGATGATCGAGAGGGTTGCGAAGTTGAACGCTCGGCCCTCGCCGTCTTTCGTCCCGCTTACCATCGGCATCTCTTCGACATCCCCGTAGTAGGGAATAGTCGTGATGTCGATGGCGGCAGTAACAGGCCGCCGGAAGGACGTTTCGGAGGCGATAGCCGAGAGCAAACGATCCGTCGTCTCATTAAATCCATCTACGAGGTCTTCGGGGTCGAATTGTTTGACGGCGCGGAGGTGGGTGTCGCCATGCGGGCCGTACTCTTCCCCTCGCCGATACTGGAACCGGGCTGATCCCTGGGCGGTACCACAGCCGGCCATCCCCATGAACGTCTGTAACTCACAGAATTGTGTGTCCTCGTAGGAGGCGTTCGCGGCCCGGCCGGAGTCAAAGTAGCCGAAGGCGTGATCACGCGCGAGCCGCGTCGTCTGGACAATCTCGTCCTGCGAGAACGAATCAACCTCCACTGAGTCCTCCTCTCCTAGAGGCTCGTCGACGATCTCTGCTTTGGGGCGAACTGCGGGCGCGGGTATGTCGCGATCGTGGACTTCTTTGACGACGAAGTGAGCCGCGGTCTGCACGTACTCCTGAACAGCGTCGTCGAATCGATTCCGCCACGCCCGCGAGAACGCCGATGCGTCGGGCACTCGACTGAAGCCAAAGATCGTGGCCACTTCCGGTTGCCGGGTCAGTCGTCGTGCGAATTCGGCATACGAATCACCCGTAATCTCCATGAAAACGAACGCGAGGACCATCGCCCGAAAGGAGAGCGGAGCAGGATGCCACGCTGGATACCCATCTTCGAGTGTGTCGATTGAGCGTTCCAGATTTTCGAATACGGTGACAATATCGGTCTTGCGGAGGTCGGTTCGGATGTCGATCCCGAACTGATACGCTTCACAGAGAGAGCGCATCCGGGATTCGCTATGAGCAGTCGTATCGTTCACGTTAGCGGATGGAAGGAGCGGATCGATATTACGCTCTTGTGAAGTACATTGTTGGTGAGTCAGAGAACTGCTCTGACAATCTCTTTGAGTGCCTCTCGACCCGGTTTG
>NZ_JBNTJV010000005.1:0-182429 GCF_051195035.1 Natronomonas sp. EA1
GTCGACGACATCGTCGACGTGATGAAGTCCAACGAGCTGTGTGACCGCTACGGCCTCGACGCCATCTCCTGTGGGAACGTGGTCGCCGCGTATCTGGCGAGCGAGGACGAGTTCGGCAACGTCGAACTCGTCCACGAACTGGTCGAGCAGATCGCGTTCCGTGAGGGGGACGGTGATCTCCTTGCGGAGGGCATCGACCGCTTCCACGAGGAGCTGGGCGTCGAGAACTGGACGGTGAAGGGGCTCGACTTCGCGGCCCACGACGGCCGCACCCTGAACGGCCAGGGGCTCTCCTACGCGGTCGCCAACCGCGGCGCCGACCACATGTACACGACGATGTACGCGTGGGAGTACCCGCTCGTCGCGAACGACGAGGCGTTCGACCCGACGGGCCTCGACGGGAAGCCCGCCCACGTCATCGAACAGGAGAACGCCCGCGCGCTGGAGGACTGCGGGGTCGTCTGCCGGTTCTCACGCGGGTTCATGACGCCCGAGCGGTTCGAGAAGCTGTTCGACGCGGAGTACGACGACCTCGTTTCAGTGGGGTCGCGCGTCGTCGAACTCGAACGACACTTCAACAATCAGCGCGGGTTCGACCGCGGTGACGACCGGCTCCCGTACGAGCTTCCCGACTTCGAGACGGCACTCGACGAGTACTACGAACTGCGGGGCTGGAACGACGACGGAACCGTCCCGGACGACGCGCTCGAGAACGATCCGGTCTCGGCCGACTGACCGCGTCGTACTGTTTCTCTCTTTCACGCTCACACCGGACGTCGAGAGCTACGTCTCGCGATGGGCTGCCGCGCTGCTACTCTTCGGAACGAGTGTCGAAAATCGAACGGTCGCGGATGCAGCGTCGCAAAAGAAGGGTGTCGTGGGACAGAGCGTGGGGGGTGTGTTCCTCGCTCGTTATTTCACCACGTCGATCTTGTCACGGTCGATGGACAGTGCGACTGCGGCGACGACCACCAGTCCGAGGATGATCTCCTGGACGAACGAGTCGATGCCGAGCAGGTTCATCCCGTTGTTCAACACGGCGATGACGAGCACGCCGAGGATGGTCCGGTGGGGACCACCGACACCGCCCGTCAGGGCCGTCCCGCCCATGACGATTGCGGCGATGCTGGGGAGCAGCAGCCCGCTCCCGATGTTCGGCGAGGCCGACGAGATACGCAGCGTCAGCAGGACGCCGGCGATCCCACAGAGCAGCCCAGACAGCACGAACGGGTAGATCTTGTAGCGGTCGACCTTCGCACCCGCGAGCTCGACGACGCGCTCGTTCTCACCGAGCGCGAAGCAGTAGCGGCCGAACTTCGTCCGGAACGCGAGAACGATCGTCGCCACGTAGATGAGCAGGCCCCACAGCACGAGGTTCGGAATCCCGAAGACGTTCCCGGTCGAGATGGTGCGCAGTGCGGGGTCACGGAAGGTGATCGTCGATCCGCCGGTGATGATCTTCCCGACACCGGCCATCACCGAGAGCGTCCCGAGGGTGACCAGGAACGAGGGCACTTTGAGCTTCGTGAAGACGAGCCCGTTGAACAGGCCAGCGAGCATCCCCACACCGATGGCGAGCGGAATCGCGAACAGTCCGAGACCGAACTCCGAGATCAGGACGACGGTCACGACCCCCGTCAGCAGGACGACCGACTCGACCGAGAGGTCGATGCTCTGCTGGAGGATGGGGAAGGTCCCCGCGAGCGCCACCAAGAGCAGCGTAACCGCGTTCTTCGCGACGTTGTCGAGCAGGTTTCTCTCGGTGAAAAACTCGTTCGACGTGAATGTGAAGATCGCGATCAGCCCGAACAGCATGACGAACGGGCCGAGGTCCTGGATCCAGTCATGCAGGGTGCGCTGCTCTCGTTGTTCGGTAATCCACTTGCTGACGCTACGTGTACTCATTATCAGATCATCTCCTGTATCAGGTCTTCTTCAGTCGGCTTGTTCCCCGGCGACGCGTCGAACGGTTCGCCGACGAACTCACCTTTCGCCATCACGGCGATGCGGTTGGACATGCCGATTACCTCGGGCAGCTCGTCGCCGATGAAGACGATCGAGACGCCCTTTGCGGTCAACTCACGGCAGAGACGGTACACCTCCTCCTTGGCACCGACGTCGATCCCCCGGGTGACGTTGTCCATCACGAGCACGGGAGTCTCCTGTGCCAGCCAGCGGGCAATGACGACCTTCTGCTGATTGCCACCGCTCAGGCCGTGGACCAGGGCGTTCGGGCCCGGGGTCTTGATCGCGAGCTCCTCGATGGCGTCGAGCGTCGCTTCCTCCTCGGCCTCCAGATCCAGAAGTGGCATGCTGCCGTGCATATCACGGACCATCGCCAGCGAGGTGTTGACCCGGACCGACTGATAGAGAAGCAGCCCCTCGGACTTCCGGTCTTTCGGGATGTAGCCGACACCCGCGTCGACCATATCCGAGACGGTCGGGTTCTCGAGGGTGGTGTCGTTGACGGAAATGGACCCCCGTGTCATCGCGAGGTCGCCGGCGAGCAGACGGCCGAGCCGCTGTTTCCCCGAGCCTTCGACGCCGACGATGCCGAAGATCTCACCCTCGCGGACGGAGAAGGAGACCGGGCCGACGGCGTCCTCGTGGACCACCTCGTCGACGGCCATCGTCGGCTCACCGAGGTCGGCCTCGCGCTGTTGGTCGGGGACGCGGTAGTACTCGTCCGCGGTCTCGCGGCCGACCATCGCCTGCTGGAGCGTCTCCGCGGTGGCCTCGGCTGCGGTCGTGGCGTCCACGCGCTCGCCGTCTTTGAGGACGTAGATGCGGTCGGAGATCTCGAGCACCTCGTCGAGTTCGTGCGAGACGAAGACGAACGTCGCTCGCTCCCGCAGGTCGTTGACGAGGTCGAAGAGGATCTCCCGGCCGCTCTCCTCGAGCCCTGCGGTCGGCTCGTCGAGCAAGATGACGGGGTTCTCCGACTTCTGGGAGACGTGGAACGCCTTCGCGATCTCGAGCATCTGGCGCTCGTTGAACGTGTAGTTGCGCACGCGCTCGTCAACGTCGATGGTAATGCCCAGTTCGTCGACGAACGCCTGGGCCTCCTCGCGCATCCGCTCCTTCTCTAAGACGCCGAACCGCTCGAGCTCGCGCCCGAGATACAGGTTCTCGTACCCGCGCATCGTCGTGATGACGTCCTGCTCCTGGTGGACGAGCGAGACGCCGTAGTTCGCCGCCTCGCGCGGATTGGTGAACGTGACGGGCTCGCCGTCGACGTAGAGCTGGCCCTCGTCGGCCTGCAACACGCCGGTCAGGATGTTCAACAGCGTACTCTTGCCCGCGCCGTTCTCGCCGACTAGGCCGATGACCTCACCGTGGTCGACCGCCAGCGAGACGTCCTTGAGCGCCTGGACGTGGCGGAAGGACTTCGAGATGCCCTCGACGCGGAAACTGTAGTCGGACCCACCGCCCGGAGCTCCGGCCGCATCCACCGTGTTCGTGTGACTCTCTGATGCCATGAGGGACACTGAGAGTTATTTGAGGGGGTTCGACTTGAACTGATCCCTGTACAGCTGGGTCGTCTCCTCCTGAGCAGCGCTGTCGGTGTAGACCCCTGGCAGGCTGTAGCCGTTCGGCTTGTCCTTCTCCTTCCAGTCGAGGACCTCCTTCATGTCGGCGAGGTTCATCGGCTGCATGTCGATCTGGGGGTCCCAGGCGTCCTCGCCGGCCTCGACGACGGACATCTTCTTCCAGTCGTACGGCGTCTCACCGGAGAAGATGGCCTCGTTGTAGTCGGCCGCGTCGACGACCGGCAGCCGGTCGATGGTGTCCGTCCAGTCACCCGGGTTCTTCACACAGACGGGCGCGTTGAACGACATCATCCGTTCTGCGGGGCTGAGCGTGTGCCCGTTGATGTAGTCGTGGCATTTCGCGACCGACCAGCCGGCCTGCCACGGCCCCATCCCGGAGACGGTGCCGGTCATGCGCCCCTCGGCGATAGCCGCGAGTCCGGGTTCGCTGGCGTCGATGCCGACGACCGGCACGTCGATGCCGTTCTCCTCGAGGATGGTGAGTCCCCCCAGCGCGACGGCGTCGTTCTGGCCGAAGAAGCCGTCGATGTCGTCGCCAAACTTCGAGACCTTGTCGTTCATCACCTTGCGGGCGTCCGAACGGATCCAGTTGCCTGGCTGCCGTGGCCCCGCCATCTCGATGTCGGGGTACTCCTTCATCGCCAGGTCGACACCTTTGTTCCGGCCGATGTTCGGTGCCGTGCCACGGTTCCCCTCGATGTGGACGAACTTCCCGCTGCCGCCCATCGCCTCGAACAGCATCTTCGCGGCCGAGTACGCGTGGTTGACGAAGTGGGGCGTGAAGAACGTCACGTACTCCTCGCCGGCATCCTGCGGGACGAACCAGTCGGCGATGGTGACCGCGAGCACACCGGGAGTGTTCCCCTGCACCAGCGTCTCGGCCAGCGTGATGGCCGCCGCGTTGGTGTAGGTCTGCCCGACGATGAAGTCGGCGTCGTTGGCGACGGCCGTGTCGAACTGCTGTTTCTGGGTCGTCACCTCACCGTTGTTCGTCTGGACGTTCGTGTCGTAGCCGAACGCCTTCGCGGCCTCGAGGTAGCCCTTCTCCCAGCTGAGCCAGTAGGAGTTCTGCCGGTTCGCGATGGACGCCATCGAGCTCAGACTCCCGCCACCGCCGCTCGACCCGCTGTCGCTGCTCGATTCACCGCCGCCACCGCCACCGCCGCCACTGCTGCCGCCGTTGTTGCTCCCGCTGCCGCCGGTACAGCCGGCGAGCCCGGTCAGGCCCGCGAGTGTCCCCGCAGCCGCGGTATTTCGAACGAATTGTCGTCGTGACTGATTGCTGTTATCCCGTGCCATGGTACCGTTCGTTAGCTACTGTGAAGTAATACCATATAAATGTTTGTGTTATATTGACCAACCCTCAGTTATTTATGAAGAGTCTGTTGGCTGTCGGAACCGTGTCGTGACCATCGCGTCGTTGCTGCCGGCGTCAGTACATCACTTTCCCGGCCGAGACGTTGATGTCCTGGCCGGTGATCTGCCGGGAGTCCGGCGAGCAGAGGTATCGGACCGTGTTCGCGACCTCCGCGCCGTCGACGAGCTCGCCGCGCGCACTCTCGTCTTTGACCGCATTTTCGATCTCCTCGACCGATTCACCCGAGGTTTCGGCCTGTCGTTCGAACACCCGCTGGATGCGTGGCCCGTCGACCGAGCCCGGACAGACCGCGTTCACGTTGATGTCGTGTCGGCCTACCTCCGCCGCGAGGGTTCGGGTGAAGCCGATCACGCCCATCTTCGCCGTCGCGTACGGTGTCCGGTTGACGAGCGGACGTTTCCCGGTCACCGACGCGATGTTCACGATGCGGCCGTAGCCGGCCTCCTTCATGATGGGGAGCACCTCCCGGCACATGTAGAACACCCCTCGGAGGTTGACATCGAGTGTGGTGTCCCACTCCTCGGGGGTGACCTCCTCACAGGGGGCGGTCGGCCCGGCGATACCGGCGTTGTTCACGAGGATATCGATCTCGCCACACGTCGCGTACGCCTGGTCGACGCAGTCGCGGACGCTGTCGAAGTCGGCGAGATCGGTCTCGATCGGATGCGCTTCTTGCCCGATGGATTCGACGAGGTCTGCTGTCTCCGCCATCGACTCCGCATCGATGTCAGCAATGACGATATCGACGCCCGAGGCAGCCAGCTCCTGGCATATCGCCCGGCCGATACCGCGACCACCGCCAGTCACAAGTGCTGTGCTATTGCGGCTCACACTCTAACCCGTTCCTACCATCACTTAAATCTATCTCGATTTCTCAGCGTTCCGGGGCGAGTACCGACACACAAAGAACTATATATGAATATTTGAGAATGTGCTACTATGCCATACGAAGGCTTCGAGGACTACTTCGAGAAGAAGATGATACTGAGTGTCGCGACCACGGGCGGGCTCCACGGGAAGGAGGCGAACCCGAACCTGCCGACACAGCCCGACGAGGTGGCGAAGGATCTCAAAGCGTGTGAGGAGGCCGGCGCGTCGATGGTCCATCTCCACGCGCGCGATGAGAACCACGAGGATACGAAAGATATCGAGCGATTCCAGCTCCTCCTCGACGCCATCGACGACCACTGCGACGACATCATCGTGAACTTCACCACCGGCGGTGGAGGCATCTACTCCCGCGAGGAGCGAATCGCGCCGGTCCTCGAGACCGAGCCCGGCCCGGAGGTGGCCACCATCGACGTCGGCCCGATGAACTTCGGGCAGACCCGGACGGCGATCAACCCCCGCGAGATGAGCGAGGAGTACGCCGAACGGATGCGGGAGGCAGGCGTCAAGCCCGAACTGGAGCTGTTCAATCAGGGGCACATCCCGGAGATGGAGAACCTCATCGAGAAGGGCCTCGTCGACGCGCCCTACTGGGCGACGGTCATCCTCGGGATGCAGACCGGGACGCCGCCGAACCCGCGCAACCTCGTGAACTTCGTGGACAACCTCCCGCCGGAGACCGAGTGGCAGGCGCTCGCGGTGGGGCGGTATCAGCTCCCGCTGACGACGATGGCCATCACGATGGGCGGGCACGTGCGGGTGGGGATGGAGGACAACGTTTACTACCGGAAGGGTGAGCTCGCGGAGAGTAACGCCCAGCTGGTCCGCCGGACGGCCCGCATCGCCGACGAACTCGACCGCCCGCTCGCGACGACGAGCGAGGCCCGCGAGATCCTCGGGCTCTAACCCGCAGTCCAGCGGTCAGCGCACCGTTCTTCTGTCCCATCCGTCGGCCTCGCCGACGATTCTCTCCTCTCGAATATTATATACTGTTTTATCATCACTGTCGGCATAGTGTGAGTTGTTCCCACACTGAACGGGTACGCAATCTTGCCGTCTTTCGTCAGACGCGAATTTTATAAGTCAGCTCCGATAGCACATACCATGGAACGAGAATCCAGCGCTCGCACGCTGAAGACGACGGAGACGACCCTCCGCGTCATCGAGGGGCTCGAAGCGCTCGACGGCGCGCGGGTCTCCGAGCTCGCGGAGGAGCTGGAGATGGCCGTCAGCACGGTCCACGCCCACCTCGCGACCCTCGAAGCTCACGAGTACGTCGCGAAGGAGGGGGACGAGTACCACCTCGGGCTGGAGTTCCTCTCGCTGGGGAACTACGTGGGCTACCGGAAACCCGCCTACGAGACGGCCGAAGCCTACACGAGGAAGCTGGCCAACGAAACCGAGAGCCGAGCCGTGTTCATGGTCGAGGAGCACGGCTGGGGGGTGTACCTGTTCACGTACTCCGGGGAACACGCGGTCTGGACGTACTCGACGGTGGGGAAGAAGGTCCCGCTACACGTGACCGCGGCGGGCAAGGCGATCCTCTCGAAGCTCCCGGAGGCGAACGTCCGGTCGATCGTCGACCGGCACGGGCTCCCGGCCGAGACGGTGAACTCCATCACCGACCTCGACGACCTGCTCTCCCAGCTGGAGACCATCCGCGAGCGCGGCTACTCGTACAACAACCAGGAGCAGCTCGACGGGGTGAAGGCAGTCGGGGCCCCGGTGACGGATGCACAGGACCGCGTCATCGGCGCGTTCAGCGTCGCTGCCCCGGCGAACCGCCTCGACGACCACGAGTTCGAGGAGGTGCTCCCGAGCACCCTGCTGGGGATCGCCAACGAGTTCGAACTCGAGTACACCCTCTCGTAGACGGGACGTTTTTACGCAGGTATCACGCATCGGGACCAATGACAGCGACTGACGACACCGACGGCGGGGGCACGGTCAACAGCAAGGTCGCTCGCGTGATCGACGAGTACGACCTCGAGGGGAAGGGCGCGTGGCTCGAACGCCACTGGCTGGGTGACGGCGTCGAGCAGCTGAGCCTGCGAGATCTCGCCGACGCGTTCAACCGCTCGGTGCTCGAAGCCGCGCTCCGTGACGCGGGTGAAGACCCCCTCGACGCCGAGATCGAGAGCACGTACGAGGTGCTCACCGACGGTGGCGCAAGCCCCGGTGACCGGGTCGACGTTCGCAATCAGCTCGAGTGGAAGGGCGTCGACGTGGAGACGCTGGAAGCCGACTTCGTCTCGCATCAGGCCATCCACACCTACCTCCGGAAGGTCCGCGGGGCGGAACAGCCCGTGGATGACGGCGACCGCCGAGAGAAGGAGCTCCAGACCGTCGAACGGCTGGCGGGTCGCACGCGCGCGGTGACGGAAGACGCCGTCCGCCGCCTCGTCAATCGCGGCGAGTTGACCCTCGAGGAGTTCGAGGTGCTCGTCGACGTTCGCGTCCTCTGTGGGGAGTGTGGGACCCAGTACCAGCTCGCGGAACTCTTCGACCAGGGCGGCTGTGACTGCACAGAATCATTACAAACATAGTTCTGTAACGTTTTACGGGAGGTAACGCATTACGAGAATATGTCTGTAATGACAGCTGGAGGAGTGTGGGAAACAATCAAATACGAGACGGTGAAATCAGTAGGTAATGAGTTCGACAGAGGAGACGGAACCGACAGAGGACACGGAGCAGTCCGCGAAGGTCTCCGTTCGGAACCTCGGCGGCATCGAGTCCACGACCGTCGACCTGCCGCCCGGCGTGACCGTGTTGACCGGCCGTAACGCGACGAACCGCACCTCCTTCCTCCGGGCGACGATGGGAGCACTGGGGAGCGACGCCGTCTCGCTGAAAGCCGATTCGGAGGACGGGGAGGTCACGCTCACCCTCGACGGGTCGACGTACACGCGCACGCTCACCCGCGAGAACGGGACCGTCGTCCGCTCCGGTGACCCGTATCTCGACGAGCCCGGCCCCGCGGAGACGTTCGCGTTCCTCCTCGAATCGAACGAGGCCCGACGCGCGATTCGGCGGGGTGACGACCTCCGTGAGCTCATCATGCGCCCGGTCGACACGGAAGCGATCCAGTCGGAGATCGCCGCGTTCCGCGAGGAACGCAACGAGGTGGAATCCCGCTTAGAACAGCTCGAATCGCTCCGCCGTGAGCTGCCGGAACTCGAAGCCGAGCGGGAGGTGCTGACCGAGGAGCTCGAGACCAAACGTGAGGCGCTGGCGGCGAAACGCGAGGAGATCGAGGCCGCGAACACGGACCTCGAGGAGAGCCGGAACCGGAAGGAGGAGACCGACGAGCAGTTAGACGAGCTGCGCGCCGCCCGCAAGGAGCTCGAACGCGTCCGCTTCCGCATCGATTCCCAGGAGGAGAGCCTGGAGGCGCTCCAGCAGGAGCTGGACGAACTCGAGTCGTCGGGCATCGGTGGCCCGGACGACGAGTCGACCGACCTCTCCGCCGTCGAGTCGGAGATCACCCAGCTCCGGGAGCGCCGCCAGCAGCTCGACGGCACCGTCAACGAGCTCCAGAGCATCATCGGGTTCAACGAGGAGATGCTCGACGGGGACACGAACGCCATCCAGGCGGCGCTCGACGAGGAAGGGGCCGACGGTGCCGTCACCGACCAGCTCGTCGGGTCCTCGGAGGTCGTCTGCTGGACCTGCGGGACGGAGGTGGAGAAGTCCGCGATCGAGTCGACGGTCGACCGGCTCCGGTCGCTGCGCAGTGACCTCCTCGAGGAGCGCAACGAGGTGAAACAGCGACTCACCGACCGGAAGATGGAGCGCGACCGTCTGGAGGAGCAGCGTCGCAACCGTCGAGAGCTGGAGCAACACCGCGAGGAGCTTCGCGAGGAGATCGAGCGCCGCGAGACACAGCTCGTGAGCCTCCGCGAGCAGCGCGAGGACCTCATGGAGACCATCGACTCGCTGGAGTCCACGGTCGAGGAGTCGCCGGACGCCGACTACAGCCGGGTCATCGAACTCCACCGCGAGGCGAACCAGCTCGAAGTCGAGCTCGAACAGTTGGAGGAGGACCGCGAGGAGCTCGACGACCGGATCGACGCCATCGACGCGAAACTGGCGGAGGAAGCCGACCTGGAGAGTCGCCGGGAGGCCCTCTCGGAGCAGCTCGCCGACCTCCGGACCCGCGTCGAGCAGATCGAGAAGGCGGCCGTCGAGCAGTTCAACACCCACATGGAGTCCATCCTCGAACTGCTCGACTACGACAACCTCGAGCGCATCTGGATCGAGCGCCTCCAGCGAGAGATCACGGAGGGGCGCCAGAAGTCCATCCGGACGGTCTTCGAGCTCCACGTGGTGCGCCAGACCGAGGGCGGGACGGCCTACGAGGACACGGTCGACCACCTCTCGGAGAGCGAGCGGGAGGTCACTGGACTGGTGTTCGCGCTCGCGGGCTACCTCGTCCACGACGTCCACGAGACGGTCCCGTTCATGCTGCTCGACTCGCTGGAGGCCATCGACGCCGACCGCATCGCCGCCCTCGTCGAGTATCTCGAATCCTACGCCGACTACCTCGTCGTCGCGTTGCTCCCGGAAGACGCCGCTGCACTCAGCGAGGAGTACACCCGGATCACGGAGATATAGGCGCGAGTCATTCCTCACCTGTTGGGTCCTGCCTTCCACGACCATCCCACGGACTCCCTCGAAAACGGGGATGCGAATTCGCACGGTGGTACGGGAGTATTTTCAAATATACTGATGTTCAATTATTCCGTAAGATATGAGATAGTGACAGTACTATAAAGTATCAAGAATCCGCTCGCCAGACGTGACTAAGGGATTCGAAGGATATCTATACCCGGAAATACGGTGTTTCACGGGTGGTATGTCAAACGATATCGTTACCTAATCCTAACTTATTAGAGTGGTATTATATTTACAACTATTGTATTATATATCAAAATAGTTAGTATTGGTATTCGCCTTCACCGTTGGCGACCCAGTGTTTCAGTTCGGTCCGTATTCCGCCCACGTCGAGACCCGCACGCCCCACTCGTAGGAGCTGCGCCCTCGGCCGGTGAGTAGTTCCGGGTGTTCTCCTCCGGTCCAACCACCAGACTTCGTCCGCCGTCTGTTAGCTAAATCAGTTAAATCAACTAGTTAAACCATCCAGTTGAACCACATTACTACGGCCGGTATGACGCGGGCGCTACGTCTGACTGCGGCAGTCTCGACCCCTCGGCAGCGAGAAGAAACCTGACCACCGTCGACCTTTCGTCAGGCCGGTTTGTTCAGCCACGGCCGGAAGGCAACCCCATCCGAGACGCGGTCACCCTTCCCGAGCGTCTCCGGCGGGCCACGCCGCTTCTCGAACTCGCCGCCGACCTCCTCGGGGCGGTCGCTGCGCTTCTCGGAGGCCTTCCCGTTCTCCCGTGCAGGATGGGGCCGGGTTGGGCCGCTCGGGTGCCCCCAGTAGTTGTGCCGGGCGTCGATGGTCCCGTTGGGGTTTTCGCTCTCGCCACCAGTGAAGTTGGCGACGCCGTAGCCGACGAACTCACTCTCCGGTGGAAGCTCGTTGTCGACGAAGTTCGTTCGGCGGATACGGATACGGTCTCCGAGCAGCTCACCGGCCGAAGCGACCCCGTAGCTGTTGCGTCTGAACTCGCTGTCCGCGATCGACAGCTGGCCGATTCCGTCTGCGTCCCTGGCGAAGCCGAAGAGCCCGACGCCGCCGTCGTTCGCGGTGAGGCCGACGATGTCGACGGTGTCGATGGCGTTCGGTGCGAGAGCTCTGAGCTGACTGGTGTAGAACGCGTCCGACCGCGTGCCAACCTCGGTGAGCGAAACGGAGGAGATCGCGCCGCTCGCCTTCCCGGTGATGGTCACGGCAGAACCACCACCTCGGATGGTGCTCTCGGAGAGGGAGATCGCATCGATCGCACCGGACTCCCGGCCGGTGACGGTGACGCCGGTGGACTCGGTGCTCTCGGCGGTCACGTCGGCGGCCGTGAGTCGGACGTGGGCGTTCTCCCCATCGTTGGTGTCGACGAAGATCGAGGGACCCCGGCCGCGGAGGGTCGCTCCATCGATGGTGATCGGTGCGATGGCGTTCTCGGCGCGCGCTCGGAGGACGAATCCTGCACCCCCCTCCGTCACCTCCGTCGCATCGACGGCGAGGTTCGAGACGTCGACCGGAGCGACCGCGTGCGGGGACTCACCAGCGATGCGGAACCCACCGCCGCGGCCGAAGGCCACGCTCAGGTCGGCGACCGAGACCGGGCCGACCGCGGGAGTGGTGGTCGTCCCGTCCGTTCCGCTCCCCCGGATTTCGAAGCCGGGGCCCTCGTCGACATCGATATCCAGGCCGTCGATGGCGACCGACCCGATGGCGTTCGCCGTATCCCCAGCGATCTTCGTCCCGCCCGTCCCGCGGATATCCACGTTCGAGACGGTGACAGCGTCGACGAGGGGAGCACTCCCCGTCGCGTCGGTCCGTGGAAGCCCGCGGACGGAGAGTCCCGGACCGCGCGTGCCGGTGAGCGTTCCCCCCGTGATATCGACCGAATCGACTGCGCCGGAGGCGTGGCCACCGATGAATACCCCCGCGCCACCGGACGCGTCGACGTTCTCGATGGCGACGCTCCCGACGCCGTTCGTGGCGTTCGTCTGGACGACGAGGCCGGGCCATCTGTCCCCGCGCGCCTCGTCACCGACGAACCGGACACCGTCCGTGCCGGGGCGGTCGGGTTCGGCGTCGCCCTCCTCGCCCGCCGTGACGCGCACGGCGTAGTCGCCACTCGCGTAGGCGTTCTCGGACGAGACGACATCGGCGATGGCGGCCGGTGCCTGCCCGCTCACCTCGAGGGCGGCGTGGTCGGCGTCGATGTCGTTCGCGGAGACGGAGACGCCGGAGAGCCCCTCTTCGGCACCGGAGTCGAGCACGACACCGGTGGCCGCCTCCCGGATGCGGTTCTCGCCGATCTCGATGTTCCGCATCCGCGTGGTCCCACCGCGAACGGAGTTCACCGCCGTGTTGATGGCGATGGTGTTCGGCATCCCCGCGAACTCGTTTCGCAGGACCGAGACATCCTCGAGCGCGGCAACCGAATCGACGGACGCGTCGTTCTTGTTGATGGCGAGCAGGTAGACTGACGCCCGGTCGCTGTCCCCGACGAACCGGTTGTCCTCGACGGTGATGCCCTGCTGGACCCCGGAGTTCCCCTCGCGGGTGTTCGCGTGGAGGTAGACCCCGAAGTGTGGGTACTCGTCGGGTATCGGCGAGGGGTTGTGGAACTCGTTGGCCCGGACCGTCGCGTTCGAGACGTGGTCGAACCGGACGCCGGCGAGCGGCGTGTTCTCGAAGCGACAGCGCTCGACCGTCCAGTCCGTGTACGAGCGGTCGCCCCACGTGGAGACGCTGATGCCCGCAGCGCCCACGTCGCCGATGGTGCAATCGCGGACGGTAATCCCGTTGTTCGACGAGCCGGGCGAGACGCCGTGACCCCACTGGCCCTGTTCCGGCCGCGTCCCGAAGTTCCGGATCTCGAACCCCTCGATAGTCACGTCGTCCGGGGTTGCGCCCTGCTGATAGAGCAGGAAGCCGCTTCGCTGCCCCTCGCCGTTCCCGTCGATGAGGGGGGCGTCCGGGCCGGCACCCGGCGTGTCGTCGCCGGGGTCGCCGACGATGGTCATCGGCTTGCCGACGTTCACCTGGCCCGTGTACGGGCCGGACCCCGGTTTCACCCGGACGGTACCGCCGGCGGCGACGGCGTCGACCCCCGCCTGAATCGTCGGCTCGTCGTCGGGCACGACGACCGCCGTCGGTGCCGCACTCGCCGAGTTGGTCGCGCTCAGTGCTACCGCCCCAACGCCGACAGCTTGCAGGTACTGTCGCCGCCTCACATCACGTGTCATGGTCTCACGATTTCGCGACGTGTGAATAAATGTACTGTATAGTACATTCATTCCCGGGGGAATATAATCCATCGTGAGATCGGTGTCGAACGGCCCGCTTCTCGCGCGCGGTCGCCGACCCGATTTCTGGGGGGCCGGCCCGCCAGTGAAGACCACGCAAACGGGTGTGAAATCGGTCGAATCCCGCCGCCCTCTAATTATTTTAACCCCCTTTTTTCTTAATATAAATATCAGTAAAATTAATATACCCATCGCCCGATAGGATATTTGTAATGTCCGAAGACACGACCCGAACCGCGGAATACCTCGCACAGCACCCCAAGATGGCCGGCGTCCTGTTCACGGTCCTGCTCCTGCTCTCGCAGGCGGGCTCCGTCGCTGCCGGTATCGCCTCTTCGAACCCCGGTCCCTGATCGACGCTGAGACACTTTCTAACGCAGTAGTCACGGAGACCGGTAGTTCACTCAGAAGAGAAACAGCAGAGATTATTCGAACAGCGTAGATACGTCGAAATCATCACTCCACTGTAACGATATCGTCGTTTTCTGTAGTTCTTCCTCTAACTGCACTGGGAACGAGGCTAGCGAAAGGAACTTTTTGAGCTCTCGTACAGTCACCTCGAACGGACCGATTTTCCCTCCCGCAAGGTATCGGGTATCGCTGTCACTGATGAACGGGTTCGTAATCGTCCCAAGATGATGTGACCGCGTGAGGAACGCGACCTGCGTCACATCAACGGTCTCATGGGACGTAGGCTCCAGGAGAAGATACGACGGCGTCCCGCTGTCCGGATTCGCGATCTCCGTCGTCCCGTCACCCACCACCAGGTAGTGGCGGCCCACGAGCGAGTCCTCGCGGACGAGCTTCAGCGCCGTGTCCAGCGTCCACCCCGCGTTCAACAGCCGCGCGATGTTGTGGCCCACCTCCGTCGCGAGGGAGTTGTGGACGTTCTCGAGGGTGACGATCCCTCCGATGGCCCCGGACTCGACCAGCTCCGCGCCCTGCCGGAACGACCGGCAGCCGTTGAGGATGAACGCGCTCACCCCGACCGAGCTGATGGAGTCCGTGCTCAGATAGCCGTCCGCACACTGGAGCCCGCGGGAGTCCACGTGCCCGATGTAGTGGACCAGGTCCACGTCGGATTCGAACACCTCCCGGAGGAGGGCCACGCTCGTCTCCTGCTCGATGGTCACGTCGAAATCGAACAGGTCGCGCGTCCCGTAGTACTCGCCGACCCCGATCTCCTCGGTCATCTCGGGGTCGTTACACACCACGGTCACGCTGATCTGGTTCCCCCGCGACTGCCGGAGATGCAGCTGCCGTTCGTACGAGCGTTTGGAGGCTTTGTTCCCACCGACGGGGAACCCGCTGCCGACGTACGTCTGCGTCGTCGTCGAGGCCTCCCGAACCCGGAAGACCCCCTCCTGGGAGACCGGCATCCGCCCACCCCCCGGCTCCGACGGGCCGGGAACGCGGTAGCCCCCGTCCGGCTCGGTCGCTTCCCGGTCCTCCCGGAAGAAGTCGTCGACGGTCGTCGTGAGCCCCGCTTCCGTCTCCGGGACCGCGGTTTCGGGGTCGTAGCGCATCCCCTCGAGTTCGGGCGGATAACACCGGACCAGCGCCAGCTCCTCGACGAAGTGTGGGAGGATGTCCGCATGCTCGGTCGCCGACGGCATATCCGCCGTGAGTCGCCACTCCGGGCGGAGCGGCGCGACGTCCTCGAAGGGGATCTGGAGATACACCGCGAGCTGTTCGGCGAGCGGGGCGTCGTACAGCGCCTCGAAATCGAGATCGAGCGAGGGGACCGAGGCGGCCTCGAGCCGTTCGTGGAGCGTGATCGGGTAGTAGCCCTCACACCGGGTGAGACAGTCCAGCGTGAAGACGTGCTGGAGCACCTCGGCGACCGTCCGTTCGAACCCGCCCTGGCTCGTCAGATCGAAGGAGAACCCCCTGTCCGTGACGAGCCGGGGGCGCTCACCCGGGCGGAGCTTCGCGCTCGTGTAGTAGACCAGCGGGGCCACCGGGAAGATGTACTCCGGCTCCGGCGGCACGTCGATGCGGACCCCCGTCTCCACGCGCTGGCGCCCTCCGGGGATGTGGACCCGGTCGCCGAACTCGAGGAGCGGTGGGTGCCCCCGAAGCGTCGGCCACGACCGCTCACACGAGGTGGTCTTCAGCGCGGCGCCGAACTCGCTTATCACCTCCATCAGGTCACGCGGGTCCGTCGTCGTGGTGAGCGTCCGCGCCGGGAGTTCGTGGAGCGACCGGGCGCCGAGATACACCACGTCCGTATCGGGGAAGTGGATCTCCGTCGAGTAGTCGTCCGGCGTGACGAGCACGCGGCTGTTGGCCGCGAGATACAGTTTGATCGGGGTGCCCGCGAGCTCGACCGTGTAGAATCGGGCCTCGTCAGCCGACCCCGGCGACTTCTCCGCGATGGACTCGACGAGCCGGCCGTCCGGCTCGCGGATGTTGACGTTCAGGCGGATCGGCACGGTCACCGTCGAGGTGGCGAGCCGGGCGGACGCGTCGATGGGGAAACACCAGGGTGCGGCGTCCGTGACACAGGGCTGTGGTTCGACCGGGCGCTCCGTGAGCAGGCGGAACTGGACGTCCTGAACCGGGTCGCGGACCTGTATCGCCCGCTGCTGGGGGAGTCGCTCGAACGTCGGGCGGGTCGCAGAGCCCGTCGGGAAGCGTGCCATCGCTCAGACCACCGGGTGCCACGAGAGCCCGTCGTCGAGCGTCTCGTCGCCGGTGTGCCAGCGCAGCTCGACGCTCGCCCGTTCTCGCATTCTGAGTTCGATTCGTGCATCGACCACCGGCTCCACCGTTTCCACCGCGGGGGAGTCGTCGGCGACCGGGTAGTGGACGTGGGCCATCCCCCGGTAGCCCCGGACCGTCTCCGCCAGCTCAGAGACGAACTGCCGGGTCTCCCGGGGGCCGTACTCCTCGAGGAGGGGGCGGATCGAGGTGACGCCGACCCGAAGCTCCGACGGCCGTGGCTCGTCGTCGATGAGCGCCGACAGCGCCTCGTGGAGCTCCGCGGAGACGGCCGCCAGCGACCGTGGTTCCGGGTCCTCTGCCGGGGGCCGGGCCACCGTCGCCCGCGTCGCCGTCGTCGTGGAGACGACCGTCGTCGACTCGGACGCGCCCGTCAACTCACCGGGGAGATACGCCGCTGGACACTCCCCCTTCCCCGTCGTGAGCAGCAGCCGCTTGCGCGGGGCCGTCTCCGCATCGGGCCGAGTCGTCCCGAACAGGCGCTTGCTCGCGACTTCACGCGCGAGCGCCGGCTCGTCTCCCGTCACGAGCAGCGCACACCCGTCGCGTTTGAGCGCCGCTAGGAACTGCTCGAACGGTCGTGTGTGTCCACCCCGGTGTGTCATGGCGTCGGTATCGCGTTGTCTCGTCTTCGGGGACGTGCTACTTGTATGTTCACATTGATCGCGTGAAACAATCACCCGGTCGAACTCCGGGGGAGCCACCCCGGACGCCCCGTCGGCGACGAGCACCGCGACGTGGGAGACCCCCCTCGGTCCACCCGGTCGCCAGCCGAACCCCGGGTAGCGACGGTCCGGGTGTCGATATCGGCCGCTCTGTCCCCAGCTTTTTTGCCGTAACAGGTGGGGTATCAGAGGGGCCGACCGGCTGGAGGGCGGATCGTTATCCGGTCGAGGGCACCCTCCTCCGCCGGCGATCCCTCTCCGAGCGAGCAGCACTGCGGTTCCCCCACTCCATCATGCTTAAATTTCAACCGTGCCCTCTTTCCCCGGAATATGGGCACCACGGCAGGGGTCGGCCGGTGTCAGGTTGCTTCGTGGAGCCTGTTGGGGAGCGACGGCCATCACTGCCGTATTCCGTCGGGATTCGACGCTCAGAACGCCGTGACGACCTCGATGCCGTCGGTCCCGTAGTCAGTCATCGCGGCGAGCCTGTCGGAGACCTCCGTCAGCGCGACCCGGTTCGTGACGAGCGCACCGGGGTCGAGACGGCCCGTCTGTACCATCCTGAGCAGTTCGTCGTATCGCGAGGGCGGCATCCCGCGGGAGCCGAGAAACGAGACGTCCCAGCGGGTCATCCGGTCGACCGGCAGGGAGAGCTGGCCCCGCTCCGCGTCCGTCGTCAGGCCGAGCTGGACGTGGGTCCCCCGCGGGCGGAGACAGGCGAGGCTGTTCCGGCAGGTCTCCGCCCGGCCGAGCGCGTCGACCGAGACGTGTGCCCCACCGTCGGTGGCGTCCTCGATGGCCTCGGTGGGGGTATCCCTGTCGGCTCTGACGGTCGCGACCGCCCCGAGGTCGCTCGCCATCGCGAGTGGGGCGTCACGCACGTCGACGGCGACCACGTTCCCACCGAGCGCCGTCGCGATCTGGACGGCCGCGAGTCCGAGCCCGCCACAGCCGTGGACCGCGACCCACTCCCCACCGGAAAGCGAGACGCGATGGGCGAGCGCGTGGAAGGCGGTCACGTACCGACAGCCGAGGGCGGCCGCGGCCTCCATCTCCACGCCCGCCGGGAGCCGTGTGAGGTTGTACTCGGCGTGCGGGACGTGGACCCGTTCGGCGAACGCGCCGGGGACGGACGGCTCGAACCCGAGTGCGTAGCCGTCGGTGCAGACGTTGCCGTGGCCGTTGCGACACTGGTGACAGGTGCCGTCACCGAGGTTGAACGGGACCGCGACCCGGTCGCCGACCCCGAGCGTCTCCACGTCGGCACCGACCTCGACGACCCGGCCCGCGGGCTCGTGGCCGAGCACCTGCCCGATGGGGACCTGGTCGTCCGCCCACTCGCCGTGGCCCTGCCAGGCGTGCCAGTCGCTGCGACAGACGCCACAGGCCGCCACCTCGACGACGACGCCGTGAGCGGTCGCCTCGGGGGGCTCGACCTCCCGGATCTCGAGGGGCTCACCGTACGCTGTGAGAACAGCTGCGCGCATACTCGCCCTCCGGCCCCGGCCGCTAAACCTCCTCGGGTCGGTCCTCGCTCAGCGGGAGCTCCAGCGAGACGGTCGACCCGCCCTGCTCGTTGTTCTCGATCTCCAGCGCGCCGCCGACACTCTCGACGGCCCACTTCACCAGCCAGAGGCTGACGCCCTGGGTATGCTGGAGCTGCGTCTCCGTCCCCTCCGACAGGACGGCCCGTTCCATCTCCGGGAACCCCGGGCCGTCGTCCGACACCCGGAGCGTCACGGTGCCGCGCGTCGGCGAGACGGTCGCCGTGATGGTGACCGCAACCGTCTCCGACTCGGCGTGCTCGATGGAGTTACCGATGATCCGCTCGAGACACAGCCCGATGTTCTCCGGGGCCTCGACGATGATCCCATTCGGGATGGAGCTCGTGATGGTGGCGTTCGGCGCGGTCGGCCGGAGATGGGCGACGGTCTCGTCGACGGCCGTCGCGAGGTCCACCGTCCTCGCGCTGGTGCGCCCGAGCTCCGCCGGGGTACTGAACCGTCTGGCGCTGTCGCCGATGGACAGCAGCTCGTTCGCGGCGTCGATGACGTTCTCGCTCAGGTGGGCGATCGTCTCGTCGTCGAGCCGGCCGACGTCGTCGCTGATGAGCTGCGCGTTGCCGATGACCACGTTCAGTTTGTTCCGGAGGTTGTGTCGGAGGATGCGGTCGAGGACCGTCAGCTGATTGTTCCGACGGCGGATATCGGAGATGTCGCGACCGACCGCGATGATACGGCGTTCGGGCGGGTCGCCGCTCAGCTGTTCGAGCTGGAAGTAGAACTGGAAGACGGTCGACTGTCCATCGTTCCCGAATCTGAGCTCCAGTTTCTGCTGGTCGCCCACCGTCTCCAGCGCGTCGATGGCGGCCTCGATGGCCGGACCGCCGGCGGGGAGCACCTCGGCGAGGGGGTGGCTGACGACCGGTGCCGCCTCGGGGGGGACGAGCGCCTCCGCGGCCTCGTTGGCGTCGATGATGCGGCCGTCCGAATCCAGCGCGAAGACGGGGTCACGAAGTGAGTCGAGCACCTGCGTGTTCTGTTCGAGCAGCGTCTCGCGGTACTTCTGGGTCGTGACGTCCTGCTGGAAGCCGAGGAAGTGGGTCACCTCGCCGTCGTCGTCGACGACGGGCATGATGTCGAGCTGGTTCCAGAACGGCTCGCCCGACTTGCGGTAGTTGCGGATGGTGACGGAGACCGGCTCGTGGGCGTGGAGTGCCTCGCGGATCTCGTCGACCGTCTCCTGGTCGGTGTCCTCTCCCTGCAGGAACCGGCAGTTCCGCCCGAGCACCGCCTCCTCGTCGTAGCCGGTGATGTCGACGAACCCCTGGTTCGCGAAGACGAGCGGGAGCTCCGGGTCCGTCGCGTCGGCGATGGTGATACCGATGCTCGCCCCGTCCATCGCGCGTTCGTACAGCTCCAGCTGGGCCTGGCGTTCCCGGGCGATGAGCGAGTAGCGACGCGACTCTAAGAGCCCCTCGACGCGGGCCCGGATCTTCTCGTTGCTCGAGGGGGTCGTGAGGATGGCGTCGAGGTGGCTGCCGAACAGCGACGCGTGGCGTTTCCACGGGTCGGGGTCGGGCTCGGTGATGAGCATGACCGGTGCGGTCGCGGGGCGTTCCGTCCGTTTCCACTCGACGAGCCGGTCGCTCACCGTGCGAAGCCCCCCCTCGTCGACGAGCATGACGTCGATATCGTCGGGGATCGACTCGGAGACCACCACCGTCTCGAACTCCGCGAGCACCTGCTGGAGGAGCTCGCGATTGCGGGCGTGGGTGAACGCCAGTCCGACGACCGGCGAGGCGGCATCGAGTGCCGCCTCCTGCTGGTGTCGCCACGCCGCTGCGGGGTTCGACGACGGGGGGTCTTCGTCCATTACGGTCGGCGCTCGGTGGTGTCCGGGATTCCCGTCAACACCCCTCGCAAGCCGGTGAGTCGTTCCCCGATGTGGACGCCATCGGAGTCGATACTGAGCTCCCGCATCGACCGCTCGAAGCCGCTGTAGCGCTTCTTGAGCACGCCGGTCGCCTTCTCGATCGACCCCTCGACCTCGATGTACCGGAGGAAGACGATGTTGTCCGCGAGGTAGCTGATCTCCCGGTCGGTCGCCGAGAGGTTGCCGGTGATGCGCGCGACCTCCTCGATGAGGACGGTCGTCACCCCCATCCGCTTGAGATACCGGCACAGCGCGTGGAGCTCGCGGGTGAGTTCCGCCTCGGACCCGTCGCCGCGGAGCCCCTGTCTGTAGCCGGGGATGCCGTCGAGCACGAGGAACTCGACACCCTCCTCCTCGACGAGCTGTCGGACCCGCTTTGCGAACTCGTCCGGGCTCTGGGTGAGCGCCTCGACCTCGTCGAGCAGGAGCGCTCCCGTCTCGACGTGCCCCGTCAGTGAGATGTCCAGGTCGACCGACCGCTGGACGAAATCCGACTTGAGCTCCTCGAAGAGGAAGCCGACCGGGGTGTCACCGCGCTCCGCCGCCGCTTTCAACAGGACCGACGCGAGCGTCGATTTCCCCACGCCCGACGGCCCCGATAGCACGGTGACGGAGCCCCGTTCGAGCCCGCCGCCGAGCAGGGCGTCCAGCCGCGGGTCGTTCGTCGAGAGCTGCTCGCGCGGGACCTCCCGTTCGTGCTCGCTGGGGACGAGCTTCGGATAGACGAGACCGCCGACGCCGTCTTCGATCCGGTAGGTGTGCTTCCCGAACGCGGAGCTCGACCCCCGGAACTTCGTCACTTCGAGCGTCCGGTTGTTCACCGTCCGCTCTAGCTCGACCGTCGCGTCACCGAGGTACTCCAGGTCGGCCGCGCCCGTACCCGTCCGTGGCTGGGTCGTACAGATGGTGGTGATCTCCCGCTCTTTCAGCTCGTTGATGAACGAGGTGATGTTCCGGCGAAACTGGAAGCCGTCGGGGAGGAGGTCGCGAAGCTCCGAGAGGGGGTCGATGACGAGGCGGTTCGGCGCCGTCTCGGAGATGGCCGTCGAGATCCGCTCTAAGATGTCGCCGCCTTCCGCCTCGTCCGGCGACAACACCGTGTACGTCCGTTCGGCGAAGAACTCCCCCTCCCGCGGGGAGAGGTCGAGGATCGTGATGTTCGAGGTGTCGATACCCAGCGACTCGGCGTTGCGCCGGAGATCCTCCTCCCGCTCTTCGAATCCGATATAGAGGCCGTCACCGTCCGCAGCCGCCAGAAACTGGAGCGCAAGCACGGTCTTACCCGTCCCGGGACCGCCGCTGAGAATCGTCGTCTGCCCTCGGATGAGTCCTCCATCGAGAACCTCGTCGAGGCCAGGAGTACCCGACGAGACGCGCCGGTACTCGCTGTCCGAATCCATGCCCGAATTCATAGCGTCTATGAACTTTAAGCTTCCTAACAGATGTGTACATTCCCGATAATATACAATTTTATTAAAATTACCTACAATGCCAGATAACGGGAGTACAATGGGGTTATCGACCGATTCGGCACTTAATACACGCCCCCTCAGTACGGGTATTAATTATATCACATACAATGGATAATAGCCCCTTTAGAGAATCTCAGCCCGTCCGGGATACGTTGAGAGCCCAGTCGTCTCAGACGAGCCAGATCCAGGCCGTCTCGAGGTCGTCCTCCTCGAAGTGTCGTGTGCGCGCGTCGCCCGCGAACAGGCGTTCACCGGGGCCGGGGATGGGCTGGTCGTCGTGAACGCCGACGGTGAGATCACGGACGCCTTCGGCATCGGCGACGGGAGTTTCGGACGGGGTCCAGAGACGGTTCACGAGAAAGCGTTTCACTTGCTGAGGTTGCTCGTGGCGAACCATCCCTTCGTCGACGGGAACAAACGGACAGCACTCAATACGACCGTCGTTTTCTACTTTCTCAACGGTTATCGGTTCGACTACGACAACCAGATCCGAACGATTCTGAAACGGTTCGAAGTAGACGAAGCCGACGTCGATGAACGGGCGGTCATCGACTCTCTCCGAGAGCATACAGAACAGATCGACCTCGAGAACGCCATCAGCCAGTGGCGAGAGGATCTCGTTCAGTTCGGAGTCGACCAGCTGACAGACGAGTTGTCCGACCCGAACGATCAACCACATTCCGGGGCCAACACTGTGTACGGCCGTAGAAGAGGAGACAGACGACACACCGCTCGAGCAGGTGATGGCGGACATTCGGCGAGAACTCGTCCTCCGTGTCGCGAAAGCCGACCGCGACGGACATCGGGACGTGTACGACGCGCTCGAAAACGAGTGACACTGCTGCTGTATTCGTGTGCCAGAGTCGCTGAGCGCGAGGAAGCAACTGAGTCTCTCCGGGTGAGTTTCGGCTACCGGTGGTTTGCCGGTCGCTAGAGCGTCCCCCTCCCGAGTGTCAGAGCGCGTACAAAACTCCATTTTCGGAAACACCGATTATCCCCCCTCGACACGGGTGAGACATGGCCGAAGACGGTCGTATCGGCGACACGGCGTGGCTGCTCCCCCGCTACTACCTCGTGCGCGTGGCGAACACCTCCGGGTTCTTCCTCCCCGTCGCCATCCTCATCCTCCAGGACAAGGGGTTCGGGCTGGCGTTCATCGGGCTCGCGTACGCCGTCTACGCGGTGGCGAAGCTCGTCGTCGAGGTCCCGACGGGGTATCTGGGGGACCTGCTCGGCCGACGAGCGAGCCTCGCGCTCGGCAGCGTCATCCGCGCGCTCGTCATCGGGGGCTACCCGTTCATCCCCAACGAGGCGCTCTACCTCTGGGTGCACGTCCTCTGGGCGGTCGGTCGCGCCTTCCGCTCCGGAACGCAGAACGCCTGGCTCTACGAGATCCTCCAGGCGAGGTTCGACGAGTCCGAGTTCGCCCGCATCGAGAGCCGGGGGAACACGCTGAAGCTCGTGACCGACGCGGGAACCGCCCTCGCTGGGGGTGCCCTCTACACTATCGACCCCGCGTTGCCGTTCGTGGCCACCGCCGCCATCGCCCTCACCGGCGTCCCGCTGCTGGCGACCTTCCCGAGTATCGACCGGCTCCGGGACTCGGAAGCGGTCGACCCCGTCGAGCGCGACCCGCTCTCCGTCCGGGACGCCATCGAACTGCTCCGGCTCCAGGCCGCCCGGCCGGCGCTTCGCTGGTTCGTCGCCTACGCCGCGGTGTTCTACTCGCTGTTCGTCGTCACCCGCATCTACGAACAGCCTGCGCTCGATGCGGTCGGGGTCCCCGTCGCCGGCTTCGGCGTCCTGTACGCGGGGTTCAAGCTCGTCTCCGCGGGCGGCGCTGCCTCCGTCGGCCGGCTCCACGCGGCACTCGGCACACGGGGCGTCCTCGTGGCCATGGCCCCCGTCTACGGCCTCGCGTACGCGAGCATCCTCCTCACCCCGCTCGCCGTCCTCCCCGTACTCTTCTTGAACCGGGCCGTCCGCACCGTCACGAGCCCGGTCATCGACCAGTATCTGAACGACCGACTCGACGACATCGGCCGGGCGACCGTGCTCTCGGGCGTCTCGATGGCGCTCGCGCTGGTCGGCGCCGCGGCCCGCGTCGTCGCCGGGGAGGCCAGCGAGCTGCTCGGCGCCGTGGGATTCCTGCCCTGGGCCGGCGTGCTGCTCTCGCTCGTCGGCGTCGGGTTGTGGGCCCTCACGAATCCGGTACGTGCAAGTGGGGTGACCAGCCCGTATCGGCCGGACGGCTCGCCGGGTGACTGATGAGCTCAGTAGGAAGCAAATGAAGTAGTTAACCAACAGCCAAGCGAATTTCCGTGTGTTGTTGGTTACCCCCCGGTTCTCGGTTCTGCGCTCGGGACACGCCGGAATGCACACCTGCCCCGAGGCGTCCGTCTTCCCGCAGTTCACTGAGAAGTCCTCCAGTGGGTAGCTTCCGGTCGTTCGCCCCCCGAACTAAGACCACAGTGTCTCGATACGTTGCTCGATCGCCGTGAGGACGGTGGCGTATACGTCGAGTGGATGAGACGACGGAAGTTCGAGGTCGCTGATTTCGGTGGCAGCCGGTGGCTCGTGGAAGTGCAACCGGGTGTTGTGCGCGTTCGGGTGCCGGTCCCAGCGACACGCCCAGCGTTCCCCGTCCTCGTGCGCTTCGACGTAGTGAACCGAGAAGTCGCCGGTCGTGAACCACCGGATGTCGAGACGGGCCACGGTCACTGCGTCCGGGTATCGTCCAGCATCGAGCAGGCCACGAAGCAGTCGAGGTTCGTACGGATCCGGGTCGAACGCGGTCTCGGCGACGAGCGAATCCGACGAGAGGTGTCGCTCCAGCAGGCGCAACGTCTGTCTGTCCGCTGGCCCTGTCGAGTGTGCGCCCGGCTCCTCCGGTGGCTGGCTCATTTACGCCCGAATCAGATGCCCGTCGTTCTGGGAGAGCTGGCGCGCAAGTTCATATAGTCGAACGTCGCGAATCACGCCCTGCCACTCGCTGACCGCGGCCATTCGTTCGTGGATGGTTTCGTGACTTTCGTGCTCGAACACGTCGACTGCCGTCGGGTCGGTCGTCTCGAACTGCGCTTCGTACTCCGTTCGCTGGGCTTCGAGTGCCTCCACGCGGTCGATGATCTCCTCGATGGAGAGCTCGTTCGCGATTCGACTGGCGTCCTGCCATTCGAGGTACCCCTCGTTTCGTTCGTATGTCGCCGGGCGGCTGTCCCTGTCGGCTCGAACGATGCCCATCTCCGCCAAGCGGTCGAGGTGCTTTTTCGCGGCATTCGGAGAGCAGTCCGCGAGCTCGGCGATCTCGGTGTAGGCCGTCGGAGCGATAACGCCGAGGACGACGTCGTAGACGCGGCCGAACGTGTCTGTCCCCGCCTGCCACCGGCGCCGCGTCTCGTCGGACGAGGGGGCCGGATCGAACTCGGTCATACCTCTCTGTAGGCGGTTGCTCTCAATATATCTTCGGATTATTCAAATATATGCAAATAGTTCGTCGCGGCCACACCGGGGGGCTCCGTACTCACGTGACCAGACCCAGCACCTGCACCACACCGAACAGCGTCCCCACGGCGACCACCGTCGTCGCGAGGACCGTCGCGGACGCGAGGTCGCCGTCACCGCCGAGCTCGCTCGAGTAGATGTACGTCGAGACGGCGGTCGGCATCGCGAGCATGAGGACGCCAGCGCGAAGCGTCGTCGGGGTGGCATCGAGGCCGACGAACACGAGCAGCGCCAGCAGCGGCATGACGAGGAGCTTCACCGCGGTGACGGCGCTGACGGTGGGCAGGTCGACGAGCCCGTCTTCAGCCGTGAGCGACGCCCCGACGGCCGGGAGGGCGATGGGGAGGGCGAGCCCCCCCAGGATATCGAGGCCGCTCTGGACCACGCCCGGAAGCGCCACGCCGACGGCACTCCCCGTGATACCGAACGCGAGCGCCAGTAGCACGGGATTCGTCACGAGACTCCGCAGCTCCTCGACGACATCGGCGTCGGTGCTGGTGATGCGCGTGAGCAGGAACACCGTGAGCGACACCTGGACGAGCGTGCCGATCCCGAGGATGAGGCTGGCCTTCCCCGCCGTGACGCCCCCGAAGGTCGCCGCGACGAACGGGACGCCGAGAAAGCCCATGTTACAGTGGTACGACTGGACGACCGCCACCCCGCGGCGAGCCGGCAGCTCGTTCTCGCGGTGGACCACCCAGCCGATGCCGGCGACCAGGAGCAGGACGACCGTGACGCCGACGAACAGCTGCCAGACGAGCACCTCCGAGAGCGACCGGTTGACGGTCGAGGAGAAGACCAGCGCCGGGAGGGCGACGTAGAACGCGAGGGAGGTGAGCCGATCACGCCGGTGTTCGGTGAGGATACCCGCGGCTCGCAGCCCTGCCCCAACAGAGAGCAGGAGGAGCATGTACGCGAGCTGAGTGGCGACACTCATCTCGAGCGTGACCGCGGGTTGTGATTGGCGTACTCAGATTCGGGGCGAACCAGGCGAGAGTGGGGGAACATCGTGAGGTGTGTTCGTGTGAGTGGGTTGGGTAGCAGTGGGGGTTAGCGGGTCCGATTGCGACCGGGCTCCATCGCAGTTACTCTTCTCCGTCCATCGCGGACACCACGGGACAGGAGGCGTTCAACAGCAGACGTTGAGCGGTACTCCCGAAGACGGCCTTCCCGACCGGTGACCGCGGTCGACCGCCGATCACCAGATAGCGGGGATCGCTGTACTCGACTTCGGCGAGAACCTTCTTAGCCGGGTCACCGACACGGCCCTTCGTCTCGATGCGGTCCATGTCGTAGTCGTCGAGCGACTCGTGGACCGCCTTTCGGGCGACTTCAGCCCCGCTTTGCTCTTCCATACTGATGGCGAAGTCGTCGTACGCTGGCGTCCCCTTGACGGCCTTCTTATGCTTGGCGAAGTCCGCTTTCGGGATGACGTGCAGGACGACCAGCTGCTCGTCGTAGGTCGTCGCGAGCTCGTATCCGATCTTGATCGGGTCGTTCGAATGCAGTTCCTTTCCGACGGCGGTGAGTATCGTCATGGTCAGTGAATGCGCTGTGGGAATGTCGGCGCGGTCACCCGCTGACCTCCACCGAGTGATTCCCGGATGCTTCGTCAGACTGTTCCGTGATTCGGACGCGGGTGACACGCGTGTTGTCGACCCCCTCGACGCGGAGTTCGACGTCGTCGTAGGTGAACGACTCACCCTCTTCGACCAGCCGGCCGGCCCGGTTGAAGACGAACCCCGCGATGGTCTCGAACTCCTCACCCTCGGGGAGGTCGATATCGAGTGAGTCGTTGACGGCTTCGATGTTCACGTCCCCGCGGACGCGCACGGTCGTCTCGTCGACGACCGTGATGGGCTCTTCCTCCTCCGCACCGAGGATCTCCCCGACGATCTCCTCGACGAGGTCTTCGGTCGTGATGAGCCCTTCCGTGGTGCCGAACTCGTCGATGACGACGGCCATGCCGACGCGCTCGCGGCGCATCTCCTCGAAGAGGTCGTCCACGCTCTTGCTCTCCGGGACGTGAAGCACCGCCTCCACGTGCTGGTCGAGCGTGCTCAGATCACCCTCTCCGTAGCGGCACTCCCGGACGAGATCGGAGAGCGTGACGACCCCGATGATGTTGTCGAGCCCGCCCTCGAAGACGGGGAGTCGCTGGTGGCCGCTCCGGATACACGTCGCGATGGCCTCCTCGATCCCGTCGTCACGCTCGACGGCGGTGATGTCGAGTCGGGGGGTCATCACCTCCTTCGCGATGGTGTTGTCGAACCGGAAGATGCGCTGGAGCATCTCCCGTTCCTCCTCGTCGAGGACGCCCTCGCGTTCACCCGTCTCGATGATGTCCTGGATCTCCTCGCGGGTGACGTAGGAGGTCTCGATGGCCGAGCGACCGCCCGTAACCCGGTTTACAGCCCGCGTGAGGTAGTCGAACAGGATTACCAGCGGGAGGAGGACGTACTCCGAGAGTTTGAGTGGCCGCGCGATGCGGAGCGCCCACGACTGGGTGTTCTCGACCGCGTAGCTCTTGGGCGCGCTCTCGCCGAACAGCAGGACCAGCGCCGTGACGCCGAGAGTCGCGAACGCGACGGCGGTCCCCTGCCCGAACCCCAGAACGACCAGCAGCCCCGTCGCGATGGAGGACATCGCGATGTTGACGAGGTTGTTGCCGACGAGGATGGTCACGAGCAGACGGTGCGGGTCTGCTTTCATCTCGCTCACCATCGCCGCCCCTGGCACGTCGTCGTTTACGAGTTTCTCGACCTGGTGTGCCGGCAGCGAGAACATGGCGATCTCCGAGGAGGAGAAGAACGCCGAGAGCGCGATGAGCACGGTGATGAGGGCGACCCCACCGACGGCGATGACGCTATCCGAGATCGGGACGCCACCGACCTGAACGGCCAGCGGCGGCACCTCGTGCAGCGTCGCTCGCACCGGGGAGCCTGGGCCCATCGGCTACGCCTCCTCGGCGGACTCGCGCTCGACACGCTCGCGTTCGCGGGCGTAGTGAGCCAGGAGTTCGCTCTCGATGTCCTCCACCGGGAGGTGACACGCGGCCTCGTGGTCACCCTCCGTGAACGTCGAGCGGGCCGGGTCCTTCTGGTGACACTCCTTGGTCGCTTTCGGACACCGGGGCGCGAAGTTACACCCACCGGGGAGTTCGATGGGGTTCGGCGGCTCACCGGGGAGCAGCACCCGCTGGCGGTCGATGTTCGGGTCGGCCTTCGGCGATGCCGAGAGCAGCGACGCCGCATAGGGGTGTCTGGGGTTCTCGACGACCTCCTCGGTCGCGCCGATCTCCACGATCTCGCCGAGATACATCACCGCCAGCCGGTCGGTGATCTGCGAGAGGCTCGCCAGGTCGTGTGAGATGTAGACGATGCCGATATCTCGCTCGTTGGCCATCTCCCGAAGGATGTTCAGGATGTTCGCCTTCAGCGAGACGTCGAGCATCGAGGCGGGCTCGTCACAGATGAGGAGTTTGGGTTCGAGTACGAGCGCCTGCGCGATGGCGACCCGCTGACGCTCACCGCCGGAGAGCTGGTCCGGATGTTTCTCCAGGTACTTCTCCGGCGGATTGAGTCCCACGTCGGAGAGCGTCTGGCGGACGCGCCGGTCGATCACTTCGGGCTCGTGCCCTTGGATCTTCAGCGGCTCGCCGACCGCGGCGCGAACCCGCTGTCGGGGGTTCAGCGAATCGAACGGGTCCTGGAAGATGAACTGGACCTGCGACCGGAACGCCTGAGTGTCCGCCGCCAGCAGGTCGTCGACCGGCTCCCCGTCGATGAGGATCTCCCCACCGGACTGCGACTGTAAGGCAGAGATCACCTCGGCGAGCGTGGATTTCCCGCAGCCCGACTCACCGGCGACGCCGACGATCTCGCTTTCACGGACGTCGAGGTCGACGCCGTTGACGGCCTTGACGTACTCCGGCTCCTCGCCGAGGAGGTCCTGGACGATGGGCTGGGACTGCTCGAACCACTTCTCCAGGCCGTCCGTCTCGACGATGACCTCGCCGAGGTCACGGCCGTCCGATTCCTCCGGGGCGTCGATCCCCCACGTCTGGGGGTCGCTCGCCCGCTCCTGCATACGCTCCGCCTCGTCGGCGTGGTAACACGCCGATGCCTGCGCGCCGCTGTCGACCAGCGGCGGGTGCCCGTCCGCGCACTCCTCGGTCGCGAACGGACACCGGTTCCGGAACACACAGCCGGTCGGCTCCTCGGTCTGGTCGGGGAGCGACCCGGGGATGGAGATCGCCTGCTGGTCGAGTTCGTCCACCTCCGGGAACGCGTTCTTGAGCCCCATCGTGTAGGGGTTCTGCGGGTCGTTGAACACGTCGAACGTGGCGCCCTGCTCCATCACCTTCCCGCCGTAGAGCACCGACACCTCGTCACAGGTCTCCGCGACGACGCCGACCTCGTGGGTGATCAACAGCAACGAGCTGTCGATCTCCTCCTGGATCTCCATGAGCTTGTGGACGATCTTGTCCTGCACGATGACGTCCAGCCCGGTCGTCGGCTCGTCCGCGATGATGAGATCCGGGTCGAGCGCGAGCGCCATCGCGATGGTGACGCGCTGGCGCATCCCCCCGGAGAACTCGTGGGGGTACTCGCCGGTCCGCGCGGGGTCGAGCCCGACGATCTCGAACACCTCGTCGACGCGCTCGTCCGCCCGCGTCTTCGAGACGTCCTTGTGCTTGCGGATCGCCTGGCGGATCTGCTTGCCGACGCTCATCACCGGGTCGAGCGAGTCCATCGCACTCTGGGGGATGTAGGCGATCTCCTCCCAGCGGACCTCCCGCCACTCCGCTTCGGACAGCCCGACGAGGTCACGACCTTTGAACGTGACACTCCCGGACCGGATGGCACCGTTATCGTCGAGCAGGCCGAGCACGGCCTTCGCCAGCGTGGACTTGCCGGAGCCGGACTCGCCGACGAGCCCGTAGTTGTCCCCCTCCTCGATGGAGAAGGAGGCGTTGTTGACGGCGTGAACGTCGCTGCCGGGGGTTTCGTACGTGATCTTCAGGTCGTTGACTTCGAGTAGGCTCATTCGTGGTCGCTCTTGAGTTCGGGGTTGACGATCTCCTCGAGGGCGCGCCCCACGAGGAAGACCGCAGTGGTCACGGCGGCGATACCGAATGCCGGCGGGATGACCCACCACCAGGCGACGCGGATGGCGCCGGAGCGGAACACCTGCTGGAGCATCCGGCCCCACGACGTCGTCGTCGGGTCACCGAAGCCGAGGAACGCCAGCGACGCCCCGACCACGATGGACCAGCCGACCGCGTACGCCGTGTAGAGGAAGCCGATACCGATGACGTTCGGCGCGACGTGCAGGAACATCGTCCGGAGGTGGCCGGCACCTCTCGCTCGGGCCGACTTCACGAACGTCCGTTCCTTCACCGTCATCACCTCCGACCGGATGACGCGCGCCGGCATCTTCCAGAGGAAGATCACCATGATGGCGGTGATGAGCCAGACGTTCGGCGTCACGAACGACAGGATCAAAAGCGCCATCGGCAACAGCGGCAGCGCGAACGTGAGGTCGGTCATCCGCATCAGCACCTCGTCGACGCGGCCACCGAAGTAACCACTCGAGAGGCCGACGAGGAAGCCCAGCACACCGGTGCCGACGCCGCCGAAGAAGCCCATGATGAGCGTCGGGCGCGCGCCGGCGAGGAACTGACTCAGGACGTCCTTCCCGAAGGAGGTCGTCCCGAGCAGCGCTTTCGAGCTTGGACTCGTCAGTTTCATGATCGAGTAGTCCTGCCGGAGCGTGTCCTCGATGGGATGGTAGGGCGCGATGTACGGCCCGAAGAGCCCGATGAACACGAACGCCGTGAGGATGAGCAGGCCGATCCGCGCGGCCGTATCCTGCCAGATGACGCTCAGGATGTCGCTGGCGCGGTCGAGTTCGGATCGGACACGGTCCCTCACAGTGTCGGCGTCGAGCGAGTATCCCGACATCAGACATCACCTGCGTCGATCGTCGGGTCGAGTTTCGCGTACGCCAGGTCCGCGGAGAGGTTCATCACGATGACCGCCAGCGCCATGATGAACACCGCCGCCTGGACCGTCGGGTAGTCCTGGTTGAGGATCGCCTGAACCAGCGCTCGGCCGATACCCGGCCACGCGAACACCACTTCGAGGGTGATGACGCCCTGGAAGATCATCCCCGTCCGGAGTGCGAAGTAGGTCACCAGCGGCAACAGTGAGTTGCGGCCGGCCCGGGCGAGCTGTTCGCGCTCGGAGAGCCCCTTCGCGCGGTGGAGTTTGAGGAACTCCGACCCCTTGCGCTCCACGATGGAGTTGCGCGCGAGCATCAGGAAGTCCCCGCTGAAGAACAGCACCGACGCCGTGAACGGGAGGATGTAGTGTTTCAGGAAGTCCAGTGAGAGATACGTCTCCGCGTACCCCTGTGGGTTCGCCATCGGGCTCCGCATCCCGAACGCCGGCAGCCAGTTGAGCCCATACGAGAAGATGATGAGCAGGAAGATGCCGGTGACGAAGATCGGGGTCGCCCGGAAGAACGTGGTGATCACGATGGACCACTGCTCGAACCACGACCCCCGGTTCCACCCGGCGTACATCCCGGCGATGGAGCTGATGATCGCCGTGACGATGAGCGCCGGCAACAGCAGGACGAGCGTGTTGACGAGCGCGGGGATGACGATGGCCCCGACCGGTCGCTGCTGTGTCAGCGAGATCCCGAACTGGAACGTGAGTAGGTTCTTGACGTACTTGATGTACTGCACGTAGATCGGGTCGTCGAGGCCGTACATCGCACGCAGTCTCGTGACCTGCTCGGCCGTCAACGAGCCAGTCGCGACCAGCCCGCTGAACGGGTCGCTCGGCAACAGCCTGAGCGTCGCGAAGATGATACTGACCGATACCAGGGTCAGTACCGCCGCGATCGCCGTCCGCTTGACGAGAAATCTCCTGAAGCTCATGGGTGATCAGGAGAAGTCCGGCTGGTCGAGCTCGGAGCGGGTGGCGTGGCCGTCCTCGACGCGCTCGGCGAAGGCCTCCCAGGCGTCGCCCTGCGGCCAGACGAGCGTGTCACCACCGAGCGAGTACCCCGCCTGCTGGAGCATCGTCTTCGCCTTATCGACGTCGTACTCGTACGGCTCCGTCTCGGCCGCGAAGGGCGTCAGCAGGCTCGTGATGAGCCGCTGGCCCTCGATGGCGGTGCCACGCCCACCGAGCACGTTCTCGACGAACCCTTTCTTGTCGATGGCGTGACTGAGCGCCACACGGAACGTCTTGTCCCGGAACAGCGGGACGATGTGGTTGAGGTGAACGTCCGTCGGGACGTAGTTCTCCGAGGTCTGTTTTTCGACGCCGTCGGATTTGGCCGCGCGATCCGCCTGCTGGTTCGAGACGGTCGTCCCGATGGCGTCGATGTCGCCGGACTGCATCGCGCCGATGAGCGTCGAGACGTTCCCGACGTTGGCCTCGACCAGTTCGTCGATGCCGTCGCCGGGGACGAAGTACTCGCCGAGGATCTCCTCGCGGATGTCGTCGTTCCACAGCCAGTGGTCCTCGTGTTTCTCGAGGCGGAGCTCGGTCCCCTGCTCCCAGTTGACGAACTTGAACGGCCCGGTGCCGATGGGGTTCTCCGGGTTGTGCCGGCCGGGGTTGTCGATGTCCTTCCACCGGTGTTTCGGGATGATGACGCTGCGGACGGCCCGCTGGGTGAGAAACGAGGCGTCGGGTTCGGTGAGATTGAACCGGACGCGCCCACCACCGGAGTTCGAGACGACCTCCACGCTGTCGATGGTCCGGTAGAACGGACCCTGCTGGGGGGCCGTGTGCTGTTTGTACGCCTCGACGCTGAACTTCACGTCCTCCGGGCTGAACGACTTCCCGTCGTGCCAGGTGACGCCCTCGCGTAACTCCATCTCGACGGTGGTCTCGTCGACGACCTCGTGGTCGGTCGCGAGCCCCGGGACGATCTCCAGCTCCGGGGAGGCGTCGTAGAGGCCGTCGTAGACGTTCAGGAGCCGCTTCTCCTCCATCCCGCCGGTCGACCAGGGGAGGTTCGTCCCCTGCATCCCGGTGATGACACCCTTCACCCAGGAGCTCGAGTCCCCCTGCGGCTGGAGGTTCACCTGCGTCCAGATGAACGAGTCGCGGGTGGTTCCGTTCCCCGGCGTCGGGACGTACCCCTCCCAGTCGGCCGTGTTCGCCACGGTGATCACGTCCGGGAAGTTCGAGGCGATGATGTACGCGTCCTCGCTGAGCTTCTTCTGGATCTCCTTACAGAGCTCGGCGCGCTTCTCCACGTCGCCGATGGTCGCCGCCTGCTCGTCGAGCAGCGCCGTGATCTCGTCGTTCTTGTAGTTGTAGTAGTTCCCGCCCGTCTCCGGGTGTGCACGCATCAAAAACGGGTTCGGGTCGAGCCCACGCTGCGGGTCCGGCCCGTGGAGGTTCATCACCGCGGGCGTCGGGTGGCCGATGTCGGCACGCCAGTACTCTCCGTATCGGGTACTCGGCTGGACGTTGACGAGGTTCACCGGCACACCGAGCGCGTTGAACGAGTCTTTGATCATCAACGCGTGCTCGCGCATCCACGGCGTTTCGGACTGTGCGAAGTGGACGTCCACCTCGCTCAGCGGCTGCCCCTCGACCGCGGTGTACTCGAACTGGACGGCCTCGTCGTTGACCGACTTCCCCTTCGTGTCGACGGGCCACTCCTCCCAGAACTGGGTCTCGATCGTGCGCCCATCGCCACTGCTTCCCTCGCCGTCACTACTCCCCTGACAGCCGGCCATCCCAGCGAGCCCGGCTGCGCCCGCGACGCGAATGAAGCGGCGTCGGGAGACTGTACCTCTCTCGATTCCGAAGCGTTTGTCCTGCGCCATCGCGTCACAGCCTTTCACAGTTGTTGGGGTGAATCTACTCCCGATTCCGTCCAATCATCATCGTGTTTTATATAGACATCCATATTCCAGGGGCGAACACCGCGTCGAAGTGCACTGCTGGTCAGAGCGAGAGGTGGGCTGGGGAACACGACCCCGAGAAATACTCAACATTCTGAGATAGTGTCGCAGGCGATCTGCCGACGGTCACGATGGGTTCGATAGCGAAGTCTCCGATGACGGGATGACCGTCGGTCAGCTCTATCAGAGTTCGATGAGGCCGAGACTGTATTCGAGTGCGGTATCGACCTCGTCCAGTCGCTCTGCCGGGATCGAGCCGAGGTTCTCCCTGATGCGATGGTCGATCGAGACCGTTCGGATCTGGCTGCAGAGGGCAACGGAGTCTTCTCGAAGTGGGCCCGCCTCGGCAGGGACGAGCACTTCGAACGGGTAGAGTTGGTCGCCGAACGAGGTAGTGAACGGAACGACGATCGTCGTCGGGGCATTCGCGTTACCGACATCGTTCTGCACGACGAGACACGGACGCGTCCCCCGCTGTTCGGATCCCTGCGTCGGATCGAGTTCGACGATGACGACATCGCCTCGACGAACGGACGGGGACATCCGCTACCACTCCGGGGCGTCGCCCAGATGCTCGTTCGCCTCCGACGAAACGCCCTCCATCTCCTCGGCGAGTTTGCGGGTTCTGGAGGCACGTTGGCGGTAACCCGCTGCCAGCTCCTCACGAGAGACCGGTCGTTCGATAACCAGTTTCCCCGCCTCTTCGTAGATCAGAACGTCGTCCCCGCCCTTGATCCCGAATCGTTCGCGGAGCTCTTTCGGAATCGTCACCTGGCCACGCTCTCCGACCTTCCGCCGTTCAGCTCGTCTCATACATATTCATATCCAATACATACCAATAAAGGACCCGGGTGGAAGCTACTCGATGGAGTCAGAGGCAAATTCGACTCGAGGAGCCACCGTCCCTCTACAACTGCACAACACCCCAGGACGGTTGCTGGCGGCGCACACGACGACCGCGCGTCGACCGCTCACTCGGCGTCTGACTCGGTCGCCGAGGCGTCCTCGTCGGTGGAGAACACGAGGTCGAACACCTGTTTTTCGGCGAGGCGGAGGCGCTCGCTCAGTGTCGACTGAGCGATGCCCAGCTCCTTCGCGATATCGTCGGCCGAGGCCCTCCGTGGCGCGTCGAAGTAGCCCATCGAGTGGGCGGCCTTGAGGACGGCGAGCTGCTGGTGAGAGAGTTCGTTCCGGAACACGCGGCCGAGTTGCCCGCTACCGAGGGGCTCGCCGGTCGTCTCGACCTGGTTCACGCTCAGCAGTTCGAACCGGCCGAACTGCTCCTGGATCTGGTCCGCCAGCCGGCGGAAGTCCTCCCACACCTTCACCGTGACGACCCCGTCGAAGTGCTCACCGTGCAGTTTCAGCCGGTTCGGGATGGCCTTCTCCCGCAGGATCACCCCCAGGATGAACGGGTACGGCTCGTGGGCGACGATCGTCAGTCGGTACGTGGGCTGGTCGGACGCGTCCGTCGACACCTGCTCGCAATGGAACAACTCCGCACGGGAGAGCGAGTCCACGGCCGCTTCCGGGTCGAACGCAGTGTCAGCTGTGACCAGCAGCGACTCGATCCAGTCCCCTTCGTCGGCGTAGAAGGCGTTCTCGAACTCGATCCGGCGAACGCCGGAAACCTGCGTCCTGAGGTCGTTGACGACGCCGGATGGGATCGTCTGGAACTCGATGCGGAGAATCGTGAGTCACCCGATACAGGCAGAGAGTCTCTTGGGGACGCGTATATATCCACTCACTTGCCTACGTGTCACTTGCCTACGTGTCATCTTCCGTGTCGGCGGGGTCGGCCGTCCGGACGAGCGCGTCGACGGCGACGGGACCGTCCTCGGTGACGACGACTGGATTGAGATCGAGCTCTACGACGGTGTCGACCGAAGCGACGAGATCGCCGACGTTCACGAGCAGGTCGACGAGCGGGTCGGTGGCCAAGGGGGCACCGTCACGACGCTCGGTGAGGAGGTCATCGAGGACGGTCGACTCGACCGCGCGTTCGGCGTCCGCCCGCGAGAACGGCGGGACGAGCGTCGCACTCTCGCCGAGCGCTTCGACGAGGATGCCACCTGCGCCGACGGTGACGAGCGAGTCGAAGACGTCACCCGGTGCGACGCCGACCATCGCTTCGATTCCGTCATCGACCATCGGCTGGACCAGCACCCCCTCGACCTCCTCCGGGGGCGCGTGCGCCCGCGCGGCCGAGACCACCTCCTCGTAGGCCGCGCGCGCCTCGGCGGGCGAGTACACACCGAGCCGGACCGCCCCGATATCCGTCCGGTGGGGGAGCGCCGGCGAATCGATCTTGAGGACGGCCGGACCGGACATCGACTGGACGGCAGTCGCAGCGTCCGCAGCGTCGGTGACGAGCTGCGTCTCCACGAGCGGCACGTCGAACGCCGAGAGCAGGGTTTCCGATTCGGCCCACGTCAGGACGCGCCCGCTCGGCACCGCGACATCGGGGCGGTCTACACCGGTGGCTCCCGAGCGGTCATCGCGCGTCGAGAGCGCGTGTCTCGGCGGCTGGTCGGTGAGCCGGTCGCGAGCCGCGGCGAAGTCACACGTCGAGGCGACGGCGTCGAGACAGCGGCTCGGGTCCTCGTAGACCGGCACCGACTCCCGGAGGCGGGCGTACGGTGGCGTGGCCGTCGGGTCGTCGGGCTCCTTGCGACCGGTCCAGAGCACGTAGACCGGCACATCCGCTCGGTCGGTGATGGCTTCTAAATCGGCCGCGATGTCGGCAGCGCGGTCGTCGACCGCCGAGAGCCCGATGGCGAAGACGTAGGCATCGAACCCGTCGTCGTCGAGGAGGATCTCGGCGATCGCGGGGAGCGCGTCGGCCCCGTATCCTCGGATATCGGCGGGGTTGTGGAGTTCGCCGTAGGTGAGGAGTTCGTCCATCTCCAGGAGCGCACGCTCGGTCGCACCGTCGATATCGGGGAGCTGTAGGCCGCGCTCGGCGGCCAAATCGGCGAGCAAGCTCGCGAGTCCACCACTGGTCGACGCGATACAGATGCGGTCCCCGTCAGGTGCGTCGTAGGCGGTGTGTGCGTTCGCCTGCGCGAGGAGATCGGGGATGTCCGGCACGCGCTGGAGCCCGGTCTGGTCGATGGCCGCCTCCCAGGCGTCGTCATCGCCCGTGAGCGAGCCGGTGTGCGAGAGCGTGGCCTCCTCGGCGAGCTCGGACTGCCCGATCTTCACCGTCAGGACGGGCGTGCCGTGTCGAACCGCGTCTTCGGAGACGCGCATGAACCGTTCCGGCTCGTCGATCCCCTCGATATACGCACAGACCACGTCCACGTCATCCTGCGCTGCGAGATAGGCGACGTAGTCGGTGAGTGTGAGGTCGGTCTCGTTCCCCGTCGAGACGATGTGGCTGAAATGCAGGTCCCTGTCGGCTGCGCGCTCGAAGAACGTCGTGAACGCGAGCGCGCCCGACTGACTGACGAGGCCGACCCCCCCGGGCTCGGGGGCGCGCGAACACGTCGAGGTGAGCGTCGCCCCACGGGCGGCCATCACCCCGATACAGTTCGGCCCCACGACACGGATACCCGCCTCCCTCGCCACGGCGGCCAGTTCTCGCTCCAACTCGGTGCCGGTGTCGTCCGCCTCCGCGAACCCCGCCGTGAGAACGAGCGCGATGGGAACACCGTGCTCGCCAGCCGATCGGACGACCTCGACGACGTACTCGCGAGGAACGCTCACGACCACCAGGTCGACCGGCTCCGGGACCGCCTCGAGACTGTCGTAGCACGGGCGGCCCCACGCTTCCGCACGGTTCGGGTTGACGGGGTAGAGGGTGCCGTCGAAGCCGTAGTCGAGCAGGTTGTCGACGAGGTTCCCCGAGTAGAACGAGTCGGGACTCGCGCCGACGACAGCGACCGAGTCGGGGTCGAACAGCGGCCCCAACGCAGGCGTCGGGGGCGTAGTGGTCTCTGGTCCGGTTGTCGTCATGCCTGCCCGTCGGTTGCTGTAGTACCCGCGTGAATCTGCCTCCGATGGGGCCCGATTATCTTCGGCGTTTAAGTCCCCCCTGGAATCCGGAGCGGAGAACCGAGTACAGTGGCCAGGGGTCGTTGGACCGGGGTCAGTCGTCGTCGGAGATGCGTTCGGCCGGGTGGAAACACGCCGCGGAGTGGTGTTCGCCCGTCCACTCGGACAGCTCGGGCTCGTCGTCCCAGCACGCATCGCTCGCTCTCGAACAGCGTGGCGCGAACCGACAGCCCGAGGCCGGTCGCGAGGGAAGCGCCGGCTTCCCCTCGAGGCGCGTCCGCTCGCGGTCGCCACGCGGGTTCGTCTCCGGGACCGCCCCCAGTAACGCCTCGGTGTAGGGGTGCTGTGGGTCGTCCATGATCCGGTCCGTCCACCCCCGCTCGACGAACCGGCCGAGATACATGATCGCCAGCCGGTCGGCGATCTGTGAGAGGCTGGCGAGGTCATGCGAGATGTAGACTACGCCGATACCCTCGGTGTTGGCCAACCCACGGAGGATGTTGAGCACCTCCGCCTGCAGGGAGACGTCGAGCATCGAGGCGGGCTCGTCACAGATGAGCAGTTCGGGGTCGAGCACCAGCGCCTGCGCGATGGCGACCCGCTGGCGCTCACCGCCGGAGAGGGCGTTCGGGTACAGGTCGAGATACCGGTCTGCGGGCGCCAGTCCGACTTTCTCGAGCGTCTCCTCGACGATCGTCTCGTGTTCACCGGGTCGGTGGTCGTGGATCGTCAGCGGCTCCGTGACGATCTGCTCGACCGTCTGGCGAGGGTTCAGCGATTCGTAGGGGTTCTGGAAGATGATCTGGAGCTTCTGTCGGAACGTCTGGAGGTGCTCCTGGTAGTACTCGTACGAGCGGCCATCGAACGTGAAGCGGTCGACCGTCGGCTCCTCGAGGAGCGCAAGCGTCTCCCCGAGCGTCGACTTGCCACAGCCGGACTCGCCGACGATACCCAGGATCTCGCCACGTGAGACCTGCAGCGACACCCCATCGACCGCACGCACGGGGGTGTTCTCATCGCCGAACACCTGCTTGAGTATCTCACCGCGACGGTCGAACCAATCGCTGGTGCTTCTCGTCAGGCCCGTCACGGAGGGGGAGATGCTTTCGAGGGGGAGCCGACCCAGAATCGACCCGTCGCGTTCGTACCATTTCCTGAGCCCCTCGACCTCGAGGAGCACCTCACCGTCGGGGTCGCGCGAGCCCTCGACGGCTCCACCCCACGTCTCGGACGCATCGGCCGCCGTCCGCATCTGGTTCGACCGCTCGACGTGGTGACAGGCCACCCGGTGGTTCCGGTAGGGAAGTGTCTCCAGCTCCGGAACCGACTCACCACATCGATCCGTCGCGAACGGACACCGGGGCTCGAAGACGCACCCGGTCGGGCGCGAATCCAGGTTCGGCGGCTCGCCGGGGACCGAGACGAGATCTCCCTCGTGGTCGCCGCCGAACGACGGGTACGCGTTTCTGAGCCCCATCGTGTACGGGTTCGAGGGGTTGAGAAGCAGGTTATCGACCGACCCCTGTTCCATCACCATCCCCCCGTACAGCACGGACAGCTCGTCACAGGTCTCGGCGATGACGCTGAGGTCGTGAGTGATCAACAGCAGTGAGCTGTCCGTCTCCTCCTGTATCGTGAGGATGTTGTCGATGATCTCGTCCTGCACGACGACGTCCAACCCCGTCGTCGGCTCGTCGGCGATGATGAGCTTCGGGTCGAGCGCGAGCGCCATCGCGATGACGACCCGCTGGCACATCCCGTCGGAGAACTGATGGGGGTAGTCGTCCGTCCGTTCGGGGTTGAGTCCGACGGTCTCGAACAGCTCCCGAGTCCGGCGTTTCGCCCGTGCCGTCGAGAGCGTCCGGTGGGTCTGGATCGCCTGGCGAACCTGCCCACCGACGGTCATCATCGGGTCGAGCGCGTTGATCGCCGTCTGGGGAATGAACGCGATCTCCTCCCAGAGGAGGTCCTGCCGCTCTGCCGGCGACATCGCCCGCAGGTCACGACCCATGAACTCGATCGACCCCGACTCGATCGCTGCGTGGTCCGGCAAGAGTCCCAGAATCGCCTTCGCGGTCGTCGATTTCCCCGAGGCCGACTCGCCGGAGAGTGCGTAGTTGACGCCGTCCTCGATCGTGAACGAGACGCCGTTGACGCTGTGGAGTGGGCCGTCTGGCGTGTCGTACCGCACCACGAGGTCATCTACGTCGAGAAGCGTCATTTCGACCCCTCAGCTGCTCGCCACGAGACCACGGACGTCTCACCGGACCGGCCGCTGGCTCCGAGTAGCCACAGACTCCCGTGCTCGTGTCGAGACACTGCGTCGTACTCACTTCTCGACTGTTATGTATGTTGTTGACAGCCAGAAGACAGCATCACCCCCCGAGGGCGGACGGTGGCCCCCCGTCGTCGACCGCGATTTCCCCCGAGACGTCGTGCTGGGTGGTCGTACTCAGGTCGATACCGGCGGCCTCACACCGCGTTTTGACGGTCTGGATGTACTCCGAGCGGGTGACGGAGAAGTCCTCCCGGTCCGGGTCCGCGATCCAGAACCGGGACTGGAGGAGCACCGAGTTGTCCCCGAGGTCGGTGACCCGGACGGAGGGAGCCGGCTCCGCCAAGATCTGCTCGTGGTCCGCGGCGACATCGGTGAGGATGCGTGTCGTCTCGTCGATATCGTCCCCGTAGCCGATGCCGACGCTGTAGGAGATGCGGAGCGTGTCGTTGCTCATGCGGTTCGTGACGGCGTTCGTCGCGAGCTCCGTGTTCGGGACGGTGATCGTCTCGTTGTCGAACGTCCGGATCCTGGTGACCCGGAACCCGATATCCTCGATGAACCCCGCCTTCTCCTCCCACTCGATCCAGTCGTCGATGTTGAAGTTCCGGTCGTGGACGATGAACACCCCCGCGACGAAGTTCGAGAGGACGTCCTGGGCGGCGAAGCCGACCGCGAGCGTGACGGCGGCGACGATGAGCGCCGACCCACCGAGGAACGCCGTGAAGCCGGCCATCGAGGCCCCGACGGCGATAGCACCGAGGACGACCACGACCCGGAGCACCTTCTCGAACGCGCGCTCTAACGTCGGCTCGAACGCCTGTCGTGCGAACAGCCAGCTGACGGCCGGGACGACGACGAGCCGCCCAACCCCGTAGAGGAGCGCCGAGACGAGCACGAACTCCCCGAGCTGCGCGAGGAGCGCCGCGTACTTCGCGGGCAGGGAATCGAAGACCTCCTGAAGCGCCATACACCCGTAACAGCTGGCTGCGGAATGAAAGTTGGCGAAATCACGACGGGACGGACACCGCATCGAGGCGTCCCCGCCTGGTGGTGCCCCTCTCCTCCGTCGGAGGGGCCGCCCCGGTTCGCCGGAGCCGCCGATACACACAAGTGACCGTACTCGGACAGGGTAGGCATGACCAGCGACGAGGACCACGAGTTCCTCACAGGAATCGACGGTGTCGGTGAGACCGTCGCAGAGGCGCTGTTGGTGCGCTACGGCTCCGCGGAGGCGGTCCTCGATGCGTCCGAGTCGGGATTGCGGAGCGTTCCCGGCGTTGGGGAGACGACGGCGAAGAACATCACACAGGCTGCCGGGACCCCGGGTGAGAGCCGGGGCGGGGCGGGATCGACGGCCGCGGCGAAGCGCGCGTTGATGCAGGTCGATGGGGTCGGGGCGGCCGTCGCCGAGCGACTGGTCGAGCGGTTCGGCTCCGTCGAGACGGTGCTCCGGAAGAGGGAACACGAGCTCACGCAGGTCGACGGCGTCGGGCCGGCGGTCGCCAGTCGCCTCACGCGCGCGAGCAGCGACGGACCGGGGTCGATCACGGTCCCGGAGTCACCCCCGTCGATACGCTCACCGACCGAGCGCGCCCTCGACGACCGTGGCGGCGGACGGCCCTCGGACGACGCGACTCGGGGCGAGGAGCCTGACGCGGACGAGGGGTTCACCGTGCAGAACATGGTCTATTCGGGGGCGCTCGGACTCGACCTCGAACTCGATGCCGTCGTCCTGGAGATGCCGGGGGCGACGCTCGAGGAGAGCGACCGTGGCGGGAAACGACTCGTCTACGACCCACCCGTGGCGGGAACGGTGCGTGTGACCGAGCGCGGGAAGCTGCTGATCGCCGGCGTGGCGAGCGAGGCGGCCGCCGAAGACGCCGTAGAGACGCTCAACGAGACCCTCGATGCGTTCGACCCCAAGGCGCTTCGCCCCCCCAACGACGCGGTCCACGAGCGCGTCGACGAGCTGGCGCGGGAGCTGGGGATGGCCGACGACCCGGTCGCGGCCGCCCACGAGCTGGTCGACGAGTACGACGACGCCGTCCCCGGCAACGCGCGCGGTGACGACGGGAAGGCCGCGATGGCGGTGTATCTGGCCGCGGACGGGCTCACCCAGTCGACCGTCGCGACGGCCGCGGACGTGAGCAGTGTCACGATCCGGAACATCACGCGGGAGTTCCGCGACCGCGTCGACGGACGCCCCTCCTGAACACGAGCCCCCCCGACACGTGGGCTGTCCGTGTTTCTCACAGCGAGTCGACGAACGCGTCGAACGCCCCGCTCTCGGGGTGGACGTGACAGTACGTCCCGAGCGTCCGGTGTTCGGACAGCCCCTCCCGCTGGTCGTCGATTCCCTCGCCGCGCACCACGTCGAACGCGAACCGGGCATCGGAAGCCGTCTCCGCGCTGGAGTAGTGGAACTCGTGGCCACGGATGGAGGTTCCCGCGGACGCGGTGAGGGTATCACGGCGGGCCCGGAGTTCGACGTGGTCCAGCCCCTGATACCGGTCGTGCATCCGCACGGCCGCGGGGAGGACGCCGGCCATCTCGTGGGTCACCCCCTCGGCAGTAGTCAGCGACTCGGTGAGCGCCATCAGCCCGCCGCACTCGCCGAGGACGGGGAGACCGTCGGCCGCTTCGGCACCCAGCTGTCGGAGCGCCGGACTCTCCGCGAGTGTCTCGGCGTGCAACTCCGGATACCCACCCGGGAGATACACCCCGTCACAGGCGGGCAGGTCGTCGCCGGCGGTCGGCGCGAACGTGACCACCTCGCCGCGCTCGCGGAGTCGCTCGACGGTCGCCGGATAGCAGAACCGGAACGCCGCGTCCCTGGCGACGGCGATGCGCTTGCCCGTGCGCGCCTGCTCGGGCGTGGCCGCCGGTCGCGGGGGTGTGCGCGCGAGGTCGACGAGCCGGTCCGTCCGGAGGTGGTCGGCCGCCGCGTCGAGGACCTCGGGCGCGAGGGGTGACTCGTCGCCCATGTGGAGTCCGAGATGGCGGTCGGGGATCTCGAGGTCTGCCTGTGGCGGGATACGGCCCAGATACGCGATGTCGTCCGGGAGGGCGTCTCGGATTCCCTCCTCGTGGCGGCCGCCGTGGGCGCGCTGGGCGACGATACCTGCGACTTCGACATCGCGGCCCGCGTGCGACGCGAACTGTCGGAAGCCGAGCGCGGTCGCGGCGACGCTCTCCATCCCGGCTTTTGCGTCGACCACGAGGACGACCGGGAGGTCGAGCGCCTCGGCGACCATCGCGGTGCTGGAGCCGTCGCCGTCGTACAGCCCCATCACCCCCTCGACGACGCAGACGTCACCCGAACCGCGGTAGTAGTTCCGCCGGAGGCCCTCCGTGCCCTGGAGCCACAGGTCGAGCGTCCGCGACGGGCGGCCGGCCACCCGTTCGTGGTGGCTGGGGTCGATGAAGTCGGGTCCGGCCTTCGCCGGCTGAACCGCGTAGCCGCCCTCGTCGAGCGCCCGGATGATGGCGAGGGTGGCGACCGTCTTCCCGACGCCCGAGTGGGTGCCACCGAGGACGAAGCCCTTCATCGGCCCACACCGGGCGCGTCGTTGGGGCGTTCGCGGTGGAGCGTGGCTATCGGTCCGGCGGTGAGAGGCGTCATTGACGAGGATTGAGGCCCCCCGGTCAAAGCCCTTCTCCGTCGGTCGCGACCGGGCGATGCTCCTCCCCGCGCACGAGCGAGGGGGACGCCAGTCCATCGGCTGAAGCCAGTGCGCGCTGTCGTTCGACCTCCGCGTGCACCGCGTCCGCGATACGGGGGTGGTCCCCCAGTGGGTCGGTGTACACGAGCCCACCGCGGTCGAGCTCGAGTTCGGCGGGGATGCTCTCCTCGGTGGCCGCCGACCGCGACAGGAACAGCGGGACTGCGACCGCACGGTCGGTCGCGATGTTGTACCGAACGCACTCGACGGCGGGGTTCTGGAGGAGATAACACGTCACCACGTCGCCGTAGTCTGCCCCCTCGCGGATGCGGGCCGCGTGATAGTCCGCAGTTCGGCGATGGTGGGGCTTGGAACTGCTCCCGAACCCGACGAGAACCAGCGTCACGTCGTCGGCAGGGGGCACGCGTGCCGCAGCTCGCGCTTCGATAGCCCCGGTGACCGCCGGACTCCCCCCGACCGGGTCGCAGTAGTAGACCTCACCCGGGACGTACGAGAGGACGGCGGGAACGTCGTTGAGCGTGTCGTGGGTGTGGGCGGTACACATCGGAACCGCGTACACGCGGTCGGCGGTTATCCCCTGGAGCTGGTCGCGAAGTTCGCGAATCGGCTCCTCCTCGTAGGTCGCGACCTCGATGGTCTCGACCGACGTCAGGGCCGCGAGCCGGGTAGCCTGGGTGGCGAACACCTCGCGGGCGTTTCTCGTCTCGCGGCCGATGAGCAGGATGGATTCTGAAGTCATATATCTCGGTTGGGAAAGTGAGCTTGAGTTTCCCCAATCTTGCTTGTATAGGGGCTTGCGGTGGGATGGGAAATAAGTTTTGGTCACCCGGGCCCGCCCCGGGGACGGTCCGCTTATTCGCGTCGGACCGCCAGGACGGAGAGGTCAGAGAACGGGGAGCTGTCGACCTCACAGCGGGCCGCGAGCGCCCCCAGCGTCGTCCGCGTCACGGACTCGTCGTCGTGTGTCAACCGCTCCAGAACGAGCGCGTTCAGTTCGGGTGGCGCGCCAGCGTCGAGCAGGTCGGCCGCGATGTCCTCCGGCATCCAGTCGTAGGGGCGAGGGAGGACCAGCAGATGCCGCGTGCCGACGTGGGCCCGGAGCCGGTCGATGTCGGCCGTGATATCCCCGCTCTTGTGGAGCGTCACGAACTCGGTGTCCTCCATCGGCGTCCGTGCCCGACTCGCGGCCACCTGCAGGGAGGAGATCCCCGGGATGACCCGGACCGAGGCGTCGACGGCGGCCTGCACCTTCCCGACGAACTGGTAGCCGGAGTGGTTCGGGTCGCCCATCAACACCGCCGTGCCGGCCGCCCCGTCGGCGACCCGCTCGGCGAAGCTCTCGAGCGTCGCCGCTTCGTCACGGTACCCGCAGGTGAGCAGGTCCGCGTCGGTCCGCTCGCGAACGAAGTCCACGACCGTCTCGAACCCCACGACCACGTCCGCCTCCCGGATAGCGCGGTCACCACGCGGCGTCAGGTACTCCAGGTTCCCCGGGCCGATGCCGACGGCGGACACCGTCTCCGCGGTGGCCGGACCGTCGGGTTCGGGCTGGGCCGCCGCGAGTGTCGCCGGGTCCGGGCCCGACTCGAGGTCGTATCCGTCGCTCATGGCAGGACGAGCTCGTCTTCTCGCACGTCACTGGCGACGTGGACGAGTTCGTTCGTCAGCCCGGCAGCCAGGCCGCTTCCGCCACGGCGACCGACGTTCGTGATGGCGGGGACGCCGTGTACCGCGGCCACCTCCCGGAGCCGGGTCCTGCTCTCCGCCGCCTTGACGAAGCCGACCGGCGTGGCGACCACGACCGCGGGCCGCGTCCCGTCCTCGATACAGTCTGCGAGCGCGAGCGCGGCGGTCGGGGCGTTTCCGACGACGGCGATGGCGTCGTCGTACGCCCCCGCCCGGTCGAGTTCGAACACGGACGCCGCCGTCCGCGTCATCCCCGTCTCGGCCGCCAGCTCCGCGCCGTTCCCGATCGCCTTCCGGACGGGACAGTCGTGGCCGCGCCCGGTGATTCCCGCCTTGACCATCGTGATGTCGGTCACGATCGGCCGCTCCGCGAGGACGGCCCGGGCGCCGGCGACGACCGGCTCGTCCGCCGTCTCGCCGGTGAACCGGACGAGATGCTGGAACTCCGGGTCACCCGTGGCGTGCACGGCCTTCTGGCGGATGCGGTCGGCCAGCGTCTCGTCCGGGACGAGCTCGCGGACGCGATCCATGCTCGTCTCCGCGATCGCCATCGCGTTCTCCGTGGTCGCTCCGAGGTCGGCGTACGCCTCGAATCCGTCCTCGTCCTCGGTTCTCCCCTCCTCAGTCGTCATCGCTCGTCACCTCCGAGGGGGCTCCGCGGTCCGCACGCGCCTCGAGGTCACCGTCGACCCGGAGGTTGATATCCCGGAGTCGGTCGGCCGTCGCATCGTCGGCGTCCCACAGCCCCCGGTCGATCGCCTCGAGGAGTGTCTCGGTGATACTCTCCAGCGCCCACGGGTTCACGTCGCGTAGCCACGCCTGCCGGTCCGCATCGAACGCGTACTTCTCGGCGACATCGTCCCAGAGCGTGTCGCTCACGACGCCGGTGGTCGCGTCCCAGCCGAGCACCACGTCCACCGTGGTCGACAGGTCGCCGGCACCCTTGTAGTCGTGTTCCTCCATGCTGTCGAGCCAGTCGGGGTTGAGCACGCGGGCCCGCATCGCCTTGCGGACCTTCTGTTCGTTCGTGTAGACGGCCACGTTGTCGGGATCGCTGGAGTCCCCGACGTAGGAGGCGGGCTCCTCGCCGGCGATCTCCGCGACGGCCGTGATGAACCCACCGTGGAAGGCGTACCAGTCGGAGCTGTCGAACTCGTCCTGTTCGGCCGTGTCCTCGATCTTCACGGTGGCGTCGACGTTCCCGAGACGGCGCTCGAAGGCGTCGTGCGCCTCGGAGACGCGCCCCCGCTTCCCGAGCGCGTAACCGCCCCATTGGACGTACACCTCCGCGAGGTCCGAGCGGTCCTCCCAGTTCCCCTCGTCGACGGCCTTGTTCGTGCCCGCACCGTAGCCGCCGGGGCGGGTCGTGAACACCCGCCGTTTGGCAGCCGATTCGGGGTCGTCGACCCCCTCGGTCGCGAGCTGCTCGGTCTCCTCCTCGACGTGTTTCTTCACGTAGTTCCGCTCGTGCGGTTCGTCGAGCGCGACCACGGTGTCCACGGCGTCGTGGATGACACCCGCGGCCTGCGGGAAGGCGTCGCGGAACAGCCCCGAGACCCGCGTCGTCACGTCGATGCGGGGTCGCCCGAGCTCCTCCAGCGGGATGGGCTCGACGTCGTCGATGCGACCGGCGTCGGTCCAGACCGGCTCGACGCCCATCAGCGCGAGCACCTGGGCGATGGTCTCACCGCGGGTGCGGACGGTCGGGGTCCCCCAGGCGACGACGCCGACCTCCTCGGGGTACTCGCCCGCTTCGTCCCGGTGACGGGTGGCGATACCCTCCGCCACCTCCCGCCCGACGCGCCACGCGCTCTTCGCGGGGACCTTCCGCGGGTCGAGCGTGTAGAAGTTCCGGGCCGTCGGCAGCAGGTCGACCCCGCCGCGCGTCGGTGCACCACTCCCCCCCGGTGGGACGTACTCGCCCGCGAGCGCGTCCGCCGTGCGAGGGATCTCCGCTTCCGCCCCTCCCACGCGCGGGGCGACCTCCTCACAGATGAACGCCAGCGCGTCCCGGAGGTCGTCGTGCGCGCCCGACTTCGCGCGCGCGTCCCCCAGCGGGTCGAGGTCGACGACGAGGAGGTTCATGTTCACCTCCTCGTCGGGGCCGGCCGCGACCTCCGAGGCCGGGATGTCGAACTCGTGTTCGGCCAGCGTCTCGACCAGTCGCAGGCTCGTCTCGTACACCTCGTCGGCCGCCTCGGACAGCGTCATGCCGAGGGCCTCGTCGTAGGTCCCGGGGGCGTCGAGCATCCGCTCGTAGTCGACACCGAGCACGCCGGCCACGCTCTCCCGGAGGCTCGGCCCGCCCGGGTTCTCCAGTCGCGTCAGTGCGACGAGATACTCGACGAGCCGGGAGCCTTCGGGGGGTTCGCCCATCGTGTGAAGCCCCATCCGTATCTGGGTGGTCTTCACGTCGGTGAGATACGTGTGGACCCGTTCGACGAGCTCGTCGATGGACACCTCGTCGCCGTCGACGGCTCCCTCGGCGAGCGTGGTTCCGGCCTCCTCCGGGCCGCGCACGTCCGCCTTCTCGTCGATCTCGCCGTCGATACCGAGCTCCACCGCGAGGTCGAGGTCGTCGACCGTCTCCCGGAGTAGGCGTTCGAGCCCCTCGCCGTCGTCGGTGCGGGCGTCCTCCATCCCGGCTTCGCGGTACTGGTCTGCGAGCGCCTCGAGTTCGGCCAGTTCGTCGTACGTCCCGGCGTTCCGCATGACGGGGGTGAGATAGTCGACGATGGCGGCGTACGACCGTCGCTTCGCCTGGGTCCCCTCACCGGGGTTGTTGATGATGTACGGGTAGACGTTCGGGAGGTCGTCGACGAGCTGGTCCGGGGCGCTCTCCCCGTTCAGGCCGACGGTCTTCCCCGGCAACCACTCCAGGCTCCCGTGGGTGCCGAGGTGGACGACCGCGTCGGCTTCGAAGCTGTGCCGGAGCCAGCCGTAGAACGCCACGTAGTCGTGGGGGGGCTGGAGGTCCGAATCGTGGTACACCTTCGAGGGGTCCATCCCGAACCCGCGCGGCGGCTGGACGGTGACGAGGACGTTCCCGAACTCGACGCCGGGGATGGCGAACGGGCGGTCGGGGACCGCCCCCCACTCCGCCTCGATGTTCGCCTGGAACCGGTCGTCGGTGGCCGCGAACCACTCGCGGTACTGCGCCGTGGAGACGACATCCACGCTCAACTCGCGGACGTCCGCCGGGGCGACCCAGCGGTCGTCCAGGGTCAGCTGGGCGGTCAGTCGCTCGACGAGTGCCTGCCCGCTCTCCGGGAGGGTGCCACCGAGGTCGTACCCCCGGTCGCGGAGTTCCTCGAGCAGGTTGACGGTGCTCTCGGGGCTGTCCAGGCCGAAGGCGGTACCGATGCCGTCGTCGCTCGGCGGGTAGTTGTGCAGGACGACCGCGACCTGCTTCTCCTCGGTGGGCGTGTGTCGCAGCTGCGCCCAGTTGACCGCGAGCCGCGCGGCGTGGTCGACCCGGTCGTCGATGGGGAAATGCTGTTTGGGGGCACTCCCGATGCCGGCCTCGTCGTCGGTGCGCTCCTTCCCGCTGATGGGGTGGGTGATGACGTTCCCGTCGAACTCCGGGAGCGCGACCGAGAGGGCGAGTTCGAACCCCATCACGCCCGTGTCGCTCGCCTCGTACCGGGAGCGCGAGCGCATCGTCGTCACCGTCTGGATGACGGGGACGCCGAGTTTGTCGAGGAAGACGTCCGCGGCGGCGGCCCCCTCGTCGTCCGCGGCGCGCCCGCGCTCGGCCATCGACAGCGAGAACATAAACGAGGAGAGCACGGCGTCGACGACGGGCTCACCGCCATCGAGAAGCCACTCCGCCGTGACGCGTTCCGCGTCCCACTGCTCGTCGGTGTCCGTCGCCGGGTTACAGAAGATCGGCAGCGCGTCCGCACCCTGCGACTCGATGGCCCGCACCTGCGCGTCGACGTAGCGCGTGTTCTCGTGGGTCCAGTGGGACTCGTAGAACCAGACCGCGACCGTCGGCTTTCGCGGGTCGAACGTGGCGACGAGTTCGTCGTACGACGCCCCCGGGTGGTCGGGGTGGTAGACCCCCTCGGTCGGGAGACTGATCGGGGCGTCGTACGCGTAGTCACCATCGCCGAACTCGTCGGCGAGGAACCGCAGGCAGTTCGCGACGTTGCTGGTCCCCCCACGGTCCAGATACTCGTAGACGCTGTCGCGGGCCGCCGCGGGGACGGACGTGTCCTCGAGGGCGTAGGCGTCACCGGTCGACTTGACGACGAGGGGGACGCCGGCATCGTCGAGTCGGCTGACAGCGTGACTGTATCCCGGCATGCTCTCTTCGGCCCCGTGGAGCCAGAAGATCGCCGCCGTCGCGTCGTCGTCCGACGCCCTACTGCTGGACGCGTCGGTGTCGGCGGGGCCGACGAGTTCGTCGAGGAACGCGTCGACGTCGCGCTGGTCGTCGAAATCGCTCTCCGATCGGACGACGAGGTCGATATCTGTTCGGGTCGCGGCTCGCTGGATCGACCCGAGTTCGTTCTCGGTCGCGGTGTAAAGGCCGATTGTTGGCATAACGTTGTTAAACCTCTATTGTGCTAATACAAGTATGGTTGATTTAGGCGGAGGCAAAAAAGCTTCGCACGGCCGAGCCACACCGTGCGAGTTCGTAGATATCGTCGGGCAGGCCGAGCTCAAGCGGGCGCTGCTCACCGTTGGGGCGAACACCGACCTGAACGGGCTGTTGATTCAGGGGGAGAAGGGCACCGCGAAGTCGACGGCGGTGCGGGCGCTCACCGACCTGCTCCCGCGACAAACCGTCGTCGAGGGCTGTCCGTACGGGTGTCCGCCGGACGAGCCGAGCCGCCAGTGCGACGAGTGCCGCGCCCGGACGGCGCCACCGACGACGACGCGAGCGGTTCCGCTGGTGACACTCCCGCTGGGGGCGACGCGCGAACGGCTCGCCGGGACGCTCTCCGTGGCGGACGCGCTGGCCGGCGAGTACGAGTTCGACCCCGGACTGCTCGCCCGGGCGAACCGCGGGGTCCTCTACGTGGACGAGGTGAACCTCCTCGACGACCATCTCGTGGACGTGCTGCTCGATGCAGCGGCGAGCGGCGTCAACACCGTCGAGCGCGACGGCGTGAGCGTCTCGCACCCCGCGGACTTCACGCTCATCGGAACGATGAACCCCGAGGAGGGCGACCTCCGTCCCCAGCTCCGCGACCGGTTCGCGCTCCAGGCGACGGTCACCGGCTGTGCCGACATCGACGAGCGGGTACGTATCATCGACCAGGCCATCGGCCGGGAAGCGGACCGTGTCGGGGCCAGTGACACGACCCGCCCGGAGACGGACGCGTACCGTGACCAGCTCCGAGCGGCCCACGGCAGCGTCGGCGACGTCGAACTACCGACGGCGCTGGCCCGCGAGATCGCGGAGCTGTGTCGCGATGCCGGCGTCGACGGCCACCGGGGCGACATCGCGACCGCCCGCGCCGCGATGACGTTCGCAGCGCTCGATGGGCGGGCGAGCGTCACCGAGGCCGACGTGCGGGAGGCGGCGACGCTCGCGCTCCCCCACCGACTCCGTTCCCGCCCCTTCGAGGACGCACCCGACGCCGACGAGCTCATCGACGACCACTTCGAGGACGGCACTGACGAGGAGCGTCGAGACGACGGGGACGAGGCCGGTGACCGGGGCGACGGCGGGGAAGGAGCGGATGGGGCAGAAGCGGATGGAGCAGGAGCGGACGGAGCAGGAGCGGATGAAGACGCGAGCGGAAGCCACGGAGACACGGCGGACGACGGCCACGGGGAGAACGGGGGGGAACCAGGTGGTAGGACGGACGAACGGGACGGCGAATCCCACGAGGACTCGACGGACACCGGGGGGACCGACGGCGAGCGCGGCTCCGCCCCGCGGTCCGCCGAGGCGGACGGCGACCCCGAGACGGAGCCGGCCGAGAGCGAGCCGGCACCGTCGGCCGATGGGGGCCACGGGGGCGGCGGGGACGCCGACGCACAGGGGGAGCCGCCGGACGAGACAGAGGACGGGGCGGAGCGGGCGCCGGTGGTCCCGGGGCAGTCCCGCGCTGGCGTCGGGCCGGGGGCATCACCGGAGCTGTCGGTCCCGGACGCCGTGGACGACGGGCGCGCTGGCGGTGGCTCCCGCGCGCGAAGCCGGCCGCACGTGGACAACGACGGCGCCCGTGTTCGCAGTCGGCGAGCGACGACGGCCACGCGCGTCGACGCCGCCGCGTCAGTACGGGCCGCCGCCGCCCGTGGGTCCGCCGCCGTCGAGTCGCGCGACCTGCGGGAGTCGGTTCGGCAGGGGGACGCCTCCTCGCTGGTCCTGTTCGTCGTGGACGCCAGCGCGTCGATGCTGCCCGCGATGCGGACGGCGAAAGGGACGGTCCTCGAACTCCTGAAGGACGCGTACCAGCAGCGTGACGAGGTCGCGTTCGTCACCTTCGCGGGGGAGACGGCGGAGGTGGTACTCCCCCCGACGAAGAGCGTCACGCTCGCCGCCCGGCACCTCAAACAGCTTCCGACCGGGGACCGGACGCCGTTGCCCGCCGGGCTCCGGACCGCCTGCGAGGTGCTCGACCGGGCCGACCCGGCCGCCAGCGTCGTCGTCCTCGTCACCGACGGGCGGGCGAACGTCGCGGCGGAGAGCCCCGTCCGTGAGACCCGCGACGCCGCGAGACGGCTCCGTGAACTCGGGACGCACGTGGTCGTCGTCGATGCCGGCGAGGGGGACCGAGCCGCGATGACCGAGCTGATCGCCGAGGAGACGGGAGGCGAACGCGTGCCGATCGGCGCGCTCTCGGCCGAACGCGTCGAGTCAGCCGTCGGAGTGGCACACGAGAACCAGGGGTGAGCCATCCGGAAGTTTTACAACTCCACTTGTATTTATCCAAATGTGGTTTAGAATGGCAACAGCCAACAACACCGTTACCGGACGTATCGAACAGGCTCGATTCGAACTCTCGGCGACGCAGGTCGCCGTCGGGGTCGCGCTCGTGGCCGCACTCGGCTTCACGCTGCTGTTCCTCCAGGAGCCGGCCGCGCACGATTCGCTCCACAACTTCCGGCACGCCGCGGGGATCACCTGCCACTGAGACCGATGTTGACACGCTATCTCGTGCGCGGCCTGAAAGCCGGAACCATCGGTGGCATCGTCTTCGGCCTGTTCGTCGCGCTCGTCGGCAACCCACTCATCGGGTACGCCGAGACGTTCGAACACGGCCACGGTAGCGGTCCCGTCGTTCCCGGGGTCGTCACCACGGTCGTGAGCATCCTCGGCGGAATCCTGCTGGGAGTGCTGGTCGGCGTCGTCGTGTTCGGGGTCGCGTTCTACGTCCTCGAACCGGCGATCCCCGGCGTGGGTGAGACGAAGAGCTACCTGCTCGCGGCTGCCGGGTTCCTCACCGTCTCCGGCGCCCCGTGGTTGGTGGTCCCACCGCAACCCCCCGGCGTCGAACAGACGCTCCCGACCGACGTGCGGCTCCTCTGGTATCTACTCATGATGGTCGCCGGCGCGGTCACCTGTGGGCTCTCCGGGTACACGTACACCCGGATTCGGACGCGGTACGGCCGGGAGGTGGCCGCCATCGGGGCCGTCGCCGTCCTGGGGCTCCTTCCCGTCGTCGCCGTGTTCGCACCGGCGAACGCGGCCTCGGGGCCCATCCCCACCGACCTCGCCGCCGTCTTTCGGACGGTCACCGCCGTCGGCCAGCTCGGACTGTGGTTCGTGCTCGCCAGCGCACACGCCTGGCTCCACGACCGGGACCGTGCGGCGGCCCCTGACCTGATGGCGGCCGACGCGCACGGCTCCTCGCTCGCCGACTGATGCAGGAGCGAACCGAGGCCGTCCTCGCGAACGGGTTTGCCGACCACGTGCTGGTCTGTACGAACGCCCGGGACACCGAGTACGCCTGCTGTGCCGACGCACACGGCGAGGACGTGTACGAGGCGGTGAAAGCGTGGCTGCGCGACCGGGGCGTCTTCTGGTCGCAGGTCCACGTCGCCGAGACGAGCTGTCTCGGCCTGTGTAGCGCCGACGGGACGGCCATCGCCATCCACCCACGCGGTCGGTGGTATTCGGACGTTACCCCCGACGACGTGCCGGAGCTGCTCGAACGCGAGTTCGGGCCGGAGGCGTCGAAGCTGGGTGTCGAGCCGTCGCCTCCCTGACTCGTCCTGCCCGGCTGCCGACCCGCGCACGCGACCACCACTGCGGACTACCGGACCACTTATTACTCGGTAGTATCACTAGGTGGTTCATGGTACGAACGCAGTTGCAGCGGGCCGTCGACGGGGAGATCACCCCCGCCATGCGACGCGTCGCGGACCGGGAGAACCGTGACCCGGAGTTCATCCGGCAGCAGGTCGCGGAGGGACAGGCAGTGATCCCGACGAACCACGCCCACGAGTCGCTCGACCCGATGATCATCGGGCGGGAGTTCTCGACGAAGGTCAACGCGAACATCGGGAACAGCGACACGACGAGCGACATCCGGGGCGAACTCCGGAAGCTCCACACCGCGGTCCACTACGGCGCGGACACGGTGATGGACCTCTCGACTGGAGCGGACCTCGACGAGATCCGCGTCGCCAACGTCGAACACTCCCCCGTTCCGGTCGGCACCGTCCCCATCTACGAGGCCGTCAAGCGAGCGGAGAGCCCCGCGGAGATCACCCACGAGCTGCTGGTGGAGGTGATCGAAAAACAGGCCCGACAGGGAGTCGATTACATGACCATCCACGCGGGCGTGCTCATGGAACATCTCCCGGTGACGGACGGTCGCAAGACCGGTATCGTCTCGCGGGGCGGGTCCATCCTGGCGCAGTGGATCGAGGAGAACGGGATGCAGAACCCGCTGTACGCGACGTTCGAGGAGCTCTGTGAGATCTTCGCCGAGCACGACGTGACGTTCTCGCTCGGCGACGGCCTCCGCCCCGGCTGTCTCGCCGACGCCAGCGACGAGGCGCAGTTCGCCGAACTCGAGACGCTCGGGGAACTCACGCGGACCGCGTGGGACCACGGCGTCCAGGTGATGGTCGAAGGGCCGGGACACGTCCCGATGGACGAGATCGAGGCGAACGTCGAGCGACAACAGGAGGTCTGTGACGGCGCGCCGTTCTACGTGCTCGGCCCCCTCGTGACGGACATCGCGCCGGGGTACGACCACATCACCAGCGCGATCGGCGCGACGGAAGCCGGCCGTGCGGGAGCCGCGATGCTCTGTTACGTCACCCCCAAGGAACACCTCGGCCTCCCCGAGGAGGCAGACGTGCGTGACGGTCTCGCCGCGTATCGGATCGCGGCCCACGCGGCGGACGTCGCCACCGGGCTCCCCGGCGCACGCGACTGGGACGACGCGCTCTCCGAGGCGCGGTACCAGTTCGACTGGCGGCGGCAGTTCGAGCTCGCGCTCGACGGCGACCGCGCCCGAACCTACCACGACCAGACGCTCCCCGGCGACAACTACAAGGAGGCCCGGTTCTGCTCGATGTGCGGCGTCGAGTTCTGCTCGATGCGGATCGACCAGGACGCCCGCGACGCCGATGGCGAGATGACCGCGCTCGACGACGAGACGGACCTGACCAGCTCGCCCGCCGCGGAGGTGAACCTCCCTCCGGTGGGGACACACGACACCAGCCGCGTCCCCGAGGAGATCGAGATCGACGGCGTCACCTTCACGCCCGAGTCGCGCGCGGACGACTGAGTTCGGTCGTCGGACCGTCGAGCAACCGGTTCGACGGCCCCGGACACCACGCTAGCCGACGGTATCGAGCAGCGACCGCGAGAGGTTGTCCGCCGTCTCGGTGACGACGGCCGTCGGGTCCGTCAGGTCCAGCGGTGGGAGCGTCTCGACCGGCAGGTCGACCATCCGCGCGAGCACGGCCGGGTTCGTCCGTTCGGCGACGGTCGCCGCCTCGTACTCGTTGAGAACGACACCGCGGACGGGGATATCGCGCCGACGGAGCGCCTCGACGGTCAGCGCCGAGTGGTTCAACGTCCCCAGCCCCGACCGGGCGACGACCACGGCGGGGAGCCCGAGGTCGGCCACGAGGTCGATCACGTCCCGGCCCTCGGCCAGTGGCACACGGAGCCCGCCGACGCCCTCGAGGACGCCACACGCCGCGTCGGCCAGCGCCCGTTCACAGTCCGTCAGGATCGCCTCATAGGAGAGGGCGCGACCCGCCTCGTCGGCCGCCACCTCGGGAGCCAGCGGCGGCTCCAGCCGGCGGAGACAGGTCGCGGCGGCGGCCGTCCCGCAGACCTCGGCGACGAACCCCGCGTCGTCGTCCGGCGGGTAGCCCGTCTGACAGGGTTTGACGGCCCGGGCGTCGACGCCGGCGTCCCTGAGGGTCCCGACCAACCCCGCGGTGACGACGGTCTTGCCGACGCCCGTGCCCGTCCCGACGACCGCGAAGTCCTCGGTCACAGCAGCTCCAGCGCACGGCCCGCCTCGCGGAAGGCCGCCAGACAGCGGTCGATCTCCTCGGCCGTGTGGCTCGCCATCGGTGCCACCCGAACCCGGCTGGTCCCCTCGGGGACCGTGGGCGGTCGGATCCCCGGCGCGACGACGTTCCGCTCGCGGAGCCGCTCGGCGAGCGCCATCGCGGTGTCCCGGTCGCCGACGACGACGGGCAGGATTTGGCTCTCCCCCCACACCTCGTACCCCAGTTCCTCGAGCCCATCGCGCAGCCGCTCGACGTTCGCCCAGAGCCGTGCCGGCCGGTCGCCGTCCCGGGCGATCCGGAGCGCCTCGCGGGCAGCCGCCGCGGCCGGCGGCGTGAGCCCCGTCGAGAAGACGAACGAGCGGGCGGCGTTGAGCAGGTGCTCGATCAACACGTCGCTCCCGGCGACGTACCCGCCCTGGCTCGCGAGCGCCTTCGAGAGCGTCCCCATCTGCACGTGGACCCGGTCGGCGAGCCCCTCGCGCTGGACGAGACCGCCGCCCGCCTCGTACAGGCCGGTCGCGTGCGCCTCGTCGACCATCACCCACGCGCCGTACTCCTCGGCGAGATCACAGAGCTCCTCGAGGGGAGCCACGTCGCCGTCCATGCTGAACACGGAGTCGGTGACGACCAGCCACGACTCGTCCCCGGTCGCCTCGTGGGCGCGCCGGTCGAACTTCGCCCGGAGGTCGTCGGGGTCGCAGTGGTCGTACACCCGCGTCTCCGCGTCGGCGAGCCGACAGCCGTCGATGATGCTCGCGTGGTTCAGCTCGTCGGAGAAGACGACGTCCGGAGCCAGCGCCGAGAGCACCCCGAGGTTCGTCGCGTAGCCCGACGAGAACACGAGCGCACGCGCCGTGTCCTTCGTCTCGGCGATATCGCGTTCGAGGGCGCGATGGACCCGCGTGTCACCGGTCACGAGCCGGCTCGCGCCGGCACCGGTGCCGATCTCACGGGAGGCCTCGGCCGCCGCGGACTGGACGCGCTCGTCGGCCGCGAGCCCGAGGTAGTCGTTCGCCGCGAACACCAGTCGCGTTTCGTCGGTGAACTCGGGGACTCCCCCCTTCGGGTCGGGGGCCACGCGGCTGCGCGCGGCGACCCGTTCGGCCGGAGTGAGGTCCCGTCTGAGCCCCCGTCGTTCCCGCGCGGCGAGCCGGGCCGCGAGGTTGAAGCCGTGTCCCTTACTCCGGGCCGCCTCGGTCCCACCCAGGTCCGGTTCGCCGCGCATCTAGAACCCCGGCATCAGCTCGGCGGGGCCGAAGACCCCGTACTCGCCGGCGCGGTTACGGCGGACGGCCGCTTTCACGTAGCCCAGCGCCGGGCCGTTGACGTTGGCCGCCATGCTCGTGGCGTCGTCGAGCTGGAAGGTGTTCGTCCCCGTCTCCCCGTCGAACGTCCGACCCGTGACGCGCACGGTCGTCGTCGTGGGCTTCTCGTCGGATGTGACGTCGAGGATTCCACCGACCGTCACGTCCGCGGCGTCGCAGATTCCAGCCCGCTCTAAGAGCACGTCGTCGGCGTGCTCCATGTCCCGGAACTCGATGACGCCGTCGTGCTCGTCGATGACCGCCGCGATCTCCGCGTCGCTCATCTCGCGGGCATCGTCGATGTCGTATCCCGGCAGGTGAGCGATGTCCTCGCGGACGGTGCCGCGGTTGTCCTCGTAGCCGGATCTGAGCCCGACACCCCACCAGATATCGACCGATTCGACCTCGACGAACGACTGGGCCGCGATGGCCGCCGCGCCGGTGAGAAAGCCGGGCGTGGCCCCCGCACCGCAGACGAACGTGATGCCTTGCTCTCGGAAGGTCTCCGCGCGCTCGTCGAGCATTCCGATGACCCGCGAGCGTTTGAGCACGTCGACGAGGACGCCGGAGTAGTCAGCCGCCGCGAAGCGGTCGGCGACCCGCGGGATGAAGTCGTGCTCGAAGTTCGGGAGCGCGATGAGCACCGCGTCGATGCGGTCGCTCTCCGCGATGACGGCGTCGATGGGCGTCTCCGTGGCGGTCGCCTGTGCCGACGCGACGACGCCGGCGTCCTCGCCGGTCTGCTTGACGCCACCCACGGTGGCCGTCCCACCGTCCGTACTCGCGTCGCGCCCCTCGGGGTCGCTCGCGATGTTCCCCTCCGTCGCCGCGAGCAGCTCCTCTACGTCGAGGCCGTCGTGGTCGATGGCGACCCCGTGGCGGTCACACGCCGCGACGGGCGTCAGCCCCGCCTTGTGCGTCGAGACGTCGAGCATTCGTCGGCCGATACCACCGGTACCAAGCACTGCGAAGTTGATCTCGTGCATCTTACTCCTCCAGTTCCGCGTTGCTGATCGCCGATCCTGCCGCCGTGTCTACCGTCCCGCGGTCCCGTGTCCTCCCGGCCTTGACTGCCTCCGTATCGAACTCGTGTACCGCCATGTTCGGCTCCAACCCGGCGCGCTCTATCACCTCGATGTCGTCACCGGGTGACTGCCCCGACGTGGTGAGATAGTCGCCGGTCAGGATGCCGTCGGCTCCCGCCTCGAACGGCAGGTGCTGTTCGTCCGTTCCGAGGTTGACCTCACGGCCGCCCGTGAGCCGCACCCGTGCGTGGGGGTGGAGCAGCCGGTAGACCGCGATGGTTCTGATGAGGTCGTCGGTGGAGATTGCCGCGCTCTCACCGAGCCGGTCGCCAAGCGGCGTCCCCTCGATCGGATTGAGGACGTTCACCGGCAGCGAGGAGACGCCGATCTCCTGCAGCGCGATGGCGGCGTCCACGCGGTCAGTCGGCGTCTCACCCATGCCGAGGATGACGCCAGCACAGAGGTCCATCCCGGCCGCTTTGGCGATCTCAAGGGTCTCCACGCGGTCCTCGAAGGAGTGGGTGCCGACGATCTCCGGGAAGAACCGGGGGGAGGTCTCGATGTTGTGATTGTAGTGGTTGATCCCCTCGTCGGCGAGGATGCGGGCTTCCGTCTCCGTGAGGATGCCGAGCGAGGCGTCCACTTCGACGTCGGTCTCGTCGCGGACGAGGCGGATGGCCCGGAGCACCTCCTGCCACTCGTCTGGTCGTCGTTCCCTGGAGACGCCCTTCTCGGCGACGACGATGCCGAACCGCTGGGCCCCGTCGCGCTCGGCCCGTTTCGCCGCTTCGAGTATCTCCTCGGGATCGAGAAACCCGTACGTCTCGATGCCGGCGTCGAAGTGGACGGACTGGGCACAGAAGCCACAGTCCTCGGCACAGTTGCCCGCTTTCGCGTTCACGATGGAGCAGGCGTCGACCGTATCGTCGCCGAACTGAGCGCGCACGTAGTCGGCGGCGGCCGCGAGCTCCCCGACCGGCTGGGCGATGAGCGCCAGCCCGTCACGGCGGTCCAATCGTTCGCCCGCCAACACCCGCTCGACGGCGTCGGCGATCGTCGTGTTGTCGATCTCGTAAACCACAAATTTGTCGTCGGTTGACGAGCCCAAAAAGGTTCGGTCGCTCACAGATACTCGGGGACTCCCCGGGGGAGATGTCGAGGGGGCCGGACCCACAACCGATATACAACCACCCATTCAGTATCTCAAGTATGGTTGCATTCGGATCGGGTGAACGGAAAGCCGTCTACAGCGCCATCTACGCACGGCGGGATATCAGGCGGTTCCGCGACGAGCCCGTCCCCGAGGCGGTACTGGAGCGCGTGCTGGACGCCGCACACCACGCACCGAGCGTCGGGTTCTCCCAGCCGTGGGACTTCGTCGTCATCGAGGACGACGGAACGAAGGCGGCGGTAGCGGGGATCGCCGAACGGGCGATCGCCGCCGCCCACGAGGGGTATCGGGAACCCCGGAAGGCGGCGTTCGGTGCGTTGAAACTGGAGGGGATCACCGACGCCCCGGTGAACATCTGTGTCACCTGCGACCCGACGCGTGACGCTCCGCACGTCCTCGGGCGGAACACGATGCAGGAGATGGACGTCTACTCCACGTGTCTCGCGGTCCAGAACCTCTGGCTGGCCGCGCGCGCGGAGGGGGTCGGCGTGGGGTGGGTCTCCTTTCTCTACCCCCACGAACTCCGGAACGTACTGGAGATTCCCCATCACATCCGCCCCGTCGCCTATCTCTGTGTCGGCTACCCCGAGGACGGCTTCCCCGACGAGCCGGTGCTCCAGCAGGAGGGCTGGCGCGACCGTCTCGACCGAGACGAACTGGTCCACGACGGTCGCTGGGAGCCCGCCAAGACCCCCGACGGCGACACACGGTCGGAGCGCGAGACCGATAGCTAACGGTCAGGCCGTCCCGAAAAAAAGGCGGTAGCGTCCCCGCTCCGTCCCCTCGTCGTGATAGACGACGGGCTCCTCCACGGCGGCGACCGCGTCACCGTCGAGCGCGACCGCCGTGACGATCCCGTCGGTTTCGCGGCTCGTCTCGGGGCCGGTCGGCGCGTCGAACACGCGGAGCCCGTGGACGGCCGCCTCGCGCGTCCGGAAATGCTGGGCGCCGGGCACGGCCACGCGCCCACCGTCGGCGCCGAGCTCCCCCGCGAAGCCGCCGACCGAGGTCGTCCAGGCACGCTCACCGTCGGGGGTGTAGCCGAAGGCGGTGTGCTCGCGCGGATGCAGCGACGCCGTCTCGCGGCCCTCGGTCGCGTAGGTGTTCCCCGTGACGAACACCACGCCGTCGTCGGTCGCGTGGACGTGGTTCGGATAGGCGTACAGCGTCTCCCCCTCGACCTCGGCGGGAGTGGCGAGGTCGACGCGCCACCGTTCGGCACCGCCGTCGCCGAGCCGGTAGCCGCAGTAGTCACCGTGGCTGGCGACGACCACCCCGTCGTCGACGACCGAGAGGTCGCCGACGCGACGCTGCCCGTCGGTCCCGGGGTCCCACGCGTACCGTTCGGTTCCCGTCTCGGCGTCGAGGACGAGGAGCCCGTGCTGGTGGGTGCCGGGACAGCGGTTGTACGCGACACCGAGACGGTCGCCGTCGGAGTCGAGACTGATCGGGGAGGCATCCGCCCGCTGGGTCCAGACGACCCCGCCGCCCGCATCGAACGCGTAGATGGCGCTGGTGAACGAGCGTCGCTCGCCGTCACGTTCGTACCGGCGGGCCGCGACGTAGAGTCGCTCGCCGTCGCTCACGGTGTCGACGACGAACGGCCGGAAAAACCGGGTCGGCTGCTGGGGTGGGCCGACGTCCGCCGCCGTCGCGTACCGCCAGCGGAGCGTGCCGGTGGCCGCGTCGTAGCATCTGACAGCCCCCTCGGGGCCGCGCTCGCCGGCGACGACGGCATCGCCGAACGGCGTGAGCGAGACGACCGACGTCGACTCGGTGTCAGTCCCCCCCGTCCAGCGTTCGTCGAGGGTCGCCCGGTCGTACGCCCGGAGCTCGCCCGTGGCCGTGCCGACCACGACCAGCTCGTCGGTGAACGCGACGGCCGACCGGCGGCCCGCATGGCGGGACCGGGCCGGGGAGACCGCGCCGAGGTCGACGGTTCGTCCCGTCAGGTCACTCATCGACCGGGAACGCCTCGTGGAGGACGTGGTGGGCCTCCCCGAGGCCGTCGAGGAGGCTCTCACCCTGGTCGGTGAGACGATGGACGGCGCGTTCGGCATCCCGGACGGCCACCAGCCGCCCCCGCTTGTAGTCGTACGCCGGGTCGTCCGGGTCGGCGGCGGCGATCTCGGCTTCGAGATCGACGAGCGCGCTATCGAGGTGGCGTTGCACCTCCGAGAGCGTCTCCGCGTCCGCCAGGGCCTCGATGGGGCCGTCGAGATGGCCCTCGAGTTCCGTCTCCGCGTGTTCGCGTGCGCTCCGGTCTTCGGTGCCGAGCACGTTCATCAGTCCGAGTCGTAGGGCTTCGATTTCATAGCAGCTCATGGGTGTGGTTACAGTGTTTGGTCGACGAGATCCGAGACGATGCGGTCCCTGTCGAGGTGGTACGAGACGATGCGTTCGGCGTCGGGCTGGTCCACGTCACCGTACCAGACGCCGTCGGGGTAGACGGCGACCATCGGCCCCTCGCCGCAGCGGTCGAGACACGAGGTGCGCGTGATACGCACGTCACAGGCGTCGGAGTCGCGAGCGGCCTGCCGCAGGCGCTCGAGCACGGCCGGCGAGCCCCCGGCAGCACAGGTCTGGTTCGTACAGACGGCGACGTGTTTCTCCGGGGCGTCGTGGGTGTGTGGCTCCGCGTCCACGTCCTCACGGTCGGCGTGTGACTCCTGGTGGGTCAGCGCCCGCAGCATCGCTCGCGCCCCACCCACGTCCGCCTCGTAGCCGTCGAGTTCGACCTTGTACTTGCAGGTGTCACAGGACATATCCACGCTGTCCGTCCGGGCCTCCTGCCAGCGGTCGCCGAGCACGTCCAGCAGTCGGGTGTCGGTCCCGAGTGGGTCGCCAGCCGCTGCAGCCACGTACGGGTACGACTCGTCGAACGCGTCGGCACCGTCACGGATGCGGCCGGTGAGCACGCCATCGCCGAGCATGTACGGGAGGACGACGACCGCGTCGGGACGGTGTTTCGCCACCGCGTGAAGCGTCTCTTCGAGCTGTGGTTCCGTCACCCCGATGAAGGAGGGTTCGACCCGGTCGAAAGCGCGCCCCTCGTACAGGAGCCGGGCGAGTTTGTGCGCGTCGCCGTTGGCGTCCGGGTCGCTGGAGCCACGGGCACAGAGCACGACGGCGACGTCGTCGCGCGCTCGGTCGACGCCGAGTTCGGCCTCGACCGCCGCCGCGCGGTCGTCAAGCAGGTCGACGATCGCCGGATGGACGCCGAGATGGGCGCCGTTGTGGATGGTGAGGTCGGCGTGCTCGCTCCGGGCCTGCTGCACGGCCAGTGGCACGTCGTTCTTCACGTGGCTCGCCGCGAACAGCGAGAGCTGGACGACGGTGAGGCGGGATACTGCGGACGCGAGTCCCGCGATCGCGTCGGGGATCGCCGGCTCCGCGAGTTCGAGGAACCCGGCGTCGACCGGAACGCCCAGTCGTCCCTCCAACTCGGCGGCGAGGGTCCGAACCTGCTCGTTCGACTGCTCGCGTCGCGAGCCGTGGCCGACGAGGAGCACCGCCTCGTCGGACAGCCCGGACTGCGTCGTCGGCACGTCGGTGCTCATGACGAGAGGTCACCCACCTCGCGGTCGGTCGCGCGTTCGACGCTCCGGCGGAGCTTCTGCCGACGAGCGGCCGAGTAGAGCCCCGACTCGTCACTGCCGGCGTAGAGCCACCGCGCGAACGCGGCGGTGTCCGCGCCGTCGGCCAGGCCGAACCAGTAGCCACCCGAAGAGGTCTCCGAGAGGTCGTCCGTCGGCACCGAGGGCTCGACCGCGTCGAGGAGTGACCGAACCGTCCGAAGCAGGCCCGCGTCGTCGTGGACGAACGAGATCCCGACGGCGCCGGACGACTCCCGGAAGCAGACGGTGCCGCAGGCTTCGAGCACGCCGCGGAGTAGCTGGGGCAGATACGCGTCGAACGCCCCGAACCGATACCCGCCGGGCTCCCCCTCGATGGGGAGTCCGAAGGCGGCGCTCGCGCGCTCGGCGGGGGTGCCGAACACGCGAAGCTCGAACTCGTCTTCGTACCGGACGATAGCGGCATCGTGTGCCGACTCCCTGGCGGCGACGCGGTGTTCACCGTCCGTCCGGTCGGTGCCGGCGGTCGCCGCCAGCGCGTCGGCGGCCGTCTCGTCCGTCGTGCGAACCGTCACACTCTCGCTCGACAGCTCGCCGTCACCGGCGACGCGCCCCCAGAAGTAGGCCGTGGCTGGCGTCGCGGTGAGCAGGTCCTCGACGGGCTCGGGCCGGCCGCTCGCGTCACTCATCGGCCACCTCCGGCAGCACGTCGATGGCGCCCACCGGACAGGCACGGGCGGCCTGCCGTGCGGCCGCGAGCTGGTCGTCGTCGAAGCGGACGAGCTGGGTCCCGTCCTCCGCAGCTTCGACGTGCCCGCCGTCGACGGTCGCCAGGCCGTCCGAGGCCTCCAGGAAGCGGTCGTCGCGGACGAGGCAGGCGAAGATACCGTCGCAGGCCTCGCGGTCGAGCCGCACCCGGTACTCAGTAGTCATACTTGGACTCGTACCCCCGCGGCGTCACCATCCGGCCGTCCCAGACGTACGTCTCCTCGTTCCCGACGATGATGGTCGTCGTCATGTCGACGAGCTCCGTCTCGCCGAGCGCCTCCAGCTCCTGGAGTTCGACGATCTCGACCTGCTCGTCGTCGCGACCGGCGCCGTGGACGATGCCGACCGGCGTCTCCGGGTCGCGGTGCTCTGAGAGGATCTCACAGCACTTCTGGAAGTTCTCCCGGCGCTTGCGGCTCCACGGGTTGTAGATGGAGATGGTGAACCCCTCCTTCGCGGCCGCGTGTAGCCGTGACTCGATGGTCGGCATCGGCGTGAGATGGTCGGACAGCGAGATGCTGACGCTGTCGTTCACGAGCGGGGCCCCCAACCGCGCACCGCAGGACTGTGCCGCGGGGACGCCCGGGACGACCTCGAAGTCGACCATGCTGGCGGTCGCCCCCTTCGATTCGAGGATCTCCAGCGCCAGCCCGGCCAGCGCGTAGACGTTCGGATCACCGCTCCCGATGATGGCCACGTCGTGGCCGGCGAGCGCGCGATCGATCGCTTCCTCCGTGCGGGAGACCTCGCCGCACATCGGCGTGTCGTACAGCTCAGCTGCCGACTCCGTGATCTCCTCCGGCAGGAGGTCGACGTACGTGGTGTACCCGACGATATGCTCGGCCTGGAGCAATCTTTCGCGCGCGCGTTTCGTCATCCCGTCGGGCTGTCCGGGGCCAAGCCCCACTGCGACCAGGCGCCCGGGGTCGGCCTCGAAGTCGTCGACGGTCGACCCGACCTTCTCGTCGGTCGCGGCCTTCTTCGAACTGCCGCACCCGGAACTGGACGACGAGGATGCGCCACAGTTCGACGTCGAACCGCCCTCACTCGTGGTGTCGGTGGTGGTCGCGCCGCAGCTGGTTTCGGTGTCGGTACTCGTCTCGGTAGTGTCTTCAGTGCTCATTGTCAGAAGTCGTCGACGTCACGCCCCCCGCGGGGGGTGACGAGGTGGTTGCCGTAGTCGTTCTCCCAGACCGTCGTCTCGTGGTTGCCGATCAGGATGGACGTCCCCATCCTCCCCACCTTCTCCTCGTGGTCGTTCGCCTCGCCGAGGGTCGTGATGGTGTGTGTCTCGTCCTCCAGATTTCGACCGGCATCGCCGCGGCCGGCGTCGTTGAAGATGCCGACCGGCACGTCGTCGGCGCGTTCCTCGCGAACCACGTCGATGGCGCGCTGGTAGTCGCGCCAGCAGTTGTAGAGGACGATGACGAACCCGCTGATGGCCGCGGCGCGCAGTTTCTCCTCGATTTCGTCCCAGCCACGCCACTTGTCGGACAGCGAGACGGTACAGAAGTCGTTCGACAGCGGTGCGCCGAGGTTCGCTGCCCCGCCGAGCGCCGCCGTCACGCCGGGGACGACCTCGATGGGGATATCGTACGCAGCCTCGGCCTCGGCCATCGTGAACAGGAGGTCGCTCTTGCCGTAGACGTTCGGGTCGCCGCCCGAGACGTGGGCGATGTCCTGCCCGGCTCGAACCCGCTCGAACGCTTCCCGGGCCAGTTCGACCTGCTGTCCCATCGACGACCGGATGAGCGTCTGGCGGGTGCCGCCGGGGCGTTCGAGGACGGTGCCGGTCTGGGAGCCCGGTGTCGCCCCGCCGTCCGTGGCGGCCTCCACCGCGGCGCTCTCGGGTGGCAGGGTGCCGTCCCGCCGGAGGAACTCCTGATAGAGGTTCGACGCGATGACGCAGTCGGCGGTGGCGATGACGTCCTTCGCCCGCTGGGTCATCGCGTGGGGGAGGCCGGGGCCGATACCGACGACGTAGAGCGTTCCCATCGAGCCGTCGGCGCTGGTGGTATCCGAGTCGGCCATGTTATCGCCCCACCGCGACGGTGACGGCGTCGTCGAACCGTTCCTTCTTCCGGGCGAGTTCGTGCTCGCGGCCGCCGGCGATCGCCGACGCCTCGGCGATGCCCGGCCAGCCGATGAGTTCCTTCGACCGCGAGGGGGACGGCCCCTCGAACCCCTCCAGCGTCTCCTTCTCGAAGAGTACGACGCCCGCACCGATCTCCTGGGCGGCCTCGTAGAGCCCCTCTTCGCCCTCCTTTCTGGTACCGGTGGCGACGAACTCCACGTCAGCGAAGTCGAGCCCGAGGTCGTCGAGGGCGGTCGACCAGGCCTCGATGACCTGGGCTTTCTTGACGCCCGAGACGGTGCCGGTTCCGAGGACGACCCCGTCCGAGGTGTTGCGTTTGAGGACGGTCACGTCGTCGTCGACGAGCACGGCACTGGGGCCGTCGAGGCGGGCCACGGGACCGAGCTCGTCGTTCAGGACGGCGAGGTTCGTCGCGACCGTGGAGTCGCCGTTGACGACGTGCGCGTCCAGCGCCTTCGCCTTGCTCTCGACGCCCTGTTTCCCCGCCGCCTCGCTCGCGGTCGTCATCGCGGGCACCGCACCCAGCTGCGAGAGGTCGTGAGCGACCTGGTTCGCGCCGTGGTGGCCGCCCGTGATGGGGATGGCCCACGTGAGCTCCTCGTCGACGACGACGATGGCGGGGTCGTCCCACTTGTCGTCGAGCAGCGGTGCGGTCTTCCGCATCGCGATGCCGGAGGCCATCAGGCCGACGAAGCAGTCGTAGTCGCCCCAGTGTTCGGCGAACACGTCGCCATGGTACTCGATGATGTCCACGCGGTCGTAGCCGTCGCCGATGCCGGCTTTGATCTCGCGTGCGGTGTCGAGCTTCCGCTCGAAGCTGATGATCGCGATCTCCTCGGCCACCTCCCCGTCCGAGTCGGGGGTCGAACAGTGGCCGCTCGATTCCGCAGCGTCCGTGTCGGTCGTGTCGTTTGCGTCAGTGCTCATGGGTCAGTCGTCAGCCTCGTTCTCGCTCGCGCCACGGTTCGCCCAGCCGTCGTACAGGTACGAGCGCTCGTAGCCGGCCTTCCGCGCGGCGTCGCCGATGACGACCATCGCGGAGGCACGGTAGCCCGCCTCCTCGAGGCGGTCGCCGATGGTGGCGATGGTCCCCTCGATAATCTCCTCGTCCGGCCACGAGGCGTGGTAGACGACGGCGACCGGGGTCTCCGGGTCGTGGCCGTCCGCGATGAGCCGGTCCATCGTCTCGCCGACCGCGTGAGTACCCAGATAGATGCAGGTCGTCACGTCGCCCATCCCGACGAACTCGCCGATGTGGTCCTCCTCGGGGTCGAGCGTCTTCCCCTGCGGCCGGGTGAACGCGACGTGGTTGGCCACGCCGTTCAGCGTGAGCTGGGTTCGGAGCGTGGCACTGGCGGCGAACGCCGAAGTCACCCCCGGCACGATGTAGGTCGGAACGCCCTCGTGTTCCAGCGCGTCCATCTGCTCGACGGCGGCGCCGTAGATCGCCGGGTCACCACTGTGGAGTCGGACGACCGTCCGCCCGGCCTCGTAGGCGTCCCGCATCAACGGCACCAGCTCCTCGAGGTCCTTCCCGATGCTCGACACCTGTCCGGCGTCGGCACAGTACTCGTCGAGGAGGTCGCTGTTGACGAGCGACCCGGCGTGGACGACGAGGTCCGCGGCCTCGACCAGCTCTCGGCCGGTGACCGTGAGCAGGCCCGGATCGCCGGGGCCGGCGCCGATGAACGGGATCCCCTCCTGGATTTCACCCGCGGTTCGGCTCCTGATCCGCTCGTCGCGTTCCGCTGCGGGTATCGCCGTCTCCGCGTCGATAGCCGCCTGTGGGTCGGTCATCGGCGCACCCTCCGTGGCGGCTCGTCGCCACCTGCTTCCCCGACGCTCCGTTCGGCCCGTTCGATATCGCTCCCGCCGTCGGTGCTCACGGTCCCGTCCGTCGACTCGGCGGTCGTCCCCGACTCGGCGGTTCGGAAGCTCGCTGTCGCCGGCGCCGACTCGAGCCCGCGCTTCTCCGCGTACGCCAGCGTGTAGTAGTCCCGGTCGGCCAGCGCCTCGGGGTCGTCCGTCACGACCGTCTCGCCCTGCTCCATGTACAGCCGGCGGCCGTACACCACGTCGTAGCCGGCCTCGACCAGCTGCTCGTGGGTCGCCGGCACGTCGGTCACCTTGAACAGCACCATGCGGTCCGGGCCGGTCGGTGCGGCGCCACGAGCTGCCTCGTGGAGCGTCAGGCTCGCGCCTGCAGCGATCTCGATGCCCAGGGCGGTCGTGAACGCGGTGACCGCGCTCACCCCCGGGACCACCGCCACCTCGACGTCCGGGTGGAACGCGGCGAGCGTCCGGCGGAGGTGCCCGAACGTGGAGTAGACGTTCGGGTCACCGAGCGTGACGAAGGCAACGGTGCCGTCGCGGGCACGCGGGGCGATCGCCTCGGCCGCGGCTTTCCAGGCACGGCGGAGTTCCTCCTCGTCGCGCGTCATCGGGAAGCCGAGGTCGCCGATGCGCGCTTCGGGGACGTGCGCCGTCGCGACGGAGCGTGAGAGCCGGCCGGGGGAGTACACCACGTCCGCGTCCTCGAGCACCTCGCGACCGCGGACGGTCACGAGGTCGGCGTCACCCGGGCCGAGCCCGACGCCGTAGAGGGTCATCGTGCCCCCTCCTCATCCGTGGTCCCCGACCCGGCCCCGCCGACGAGCATGTAGACGGGGTTGTCCGAATCGAAGCTCGTCGCCCCCGCGAGCTCGTAGCCGTGGCTGACCTGGAACTGGACGACCTCGTCGAGGAGCCCTCGATCGCGGAAGGCCTCCGTCGCCGCGCCCGCGACCTCGAGCCGGGAGACGTTCATCACGACACGGTCGACCGCGGCGTCGACCGCGTGGTCCAGCACCGCGGGGTAGTTGCGACTCCCCCCGAGGAACAGTGCGTCGATGTCGTCCGGCAGTCCGTCGGGCGCCTCCGCCTCGCGGAGGTCCACCGCCGCGGTCGTCTCGTTCGCGGCGAGGTTCCGCTCGGTGACCGCCAGCCGGTCCGGCTTCCGTTCGAGCGCCGTCACCCGGCCGGCGGCCTGCGCCGCCTCGATCGTGACGGCACCGGTACACGAGCCGACCTCGACGAAGTGGTCAGACGGTCCGAGAGCCAGTTTACTCAGCAGTACGGCCCGGACCTCCGACTTCGTCGGGCCGGCCTTCGCGTCGTGGGGGAGCGATACGTTCGCCATCGACGGAGACAACTCGTCTGGGGCACAAAACAATTGTGGTTGTATTAGTCCAAGCCAGCTTTGTCAAAAGGGCCGTGTTCCCTCGTACACTCCAAGTAGGAACGAGTTAGTGTAAACTTACTTGACCCCCGGCCGGGTAGCATTGAGTAATGCCACCGACCGCGGACGAGGCCGACGAGTTCGGCGTGCTCCGGAGCAAGCGCAACGCGACCCGCTATCAGATCCTGGTGCAGATCGCCGAGCGGCAGCCCGCAGTCAACCAGCAGGAGATCGCCGACGCCATCGGAATCACGTCGCAGGCCGTCAGCGAGTATCTCCGGGAGCTGGCCGACCAGGAGTACGTCACGAAACACGGCCGCGGTCGCTACGAGGTCACGAAAGCGGGTATCGACTGGCTGATCTCCCAGACCGACGAGCTCCGGACGTTCGTCCGCCACGTCTCGGAGGACGTCATCGGACAGGTGGACGTCGAGACGGCGATCGCGACGACGGACATCAGCGAGGGGGAGACCGTCTCGCTGTCGATGCAGGACGGCGCGCTCCGCGCGATGGCCGGCGGGGCCGGCCGTGCAACCGCAGTTGCAGTCACGAGTGCGTCGGTCGGCCGGGACGTGGGCATCACGAACTTCGACGGACTCGTCGAGTACGAGCTGGGGACCGTGACGATCCTCTCGCTCCCACGGGTCCAGGACGGCGGGAGTGCCACCGTCACGACCGACACACTCGTCGAGAGAGCCGCGGCGAACGACCTGACCGCCGTCGCCGGAAACGAAGCCCTCGCCGCCGTGACCGCAGCGGGGCTCGACCCCGATATCCGCTTCGGGAGTGCCACCGCCGTCAAGGAGGCGGCCACGAAGGGACTCGACGTGTTGCTGGTCGCCGCGGACGACGAACTCGCACCACACACGGACGCACTCCGCGAGGGGAACATCAGCTACGTGGTCGTCGACACCACAGAGGACGACAGGTGATCGGGAGCGAGCCGGGAACCCCTACTCACACCGGGATGAACGCCGGGTCGACGTGCTGGAGCCCCAGCACGGTGTCGAAGTAGTCGTAGAACGCCAGATAGAGGTCCATAGGCTTCCCCTCCTGTTCGTACCGGAGGGTGTGGAAGTCGCCGACGACCGCGCAGTAGCGCTTGGCCCGGGTGAGCGCGACGTTCAGCCGGCGCGGGCCGTCTTCGGGGCGCCCGAGGAAGCCGACGCGGCCTCGCGGTTGCTCCGGACGAGCGAGAGGACGATGGCCGTCTTCTCCCCGCCCTGAAACGAGTTCGAGTAATCGGAGTGCCAGAAGCGAATCCTTCGAGCGATCCCCGTCTCGCCGAACGTCTCGGCGGGGACGGCCTCGTAGTCGTCCCCGTCCGCGACGATGAACACCGGGCCGCGGACCGCGTGTTCGGTGTAGCCCACGTAGGCGTCGGTCACCGCCGCGTCGGCCACCCCGTGGAGCGGGATGCACGTCCAGCCTTCCGTCGGGTGCTGTAGGGAGTCGTAGTGGCTCACGAATTCCGCGATCGGCCGCACGGGGACCGGCGTGTCGGTCGGTTCGGAGCCGGAATCGCCCGACGCCAGCGAGGCGTCCGGAAGCGAGAACTCGTCGACGGCGTGTTCGAACAGCAGCGACATTCAGGTGTGTTACCCAGGCCCAGTGGCATAACCCTTCGCGTGGCAGGGGTTTCGCGGGGGAGCCGGGCGGTCGTTTTAACCAACAAATCCGGGGGGTGTCGTCAGCTGTTGGTTACGTCCGTGGACCGAGCGCGCCGCTCACCACCGACGGACTCCGGCTCCACCGGAAACCTACTGTCGCCACCGCGGGGACACACCGTGTTTCCGGTGAAATACCGCTCGCCGTGTCCGGAACAGTCCGCGTCGCGACGCGGGAGAGACTGTGTTTCACGCGGGGACGAGCACACCGCGTTTCCGGTGAAGATGAAGCCACGGCAGCACGTTCGTCACGACCTTCGAGGTCCACGGTGGTAGGCGATACTCCACCGCGATTACGACCGGCTCTGTCATTCGGGAACGTGCTACAGCAGCGTGAGAAGCCCGACATCGAGCAGCCCCGTCGTCGCCATCACACCGCCGCCGAACGCCCCGACGCGCGCCATCGCTCGCCGCGAGTCGGCTTCCGTCCAGTCCGTCTCCGTCTCCAGGTGTCGCTGCATCTGTTCGAACCCGCGCCCGGCCATCGCGGAGCCCGCCCAGCCGAGCAGGCCGACGCCGAACGCGAGCGTCCCGAGGACGAACGCGAACCGCACGGCTCGCAGGGGAGTCCAGCCAGCGAGCAGGAACACGAGCGGGAGAAGACCGCCGGCGACCGCCCCCACGAGGAACCCACCGGCGACGATGCGGGTCCGCGGTCGGAGGTACGCGGCCGCGAGCTCGCGCGGCCCGGCGGCGGCGTCCATCGCGATCAGTCGACCGCGTCCTGCATCCGGGGGTCGAGCGCGTCGCGCATCCCGTCACCGAGGAGGTTGAACCCCAGGACGGTCAACGCGAGGAACAGCCCGGGGAAGAAGGACATCCACCACTTCCCCGTCTGGAGGCCGTTCTCGACGCCGTTCGCGAGCATCAGCCCCCACGAGGGCGTCCCGGCCTGCGCGCCGAACCCGAGGAACGACAGCGCCGCGATGTCGATGATGGCCAGCCCGAAGTTCAGCGTCGACTGGACCGTGATGGGCGCGAGCGTGTTCGGCATGATGTGCCGGAAGAGGATACGTGGGTCCTTCGCTCCGAGCGCCAGCGTCGCGTCGATGTACTCGTCTTCGAGCACTTTCAGCGCCGCACCCCGGACGACACGGGCGAACCGGGGGGTGTAGACGAGCGTCAGCGCGATGACCGCCTTCCAGAGCCCCGCGCCGAAGATGGCGACGAGCGCGAGCGCCAAGAGGAGCGACGGGAACGCCAGCAGGACGTCCATCGTCCGCATGATGACGTTGTCCGTGATGTCGCCGTAGTAGGCGGCGATGATGCCGAGGCTGACGCCGAGGATCGTCGACGCGCCGACGGTGATCGTCCCGAACTTCATCGCGATCCACGCGCCGTAGAGCGTCCGCCGGAAGATATCCCGGGCGGAGGCGTCCGTCCCGAACAGCATCTCGGTGGCCGGCGCCGGACCGCCCGCCCAGCCCGGTGCCGCGCGGTCCGGGATGGCGCCGCCGAGCCGCGAGGAGGTGAGCGCGCTCAGATCGTAGAACAGCCGGGCGTAGATCGCCACCAGCAGCATCCCGACGATGATGCCGATGCCGATGAGCGCGAGGCGGTTCGAGAACAGCTCCGAGAGGAACGGCGAGTTCTTCAGGCGGGCGAGCAGCCCGCGTTCGGTGGGCTCAGTCGCTCCCTGGGTGGTTTCTGTGCTCATGTTATTGCTGGATTCTGGGGTCGAGGTAGCTGTAGGTGATGTCGACGCCGAGGTTCACGAGCGTGAACAGCAGCGCGAACGTGAGGACCGTCCCCTGCACGAGCGGGTAGTCGGTCGCGTTGATCGCCGAGACGAGCATCGTCCCGATGCCACCGATGCCGAACACGGTCTCCGTGAGGACGGCCCCACCGAGGAGCGTCCCGAACTGGATGCCGACGACGGTGATGACGGGGATCATCGCGTTCCGGAACCCGTGTTTCATCACGGTGATCTTCGCGCCCTGGCCCTTCGCGCGGGCAGTCCGCATGTAGTCCTGCCGGATGACCTCGAGCATCGACGAGCGCATCATCCGGGAGATGAGCGCCATCGAGTACACCCCGATGGTGACCGCCGGCAAGAACAGGTGGCGCACGGCCGAGAAGAACGGCCGGTAGTGCTCGAGGATCGAGGGGATCGCCGACAGCCCCGAACTGAGGATCGTATCCACGTACGCGCCGGTGTTGAGGATGAGCGTGTCGAGCGTGACCATCCCCGTCAGCGGCAACTGTGTGCCGAACAGCACCCAGTGGTCGTCGAGGAAGATCGTCGAGTCGATGCGCCCCGCGGCCGGGAACAGGCCGAGATACCCCGAGAAGAACAGGATGAGAAGCGGCCCGGACCAGTAGATCGGGACCGAGATACCGGTGAGCGCACCGATACGGGTGGAGTGGTCGACGAGCGAGTCCTGTTTCACGGCCGAGAGGATCCCGAGCGGCAGGCCCAGCGCGAGCCCGATCGCCTGTCCGTAGAGTGCGAGCTCGACGGTGACGGGGAGCTTGTCCGCGAGGACCTGCCGGACCGGCGTCCCCTTCGAGATCTGGTAGGACTGGCCGAAGTCGAACTGCGCTGCGTCGAGCAGGAAGCGACCGTACTGCACGAGTATCGGGTCGTTCAGCCCGAGCTGGCGACGGACCTCCCTGACGGTCTCCTCGGAGGCCCGCTGCCCGACGATGACCCGTGCCGGGTCACCCCCAGAGAGGTGGAGGATCGCAAAGACGAACGTCGCCACTCCGAACAGCACCGGAATCAGCAGCAGTAATCGCTTTACGATGAACCGTTTGGAAACCATGCGTATGTGTAGTAACCTTCTTTGAGGGGTGGATAAATGCTTGGCATCGGCCGCGGGTCGGCCGGCCGTCGAGCAGTGGACGACGAGCGGTCGGCTCGTTATTTGAGCTCGACCGACTCGAGGAACGGACCGCCGACGGAGCTCACGGTGTAGGAGTCCGCGACGACAGCGTTGGTGTTAATCGCCCGCAGGGTCTTCGCGTAGTCCACGAAGACCCACGGCGCCTCATCGTGGGCGAGCATGCTCGCCTGCTGGTACTTCTTCTTCCGCGTGGCCTCGTCGTACGTCTTCTGGGCCTCACGGACGAGCTGCATGTACTCCGAGTTCGCCCACGCCGAGACGTTCAGCGTACTGTAGCCCTCGGTATCGAAGCTGACCCAGTCCTGGCCCTCGGGGACCGCGTCCAGCGGGACCTTCGGGTCGAGCAGGACGTACATGAAGTTGTCCGGGTCGGCGTTGTCGGTGTACCAGCCGAGGAAACACGCGTCGTGCTTGCCGGCGGACGTGTACTCCAGATACGAGGAGAACGTCGAGAACTGGTTGATCTCGACCTCGATGCCGACGTCGGCCAGGTCGGATTTGACCTGGTTCGCCGTCTGGATGGGGCTCGGGTTGTACCCACGCGGGTTCGAGAAGGTCGCCAGCTCGAACGAGAACTCAGAGATGCCGGCCTCGTCGAGCATCGACTGCGCCTTGTCCTTGTCCGTCGGGTAGGGGTCGAGGTCGTTCGCGCGACCCATGACGCCCTCGGGGAGCGGCTGGCTCGCCTGCTTCGCGAACCCCTGATAGATGTCCTCGACGATCGCCTTCGTGTTCACCGCGTAGTTGATCGCCTGCCGGACCGTCTTGTCGCGGAACTCGGTCACCCGCTCCATGTTGAACGCCATGTAGCCGGTGTTGATGCCGGACTTGGACTTCATCTGGGCCGAGCCCGCGCTCTCGATGCTCGCGACGGACTGGGCGTCGAGGTTGTCGGTGATGTGCGATTCACCGTTGATGACGCTCTGTGCACGCGAGGAGTTCTGCCCGATCGTCCGGAAGATGACCTCGCCGACCTTCGGGCCGTCGCCCCAGTAGTCGCCGTACGCCTCCAGGAGGACGCGCTGGTTCGAGTTGTCGAGCTGGCCCCACTGGAACGGCCCCGTGCCGACGGGCTCGGTACCGAGCGCGACCTGGTCCGAGGCGTTGCTGCCGAGGCTCTCGATCTGCGCCTTCGAGAGGATCGCCGCCGCGAACATCGCCAGGTTCCGCAGGAACGGCGCGTACTGCTGGGTCAGCGTGAACGTCACCTCGTACTTGCTGGAGGCGTCGATCGACTCGATCCAGTTGCCGAACGTGAACCCGGCGTACCCCGAGGCGTTCTCGGTGCCGAGGTAGTACTCGTAGTCCTCGTTGGTGAAGCGCTCGACGGTCGCCTTCACGTCGGCGGCCGTGAACTCCTCGCCGTTGTGGAACGTGACGCCCTCCTTGAGCTGGAGGGTCGCCGTCGTGCCGCTGAGCTCCCAGCCGTCGCTCTTCGCGAGGCCGTCGGTGAGCCGGCCACCGCTCCCGGGGACGAACTGGATGAGCGTGTCGAAGATCTGGTTCGTGACCTTCGCGACCTCACCACTGGTCGTCTGCTGCGGGTCGTAGTTCTGAGGGTGGTCACCACGGGCGTAGATGAGCGAGCCGCCACTCCCACCGTCGTCGCCACCGTCGTCACCGCCACCGCCGCCACTCCCGCCGCCACTCCCACCGTTACCGCCACCACCACCACCACCGCTGTCGTCGCTGGAGGAACATCCCGCCAGCGCGGTGGCCGCGGTCACGGTTGCACCTGCCGTCTTCAGGAACCGACGCCGTCCGACTTCGCTGTCACTCTCTGGCATAGCTGTCAAAATTTGCTCCTTGGCAATAAACATTAACAATCTGCATAATCGCCCCGGCCCGACCGAAATTCCTCTCTTCGGGCCAGCCGACCGTCGCCACGTCCGGCGATTATCGCTCGGGTGACCGGTTCGGCTCGCCGGGCTGTTCGTACAGGTGACACGCCGCCGGGTGCGCCTCGTCCTGCAACACCGGGTCGGCGCGTTCACAGACGCTCGTGAACCGCTCCGCGAGCACGGTCTCGGCCTCCGCCCACTCCTCGCGAGCGAGTGCCTCGAACGCCGTCTGCACGACCTCGCGTGACCGGCCCTCGACGACGGAGGGGTCGTCGAACAGCTCGTTCCAGAGCACGTCGGTGAACGCCTCGACCGCCGGGGAGCCCGCGCTCGGGACCTCACCGCCGGCCATCGCCCCACCGTCGGTCATGGCGGCCCGCTGGTCGGCCGAGGCCTCGGTGGTCTCCTCGACCTGCTTCCACGCCAGCTCCACGTCGATGGACTCCTCTTCGACCCGCTGGCGGACGTTCATCACCTCGCGATACGCGGACTGGGGCATCTCCACGTCCTCCGGCGGGATGATCTGCGGGCAGCGCGTCCGGAAGTGACAGCCAGAGGGTGGGTCGATGGGGCTGGGGACGTCCCCTTCGAGGATGATGCGGTCGTCCGTGTCCACCGTCGGGTCCGGGACGGGGATCGACGACAACAGCGCCTGCGTGTAGGGGTGTTTCGGGTCCGCGAACAGCTCGTCCGTGTCCGCGATCTCCACGACCTCGCCCAGATACATCACCGCCACGCGGTCGGAGACGTGGCGAACCACGCTCAGGTCGTGGGCGATGAACAGGAACGTGAGCCCGAACTCCTCCTGGAGGTCCTCCAGCAGGTTCAGGATCTGCGCCTGCACGCTCACGTCGAGTGCCGACACCGGCTCGTCACAGACGATGAAATCGGGGTCGACCGCGAGCGCGCGGGCGATGCCGACGCGCTGGCGCTGCCCGCCGGACATCTCGTGGGGGTAGCGGTCGATCTGTTCGCGAGAGAGGCCAACGTTGTCGATGAGCTCCAGCACGCGCTGGCGGCGTTGCTCGCGGCGGCTCTGTCCCTCTTCCGGGGGTTCCTCGGGCAGGTCGTGGATCTTCAGCGGCTCCGTGAGGATCTGCCCGACCGTCATCCGGGGGTCGAGACTCGACAGCGGGTCCTGGAAGATCATCTGCATGTCGCGGCGCTTCTCGCGGAGCCGCTCCTTGTCGAGCCCCGCGAGGTCGTCGCCCGCGAAGAGGACGCTCCCGTCGGTGGGTTCGAGCAGTCTGAGGATGGTCTCTCCCGTCGTGGACTTCCCACACCCGGACTCGCCGACCAGTCCCAGGGTCTCCCCCTCGCGGATGTCGAAGCTCACGCCGTCGACCGCTTTCACGCTCTGGTCCTCCCGCGAGAGCCACTTGTCCAGCAGGTCGTCGGCCCGCGAGAAGTGCTTCTTCAGGTCGCGCACCTCGACGAGCGACTCGCCGATCTCGTGGTCCGACGACGATTCGATAGAGGCCTGCGTGCCCGCGTACTCGTCCGTGTCGAAGTCCTCCAGCACGCACTTCGCCGTGTGCTCCACGTCGTCGTCCCCGTGTTGGAGATACGGGATCTCCTGGCCGACACACGCCTCGTGGGCCCACGGACAGCGGTCGGCGAAGTGACACCCCTCGTCCATGTCGATGAGGTCGGGGACGTTCCCCTCGATGGGGGTGAGCCGTTCTTTGTCCTCGCGGGGGATGGACTCCAGCAGTGCGTAGGTGTAGGGGTGTGAGGGATTCTCGAAGATCTCCTCGACCGGCCCCTCCTCGACGATGTTGCCCGCGTACATCACCGCGACGCGGTCGCAGGTCTCGGCGACGACCCCGAGGTCGTGGGTGATGAACAGGACGCTCATCCCGCGTTCGTCCTGGAGCTCGTTGATCAGATCGAGGATCTGCGCCTGGATCGTCACGTCGAGCGCGGTCGTCGGCTCGTCCGCGATGAGCAGCTGGGGCCGGCACGCGAGCGCGATGGCGATGAGGACGCGCTGGCGCATCCCGCCGGAGAACTCGTGGGGATACTCGTCGAGCCGCGCGGTCGGCTCCGGGATGCCGACCTCCTCGAGGATGGAGATGGTGTCTTCGAGTACCTGCTCGTCCATCTCGTCGCGGCTGAGGTCGGGGAGGATCTCACGGACCGCGTTGAACCACGAGTCCTTGGTGCGCTGGCCGTAGCGGTGGAGCCGGAGGCTCTCCGCGACCTGCTCCCCGACGGGCACCGCGGGGTTCAGCGAGGTCATCGGGTCCTGGAAGATCATGCTCATCTCCCCGCCGCGGATGGTCCGCATCGCCGGTTCGGGCGCGGCCGCGAGGTCCACCGTGCCACGACGCTCGTCGACGAACTCGTCGGCCCGGCGCGGGTACTCCTCGGCCAGCCGTGAGGCGAGGTCCGCGTCCTGGAACTCGACGCTCCCCTCCGCGATGTAGCCGGGGTCGTCGACCAGGTTCATCGCCGACAGGGCCGTGACGGACTTCCCGGAGCCGGACTCGCCAACCAGCCCGACGGTCTGTCCCTCGGGCACCGTGAGGTCCAGCTCCTCCACGGCACGCACCGTCCCTCGTTCGGTGTCGAAGCGGGTGTGCAACCCGGAAATGGAGAGTAAATCGGTCACTATCCACAGTCGTGCTCGCTCGGTTGAAAAACGTTTCCCGAGAAGGATTTCACGAGAAGTATCGCTTCGAGCGGGACCGACCGATGACCCACGAGAGTGTCACCGGCGCGTTGCGGGCCCTTCCGAACCCTTTTCATCGCGGCCGCCCGCGCCCCTACCATGAACGAGGACCGCGTCGACGCGGACGTCAACCTCGAGGAGCAGTTGCCCCCGGAGGGCGTGCTCGGCCACTGGGAAGCCGTCATCGAGGACATGGCGGCGACCGCCGCGGAGTACCGCGAGAACGGCTGGGAGGTCGTCGAGCTCTACCCCGGTGACGTGGCTCCCCTCTCCGGGCAACAGGAGACCGGCGACCGGTACGGGATCGACCTCGTCGTCCCGGGCGAGGACGCCCGCACCGTCCGGAACCTCGTCACCGCCTCGGACGCGGCGTTCGACGCCTGTTCCGTGTTCCGGGCGGTCGAAACGGGGATCGTGTTCCTCATCGTCGCCGTCGAGGACCACGAGCGCGAGCTCGCCGTCGTCTTCCCCGCCTACTACGACAGCGACGACGCCGACGCACGGGACATGCTCGAAGCCGCGACGCGAAACGGCGAGATGCGAACCCACGTGCGTGACCTCGCCGGTGACGCCGTCTCCACGTTCTCCCACGACGACCCGGAGCTGTTCTACCCGCCCGCCGAAGAGTGAGTTCGGAGCGCCAGCCGAAGCGCCGTCGAGACACTGGGCATCGGCGGAACTCGTATAGAATTCGGTCCGCTCGTTCGCACGCTTTCGTAGGTGGGGTGAACGAGCACTCCGAGTAGGTCGTCGCACACCGTGTTTCCGGTGAAATCGGACGGGAGAAGCCGAGTGACACCGGTGTCGGTTTCTCCCCCGAATCGCTGCGCAGCTAGTCGGAACACCGCAGTTCGAACAGGTGGATCGGCCAGTCGGCCTCGTAGTCGAGTGCGATCTCCCGTTCGTCTGCCGTCGGCTCGCGAACCGTCAGTTCGACCGCGTCACCGATGGCCACGTCGTCGTAGTCGGCGTCAACACGCCCGAGGAGCCGGCCGCCGTCCGTGAGTTCGACGACGGCGATCGTGTAGGGGGCATCGGCCGCGAACGCCGGCGGCGGGGTGTGGACCTCCGTGTAGGTGTAGATCTCTCCCTCCGGGGTCTGCGGCTCGACGTCGACATCGCGGCTCCCGCAGGCGTAGCAGGCGGGCCGCGGTGGTAGCAGCACCTGGCCGCAGTCCGCACAGACCCCGCCCAGGAGTTCTCCGTCCCCGAGGGCGTCGAAGAACCCCGGCAGCGTCCGGGGGTCGCTCGCGTCGAGGGTGTCGGCGGTCTCGGTGCCGCGGGTCTCGTCGGTCATGGTGCCTCCGCCGTCGTGAGCACGTGGCCGACGGTGACGGCGTCCGCGACCCCGCCTTCGTTCAACAGCAGGGCCGTGTCGGCGCCCTCGACCGCGCGGTCGCCGGCAGCTCCGGTGAGCTGTTCGTACGCTTCGAGCGCCTGCAGGAGCCCGGTCGCCCCGATGGGGTGCCCGCGGGCTTTGAGCCCCCCGCTCGTGCTCAGCTCTACGTCGGTCCAGCCGTCGGCCCGCTCTTCGGGAGGGAGGTAGCTCTGATACCCCATCCCGGAGGGAGCGAAACCGACCGCCTCCGCGAGCAACGCCTCGCAGACGGTGAAGGCGTCGTGGACCTCCGCGATGTCCACGTCGGTCGCGTCGATGCCCGCCTCCTCGTAGGCGGTCTCGGCTGCGACGCGCGCACCCGAGATATTCGTCATGTTCCGCTCGGCGACCGCGATGTTGTTCGCGGAGGCCCCGCTGCCCGCGACGCGGACCAGGGGCCGGTCGAGTTTCTCCGCGATCTCGGCGGTCGTCACGAGCACGGCCGCGGAGCCGTCACCGACCGGCGCGCAGTCGAAGAGCTTCAACGGCGGGGCGATCGGAGTGGAGTCCAGCACGGTGTCGACATCGATCTCCTTCGGGAACTGCGCCCGGGGGTTGCGCGAGGCGTTGCCGTGGTTCTTCACGGCGATCTTCGCGAGGTCGCGTTCCGTGGCGTCCGTCTCGTGGAGATACCGCTGTCCGAGCAGCGCGTACTGGCTGGGTGCAGTGATACCGGACCGTTGCTCGATGGCGCGGTCGAACGCCGCCGACAGCGCGTCCGTCGCGCCACTCGTCCCCGCGGCGGTCATCTTCTCGACCCCGCACGCGAGCACGGCCTCGTGTTCCCCGTTGCGAACGTCCTTGACCGCGTGGCGCAGCGCGAGCGCCCCCGCGGCGGCACACCCCTCGACCCGCTCGGCGGGGACGTGACGGAGCCCCGCCCACTCGGCCAGCAGCGTGCCGTACATGATCTGGTGTTCGTAGCTCTCCGACTGATTGCCCACGTACACCGCCTCGACGATGTCCGCCGGGTCGGGGAGTCCCTCGAACGCCTCCGCGAGCGCGACCGAGAACAGGTCGCGACCCGGGAGGTCCGTGCGGCCGAGCGGTGAGGCGCCGACCGACGCGATGACTGGTTCTGGCATACGTACCTACTGACTCTTGATGCCCATAGTTAGCTATTCGCATTCTTCAGTTCGCTGAAGAGCTCGCCGAATCTACGCTTCTCCCGGCCCGAACCGTTCGATATGCTCTCAAGAAGCTCGAAGAGAATGGGATCGTTTCTTCCCGTATCTCGTTTATCGATGCGAGACGGCGGATCTATTCACTCGAATCGGACGGCTAACGTATCGGCACCGAAGTATAGGTCAGTCCCAGCCCCCCGCCGGCCAGACGAACTCCGACGGTGGTGAGGAGACCGAAGACGGCGAATAACCCGTGAGAGAGGTCGAATCTCTTCTCAGAAGAGATTACGGAGCATCGCGATCATCTGTATCGGGTCGGTTCCATCTTCGCCGGCATTGAGTGCGGCCCCAGAGATCTCGGTCGGAACCTCTTCCCCGTCTTTGGTGAGACAGGTCAAATCGTCGGTGAACCCCGATCCCTCCTGGTAGACTTGAGAGATGAACTCCTCTCGAACGCGCTCGACGTCATTCGGATGAATATCCACCGGATGCATCGAGAGGAGTTCCCCGCGGGAGTATCCGAGCAGGTCGCAGGCTGCGGGATTGACGTCGAGAAAGGACTCGGTCTCCAGGTCGACGACCATCACCGCGTCGTTGTTGTATTGGAAGATCTTGCGATACCGCTCTTCAGGAGGCGAACTCGGAGCAGTGGACGTACTCGCCGAAAGATCACTTGGAGGGTCATCACGATCCCGGTCCTCGGTCATGTTCCTAGCGTGGGTACGGATGTCTTCTGTATATATAAATCGCGCTGCGGTGTGCAATACACCCGAACCTCCTCGTGAGCTTTTATCCGCTTTGATTAGTACACCAGCGTGATGGAGACGGAGTCACAGACGCAGGAACCGACGAAACCGAGTCGCTACCGCGTCCTCCTCGTTCTTGCTGTTGCCGAACTGCTTGCGATGACGCTCTGGTTCAGTGCATCAGCGGTCGGGCCGGAACTCGCGGCGCTCTGGGATCTTTCGAGCGCTGAGACGGCATGGTTGACGAACGCGGTGCAACTCGGCTTCGTCGTCGGTGCCGTGCTTTCTGCGACGCTCACCCTCTCGGATACGATTCCACCACGGTACCTGTTTGCTGTCTCAGCCGCCATCGGCGTGGGAGCGACTGTACTCATTGCCCTTGCCGTGTCGTCGTTCCTTCCAGCGGTTCTGTTACGGTTTCTCACCGGTGTCGCACTGGCCGGTGTGTACCCGACCGGCATGAAAATCATGGCTGGCTGGTTTCGGGAAGGACGCGGTTTCGCTATCGGCACGCTTGTCGGGGCACTCACGATCGGATCGGCGATGCCGCATCTGCTTCGGGCGATCGGTGGCGTCGGCCGTCCGCGACTCGTATTACTTGGTGCGGCTGGGCTCGCAGCAGTCAGTGGTGTACTCGTTCTCTTCGTGCGTCCAGGGCCCTATCAAGCTCCGGCAGCACCGTTCGATCCCGGAGCCGTTCGGCGGATGCTCGGTGACCGCGGAACGATGCTTGCTAACCTCGGGTACTTCGGCCATATGTGGGAATTATACGCCGTCTGGGCGTGGATTCCGGTATATCTGGCTGCGAGTTTCGCTGCCAGCGGTGACCCGGCACCGACACTCGCTGCGCTACTCGCGTTCGGAACCATTGCAGTAGGGGGTATCGGTGCCGTCGTCGCCGGTGTGTTCGCAGACCGAATCGGACGGACGACCGTCACGAGTGGAAGCATGGTCGTCAGCGGCACCGCGTGCATCGGTGCCGGCTTCGTGTTTGGTGGGCCTCTACTCATCCTCGTCCCCTTCCTGTTGATCTGGGGATTCGTCATCGTCGCCGACTCCGCGCAGTTCTCGGCGGCCGTCTCCGAACTCGCCGAGGACAATTACGTCGGGTCAGCCCTGACGCTACAGACTGCCGTCGGCTTTCTTCTCACGGTGGGGTCGATCCAAATCACGCCAATTATTGCCGAAGTCGTCGGCTGGCAGTGGGCGTTTTCACCACTGGTTGTTGGACCGTTCGTCGGGACAGTCGCAATGCTATGGCTCAGACGGCTTCCCGAGGCAACTGCACTGGCTGGCGGTCGTAGGTGACCCCGCTCTCGCGCTGAGTGGACGATTCCCTTATCGGAGCTCTGTCGGCAGCACGAAGACGAGACCGCCGATCAAAGCGCCCCAGACGAGATGGCCGATGAGGGAGACGATGCCGAGATTTGGAACCGACGCCGGTATGCCGACGAGATTGAGCCATACTCCCATGACGACGCCGGCGGCGACGAGCCATAGTAGCACCCCATAGAGGATTCCAAGCGTGACGGTCCCGGAGAGAGTCTCAGTGTAGTGGCCGAGGCGATCGACAGTCGCCGCAGCGACGAATACGGTTGCAAATACCACGCTGTGGAACAGGTGAGTTATCCATCCCACGGCGTTCGTCTGAATTCCGTAGAGCGCCCCGATAATACCCATTTCACCGGTGAATGTCTGGAGGATTAGGCCCATCGCTACCCCTGCCACGACACCAGCGACTGCAGCGTTCCGGAGGCTCTCTGACCTGACTCCTGGTCGATTACTCTCGGGGGCCTGCTCGGATGTTCGGGGCAAGGTTACGACAACCGTGGTACTCGTCTCCCTATCGACGATGTCGATGGTACCTCCGTACTGAGACACCAACAATCGGATGATCGGTATCCCGTAACCGGTGCTCTGGTCCTCATAGTCTTGTATACCTTCGAGGAGTGTGCTTCGAGCGGATTCGTTGAGCCACCGACCGGGAGCGGTAACCGACACGTCGACGGTGGTTTCCTCTGGGGAGACTGCAACGGTCGCTTCGCGTTTCGAGGCCCGCTTGAGTGCGCCTTCGACGAGTTCCGAAATCACCGTTTCGAGGTGCTCGTCAGCGCGGACTTGTACGGAGTCGGGCGCGTCGATCGTAACTGTGGCATCGTCGAAAAACTGATCCGAGCACTCCCGAACGGTGGCGGCCAGGTCGACCGACGTTAAACTCACTGCAGTCTCATCGAGACTTCGAATGAGAAATCCCACCTGTGCTATCGTTCGTTCGATGCGATCGACTCCATCACTGATCGCATCGTAACTACCGCCGGTGCTCTGTCCCTTGTGTAACAATCCTGCATGTCCTCGAATCGCCGTGATCGCGTTCAAGATCTCGTGACGGAGAATCCGGTTCAACAAGACGATCTGATCGGACTGTCTCGAGAGCGATCGCTGGCGTCGCTCGTCTCTCGCGGATCGGATGCCGACGAGTATTCCACCTGCTCCACCCCCGAGAACGGCGTTGGCGACGACGATGTCTGAGGACAGCGTCGCGACTGGATTTGAGCTCTCGACGGCACCCAGAGCAACCATCACGAAGATACCGACACTACCGATAAGAAACCACGTCGCGATGGTGCGGGCGTACGCTCTGCCGTGAGTACTGACGGCCAGATTGACACCGTAAATTACGAGCACCAGACCAACTACGAGTGGAACTAATCGGAGTGATATGGCCAGGCCCGAACCGGCTGGACTAGTGTAGACGACTCCAACCAAGAGTGTTCGCGTCAGGATGAATGCGACCAGGGCGATGAACAGGCCCCCCGGTTTTATTCGAAGTTCGTCACCTGCGGATGGGAACATGAGTGGCGTATTTAAGCAGTACTCCGAGAAGCACCAGATGAAGTCGGAAGGGAGACATCGGTTGTTGGCTGATTGTGCTGTTGCGGGCCCCGAGACGGAATCTACCGCTTCGAACGTCAGAACGTGATGACTTCGTAGCCGTCGTCGACGAGCGAACGGATGCTGGGGTGGCCGTCGTGGTCGTCGAGCCGCACCAGGCCGGAGTCGTTCACGGCATCATCGACACCGAACGCCCCGGAGCAGAAATCACACACGGACGCGTCGTCCTTGACCGCCTGGTAGAGTTCGTGCTGGTCACTGTCCGGGTCCTCGAGTTCGGGGATCCACTGAGTACCGGCCCCGTCGAAGATGAGTTCGAGCTCGTCCCCGTCAGTCTCGGCGAACTCCCTCGCCGTCTCGAGACCGTTGACGAGATAGCCGAGGTTCGTATGCCCCTCTGTTCCAGCCAGAATCACGACTGCTGCTTTTGCCATTGCATGAGCCGGTATAGCCCCGGAGGGTATAGTCCGTCCGCGGCCGTGCAACGATGGTACGCCCACGGACACGATTTATATACTGCGTGACGATCCACGGAACTCTGTGTCGAAACGCCGTCCAGAGCGGCCGTCTCTGGCCTGTGATTCTCGCGTGGGTCTCGAACGCGGCTTCGTCCCCGTACCGTTCGAAAGGCCAAGAGGTTCTCGGACGAAGCCAGGAGTCGATGAACTCAGTGTGAGTGACCTCCCCGGGAGAACTGCCCCGAGAACGCTCGCTGAACTACCTCCGAGAGTGCAGGGTGGATATGGATGGATTCGCGAATATCCGTGACTGTCCCCGTCCCGGCTTTCATCGCGACGATGACCTCCTGTATGAGATCGGAGGCTTCGGGGCCGATGATATGGCAGCCGAGGATTTCGCCCTCCAAGTCGATGATGACCTTGACGAAGCCGTCGGCTTTCATTGCACTTCCACGTGCTGTCTGGTCGTACCGATAAGTCCGCGTTGCATACTCCGTGCCGGCTTCCCGAAGTTCAGATTCGTGTGCGCCTACCCCGGCGACTTCAGGTGACGCGAACACGGCGAAGGGCATCGCAGTGTAATCGACTGGCTGGAGGTCGTCGCCGAAGAGACTTCGAGCGACGGCCTGGGCCTCGTGGTTCGCGCTGTGCTTCAGAAGATACTCGCCGACGATGTCACCCAGTGCCCAGACTCCCTCAGCGGTCGTTCGGAGATACTCGTCGGTCTCGACGAAGCCTCGCTCGTCGGTTTCGACCCCTGCTGCGTCGAGATCGAGTAGATCGGTGTTCGGCGTGCGGCCAGCGGCCACGAGGAGCGCGTCCCCCGTTACAGTCACCGATTCGCCGCCGCGTATCCCACCGTCGTCTCCGTACTCGTAAGGGTGGGCTTCGACAGCAACTGAACCATCGTTCTCCGAGGCAGCTGTCGCTGCATAGCCGGTGGGGACAGTGAATCGCTCGGCGTAGCGGTCGGTGAACGCCTCGGCGACCTCCTCGTCGGCTTCCGGAAGGAGATTCGGCCGTCGCCCGATAATCGTCACGTCGCTCCCGAACGTGCCGAAGAAGTGACCGAGCTCGGCGGCGATGTAGCCGCCTCCGACGATCACGAGGTGGTCCGGTGGGGTTTCCAACTGCAACGCTTCGGTGCTGGTGAGGTAGTCCACGTCGTCGATACCATCGATATCGGGGATTGCCGGCCGCGTGCCTGCAGCGATTAGTACTGTCTCGGCTCGAATTCGGGCTCCTTCGTCCTCACCGCTGACGAGTTCGACCGTTCGTTCGCCCACGAATCGACCCTCTCCTTCGTAGAGATCGTGTTGCGAGGAGGAACGGAGCCCTTTCCGGATAGAGTCGGCGTCGCCACTCACGTCCTCGTTGACCTCGCGAACCATCTTCGCGAAGTCCACATCAGTTATTTCTGCGTCAATGTGGAACGCGTCGGCACTCTCGATCGTCTCGAATACGTCAGCGTGGTAGAGCAGCATCTTGGACGGGATACACCCGCGGTTGAGACACGTCCCACCGAGCGGTCCTTTCTCTACGACTGCGACTGACTGACCTCGGTTGGCTGCTGCGTTCGCGACATCCAAACCGGAGCCCGAACCGATGACCAGAAAATCGACTTCGTTCATACATCTGTTATCCGTCCCCGTGAGTAATGATCATCTGCGCTGCCGTTCGGTTCTTTCCCACACTCGAATCAGTAGAACGCGGGACAGATGGCTCCGCTACCGTGGGGCGATTACCGCTGTACACGAGGGGCACTCGGCGAACACCCCGATCGAGTTATCCGACCGTTCGTACCTGATCAGCTCGTCTATCGGCTGGATATCGTGACCGCAGTTCGGGCACACGCCGAGGCGTGAATCGTCGTTCATCATCAAGGGGGCGGGAGCGTGTGACAGGACGCCCCGTTCAGTAGTCGGTTGAAACAGGACATAAGCATTGGCCGGGTCTGCAATCTCGCTCCACAACAGCACTGAGGACTGACTGACGTTTGTACTCGGTAGTCTGTTCTATCGGTGCTTCTCACGCGAGTCCGTAGAAGCTCTTCGGACCGTGGTCGTCCTGCCAGGCGAAGGCGTAGAGCCGTCGACTCGGTACTCGTGCCAGCGTACGACCGTCGTCACTCCGGCCCGTTGTAGTGTCCCATTTGGCCCCGTCGCCGTACAGCGCTCCCTCCTGAAATTCGAACGCGTAGCCGGGATCTTCGAACGCGTGAATGTCATTCCCGGAGCTGACGATGAGCACGTCGAGATCGCCCACCGTATCCGAGACGACACCACCCGCGTTCTGGACCTGCTCGACTGGATACCCGACGGCATCTCCTCCGTGTGTGATACCTAACACCACCGTCTTGGCGTCGATGTCCTCGCGGTCCCACGACCGTTCCCTCCCTTCACCACGCATTTCTCTGAGACCGAACCCTTCAGCGGCGTCGTATCGCTCGTACGGGGTCATCTCGTACACCGTTCGCGGTGACTCTCCTCGCGGATCTCCGTCACCGCCGTGAACCGGCTGGAGGACGATTCCGTCGGGGTACTCCGACCGAAATTGGTTCCACGATGTTACAGACGCTGGCACAACGGAGAGTTCGTGCCCGTCGAGCGGCCCATTGATCGCCTTTCCAGTCGGCTGTTTCCACTCCGATTCGGTTTCGCGGTCGTACATCACCAGCGCGTCGTCAGCAAGCTTCCCGGAGGTTCCAAACGTCAACACACGACCGTCGACCCGTCGGTCGTAAACGACCGCACTGGCACAGATCGGACACCATGTGACCGCGACCGGGCGCAACTCGTCGGTCGAGTCACCGGGTGAGCGCCTCCCTGATTCTATGCGGTCACCTACTCCGAGCACGTCGTTGACGATTTCGTGATAGCTGAGAATCCGTACCGGATAGGCCCGTGCAGGCGTGGTTTCGACGACGATTACATCGTCGTCATCGTCTCCTATGTACTCCGTGCCGAAGGTCGGATCGTCAATGCTTGGAATCGCGTCCCGGGGGAGGACGTCCTGAATGTGCATGCACGAAGGACGGTAGGCCAATCAATAACACCTGTGAACAGCGGCATTGGAGGCAGGACGCGTTTCGACCACTTCGAATGCCACTGGCGAGGTATTTGTCCCTGCTCCACCATGACTGAGACATGTCTCGAAATTCGTTCCGCACGTCGACGGGACGGTCCGTCACGGCAGTGACCGCCGACGAGATGCGAGACGTCGACCGTGTCGCCGTCGAGGATGTCGGATTACAGTTACTCCAGATGATGGAGAACGCGGGTCGTATACTCGCTTGGCACGTACGAGACGTTCGAGAGAGCGACGTGGTGGTTATCGCTGGGAACGGTGGGAACGGCGGTGGCGGCCTCACCTGTGCACGACACCTCGCTAATCGAGGTGTCCCCGTTCGAGTGGTTCTGGACAGACCGTCTGAGGAATTGAGTGGCGCGGCGGCTCACCAGTACCACATTCTCGACGAGATGGGTGTCTCAGTCACTTCCGGTGTCGAATCACTCGCCGACGTGGCCGAACGGACAACCATCGTCGACGCACTGATCGGCTACGGACTCAGTGGTGACATCCGGCCACCGGCGGATGCGTACATCGCCCGGATGAATGGCCTATCTGGTCCGACTGTCTCACTCGACGTTCCGTCCGGTATCGACGCTACGACCGGCGAGACGCTGGGCGAGGCAGTTGCGCCGGCTCGCACGGTCACCCTCGCTCTTCCGAAAGCGGGGCTCGATGCTCCCACAGGGGAGCTCTATCTTGCGGACATCAGTATCCCCCGAATCGTGTACGATCGACTCGGTATCGAGTACGAACCGCCGTTTGGAGACGACGACTGGGTCCCACTCGAACAGTAGGCCGACGTTCGCCTCTGTGTGCTTTCATTGCACGACCCCGGCTTCTTGATGTCTGTTGTCGCGGTACTAGTTCACATGATTCGCATAGGACAGGAGGCCCCGGATTTCACGCTCCCCGGAGCGGCCGCCGGGACGATTGAAACGCACGGACTTTCCGAGTACACGGGTCGAGGCTGGGCGGTGGTTCTTGTGTTTTACCCCTTCGATTTTCACCCCGCATGTACCGAGCAGTGGTGTTCCTTACGCGACGCCGATTGGCTCACGCTCTTGGACGATGTCGTCGTCCTTGGGGTGGGCTCGGACGGGGCCTACTCCCACCGCGAATATGCGACGAAAAACAACATCCAGTTCCCGCTCTTATCAGACACGGACGGTCAGGTCAGTCGAGCCTATGGTGTATTGGCCGAGGAATTTGAGGGACACCGGGATGTTCCCGAACGAGCGACGTTCGTCGTCGATCCTGACAGAATCGTCCAGTACGCGTGGTCAGCTCGGAGCCCGGAGGAACACCCCGATCTCGAGGCACTGCAGAAAGCAACGAACTGTCGCGACAATCAATGCGCTATCGAGGAAACCGACGAGTCGACCTGACAGTCCTGAGATGACTGGAAAGCACCGTTCACGTGATGGAAGGAAGACATCTGCGGACTCCTCATCCATCGGTGACGAGTCACTGGTTCGCAACGAAAATTGACGTTACGACTTATCGGAATGAGCGAAGTACGAATGGAAACCAATTCTGAAATAGAGTACGTCCTCAGATGTCGTCGGGACGTGGGGCGTTCTCGTACTTGACCATCTTCTCAGGCTTGTCGGAGATGGTGTCGTAGAGCTGCTGGAGCGTCTCCTCAGCAGCGAGTAGGTTGTGCTTCTCCAGGAACTCCCGCCCTTCTTCCGTGAGCCCGTAGAACTTCCAGGGGTAGCCCTGCCGGCGCTGATCGTCATCGAGGGCGACCTCTTTGACGATACCTGCGTCGATCAGCTTCTGGATGTGTTTGTAGACGGTGGCGTCGCTCACGCGGGGGTTGAGCTCCTCGAGCTCGTACATCGAGGGGAGCTGGTCGGGATGCTGGAGGATGTTGTTGATCAGCGCGAACCGCGTCTGTTGGGTGACGAAGTGGACGAGTTCGCGGGATTCCATCCCCCCGGCGGTCCCCAGGTCGGCGCTCATACGACACAGTACACGCCCTGGCGACAAGTAGTTTACCCTTGAGTAAACCACTCTGGAGTAAACAAACAGGGCAAGTCGCCCCACAAGAACAGGTCGTCCCGTAGACCCTAATATCCCAACGTGGGAATCCCACGGCTTCAGCCGTGTGGAGGATGTCAAATCCGCCGGCGGGGGACCGCTGCTGCCAGTCTGGACAGGTACAGGATTCGCCGACGACGTCGACTTCGTAGCGGTTCCCGGACGCCGACTGTACCTCGTATCGACCGCCCTTCTCCAGCAACGAGACCGACATCTCCTCGGTGACCGCGCGACGGGTACGAGGTTCGAGATCGTCGACCTGCCCACCGTTGGCTGAAGCGACCATCCGGTCGCGAACGTCTCCTGTACAGCCACCATCCGGCGCGACGGCGTCAGGCCCGTGGACTCGCTCCTGAAGGAGGTCCTCGATCGGGTGGCCCTGCGGCCACAGGAAGTGGACTTCACGCCGCTCGCGATGGTCGTAGGACCCGCAGTCGACAGCGCTCCCGGCCAGACCCGCCACGCCCCGAGCGCACTCATTACGTCGACGATGAGGCACGGAACTGATTCGTACTCGTTGGGGTAGAAGATCCGAAAGCGCGTCTAGATGCTTCATGTAGATGGTGACCTCACTCACAGCCGCCCGGAGAGACTCTCCATCTCGCAGTGTCTCCCTGAGTTCGATTCCAGTTTTGTAGGCGTGAGTCATCCGGCAGGCGCGGTCCGAGAGCGGGTCCAGCGTCTCCGACATCGGTTCACGCTTGTGTCGGTGGGATTGAACTGACAGCGGTCTCGTCTACACCAGCATCTTCTCTCAATAGACATGCTCAGTGTAGGCTCCGCAGGCCAGTACAGAACCACCGGATTGAAGCGATTGGTCGTGAAAGTCAGTCACATACCCCCCCTGATGAGTGAACCAGATCAGCCGCCAACACCCGATCGCCTGACTTCTCTTCTCGAGGAAGGAAACCTCGAGGAGACCGTGGCGTGTCTCGACCGGCTCGGTGCGGCTGATGCTGAGACTCGCAAGCGTGCGTTGCGAGCGGTCCGGAATGTCGCTGAAGAGCCACGGGGATCCTTCGACGGGCTCGCTCGCCCACTTTCGACGTTCCTAACTGACGAAGACCGCGCGGTCAGATTAACGACCGCGAAGCTGTTCGTCACGCTCGCGCAGTCCGAACCGGCAGCCGTCCTGCCAGCCGTCGAGGCCCTCGCCGATCGGCTGGCCGACGACGAGGAGTTCTACTACGTCCGAGCGCGAAGTGCGGAAGCACTCGGCTACGTCGCGGTCGATTCCCCCGAGGACGTCACCGATCCGGAGACGTTGGCCGACCTCCGCATCGGACTGTCATTCGACGAACCCGAGGTCAAAGAGAAACTCGCGAAGGCGCTGGCCCACGTCGCACTCGGCGACCCGCGTCGGCTTCGCCACCAAGTCGACTCGTTGGCCGAGCACCTCGACGACGAGAACGAACTCGTCCGGTACCACCTCTGTACGGCACTGGTAGTCGTCGGGTGTGAGTATCCAGACAAGCTGGCCGAGGCGGCGGAACCGCTCCAGGGGCGACTCGGTGACGAGAACCCGTACGTACAGGGGCGGGCGGCCGAAGCGCTTGGACTACTCGCCACGTCCGAGACTGCCGCTGGGGCAGAGTTCGACCCCGATGATGGTGCGGGCACGCACGAGGACCCACCGACCTTCCTGACCGACCGACTGTCGTTCTGCCAACGGCAGGTAGCCAGCGACCAGTCCGCGGACGCTCCCGAGGGGGTCGGCACGATTGAGGCGATTCGAGACGGTACAGACGCCGTAGTCGAGGAAATGACGGCTCCTGACGGCGATGCGTGTCCGCACTGTGGGCTCGACCTACCTGAAGATGGGCCGCCGATGTGTCCACGCTGCGGTGCGCCTCGCTGACATTTTGGCCTGCCTAAAACTCGGAACGTTTTTGTGTATTTAGGCTAGCCTAAACCGTATGGCAGGCGATTCCAGCGATCACGGGGCCCCAACGCGCAGAGAGTACGTGAAGTATGGCGGCGCGGTCGTCGGAGGTGGATTGCTCGCCGGCTGTGCGGGACAGGGCGACGGTGGATCGACGCCGACCGAAACGGAGACCGACGAGTCAACCGCGACCGAATCGTCGACGCCGGAAGACCAGAGCTACTCGGTGACGATGTCGCCGATGGGGACGGTGGAGTTCGAGGAGGTACCCGAGTCGGCAGTGGCCTTCGACGACCAGTGGATAGACCACATGGTCGCGCTCGGACAGGCCGACAAGGTGGCCGGACTGGCTCGCCCCGATGGGTACTTCACGGAGTATTACAAGCAGTTGCCTGGCGTCTCACTGGACACGGACAGCATCGAGAAAATCTGGGGCGGGGACAGCATCGACAAGGAGGTACTGTACTCCGTCGACGCCGATGTTCACCACATCGACCCGATTCGCTCGACGCAGAACCTCGGCTTCGACGAGGCCGATGTCGAGGAAGTCAGGGAGCGAATCGGTCCGTACTTCGCCAACCGGTACAGTCGCTCGCACAACGCACCGGAGTCGGTGGATGAGTACCAGTACTACACGCTGTGGGAACTGGCCGAGAAGTTCGCGCAGGTGTATCAGGTACCCGGCCGCGTCGAACAACTGAAACAGATCCGCGACGAGATGGTTGCGGATATCGAGAGCAACCTCCCGCCGGAGGACGAGCGGCCGACCGTCGGCCTTGTCGCCTTCTGGGACAAGAACGAGAAGTGGTACCCGTACAAAATCAATCAGGAGGGATTTGGACGCTCGCATTATCAACACCTTGGGGTCGACGACGCCTTCGACGATAGCGACAAGACCTACAACGCCAGCTACGACGCCGCATACGACCACGAGGGGATGCTCGACATTGACCCGGACATCCTCATTCAACACTTCGGTATCACCTACCCCGACAGCGGCGAGAGTTCCATGGAGCAGTCGGTGTACGAACCGGTCCGCAACGACCCCGTCGCGAGCGAATTGACCGCAGTCAAAAACGGCCGCTTCTACGCCGGTGGCACTGCTTTCCAGGGACCGCTGTACAACCTCTTCCAGATTGAAATCGCCGCCAAGCAAATCTACCCCGACCGATTCGGGGAGTTCCGTGGCGTCGGCAACACGCCCGAGAGCGAACAGATGTTCGACCGCCAACGCGTCGCGGACATCGTCAACGGGGAGATCTGAATATGAGTGAAAACGACACCAAGACGAACGAGGCACCGACGCGGCGAGAGTACGTGAAGTACGGCGGGACAGTCATCGGCGGGGGATTGCTCGCGGGGTGTGCGGGACAAAGCGACGAGGAATCAACGCCGACCGAGACGGAGACCGACGAGTCGACTGCGACCGAATCGTCGACGCCGGAAGACCAGAGCTACTCGGTGACGATCTCGCCGATAGGGTCGGTCGAGTTCGACGAGGTACCCGAGGACGTGATGGCGTACTCGCCACACTACGCCGACATGCTCGTCGGCCTGGGCGTCGGCGACCGACTCAACTCGCTCAGCTTCCCGGACTTCCTGTTCACCGGCTTCTACGACCAACTCCCCGGGGTCTCCGTCGACAACGATTCGCTCGTCCGGCTGTTCGATGAGGGGATGGACAAGGAGCTGTTGTACGAACTCGACAGCGACGTGCACCTCCAGGACCCGACGTGGATCCACAACGTCGGCGCGTTCGGACTGGACGAGAGCGACACTACGGAGATAGCGACCAATGTCGGCCCGTGGTTCGGCAACCGGTACAGCAGACGGAACAACTACGCGGGGTCGATGGAGTACGAGTACTACTCCATCTGGGAGCTGACAGCGAAGGTCGGCGAGGCGATGCGTCGGCGGGAGCGGGCGGTCGAACTCGAGCGGGTCTACGACGACCTCATCGGGACAATCCGCCCGCGACTCCCGACCGGCGACGCGCGGCCCCGGGTGCTGTTCGGCGAGCTCTACGACGACACGTTCTATCCGACGCCGTTCCGTCGGCCGGGACACGAGTTCGGCGTATTCAGGGACCTCCGGCTGCGTGATGCGATCCCGGAAGACGAGTACGAGACGTACCTGAAGACCGACGCGACGTTCGATTACAGCGGACTCCTTGAGCTCGATCCAGACATCATCATTCAGTCCCGAGGTATCGCCTACGAACAGCAGCGGGAACGGTCGCTTCAGGAGTACTTCTACGAGCGCTTACAGTCCGACCCGGTGGCATCGAAGGTGACGGCGGTCGAAAACGGCCGGCTCTATCCCGGACCGACGCCGTTCCTCGGACCGGTGTTCCGCATCTTCTGTGCGGAGATGTTGGCCAAACAGGTGTATCCCGACGAGTTCGGTCGGTGGCGCGGAGTCGGGGACACTCCCGAAGACGAACAGCTGTTCGACCGCCAGCGGGTCGCAGACATCATCAACGGCAACATCTGACCATGACCACCACTGAAAGCGAAGCGACCCATAGCCACGATTACGATGTCGTCATCGTCGGCGGCGGGCCGGCGGGCTGCTCGGCCGGCGTGTTCTGCGCCCGAGAGGGCCTCGACACGGTCATCTTCGACCGTGGGCGCTCCTCGCTCAAGCGGTGCGCCTATCTCGAAAACTACCCCGGCTTTCCGGCGGGCATCGACATCGAGACGCTGTACGCGTTGATGCACGACCACGCCGAAACCGCCGGCTGCGAGATCGTTCCCGATCTCGTCGAGTCGGTCGAACGCACCGACGACGAGGGCGGGTTCCACGTCACGCCACAGGAGGGCGATCCCGTCACCGCCCGGCGAGTCGTAGCTGCGACGCGCTACGACGGTGAGTACATGCGGGGGCTCGATGACAACGCGGCAATGTTCGAGACCCACGAACACGACGGCGAGGAACACGAGCACTTCGACAGCGAGTACGCTGACCACGACGGAACGACATCAGTCGAGGGGCTGTACGTCGCCTCGCCGTCGGAGGAAGCGGACACGCAGGCGATTATGGCTGCCGGTCGCGGTGCGAGAGTTGCCCACCGCGTCATCGCCGATGCCCGAATGGACGATGGCTGGTGGGAGGAAGTCGCCGAGGGCGTCGACTGGGTTCGTCGCGAGGCCGAGCTCGACGACGAGTGGGCCGACCGCGACAGATGGGTCGAATGGTTCAATAACTACTACGGCGAAGACGCGCCGGTTGAGGCGGATTCTGAGCGGTTCCAGCGTGTCCGCGAGGCGAAGATCGACGACTGGCTGTCGTCGTACGTCTCTCTCGAGGAGATCGACGAACGGGCCGCCGTCGGACAGGAAGCGCTCGCGGCACACCTCGACGTTGAGCGTCTCATCGCCGCCGTGGACGACGAGACGCTGCTCAACCACGTTGACGACGAGCTGATCCGCGAACGCGCCCGTGATATCGAGGCGACGGAGGTGAATTCGTAACCATGGCGACTGGTACGTCCTCCGACACCGATGCAACCAGCTGGCGCGAGCAGTGGTTCGGCTGGTTCGACGGCTCGCTGTTCACACTCATCATCGGCAGTCTCGCCGTCATCGTCGGCGGTGGTCTCGTTCAGGTGAGCTTCGGCGCGTTCTCGATGAGTATCGTCGAAGCCTGGCAGGCCGTGTTCAACCCGAACGTCATCTTCAATCTGCAAGCCTGGGAGGCGTTCCTCCTCGGGGGAGAAGTCCCGGAGATGAACAAACGCAGTCTCATCGTCTGGAACATTCGGCTACCGCGCGTGTTCGTCGGCGCGCTGGTCGGGATGAACCTCGCCGTCTCGGGAGCGATCTTCCAGGCGGTCACCCGGAACGAACTCGCCAGCCCGTTCATCCTCGGCGTCTCCTCCGGCGCGGGGCTGATGATCCTGCTGACGCTCGTGGTCTTCTCGGGACTGTCGGCGTTCCTCCCGATCATTGCCTCCATCGGTGGGGCAATCGCGTTCCTGATCGTCTACGCCATCGCGTGGAAGAACGGCACCTCGCCCGTCCGACTCGTGCTCGCGGGCGTCATCGTCGGCACCGTCTTCGGAAGCGTCCAGACGGCGCTGTTCTTCTTCGCCGACGACATCGGCGTCGTCCAGTCAGCCATCGCCTGGACCACCGGCTCGCTGACGGGCACCGACTGGGAGCAGGTGCGGATGGCGCTGCCGTGGACCATCGTGGCGATGGGACTCGCGTTGATCAGTTCCCGCCAGCTGAACGTCCTCCTGCTCGGGGAACAGACCGCGAGTTCACTGGGGATGAGCGTCGAGAAAGTTCGCTTCGCGCTCTCCGGAGTCGCGGTGCTGGCGGCGGCTGCGAGCATCGCCGTGGCGGGGATCGTCGGCTTCGTCGGTCTCATCGTCCCGCACATGGTGCGCAACATCGTCGGCAGCGATTACAAGAAACTCGTCATCGGCTGTGTGTTCGCCGGCCCGGCACTGATGGTCGTCGCCGACGTGGGAGCGAGACTCGCGCTCAATCCCGTCCAGATCCCCGTCGGCATCGTCACGGGGCTGATCGGCGGCCCGTACTTCCTCTACTTGATGCGCAAGCAGGACGAGATGGGTGAAATCTGATGTCACACGACCAAACCACGGATCCACGGACGAACGGGAGCGGCTCAGCGAGCACAACCGACGAGCAGTCCGGCAGCGAAACCGGTGGAAGTCTCGACGGTGAGGAGCTCGTTCTCTCGTATCCGAGTAGCGACGGTCCGATCATCGACGGCGAGTCGATCACGGCCAAACCAGGAGCCGTGACGGCGCTGATCGGACCGAACGGCTCCGGCAAGAGCACACTTCTGAAGGGACTCTCCGACCAGCTCGCCCCCGATGCTGGCTCCGTGCTCGTCGACGGCCGAGCGATCGAGACGTTCGACAAGAAGGAGCTCGCTCGGACGATGGGGCTGCTCTCACAGGAGAGCACCTCGCCCAACAGCATCACCGTCGAGGACCTCGTCTACCACGGCCGCTACCCCCATCGCGGGTTCTTCGAGAGCGTCACCGACGAAGACGAGCAGGCCGTCGAGCGTGCCATGGCGCTGGCCGGCTGTGAGCATCTGCGCGACCGCGAAGTGGGCAGTCTCAGCGGCGGGCAGAAACAGCTCGCGTGGATCGCGATGGTGCTTGCCCAGGACACCGACGTGCTCCTGCTCGACGAGCCGACGACGTTCCTCGATCTGCACCACCAACTCGAGGTGATGGAGATCGTCGAAACCCTCCGCACGGAGAGCGACATCACGGTGGTCGTCGTCCTGCACGACATCCAGCAGGCAGCACGGCTCGCCGACGAGATGGTCGTTCTCAAGGCGGGCACGATCCAGGCCCGGGGGACACCCGAGGAGGTCGTTACCGAGGAGCTGCTCGCGGAAGTGTTCGAGATCGACGCCGAGGTCGATCTCACGCCGCGTGGCCCACGAATCGAGCCGCTCAGAGCGCGCCACGACGACGACGAGGAACGCGAACGGCCGGCCAAGCCCGTCGCCCAGGCTGACGGCGGGGACGGCTGATGGCTACCGGCGACGCGTTCGAGACGGAGCTGGGCGCCTACCGCGAGCAGGTCGAGCGTCCCCTGTGGCGACTCTTCCGCGCCTATACACAGCTGTGGATCGCGAATCCAGATCGAAATCTGGTGGGTTCACAAGGGGAGTGGACGAAGTATCGCTGAATGGTTTCGGAGACGCTGGTAACTGGCTTGGTCGGCCTCACGTTCGGCCTGCTCTTTTTCCGCCAGATTCGCGTGTATCCGCTCACCCGTGCCGTCACGGCGGCGACCGGGGCGGTCGTCGTCGTCGCGCTCGGGGCCATCTCACCCGAACGGGCGCTCGCGAGCATCGATACCGAGACGATTTTGCTCCTGTTCGGGATGCTCGCACACGTCGAAGCGCTCTCTCGAAGCGGCTTCTACCCGTGGGCGGCGACGCTCCTCGTGCGGCGAACTGGGACCGTCCGGCGACTCGTCATCGGCACGCTCTGGGTCGCCGCCGGACTCAGCGCGCTCGCACTCAACGACGCTGTCGTCCTGTTGATGACGCCCGTGTTGATCCAGGCGGTCGAGGAGACTGACACGACGCCGACCGGACCGCTGATTGCGGTTATTCTCGGGGCGAACATCGGGAGCCTCGCGACACCGCTCGGCAACCCCCAGAACGCGTACATTCTGAGTCAGAGCGGGCTCTCGACCGTCGCGTTCGTGGCGACGCTGGCTCCCGTCGCGTTCCTCTCATTGCTCGTTACGAGTGGTCTCTTGGCCGTCCGATACGACGGGACAGCCGTTCGATCAACGGTGTCGCTGCCCGATCTCGATCGACAGTGGGCGCTCTCCAGCAGTGGATTTCTTCTCGCGACGTTCGTACTGTTGGCAGTGTTCCCAGCGACCAATGCGGGCATCGTTGCGGCTTCGATGGGCGTGCTCCATCTTGCGTGGCTACAGCTGTTCCGAAAAGTGCCGGGAAATGCGATCCTCTCGGAGATGGACTGGGGAATCCTCGTCCTCTTCGTGGGCCTATTCGTTCTCGTCGGGAGTCTCGAAGGGACCGCGCTGGTTGATCATCTCCGGACGGTCGAGGATGGAATCGGGTTCGCTGCCGTGATCTTTCTGCTCTCGAACGTCGTGAGCAACGTCCCGGCGGTTGTGCTGCTGTCGACGACGGTCACCGACCCGCAGTCGTGGTACGTGCTGGCCGCGGTGAGCACGCTCGCTGGGAACGCCACGCCCGTGGCGAGCGCTGCGACGCTGATCGTTCTGGACCAAGCGAGTCGCCGCGGAATCGACATCTCGGTCGTTCAACTCGTTCGAGTTGGGTTCCCAATCGCGGTGGTGACGACCGCTGTTGCAACGGGACTACTTCTGCTCTGAGCGGGCGGAAGAGGCTGAACGGAAATGAAGTGTTCGGAGACAGCTCTTCGCCAGTCCGAACTACGGCGTAGTTTCAGTCTGTATTCGCCCCACTTACTCGTCGCCAGACTTGAACGCGACCCGGTCGCGTGAAAGTAGAGGGTCTTCGCCATCCTGAAGCGGAGGCTCACCGAGGTTTCAGACGCTTTCGCGGGTGTGCGTCTCTCTTCAACGACCGCATCGTGGTTTAGTAGTCATCGTGCGTCTGATAGAACTGAACTCATGGCATCAGTTATTGCCGGTCTCGCTGGCGGCGTGGTTGCAACGATCGTTATGACCATCGCGATGATGATGATGGGAGATGGCGGGCCGCCGCCGACGGCGGCGCTCGTCGCGAAGTTCGCCGGCGGTGAGCCAGAGGACTACGCGATGCCGGGGATGGCGTTGCACTTCGTCTACGGCATCGTCGCTGGCGCGGTGTTCGCGGTCGGCGTTCCGCTGATAGGACTCAGTCTCGGTTCTATCGGCGTCGCCGTCGGTCTCGGGCTCGTCTATGGCATCATCCTCATGATTGGGGGGATGATGTTCTGGATGCGGATGGTCATCGGAATGGAGCCTGATAAGGGTATGATGATGATGTTCGGTACCGTCCACGTCATCTACGGCGTTGTTCTCGGCGCCTTCCTCGGCGCGGGCATCCTCGCGTAAGAGGAGACCGAGTCACGACACGAAGCGAACATCCCCACAACCCCCACGATTCCACCAATCATACGATACAGACACACATGTCCCGACTTCCGTTACTCGAATTAGAAGACATCCCAGAGGAGTATCACCACTTATTCACCGACGAGTACCTCGGCGACCGGCACATCTTCCGGGCGTGGGCACACAACCCGGAGGTTCTCGAGGCGACGCTGGAGTACCTGAACGTCCTGTACGATCAGCTCGGCCAGCGACGCAAGGAGCTGGTCATCCTGACCGTGGCCCGCGCTCGTGGGGCTCGCTACGAGTGGCACCAGCACGTCGATATCGCCCGCGCCAAGGGAGTCACGATCGAGGAGATGCAAGCCATCGGCGGGGGCGACCTCTCCCTGTTCGACGACGCCGAGTTCGTCTTACTCCAGTACGCCCGTGCCGTCGAGTCGGGGACCGTCACCGACCAGATTCACGACGCCCTGGCCCGTCACTACTCGTCTGGTGAGATCGTTGCCCTCGGTCTGCTCGTAGATTTCTACGTGGGTTTGTGTAACTACATCGCCTCCGTCGATCTCCCGTTCGAAGGCGGGGAGTTCGTCGGCTGGACGCCAGACGAGGAAACCGTGTCGGAACGCTTCGAATAGATGGCAGGGATGGGTGATACCGGTAAATCTAACGGTGGACTGCCTCTCTGGGCTCGAGATCGCCAGCAATCTGAGCCGCTTATGTATCCGAAGGAACGACGCTCCCGCTGGGGGATCCGAGCATGACTCGGTCTCCCGTTCTGGCATTCAGTGGCGTCGTCGGACTGTCGGGAGTGCTTACCGTACCGATGCTCGGCGTGGGGACTGGCATCGATCTCGGGACGATCGCGTTACAATCGTTCCCCGTGCCGGCTGGATTTCCTGTCGAGCAGTTCCTCGCCCACTGGTGGGTGTTCCCGGCCTCGGTCCTCTTCTCGCTGATCGCGCTCGCCTCGGGCGTCTCCGGGGCGCTGTTCTTCAGTCCATTCTTCATGTTGCTCGTCGGGCTGTCTCCCTCGCAGGCAATCGGAGCGGGGCTCATGACGGAGGTGTTTGGGATGGGCAACGGATTGCTGAACTACGTCCGACAAGGGGTCGTCGATTACGCAACGGCCAAGTGGCTCCTGATCGGTGCGGTTCCGGCGGTCGTGGTCGGGGCGTTCGCCGCCCACGTCGTCCCGACGGCGCTCCTCACGATCGCGTTCGGTGCCGGGCTCCTCCTCTTGGGCGCGTTCCTCGTCTACTACGACCCGCCCGAGGAGTGCGTCCCGGGCGAGTGTGAGGGCGAGTTCCTGAAACGGAAGAACACCGGACGCGGAACGACGACCATCGAGACGACGGACGGCGAGACGTACACCTACGACACCTGCTGGCGCCCACCCGGTCTCGGCCTGGCGACCGCTGGCGGGTTCATCACCGGGTTGATCAGCGCCGGCCTCCCGGAGATCACGACAACCCAGCTGATCGTCCGGTGTCGGCTCCCTCCGAGGGTCGCGATTGCGACGAGCGTGTTTGTACTCGCGGTGGCCGCGATTGCCGGCGCAGCTGTCCATGCATTAGCCGCCACCCCAGTGTGGTACGTCGTCGCGTGGTCGATTCCCGGGGTTCTCATCGGCGGGACGATCGGCACTCGGGTCGGGAAGTACGTTCCCAGCGAGATCATGGAGCCGGCACTCGGGGTCGTCTTCGCCATCGTCGGCGTGATCGTGCTCGCGAGCGAACTGCTCGCGTGAACGGAGGACGCCGTACAGCGGCTGCAGGTTCACGATCTCGAAGCCGTCGCCGGCAGAGAGATCGAGCGCGGCAGGCGCATTGTGAATGTCGACGTTGCTCTTTCGTTACACACCCGACGTACTACTTTACGCGCAGTCGAAGTACGTTCGGCTGAGTATGTCCACTGACACGTTCGACCTTACCGAACCGGAAGTGAGCGCAGAGGACCTTCTGGTGCTCGACGATCCGCATTTTGGCCCGGAGACCGTCGCGGTCGTCACGGGTGCCGCCTCCGGGATCGGACAGGCGACCGCGGTCGCGCTGGCGGCGAACGGACTCACCGTCGTCGGAGCCGATATCGACGAGGACGGGCTCGGGGAGACGGTCGACCTCGCCGCCGACCTCGACGCGACGGGAACGATACACCCCGTTCCGACGGACCTCACCGACGACGCAGCTGTCGAGGCGATGATCGAGACCGCGGCGGACCACGGGGAGCTGCGATACGTCGCGAACATCGCCGGAATGCAACACATTGCCTCCATCCCAGAGTTCCCGATGGAGCAATACGACCTGCTCCTCGATATCATGCTCCGGGCCCCGTTTCTGACCGCCAAACTGGCGATGCCCCACATCCGCGAGACCGACGACGGGGTGGGTGCGATCGGCAACATGTCCTCGGTCCACGGCCACTACGCCACGCAGGACAAACCCGCCTATATCACCGCCAAGCACGGCCTCACCGGACTCACGCGGTCGATCGCCGCGGAGGGTGAGGGGACGCTTCGAGGGTTCTCGGTGAGCGTCGGGTACGTCCTGACGCCGCTGATGGTGAACCAGATCGAGGACACCGCCCAAGAGCGTGGTATCTCCGAACGAGAGGTCGTCGAGGACGTGATGCTCGGGCAGGCCCGTACGAAAGAGATGATGACTCCCGTCGAGGTGGCGAACCTCTTCGTGTTCGGCTTCTCGGGTCACGGCAACCACCTCAACGGCGGGGACCTGCTCTGGGACGGCGGCTACACCACGACCTATGAGTGAGCGAGACCCGACGAAGGTCGCCATCGCCTGTCAGGGCGGCGGGAGCCACACGGCGTTCACAGCTGGCGTGCTGAAAGGCCTCCTCCGCGAGTGGGACGACGGATACGAACTCGTCGGCATCAGCGGCACGTCGGGGGGTGCGTTCAACGCGCTGGCGGCGTGGTACGGGCTCGTCACCGACGGCGAGGAGCGGGCGATCGAGCTGCTCGACGCGATCTGGCACGATCTCGCGGCCGACGACCTCACCGATCGGGTGGCCAACCAGTGGGTCGTCGGGCTCTCGCGGATCGAGGCGAGCGGACTGCCGGTCCCGCAGGCGAGCCCCTACGTCACCCCCGGCTCTCGCCTCGGGAAGGAACGGATCAGACGGACCCTCGAACGGCACATCGACTTCGACGCCCTTCCGGACCTCTGTGAGCGTGAGATACCGGAGCTCGTCGTCGGCACGGTCAATATCAACGCCGGCATCTTCGAGACGTTCACAAACGAGGACGTCACGCCCGACGCCGTTCTGGCTTCAGCCGCGGTTCCGACGCTGTTCGAGGCCGTCGAGATCGACGGTCACTACCACTGGGACGGGCTGTTCAGTCAGAACCCACCGATCGACGACCTGATGACCGTCGACTCGGCGCGCAAACCCGACGAGCTGTGGGTGATCCAGATCAATCCACAGGAGCGTGAGGGAGAACCCACGTCGCTCGAGGAGATCGCCGACCGGCGCAACGAGCTCGCGGGCAACATCTCGCTGAACCAGGAACTACGGGTGATACAACGGGTCAACGAGTGGATCGACGCTGGCCACCTCCCGGAGGGCGACTTCTCGAAGACACGAATCCGACGGATCGCGATGGGAGAGGCGTACCACTGCTCGACGAAGGTCGACCGGAGCCCGTCGTTCCTCCGGGAACTGATAGAGCTCGGCGAGCAACGCGCGACCGAGTTCCGGACAGGGGAGTGAGCCGTGATGGACGAGACGACCTCGCGGACCGTACGCGTGAAGGTGTGGCTGCGGGGTTACGTCCTCCCCGACGGTCCTCGGCGAACGGTCCTCTCTCGGCTCTTAGAACTCGAAGCCGCGGAGGTCGTGGAGGACGTCTCGGTACGGCGATGGGGAAAGTTCATCCCCGCATCGCCCGACGAGCTCGAGGCATCGCAAGTTCACGACCGGATCGCAGAGTTCCAGCAGTGGGCCGACCGTAACGGACACTCGCTCGAACCGGCCTTCCACCGGTGTGAACAGTCGACGATGGTCTCCGAAGAGCGATGCGAAGTGATTCGGCTCCCGCTCCAGTGTCTGGCAGTCTACGAGGACGACCAGCTCACCGGTGTGTTCCCGTATACGGATGACGAGGGAACGAACACGGTCGCAGACGGACTCCGCCGTCTCGAACAGGGTGACGACAGTGATGAAGCGCCGACCCGATAGTTCGGGACTCGAAAACCATAGACTCCCTTACGCATGACCGCACGCGCTCTCCGGTCGAGTGAAACACGGACTCGACGCCGGGCTATTCCGATACTCGCAGCCGTACTGGTCGGTGTCGCGAGCGTCGTCCCTCCGTCGTTCCCGGCCCAAGAGCTGTTCGAGACGCTCGTCATCGCCCAGGCGTCGCTGCTGGCAATCGTGATTTCGGTGTCGATGATGAGCATGCAGGTGTCGACGAACCGGTTCGCACCGCAGCTCTCGCGACTCTACCGGGAGAGTAGTTTCAACGCGATCGTCTGGCGATTCGGACTCTCGATCCTGCTGGACTTGGTGCTGTTTGCGCTGCCCACAGCCTGGGTGGGACGAGTGCCCGTCCGCGCCGTCGTCGTCGGTCTCGTCGTCGGCGTCGCGTCGTGGGCCTTCGTCGCGTTGCTCGACATCGAAGACCGCCTGCTCGTGTTTTTGAACCCCGAGCCGGTGCTGTCGTCGCTCGTCGACTCGGTTTCGTTCGAGCGGTATCACGACTTCTCGGTCGAGCGCCGCGAAGAGGGACAGGTCGCCCGGAATCCGATCCTCGAGATCATCCAGATGGCACAGACCTCTCTGGAACAGCGAGACAACTATAGTGCGCTCCGGGCGGTCGACGCACTGGAAGAAGCGACTGAACAGCTCTTGGCAGGGTATGCTGCTCTTTCTGAGGAGCGTCAACAGGAGACTGCTCGAGACATCCACAAGCTGTTCGACTACTGGAACCGGGTGGCGGACTTGGCCATCGAACGTGGCGCCGACGACGTCCTGCACGCGATCGTCGAGGGCGAGCGTGCGATCGGACGGGAGGCGATCGATCTCGATCTCTCGACGGCGGCGACCGGGGCAGTCGATGCGGTGTTTCACTTCTGTGCCGTCGCGCTCGCGAACAACCGACTTGAGGCTCAGTATCATGCCACGCTTGGAGACTTGCTCTCGGAAAGCCTGGAGGAGGGAATGCTCGCTGTCGCAGAGGGGGCAGTGAGCGACCTCTCGCGGCTCTCACAACTCGTCGATCGCCGCGAGGATGATTTACTCGTCGCAGACGACGATCGTATTACACCCCACGAGGAGTTCTTCGACAACTGGGCGTACTTTTTGAAAGTCCATCACTCCCAACTCGAGACGGATCAGTGTCGGGCACTCTACAGCCACTTCGAGGACGAATACCGAAGCATTCGTGAGGAATCGATTTCAGACGACCGCGTCGACAATCTCACACGCGTCGTCGGTCCTGGCTTTCGTGAACTCGGTGTCGCAGCTGCTAGCGTAGACGTACAGTGGGCAGTGAGCCGGACGACTGAACAACTCCTGGAACTCGCGATACTCACTGGCCGAACTTCGACGGCATGCATCAGGGATATCGAACGCATCGTCGAGGCTGGTGGTGCCGACGGTGTTCGTGATTCGATTCAGCGCCTCCAAACACGGCACGAGACAGAACCAACATCGGGCGACTCGGACCGGCAGTGGGACGTCTCCGACCCACTCGCTGACCACCATGCTGGAGGCGAGGGGTCGAGCCGGACTGGTCACGACCGACCTGTTCGTGCGGAGAACGTGTCCGAAAAATTCGACCAACTGCTCGACGATATCGACGGCGCAGTCTCCGAAATGATGAGAGTGGAATGATCTCGTCGACCGGATCTTACTGACCGTTACGGAACCAGAACGGCGCGTCCGGTTGCCGCCAAGACGACCAGTAGATAGAACATGGTCCCCAGTGCCGCGCTCGTCACGACGACGGAATCGGGATCGCGTCGGGGGAGCGCATGATGGAAGACGGGAATTTCGGTGAGCTCCGGACGTGTCAGCACGTGGTTCATGACCACCCCGAACGTGCCCACGACCAGGGGACCGAAGAGGAGACTGTTGACCAGCCGAAGGAGCCACTCCGTAGCCCTGTCGCCGAGCGTGAACGTCGCGATCGGTCCGAGGACCAGCTGCGGTGGCGGTAGCACGGTCATCGCCTGCCCGTACTTCGCATAGAGGAACAGCGCGACGCCGAGGACAATCGCGATGAGCTTGACCAGTCTCCCTCGTCGGACAGAGAGCGGGCGTGGCAGGACGAACAGGCCCAGCAAGAACGCGATATTCATTCCGACCCACGGGCCGAAGTCCTGTAAGGCGAGCGGGAGCCCTGTCGCAAGAATCCCCATGCTGAACCAGTCGAGGCTCAACAGTCGAGCGTTCGGACACGATCCCACCAGAATCTGTTGCCGGTGCGTCGGGTGGAGCAAATGAATTCCGACCCTCACGAGGAAGAACGTCGGGATCAGCAGGACGTATGCGAGCAGTCGTATCTGTAGGCCAGCGGGTGTGGCGACCGCACCGATAGTGAGGGCGGTGGAGAAGTCGATGACGCCATTGACGAACCAGAAGGTGAGCAACGACGGCGCGAACAGACAGCCGTTCAGTATCGTAGCGACATACCCCGTCGAATAGGAGAACTCCTGTGAAAACAGGTCGACGGCTGCGGCTCGAAGATTCGTCTGTAGTTCGAATAACGAATCCAGTCGCTCCTGAAACGCTTTCAACGTCATCCGGGCATCGATTGAGACGGTGTACTATCACCTACAAGTGGATGCTGAGATGGTGTCTTCCGATGAGACTGTTCAGAGCGGGACATCCTGGAACGCCGCCTCGACCACCTTGCTCAGCGTCGGGTGGGCGTGGATCGCCCCGGCGACGTCGTCGACGGTCGCGCCAGTTCGCATCGCGAGGACAGCCTCGTGCAGCAGCGTCGACGCCTCGTAGCCGATGGTGTGAGCACCGAGAATCTCGCCGTCCGGTGCCGCGAGCACCTTCAGGAACCCGTTTTTGAGCTTCTTCGCCCGGCCCATCGCCGAGTCGGCGTAGTCGGCACGTCCGACGACGTACTCAATATCTCCGTCGGTGAGTTCCTCCTCGGTCGCCCCGACCCCGGCAATCTGTGGTTCGGTGAAGATCGTGTGGGGCATCGCCGAGAGGTCGATTGCCCGCGACTCCCCGTGGACGACGTTCGCGACCGTGTGCCGGGTCTCGTAGTCTCCGGAGTGCTTGAACAGGGCGTTGCCCGCGATGTCACCCTGCGCCCAGACGTTCTCGGCGCTGGTCTGCAGGTACTCGTCGGTCTCGATGAACCCCCGGTCGTCGACATCGATGCCCGCCGTCTCGAGGTTGAGCGTGTCGCTGTTTGGCCGGCGTCCGAGTGCAACCAGCACCTCCGCGCCCTCGACGGTCGTCTCGTCGCCGGCCTCGGGTTCTGCGTGAACAGCATATCCCTCGCCGCTTTCCTCGACGGCCGTCACCCGGTGGCCGGTGTACACCTCGTGGCGGTCGGCCGCGATGTCGGTGAATGCCTCGGCGATATCGCCGTCCTCACGGGGAATCAGTGAGTCCATCATCTCGACGATGGTCACATCCGTTCCCATCGCCTCGAAGAAGTAGCCCAGCTCGACAGCGATGTACCCGCCTCCGAGGATCACGAGGCTTTCCGGCGTCTCGCGGAGGTACAGCGCGTCCTGGCTCGTGAGGTAGTCCACGTCTTCGAGTCCGTCGATCGGCGGTACGATGGGGCGGCTCCCGGCTGCGACGACCACTTTCTCGGCCGTCACCGCCTCGCCGTCGAGACGGACCGTCCGCTCGTCGACGAACTCCGTGCGTTCCTTGAACAGCGTGAGGTTCTCTTTCTCGCGGTAGCGCGCTTCCATGTCCTCAGCAATGCCGCCGAGCAGGTCGTCCATCTCGTCCACGACGGCGGCGTGGTCGATTCCGTCTATCGTTGCGTCGACGTGGAATTTCCCGGCCTCGCGGACGTGGGTCACCGCGTTTGCGGCCTGAATGAGCATCTTCGAGGGGTTGCATCCCCGGTTGAGACACGTCCCGCCGAGCGGACCCGGTTCGACCAGCGCCGTCTCCAGGCCGGCATCGGCTGCCGCTGCAGCCACGTTGTTACCCGTTCCACCGCCGATCACGAGGACGTCGAAGTCAGCCATATCTCTCTCGACGACACTGATGACAAAGAAGGTCACCCGGCGGTTCGATTCGATTGCACGGACGCTTTCGACGCTTCGACACCTCCGACACCGGAACCGACTCACACACGCGAGCCGGATTTATAAATCAGCTCTCCGTTGAACCTCCCTATGTCCACGTTCGTCGTCGTTGGTGGGGATGCGGCCGGGATGTCAGCAGCCAGCAAAGCGAAACGCGACGACCCCGAGCTCGACGTCGTCGTCTTCGAGCAGGGCGAATGGGTGTCCTACGGTGCCTGTGGGCTCCCGTACTACATCAAAGGGGAGATCCAGTCGCTGGAGGAGCTCGTCTCCGTCACACCAGAGGAGTTCCGGCAGGAGCGAGACATCGATCTCCGGACGGGTCACGAGGTCGTCGACATCGACCCCTCCGACCGGACCGTCACGGCACGGCACGACGGGGGAGCGGTCGTCCAGGAGTACGATCAGCTGCTCGTGGCGACGGGCTCGGAGGCGGTCACCCCACCGATCGACGGGCTCGATCGGGCAGGTGTCTACACGCTCGGGTCGATGTCCGACGGCAAGGAGCTCCGCGAGTACGTCGGGCGGGCGCGCTCGACCGGGGACCTCCAGCAGCCCGACCGCGGCCCAGCCTGCCAGTTCCTGGAGACGTGCAACGGGCCGGTCGGGATCGTCGGCGGCGGGTACATCGGCGTCGAGATGGCCGAAGCGCTGGCCGCCAACGACTTCGAAGTCCACCTCTTCCAGCGAGGCGACCGAATCCTCAAGCAGTTCAGTACGGCCACCAGCGAGACCGTCCTCGAGCACCTCGGTGCGCAGGACATCGCGGTCTATCTGAACACCGAAGTGCGCGAGCTCGCGGGGAGTGACGCGGTGGAGGCAGTCGTCACCGAGAATGATCGGGTCCCGGTTGAGATGGTCCTCGTAGGGACTGGCGTCCGACCGCGGACGGACCTCGCCGAGGATGCAGGGATCGAACTCGGCGAGACGGGCGCAATCGCGACCGACGCCTACCGGGAGACGAACGTCCCCGACGTGTACGCGGCCGGTGACTGTGCGGAGGCCGAACACGTCGTCACCGGCGACCCGGTGTACGTTCCCCTCGCGCTGACGGCCAACAGACACGGCCGGGCCATCGGCCGGACGGTCGCCGGGGAGCCCACCGAAGGCGGTGGAGTCGCCGGCACGGCGGCCGTCAAGGCGTTCGAGATGGAGGCAGCTCGGACCGGAATCCTCGACCACGACACGGCCCGAGACGCGGGGTTCGAGCCAGTCACGGAAACGATCGAAGCCAAATCCCGCGCCGGATACTACCCCGAGGGCGGAACCGTACAGGTGACACTCACCGTCGACGGGCCCTCCGGTCGCGTCTTAGGCGGGAGTCTCGTCTCCGAGTACGGCGAAGGTGCGGTCCACCGGAGTCACGCACTGGTCGGGGCCGTGACCGAGGGGGTCACGGTCGACGCCCTCTCGAACTACGATCTGGCGTACGCACCGCCGTTCAACACGACGTGGGACCCGGTGCTGACAGCAGCGAAGGTCCTCGAGGGGAAGCGCCGAAGTCGGTGACCCGCCGTCGCGGCGCTACCGCTCGGGGAACGACTCCCAGAAGACCTCCGGCAGCTCGCGATCGGGGTTCTCGTCGAGGTAGTTCCGTTTCGTCAGATTCGCGTCTTCGATGAGGGAGGCCGCCTCGCCGGCCCAGACGTAGAACCCGACCAGCGTCTCCCGGCGCATTCGTTCGAGGTCGACCGAGTGATACACCTTGACGACGCCGCCACCCTCTCGGTTGAGCTCAGACCGTCTGAGCAACCCCAGCTCGACGAGTTTGTTGAGATATCGCGTCACCGTACTTCGGTCGTAGCCGAGCTGTTCGGCGACCTCGTTCGCCGAGAGCGGCCCCTCACCGATAACGCACAGACAGATGTCCAGGCCGGCCTTCGGAAGCCCGAACGCCTGGAGAAGCACCTGTCTCACGTCCGGGGGTTTCACGCTCATATCCACCTCTGTAACCCGCTCCATCGGTTGGTCGTGACAGGACATCGGAGGGTCGTCATTTCCGACCACGAGAACGACGTTGTCACAATCAGAGACGGTGCATTCGTAGATATCGTACCGACCCGAATTCGGGTCGTACTGAACCTCATCACTCTCGTCGTCGGACTGGGTTGTACTTCGATCAGACATCGATAACGTGTACCTCCATTTATATCGACTGTTATGTGGGGCGCCGATAAATACTGGCCTCTCAATCGGCTCGAATCTTCCAATCCGAATCGACGATTACCAGCTCATCGGTATCGAGAGCCAGTAACTCTTCGCCGGTAATCGTTATCCTCGCTCGACCGTCCGGATACGTTCGGACCAGTTCACACGCTGCGAGTCCATTCAGATGGGATTCGATCGTCCCTTCGTCGGTATCGAGCACTGCTGCGAGCGCCGCCGTTGTCGTCGTCTCTCGCTGGTCTGCATTGCTTTCTGTGGCGAGTTGTTCCAGAACGGCTCGTCTCGTTACGGGCATGGTTGCAGGGCGTCTCTGTGTTTCCCGGGATTTACTGCCGGCTGTACCGGAAGTAGCGGGTTGGGAACGAGAGTTCGCTCAGGAAACCGTTCCTCGCTTCGATTCGTATCGATGGGTCGGCTGCTCTGCATGTGACTACTCCTCGACGGTTTGGCCGATATCGAGCGTGTACGCTTCGAATACGTCACGTCCAAACAGAACTGGATACGTCATCTCGGACCGGTCGGTGATGCTGGCTGTGACCGTCCGCCAGCGCCCGTTCAGACAAAGGTCGACGACTTGTGGTGTATCGACGCTGCCGCCCGCTCGCTCGATGGCAAGGCGAGCGATATGCGGAGCGGCCGAGACACCCGCACCCTCCGATTCGGGTGAATTGGAAGAGGCAGTCATTAGCGTTGCTCACGTTCAGATTGGGAAGACCCGTCATTACGTGTTCTGCGAACGTGTAATACAGTTACAACCGCTCTCGACCTGATCCGATAGGACCCACATGTAGGGACTGATGAGCGACCAACAGGCGGAGCCGTCCACATCCGATGGCGGCCGTGTGGAACCCGGTGAAACGGAAACACTCCGAGCTCCAGTCAGCTACCCACGACTTCAGTCGTGGGCTTGGATGGGGTCGCACCGAGTCCCCAGAGCCAATTTAATTATCGGTGGGCGATGGCCCCCGATGTCAGGGCTGGCTGACGGACAGCCCATCCCTGCCAACACATCTGGCTGTCAGGAACTACCAACCTATCCAGGGGCCACCAATAAAACCATTACCCATCGCTGCCGTGTCGGCCTTCCTCCCACGGCTGAAGCCGTGGGCTTCCGGCCTTGCGTCAACTGTGAGTGAGACACATTTGGGCGATCCGGTTCGCGTTCCAGCGACGATGTTCCACGCTGCGTTAGCGTCTCTGTCTACCTCGAACCCACAGGCCAGGCATGAGTGTTCTCGTACCCACAACGGCTTGTCGGTTGTGACGCCATACCGAGCGCATTCTTTGGTGGTTCCGTCAGGGGCAACAGCCACGAAGTGCGCGCCTTCCCGCTCGAACTTGTATTCGAGTATATCGGTGAAGGTGTTCCATGCTGCCGACGCCGTGTTGCGGCTGTTACGCGGCGATTCAACCATCCCTTTCACGTCGAGGGCTTCGACGGCCACCAGATCGTACTCCAGAGCGTAGTAAAATACCGTTTTGTCCCTGTCTACAGTTACTCCTGAACACTCACGAGAGCCTCGGCACACTCGACGAGGTCGTCGACGGTGACTGGCTTCTCATTCATCTACTCGGTGGCTTCTCCCGTACCCTGCTTCAATGCGGCGAGTACATCGGTGACCGTATCGCAATATACTGATTCGTATCTGAGCGAAACGCTTTGCACGCACTACGCGAACTGTGGTGTATGAGTACGTCCGATCATCCGCCAAGCGACCTGGAGTCGGTTCGGGAGCGGCTCAACGTCGTCACCCAGGAGACGCGATTCGCGCTCCTCCAGGACATCCTCGGACACCCGTCGGAACTGCCGACGCTGAAGGAACTCGACTACGTCAACCCGAGCAAGAGCCAGACGACGATTCGCCAGCACCTCCAGCGGCTCGTCGACGCCGGTATCGTCGAGGAAGTGCTCCTGCCCGAGGACCGCCGGAAGAACGACCTCCCGTACAAGTTCTACGGGATCAGCGAGAGTAGTCGGCAGTTCCTCGAGGAACACAAGCTCCTCCGAGCGCAGGTTACCCTCCGAGAGATCTATGATCGAGTGGAGAAGACCGACGACATCAAACGATACGAGACCGCTCCGCGTCCCGAGCGCTGACAGCTCCTTTCTTTCACTTCGCAGATAGGGTGTCACCCTCAACCACCGGCAATCCAACTGAGGCGCTGTTATCTCTACTCGTCGGGGATGACGGGGGCTTTGTACTGAGAGCGGATCTTGTCTCCATCACGCCACTGCCAGTAGTAATAGCGGTTATCGTTGATCTCCTTGATCGTGATCGTCGCCTTCGTCGGGACATCATCGGGAAGATCGTCGGGGCGCTCGTTGATCTCGTCTTCCTCCTCCACTTCGGCAAGGCGGGCCTCGCGCTCGCGATACTCGGCGAGGACCTCGGCATAACGGGCAACGTCTCGGAGCCGCTCCGGAGTCGACTCGTTGAGTGTATTGACGATCTCCGTCGGGAGGTTCGCCGGTGGGGTCGGGGGTTCGTAGGACATCGGCTACTCTCGTGTTAACCAACATGGCCCACGAATCCATAGTTTTGTTGGTTAAGACGAGTGGAGCAACGATGATACAGATCAATATAAAACAGGAGATCGGCTTCCGAGCGAGTAGGGGAGAGATGCTACGGAGCCAGATATCCGAGTGGTATACGGATTGGGCCGAGTGGTATACGGATTGGGTGGCCACTGGTCAGACACCTCATTTCCGGTGAACATGGTTGCTGAATGAACTAAACAAGCATCCACATTCTGTATCAGTTCGGCAGTAGGGATTACAGATCATAGACGATAGCGAGAATGTCCTCAACAGATCAAGTGCTACAATGACCTCGGTGACGGGGGAGAGTAGACGCCAGAGGTCCAGAAAGATAGCGAGAGTCACACCGGCCACCTAACCGTAGTCGTTTACGACACCCATTCCATGGACACACCGCATTTCCGGTGAATAGTCCTGTTTCGGGGTTTGAGAGACGTGGTAATCGCATCTCTCGATAACCGGTTACATCGATTGACACCGCGTTTCCGGTGAAACATCGGCTCGAGGAACGGTCGGCAGAAGGTCCAGGATAAGGGCGTTCAGTGCTCGACTGGGGCGGCTCGCCGGGGAACTCGCCTCGATCGGGGCGGCTCGACGGGGCACTCGCCGTCCGTGTGCCGGGCTACTTCGTGTCTGGGCACCGAGTCACTCGCTGTCCGTCTCCGAGTCGTTGATGTCCTGGAGGACATCGCGAACGACCTCGGCTTCCTCCAGCAGCTGATGTTCCGTGTAGCTTCCCTCCGCGCTCCCGCCGCTCCGGCGGGCCTGCTCGACGACGTCGAGGAACGAGAGCTCCTTCAGGAGGTCACGCACGCGGCGAAGCGAGAGCGCGTCGGTGCCGACCTGCCGGCAGACCTGTTCGTACGTCTCGTAGATTCGGGTCGTCCGGAACGCCTTCTCGTCGGGGTTGTTGAGCGAGAGCAGGGTGAGCGCCTGAAGGACGTGCCGCGAATGGGGCGTCGACCCGCGGATGAGCTCGCGGAAGCGGTCGCTCTCGGCGCGCTGGCGCGCCTGCGTGATGTACTCCTCGTGGACCGTGGTGTCACCCTCGGACTGCGCGATTTCGCCGGCGTACCGGAGGATGTCGATGGCCTTGCGCGCGTCCCCGTGCTCGCGAGCGGCGAGGGCGGCCGCACGCGGGATGACACCGTTGTCGAGCACGCCCTCCCGGAAGGCGTCCCCGCGGGCGGACATGATCTCGTTGAGCTGGCTGGCGTCGTACGGCGGGAAGACGAACTCCCGTTCACAGAGGCTGGATTTCACTCGCTCGTCCATCCGGTCTTTGTACTTGATTTTGTTGCTGATACCGATGACACCGATCTTCGAGGACGTGATCTTCCCCGCCTCGCCGGCTCGCGAGAGCTGCATCAGGATGTCGTCGTCGTCGAGCTTGTCGATCTCGTCGAGGATGACGATGACGACGTCGTACTCGCTGTCGAGGATGGCCCAGAGCCGCTTGTAGTAGGTCGCCGTCGAGATGCCCTTGTCGGGGATGTAGATCTCCGTCGCGTCGGTGTTGAGCTCCGTCGCGATGGTCTGGACGGCCTGCGTCTCGGTCGTGTCCTGCGCGCAGTCGACGTAGGCGAACGCCGCGTTGATGCCTTCCTCTTCGGCGGTCGAGACCAGCCGGTTCGACACGTACTTCGCACACAGCGATTTCCCGGTGCCCGTCTTCCCGTAGATGAGGACGTTGCTCGGGCTCTGCCCGAAGATGGCGGGGTTGACCGCGTTCGCGAGCTGCTTGATCTCCTGGTCGCGACCGACGATCCGACCCTCGTCGGGGAGGTGGTTGATCTCGAGGAGTTCCTTGTTCGCGAAGATGGGGTCCTCCCGGATGAACAGATCGTCGGAGGTGGTCATACTATGGAGACCACGTTTCCGGTGAAATGTCTTGATACTTTCCCCCGGATTCGTCGATGGGGAGTGGTGAGACACACACACCACGTTTCCGGTGAAATGGGGTGCGGAGGTGTGGGGTCTCCAGGGGAAATGGGGGTTGTCGATGAGGGACGCGTGGAGAGCGCCCGGCAAAGCCCCGGTGCGGCACGGTACGGCAACCCCAGAGACGAGAGAGTCGAACGCAAGAGCTCACGTGTAGAGAGTTCAGGGGCGTGATTTCGAGTGAAAACCCGCGGGCGGAACGACTACTGTCGTTCTTATTTCCTTGCTTAGCGACTAGCTTGGAGAGCTATTCACGTCTATAGTACATAAATCTATGTCAGACAACGCCTGCCGAGAGTTGTGGTGGATCGAGAGCTCGTTCACCTCCGGAGCCGGTTTCACCGGAAACGCGGTGTGTGTGCGCGCTCGTCGAACCGGTTCCTATTGTCGAAATTCTTTAGTATCTGCGAGAATATGTTAGTATCCGCGAGAACGTGTGGCTTGTGACGAAGTCCGTCCACCCCTAACCGCCGGGTCGGGTCACTCGAGTTTTCCCGTCCGTCGTCGAGTTTTCCCGTCCGTCGCTTTCTCGTTGATCTCCAGCTTCCCCGTCCGTGACTCCCTCGTCTGCACCATCGCCCGCTCTCTCCCGCATCGCCTTCCCACGCCATCTCCCGTCCACCGCTCGTCACCCACTCGCGACATTTCACCGGAAACGCGGTGTGTGTATCCGACTACCCGATGTCCCGAACACCGGTTGGTGCATGGGTCGATGTCACGAGCTGGCTACCCGTCGATTCTCGTGATTCTCGTGGAAGTTATCACGACGTAATGTGACTGCCAGGTCCTGGAGAACAGCGTAATCCCCACGACCTCCCGAGGCCCTCTCTCGATATTTCACCGGAAACACGGTGTGCGTCTCCGAACCTTAACCAACAATCCGTCCTATACCGTCTCTTGTTGGTTAATCTCTCCTCGAGGACATCCCACGAGTCCCCCCAGAGATGGGTCCCTCGTGCCCCATTGGGGGTCGACAGTTCTGGCTCTGCTTCCACGCCCATGCTCTGTGATTTCACCGGAAACGCGGTGTGTGTCGCCACGAAATCGACACTGGGTGAACAGCTACAGCGGCGGTTCGGTGGTGGCTTAACCAACAAAACTGGCTCTAAACCAATTTGTTGGTTAAATTTTCCCTGCGCGTTCCCGATCCCTCGCCACCCACCCGTTCCCGGTCGTCGCGAAACACCGCGATCATCCCGTCGCCGACGAGTTTGTCGACCGACCCCCCGTAGGACTCGACGACCCGTCTGAAGTCGACGAACATCTCGTCGAGCACCTCCTCGAGCTTCTGGGCACCGTAGAACTCCAGCAGGTTCGTGAAGTTCCGCAAGTCGACGAAGAGCACACTCCCCCAGTCTTCTCGCAACGACTCCGCGTTTTCCCCGTGCATCGATATGTTGGAGACACGTACTGATGTGCTAATAAATATATTCCCGGCGACGGGTTCGCTTTCTACGACCGCGGTCGCCTACACTTTGCTCGCTGCTCTGATAGTTCTTGAGGCTAACTCCCACCGACTCGGCCCGTTCAGTGTGCTGGTGGCTTCCGTTCCGTCGCGTTCTAGAACCCGGAAACCCGGAAGCTACCCCCTTCCGTTTATCAGCTCTCGGGGTGAGTCGCTTCGGTAAGAGCGATTTCACAACGCCCGGGTTCCCGATGCCGACTGGGTTCCCGGTGATGTCGTCCATCGGAACGCGGAGAAGAACCGGCTCCGCGATGCCCTCCAGCCCGTCGTCGACGGCCGCGCCCCGCAGGACGTCTTCCTCGCCGGCCCGTCGGGGGTGGGCAAGACCTGCCTCGCCCGCTTCACGACGGCGAGGCGATGGGTGGGTTCTGAACTCAACTACAATATGATATGTTGTCTAATATTATGAAAACTCAGCTACAATATGATATGTTGTCTAATATTATGAAAATTTTTGCGTTCAGAGGCGGTCACGGCGTCGACACCCTCCTCAGTATCTTGTAAATATTCTACTTGATCGGCGTGTCACTCGTCGTGGCGACGACTGGGGAAGCTCCTGACCGATCTGCTATCCTCGCTGGATGTCCCGTCCTGTGCTGTCCCTTCCCGGTGGTACATACCCGTCTGAAATCGCGGCTGTGGAGCGAACTCCCCTCCTCAGGTAGATCTATATTGTGCAATACGTACAATTTTACCCGTGGAAAAACTCATATTATCTCTCAATAGTATCCTATCTTAAATATGTTTAAAATTGATATTTCTACAGCTATCTCACCGTCATCGGCGGGGTTCGAGCTCCGGGTCTGGCGTCTGTCAGGGAGCACTGGGAGGGAGACCACAGTCGGTGTCGGGGTCGGATTTAATACCCCGTCGCGTCACGAACGAGCCATGAGCGAGCGACTCGACCCGATACTGGATGGTATCACCGCGCGGGACTGGGAGACGGCCGACCTGTCGACGCTCGAGCCGATGCGGTTCGCCGTCATCGGCGTCGGCTGGTTCACGCGCGGCCGGGCGCTCCCCGCGCTCGAGGCCAGCGAGGTGTGTGAGCCCTCCGTCATCGTCACCAGTACGACCGACAAGGCCGAACGCGTCGCGGCGAACGTGGACGGGGACGCCCGCGGCATCACCTACGACGAGTTCCACGACGGGGTCGCGGCCTCGGAGTACGACGCCGTCTACATCGTGACGCCGAACGCGCTTCACCTGGAGTACGTCGAGACGGCCGCCCGACTGGGCAAGCACGTGCTCTGTGAGAAACCGATGGAACGGGACTCAGAGCGCGCCGCGACGCTCCGGGAGACCTGCGCGGAGGCCGGCGTCGAGCTGATGATCGCCTACCGAATGCACACGGAGCCGGCGGTCAGACGCGCCCGCGAGCTCATCGCCGAGGGGATCATCGGCGAGCCCGTCGAGATCCGGGGGACGATGTCACAGCGGCTGCTCGACCGTATCAACCCGGACCCCGACCAGTGGCGGCTCGACGAGGAGCTGGCCGGCGGCGGCGCGCTGTTCGACATCGGGCTCTACCCGCTCAACACCGCCCGGTTCCTCCTCGATGCCGACCCGGTCGCGGTGACCGGCCGCACGCGGAGCACGCACGACGCGTTCGCGGACGTCGACGAGACGGTCTCGTTCACCGTCGCGTTCCCCGACGAGGTGTACGCCTCCTGTTTCGCCAGCCACAACGCCCGGCAGGCCAGCGAGATCCACGTGACGGGCACCGAGGGGAAGGTCGGCATCGAACCGGCGTTCTTCCAGGACCAGCAGCGGTCGCTCCACGTCTCTCGCGGGGACGGGCGCGCGAGCGTGGACGTAACCAAGGTCGACCAGATGTTAGAGGAGTTCGACTACTTCGCACACCACGTCCGGACGGGGACCCCGCTGTACGCCGACGGGGCCCACGGGCTCGTGGACATGCACGCGATGGAGGCGGTCTACGAGGCCGACCGAACCGACCGCTGGGTCACGCTCGACTGACTCGCCACACCGACCGTCTCGAACGCCGAAAATGCCACGCGAGGGTCGTCCCCGGGTTCAGGCGTTGAACCCGTCGTGGAACCCGACGAGTTTCTGCCGGGAGAAGTGCTCGACGGCGTACTTGATCCCCTCCTTCCCGACGCCGCTGTCCTTGAAGCCGCCGTAGGGCATGTGGTCCGCGCGGAACCCGCTCACCGTGTTCACGTTCACGCCGCCGGCGTCGATCTCGTTTGCCGCCCGGCGTCCGCGGTCGATGTCCTGCGTGAAGATGCCGGCTTCGAGCCCGTAGTTCGTGTTGTTCGCCTCCTCGATGGCGGCGTCGAAGTCCGGGACGGTGATGACGGGCACCAGCGGGCCGAACACCTCCTCCTTCGCGGCGGGCATCTCGGGGGTCACCCCGGAGAGCACGGTCGGCTCGAAGGTGCGCGGCCCGAGGTCGCCACCGTAGTTCCCGCCGCACTCGACGGTCGCTCCGGCCTCGACGGTCCGCTCGAAGATGTCGACGACCGTCTCGAACTGGTCGTCGTCGACCATCGACGCGACGTTCGTCTCGGGGTCGAACGGGTCGCCGACGGTCAACTCCTCCGCGGCCGCGACGAGCGCCTCGACCACGTCCCCCTCGATGTGTTCGGGGACGATGACCCGCTCGACGCTGTTGCACACCTGGCCGGCGTTCGAGCAGGCGCCGCCGACCACCTGTGCCGCCGCCTCCTCGATGTCGGTGTCGTCCCAGATGATCGTCGGGTCGTTCCCACCGAGTTCGAGCGTGAGCTCCTTCATGCCGCTGTTGTTGGCCAGATACTTCCCGACGGCGGTGCTCCCGGTGAAGGAGATGGCCTCGACGGCGTCGTGTTCGAGGATGGCGTCACCGGTGGTGCTCCCGCTGCCCGTGACGACGTTGACGAGCCCGGTGGGCGCTCCGACCTCCCGGCAGGCCTCCTCGAGGAACTCGAACAGCTTGAGGCTCACGAGCGGGGTGTTCGACGCCGGCTTCCCGACGACGGCGTTGCCGGCCGCGAGCGCGGGGCCGACCTTGTGGACCATGAGGTTGATGGGGAAGTTGAACGGGGTGATGGCGGCGACGACGCCGAGCGGTTCGTGCTGGGTGAAACAGTGGTCACGGCTGAACCCCCGCTGGGCGTCCATCGGGACGTACTCGCCGAACTGGCGTTTCGCCTCCTCCGCGGACAGCCGCAGCGTCTGGACCGCCCGGTCGACCTCCCCTTTCGACTCGGAGAGGGGTTTCCCCTGCTCGCTCGTCAGGAGGCGGGCGACCGACTCCAGCTCCGCTTCGAGCCGGTCGGCCGTCTTCGAGAGCAGTTCGTACCGCTCGTAGGCGGAGAGGTCAGCGGCCTCCTGTGCCCGTTCGGCGGCCTCGATGGCCTCCACGACCTGCTCACGGCCCGCGAGGGCGATGGACCCGACGCGCGACCCGTCGTACGGGTGGACGACGTCCTGCCGCCCCTCGCCCTCGACCCAGGCACCGTCTATCAGTAGCGCTCCCTCGTACCCGCTGGTAGGCTCTAACTGCATGCTGTTTGAGACGTGCTCACAATGCCTAATAAAATTTCGCCCGTCGCGACGCTCGTGGTACCCCCGGGCACCGCGAGCCGGGCCGAACGCCCGCGCTGGCGACGCTCGTGACGCCGGTGATTCACCGTAATCACCATAACTTATTTCTGGTGTCTTGTACAGAGAAGGGATATGTCACTCTCAGGGGTATACGTCCCCATGGCGACGCCGACCACCGGACGGCGTGGCGAAATAGACGAGCGCGCGCTTCGTGACTACACCCGATTGCTGGTGGACGCCGGGGTCGACGGCCTGTTCCCGTGCGGGTCGATCGGCGAGTTCAGCAGCCTGACCGCGGCCGAACGCGCCAGAACGATCGAGACGGTCGTCGACGCCTCCGGCGACGTGCCCGTCCTCGCCGGCTGTGGCGACACGAGCGCCGGGGCCGTTCTCGAGCATATCGACGCGGCCGACGCGGCCGGGGCGGACGCGGCCGTCGTCGTGACGCCGTACTACCTCCAGACGACGGACGGCGGGGTCGCCGAGTTCTACGCGAACATCGCGGACACCTCGTCGCTCCCCGTCGTTCTCTATCACATCCCGGCGCTCACGAACCAGCGGCTCAGCGTGGAGACGGTCGTCGAGCTCGCGACCCACGAGAACATCATCGGCCTGAAGGACACCTCCGGCGACATGAACTTCGTCTACGAGGTGACCCGGGAGACGCCCGAGGGGTTCGGCGTCCTTCAGGGGTCGACCGAACTCGCGCTCGCCTCGCTCGATGCGGGCTGTGATGGCCTGGTGGCCGGCCCCGCGAACGTCTTCCCGCGGGCGGTCGTCGAGCTCGTCGAGGCGTACCGGTCGGGCGACCGCGGTCGGGCGACGGAGCTCATGAACGAGGTGGTCTCCCCCACCGTGAGCGCGATGGACGACATCCCGACCGCGGCGGCGATCAAGTATCTGGTCAGCCGTTCGATCCGCGGCATCGGCGACCCCATCGTCCCGCTTCCCGAGCTGGACGCCACCCAGAAGCAGGTGCTAGACCGGACGTACCACCGGGTGGCTGAGACGGTCGCGATCGCCGACTGACCCGCTGTTCTCCCTACTCGCCGTTTCCTCTCGCTGTCCGCGCTCGTTTTCCCTTCGCCGTCGCTCACGCCGGTACCGCGCCGCCCGAAAAAAGTGGGTCCTGCTCAGGCGTTGTTGACCTGACGGTTCAGGCGTTGTTGACCTGACGGTTCAGGCGTTGTTGACCTGACGGTTCAGGCGTTGTTGACCTGACGGTCGATCTTCGCCTGCGCGTCGTCGAGTGCTTCCTGTGGGGTCTTCTCCTTGATGAGCGCCTTGTTCGCCTCGTTGAAGACGATGGAGGAGAACGTCGTGTACTGCGGCGAGGCCGGCCGCGCGCTGGTCTGCTGGAGCGCCCCGTAGAACGTCTCCAGAAGCGGGTTCTTCTGGAAGTTCTCCTCGTTGTAGATGTCCTTGCGCACGGGCAGGTAGTTGTGCTCGAGCGCGAGGCGCTTTTGGACCTTCTTCGAGGCCATGTAGGAGGCGAACCGCTGGGCTGCCTCCTTGTTGTCGGAGTACCGGTTGATGAAGACGTTCCACCCGCCGAGACAGGAGTTGTTCGCGTCGGGATGGCCCTCCGCTTTGGGCATCTTCACGACGTCGAACTTCCCCTGGACCGGGGAGTCCTCTGCGTTCATCAGGCCGACCGCGTATGGCCAGTTCCGCATGAACAGCGTGTTCCCCTGCTGGAACGTCTGGCGGTTCTGGTCCGTACTACTCGCCGGCACGGACTCCGGCGTGACGCCGTAGTCGTGGATGAGGGCACGGGCATGAGCGAGCGCGCGAACGCCCTTCTCGGAGTTCACGACCAGTTTGCCGTCCTTGCGGACGCCGCCACCCATCCCCCACAGCCAGTTGAGCCACATGATGGTGAGCCCCTCGTTGGCGCCCCCCTGCCAGATGTAGCCGTTGTTGATCTCGTCGTCTCGCTTCAGGATGTCCTGTGCGATGTTGACGACCTCCATGTAGGTCTTCGGCGGTTCGTAGCCGTACTCCTCGAGTTTGTCCGACCGATAGTAGAACGCGTTCGCGTCGGTGAAAAGCGGCATCCCGACGAGCGAGCCGTCGATGGTGACGGCGTCGACCGGCGTATCGAGCATCGCGTCGGTGTGGTTCTGTGGGTCGTTCACCGGCTCGATCCAGTTGTTCTTTGCGAACTCCGCCGGCCAGATGACGTCCATCATCCCGTTGTCGAAGTCGGACGACTGCGAGACGAACTGGTTGACGAAGTACTTCCGCGTCGAGGAGGACTCCGCCGTCGTCGTCTGCGTCGTCGCCTCGACCCCGGAGACGTCCTCGTTGAACATCGGGACGATGTCCTCGCTGAAGACCCCCGAGTACCCCGGCGCGACGAACTTGATCTTCGTGGTGCCGCCGCCACCGCCACCGCCACCGCCGTCGGTGTTGCTGCCACCGCCGCCACCGTTGCCGGTGTCGGTCCCGTTCCCGTCGCTGTTCTGCCCAGTGCACCCTGCCAATCCGACGAGCCCAGCCGCACCCAGTCCTCGGATGAACTGTCTCCTCGGAGCCTGTTGGCTATTGTCTGGCATACGTCGGTCAATTGAGTAATCAAGTGATAAAAGTTTCTGTTACTCCGTCGATGAGTACTCGGAAATAAAGCTCGGCGGCGGTCGCGCCGGTCAGCGGTCCGCCAGCGACCGGACCTCTGCCCACGTCTCGTCGTCGACGTGGACGGGCTCCCCGGTCGGCCGGGCCTGCCCCGGGAGCCGCACCGAGTCGAACCCGGCCGCGGTCTCGAGTGCGGTGATCCCCGTCAGGAACGTCTCGATGCGTTCGACGGCGTCCTCGCCCCCGAGCGCGACGGGGTCGATGGCGACGAACAGGTCACCCTTCGTGCAGGGGTCGGCCGTGTGGTAGGTGCCGGTCACGTCCCGCCCCATCGAGGCACCGACGAGCCCGCCGGCGAGGACCTCTACGGCGATGGCGAGCCCCGAGCCTTTCGCGCCGCCGAAGGGCCGGATCGAGCCGTCGAGGGCGGCATCGGGGTCCGTCGTCGGCTCCCCGTCGGCGGAGATGGCGACGCCCTCCGGGAGCGACTCACCGCGGTCGCTCGCCCGCGAGACGGCCCCACGGGAGATGGCCGACGTGGACATGTCGAGGTTGAACGCCGGCTCCGTGGGGAGGCCGATGGCGATCGGATTCGTCCCGAGGATCGGCTCCGCCGCCCCGTGCGGGGGCATCGCGGGTTCGGTGTTCGTCATCGCGAGCGCGACGTAGCCGTCCTGTCGAGCCATCTCGGTGTAGTAGCCGAGCATCCCGAGGTGGTTCGTCTCGTTGACGCCCACCGCACCGATACCGAACTCGCCGGCCCGGGCGCAGGCCATCGCCATCGCGTCGGTGGCGACGACGGGGCCGAGACGGGACCCACCGCTGAGCGTGGCAGTCGCGCCGTGATCCCGCTGGATGGCGATCTCCCCGTCCGGGTCGACGTTCCCGTGTTCGATACCGCGGACGAACCGCGGAAGCCGGCGTAACCCGTGGGAGTGTTTCCCCCGCGCGTCGGCGCTCACGAGCACCCGTGCGGTCGTCACCGCGTCGTCGGCGTCGATACCGCAGGCCTCGAAAGCGGCCGTGGCGACCGCCTCCGCTCGCTCGCGTTCGACCTCCATCACGTGGACGGGCCGATGCGATGGATGGCGAACTGGCTCTCACCCATCGCCTCGCTCATCGTCAGCTTCCCGTTGACGACCTCCATCAGCTCCTCCCAGAGCTCGTCTGTGGCCCACTCGAAGGACTTGTCGCCGACGAGTGCGTCGCTCACGTCCACGTCCGTCTGCTCGGGGACGCGCTCGGCGCTGCCGGGGTTGCCGGTGATCTTGATGGTCGGCATGACGGCGTTCGAGAGGGTGTGCCCCTGCCCGGTCGAGATGACCATGAAGTGGGCACCGCCGGCCCCGATGCCGGTGACGGACTCCGCGCCGTGTCCCGGGGTGTCCATGATGTACATCCCGGATTTCTCGGGGATCTGCTCCGCGTAATCGACCATGTCCTGGATCGGCCCCTCGCCGGACTTGACGAGCGCGCCGAGCGACTTCTCCTCGATGGTCGTCAGCCCCCCGTCCATGTTGTCGGGGGTGGGCTGGGCCCCGCGAACGTCGTAGCCCGTCGCCTGCAGGCGCTGGTCCCACCACTCGACGCGGTCGAGGATCTTCTGTTTCACCTCCTCGGTGACCGCCCGCTCGGCGAGCTCCTCCTCGCCGCCGAAGAACTCGGGGGTCTCGGCGAAGACGCCCCGGCCACCGTGCTCGTCGATGAGCCGCCAGACGGCGCCCGCCGTCGCGTGGTGCTGACAGAGGCCGCTCGTCGTGTCCGAGGTGGCGCAGTTGATACCGAAGGTGAGCTCCGAGAGGTCGTGTGGCGTCCGCCGCTGTGCGCTCGCGGCCTGCACCATATCGCGGGTGGCGTTCACGGAGCGCTGGAGGGCGTTCATCACGCCCTTCTCCCGGTGGATGTTGACGCTCTCGGCCGGCCGCCCCGTCTCCGCGACGTCCCGGGCGAGTTCGTCACCGTCGACGATCTCCCCGGCGTGGGCGATGACGACCGCGCCGTAGGTGTTCGGGTGGGTCGCATAGCCGAGCAGCGTGCGATACGTCTGGAAGACGTCGGGCTTCGTCTGACACCGACCGAGGGGGTGGGTGATGGGGATGGCGTCGTCGACGATCTCCGCCGTCCGCTTCACCGTGTCGTTGGCGTAGGGGGCCGTCGAGACGACGACGACGTTGTTTCGAATGCCGACACTTCCGTCCGACCGTTCGTATCCGAGGAATTCACTCATTATTCGTGGTGTGCCGCCTGGGCTTCTTCACCCGCGATGTCGCCGCGGCCGTAGTTACTCTCGACGTTCTGGACGTGGACCCACGCCCCGACCGGGATGTGCTCGGAGGCGTTTCCGATGCTCTTTCCGTACTTCCGGATGGTCTCGCCCGTCTCGATCTCCTCGATGGCGATCTTGTGGCCGAAGCTGATGTCCTCGGCCACCTCGATGCGTCGCGTCTCGCCGTCGCCGTCGACCTCGACGGTCTCACCCGCCTCGACGTCCCGGAGTGCGGTCGCGACGTTGTCCGATGGCTCTACGACCTTCAGATAGCGGTCTGGCATACGAGTAGGCCATCATGTTCGGGTTACATAACGTTTGCCTACACGAGCACTGTCACGACGGCGAGCGCGAGCATGCTCACGGTGAGCAGGTGGACGAACACGAGGAGGACGGGCCGGACGCCGGCGTCGACCATCCCCTCCACCGTCACCTCGAACCCGAGGCCGGCGAACGCCAGGAGGAACAGCCAGTCGGAGAGGGTCCCGAGCGTCGCCCGCTGTGGCTGGCTCACGAGCCCGAGGTTGGTGAGGAGGACGACGAGGAGGAACCCCGCGATGAACTTCGGGAACCGGTTCCACGCGGCCGCGAGGTTCGTCGACCCGCGCGAGTAGACCGCGGAGTAGCCGATGACGACGACGCCGATGAACGCGTTCCGGACGAGTTTCGTCAGGGTGGCCCACTGCCCGGCCACGTCGGAGTGGGCGAACCCGGCCGCCGCGACCGGTCCCGTCGAGAACATGCTGAGCCCGGCCCAGACGCCGAACGTCTCGCCTGAGAGCGCGAGCAGCTCGCCGGCCAGCGGGAACGCGACGAGCGTCACCGCGTCGAACAACAGCACGGTCGCCGCGGCGTACGCGATGTCGCGCTCGGAGGCGTCGATGCTGCCGGCGACGGCGACGACCGCCGACACCCCGCAGATGCTCGCGCCCGCAGCGAGCAGCGACCCCACGCTCTCCCGGAGGTCGAAGACGACCCGCGAGAGGAACTCCGCGTAGAGGACGCCGAACGCGACGACGGCGGCGGCGAGCAGGACGACGGTCGGGCCGACGCCGGCGAGCTCGCCGAGCGAGAGGCGGGCCCCGAGCAGCACGATCCCGGTCTCCAGACTGAGCTTATGGCGGTCGAGCCCCGGCCGGACGACCGGGGGAACGCCGACCGTGTTCGCGATGAGCATCCCGACGCCGACCGCGACGACGAGCGGACTGAGGGGGGTCGCCGCGCCGACGAGGTGGCTCCCACCCGCGATGGCAGCCATCACCGCCAGGCCGGGGAGGAGCCGACCGACGGCATGGCGCACCGCGTCCCGCTCGTCGGTCTCCATCTACACCGCGGCGATGACGAGGAGGACACAGCCGATGATCGTCGCCTTCCACCCCCGGTCGAGCGACTGCCAGCCGTGCCAGACCTGTGCGCGATACTCCGTGGTCTCCGTCTGTTTTGCCGGCATCTGTGACGCTGTGTCGTTCGTGTCCCCGGCAGTACATAAAACCACGCCGTCACCGGTGGGGTACTGCCGGACGACTGACGTGACCAGATTTATGTAATAGTGGACAACAGCTATGTTGAACAATGGCAAACACTGAGCAGACTGGGAACGCCAACGCGCCCGGAGGCGGGTACGCGGAGGCACTCAGACGACGGTTCGTCCGGTATCGGGAACTCCGGTTGAGTGAACAGGAGCTGGCGGTCGTGCTGCTGGCGCCGGTGATCGGCTTCCTCTTTGCGGTGTCGTTCTACCCGATCCTCGATACGGTCTGGGGGAGCCTCCACACGGGCTACGTGCTGCCGACCCGGGAGACGGTGTTCGTGGGACTCGACAACTACGCCGCGCTGCTCGCGGACGGGGAGTTCTGGAACGCCCTCGGCGTGAGCCTCATCTACACGTTCGTGAGCGTGCCGGTGGAACTGGTGTTGGGGCTCGGCGTCGCACTCCTGTTGAACCGGAAGTTCAAGGGGCGCTACTTCGCGCAGGCGGCCATCCTCTTCCCGTGGGCGCTGCCGACCATCATCAACGCGCGCATCTGGGCGTGGATGTTCCACGGGCAGTACGGCGTCATCAACGACATGCTCGTCCGGCTGGGCATCCTCGCGAAACCCTACGCGTTCCTCGCCCACCCCGACTCCGCGCTGGCGGCGATGATCTTCGTCACGATCTGGAAGACCACCTCGTTCATGGCGCTCATCCTCCTGGCCGGGCTCTCCAGCATCCCCGACCACCTGTACGAGGCCGCGCGGATGGACGGCGCCTCGAGGTGGCGGCAGTTCCGGGACATCACGCTCCCACTGCTGAAGCCGACCATCCTCGTCGCGCTCATCTTCCGGACGCTCCCGGCGCTGCAGGCGTTCGGCCTCCCGTTCGGGTTGACGAACGGCGGCCCGGGTGGGGCGACGCGGACGCTCGTCCTCTACGCGAACGAACTCACGTTCACGAGACTGGACTTCGGGATGGGGTCGGCCGCGGCCACCGCCATCACCATGCTCGCGCTGGTCATCAGTCTCTTCTACGTGACCACCCTCTACGAACCGGAGGTGCGGTGAGATGAGCGTCGTCGACCGCGCCTCGTTCGACCTCGACACGCTGCAGGAAGTGGGGAAGAAGCTCGGCTTCTACGGCTCCGTGTTCGCGCTGTGTGCCGTCTCCTTCTTCCCCGTGCTGTGGATCTTCATCACCTCGTTCAAGACGACGGGGAACATCGTCCAGTTCCCGGTGAACTACATCCCGACGGAGGTGACGCTCAACAACTACCGCACCGCGCTGACGGACGCGCCGTTCATGCGCTACCTGTTCAACTCCGTCATCGTCGCCGGCGGGACGGCCGTCGTCTCCGTCCTGCTCGGCTCGCTCGCGGGGTACGCGCTCTCGCGGCTGGAGTTCGACTACAAGGTGCCCGTCCTGCTCATCATCCTCTTCTCCGCGATGCTGCCGTTCTTCTCGCGGCTCATCCCGCTGTTCCAGCTGGCCCGGAACGTCGGCCTGCTGAACGACTATCTCGGGCTCATCCTGCCGTACTCGGCGTTCCAGCTCCCGTTCGCCATCTGGATCTTCCAGGCGTACTTCAAGGAGCTCCCGGACTCGCTCGAGGAGGCGGGGATGATGGACGGGCTCTCCCGGCTCGGCGTGCTGTTCCGCATCATCCTCCCCGTCTCCGCGCCGGCGATGGCGACCGCCGCCATCATCGTTTTCATCTACGCGTGGAACGAGTTCCTGTTCGCGCTGGCGTTCATGACGCAGGACAACATGCGGACCATCACGGTCGGGATCGCCCTCTACCAGGGTGAGTACACGTTCCCGTGGGGGACCATCTCCGCCGCGGTGTTCATGTCTATCGTCCCGCTGATGCTGTTCATGCTGCTGTTCCAGCGGAAGATCGTCGAGGGACTGACTGCCGGCGTCGGCAAGGCGTAAGCCTACGCCGACGGCTCGTTCTGGACGTTCCGAACCAACCCGCCTTCGAGCGCGGTCTTCACGATTTCCGCGGCGGTCCGCCGCCGTTCCTCGTTCGCTTCCTCCGAGTACCACGCGACGTGCGGCGTGGTGATGACGCCCTCACGGTCACGCAGCGGGTGGTCCGTCGATGGCGGCTCGGCGGGGAAGACGTCGAGTCCCGCCCCGCGGATCTCACCCGCGTCGAGCGCGCGTTCGAGCGCGTCGTCGTCGACGATGGGGCCGCGGGCGACGTTCACGAGATACGCCGACTCACGCATCCGGCGGAAGGCTTCGTCGTCGAACAGCCCCTCCGTCTCGGGGGTGAGCGGGGAGTGAACGGTGACGTAGTCGGCGCGGTCGAGCAGCTCCTCGAACGAGCAGAGCGTGGCCGGGTCGTCCGCGAGGTCGTCGGGAGAGAGGAAGGGGTCGCTGGCGACCACGTCGAGCCCGAGTGCGGCCGCGCGCTCGCCGACGGCCCGGCCGATGGCCCCGTACCCGACGACGCCGACGGTCTGGGTCGAGAGCCGATGCAGTGGGGTGGCGACCTCGCGGTCCCACGCCCCGTCGCCGACCGAGCGGTCGTAGCGGTCGACCCCCCGCGCCAGCGCGAGCAGCAGGCTCACGGCGTGGGTCGCGACCTCCTCCTGGCAGTAGTCGGGGACGTTCGTCACGGGGATGCGGGCGTCGTTCGCCGCGGCGAGGTCGACGTTGTCCACGCCGATGCCGTAGCGGGCGATGACGGCACACTCCTCCAGCGCCTCCACGTGGCTCGCCCCCAGATCGGTCCGGAGGTTCAACACGGCGTCCGCGTCGGCCAGCGCCGCGGGGTCGACTTCGGCACCGGGCCGGTCGCTGAGCGCGACCACCTCCGCGAGCTCCTCGAGCACGGCGCGCTCGACCGACAGGTCGTCGAAGTCGTGGTCGGTGATGACGACGCGGGCCATCTCAGATGATGAGCTCCGAGTCGTCGGTCAGGTACTCCTCGACCAGCGAGCGGTCGAGTTCGACGCCGAGTCCCGGCCCCTCGGGGAGGTCGACGTAGCCGTCCTCGAGGATGGGCCCGCTGCCGTGGGTGCGGACCGCGAGGTCGTTCCACCACGGCACGTCACGGGCGTGATACTCCATCGCGACGAAGTTCGGGATGGCGGCGGAGACGTGCGCGCCGGCGACCGTCCCCAGCGGGCTCGAGATGTTGTGCGAGGCGATGGGGACGCCGTAGAGGTCACACAGCCGGGCGATGGCGACGTACTCGCGGAGGCCGCCACACTTGTTCACGTCGGGGGCGGCGATGTCCATGATCCCCGCCTCCAGCGCGTTGTGGAACTGCGACGGCGTGACGAGGTTCTCGCCGGTGAGCACGGGCGTATCGAGCTTCTCGCGCACCCGACGCTGGGCGTCGAGCCGGTCTGGAGGACAGGGGTCCTCCAGCCACGCGAGGTCGAACTCCTCGACGGCCTTCCCGAGCCGGACCGCGGTCTCGGCCGTGAAGTTCCAGTGGAGGTCCATCCCGAGGTCGATGTCGTAGCCGATCTCGTCGCGGACGGCCCGGACGAGCTTGCGCTTGTGCTCGATTGCCTCGTTGTCCATCCGGCGGTTCGCCTCGTCGTACGAATCGTGGGTCGGCACGTCGAGGTCGAACTTCAGCGCGTCGAAGCCGGCATCGACCACCTCGCGGGCGGCTCTGGCGTACGACTCGGGGGTGTACACCTCCGTCGGGTCGTGGGCCTCGGCCTCGCCGAGCGACTCCCCGCCGTGGGTGTCACAGTAGATCTTGATCTCGTCGCGGAACTTCCCGCCGAGGAGTTCGTAGACCGGCACGTCCAGCACTTTGCCCTTGATGTCGTAACACGCCGTCTCGATGGCGGTGAACGCGGCCTGTCCGATGCGGCCACAGCCGGTGTACCGCTGATTGAGCAGCTCGACGATGCGGTTCGTATCGAGCGGGTTCTCCCCCTCGAGGTCGATATCCATCCGCCCGGCCATGTCGAGCGCGGCCTCCGCCCGGAAGGTCTCGCCGAGCCCGTAGACGTCGGCGTTCGTCTCCACCTTGACGATCCCCCACGTGAAGTTCCCGGCGAGGGCCATGGTCTTCACGTCGGTGATCTCGATGTCGCGCTCGGCCGGTCGGTGCGTCTCCTCCATCCCCATATCGCGCCAGGGGACACCGCCCCCCTGCGGGATGCGGTAGTCCGGTTCGCTATCCTGTGGCATCACCCGTGTGTGCACGTATCGCACCGATAAACGTTCCGATGGTGCGGGTTCCCCGACAGGTTCCCTCCTCGAGTTCCCGAGTCCTGTCTCCCCGGGGGAATATTTAATACTCGCACCCGTCCGTGCTCAGGCATGCAGATGGCACGCTCAACGGTAGCGGGCGTCACCTCCTACGAGGTCGACGGCGACACCGTGCGACTCGACTGTACGCTCGACGCGGCCGACGGCGACGTGACGGAACCCTGGCCCCTCCCGGTCACCCTCCAGTTCTACGACCCGAGCACCTTCCAGTTCGAGTTGGAGGTGAACCCGGAGACCGCGACGGAGCCGGACTACCCCGAGTACGACCACGAGGCTATCTCGGAGTCCGTCTCGCTCGACGTGACCGAATCGAACGGGACGCTCTCACTCGAGACGGAGCGACTCCGTGTCGTGGTGGGGCTCGACACCTGGTCGTTCCGCGTCGAAGCGCTCGACGGGACGGTCGTCTTCGAGGAGCAGCGACAGGATCACGACGTGGCGGCCCAACACCGCGTGGACGCGCTGGGGTTCACCCAGGAGCGTATCAACAACCGCGCGCGCCGCGTCGACGAGACGGGCACGGCCTTCCGGCTGTCGCCCGACGAGAAGATCTACGGCGTCGGCGAGCAGTTCGTGGAGTTCGATCGCCGGGGCCGCGAGATCGAAGCGTGGCACGAGGAGCCGCTGGGGACGGAGACCGAACGCGCCTACAAGTCCATCCCGTTCCACCTCTCGACGAACGGCTACGGGATGCTCGTCGACACCACGAACAAGGTCTCCTACGACTTCGGGACCGGGTCGACGGCCAGCGCGACGGTCGGGGTCGACGACGACCGCTTCTCCTTCGTCTTCTTCTACGGCCCCGCGTTCCGCGACATCATCGAGACGTACACCGCGTTCACCGGCCGTCCCCCCCGCCCGCCGAAGTGGAGCTTCGGGACGTGGATGTCCCGGCTCGGCTACGAATCCCGGGAGGAGCTGGAGGCCATCACCGACCGCCTCCGTGAGGAGGAGATCCCATCCGACGTCGTCCACCTCGACCCGTTCTGGATGCCACCCAACGAGTCGTGTACCCTGGAGTGGGACACCGACCAGTTCCCCGACCCACCCGGGATGATCGACGCCCTCGACGAGAAGGGGTTCCGGCTCTCGCTGTGGGAACACCCGCACGTCCCCGCCGGGACGGAGGCGTTCCGCGAGGGCGTCCGCGAGGGCTACTTCGTCGAGGACGGCACCGGCGACGCGTATCTGATGGACAACACCTGCCAGGGTGACTACCGGGGCGCCATCGTCGATTTCACCAACCCCGACGCGGTCGAGTGGTGGACCGACAAGCACCGCCGGCTCCTGGAGATGGGCGTCTCCGTCTTCAAGACCGACTACGGGGAGTACATCCCGAAGGACGCGACGTTCCACAACGGCAAGAGCGGGAAGTCGATGCACAACCTCTACCCGTATCTCTACAACGAGGCGGTGTACGAGACGGTAGGCGAGGTGAACGGCACGGACGAGGCGCTCGTCTGGGGACGGGCCGCGTGGACCGGGAGCCAGCGGTTCCCCATGCACTGGGGCGGTGACCCGCAGACCAGCTGGAACGGGATGGCGGCGGCCCTCCGTGGGGGGTTGAGCGCCTCCCTCTCCGGCATCGCCTTCTGGAGCCACGACATCGGCGGCTTCCGGGGGACGCCCTCGGACGACCTGTACGTCCGGTGGGCCCAGTTCGGGCTCCTCTCCTCGAACAGCCGGTGTCACGGCACCACGCCGCGCGAGCCGTGGGCGTTCGGCGAGGAGGCGCTCGATGTCTTCCGGGAGTACGCCCGGCTCCGCTACCGACTGCTGCCGTACATCTACACGTACGCGGAGGTGGCCGCTCGCACCGGCCTCCCCGTCGTGCGCCCGCTGCTGCTCGAGTACCAGGACGACCCGGCGACCCACCGGCTCGACACCCAGTACCTGCTCGGCGAGGAGGTCCTCGTCGCCCCCGTCTTCGAGGGGGACACCACCCGCGCCGTCTATCTCCCGGACGGCGAGTGGTACCGCCACGAGACGGGCGAGCGCTATCAGGGGAAGACGACGGTGTCGGTGGACGCCCCGCTCGACACGATGCCGGTGTTCTACCGGGGCGGTGGCGTCGTCTCGCGGCGTCAGGCGACACAGACCGTGCAGTCGGGGACCCCGGAGACCCTCACCCACCACGCGTACCTCGCCGAGGGGGAGGCGACTGGCCGCTTCTTCGACGAGGACGCCGAGGAGATGCGCACCGTCGAGGTGACGGCCGTCGGCGATGCTCTCACCGTCGACGTCGAGGAGGGGAGCGTCGAGACGACGAAACTCACCGTCAGCGGCCTCGAAACGACCCCGGCATCGGTCCGCGTCAACGGGAGTGAGCCCACCGAGTGGCACGAGGAGGACGGCGACGTGCGGATCGTCGTCTGAGCGAGGGGTGGATTTATTAACTGTCGTGAAAAATCCGGAGTAGCAGGAAATCATGGGGCGCCTCGAACTAAACGAACTGACGAAGGTGTTCGACAGTGAGGGTGGCGATATCGTCGCCGTCGACAGTCTGGACCTGACGATCGAGGACGGGGAGTTCCTCGTGCTCGTCGGACCGTCCGGCTGTGGGAAGTCGACCACCCTCCGGTGTATCGCAGGGCTCGAAACCGCCACGGATGGCGAGCTCGTCCTCAACGGTGACGAGATCACGGGCAAGAAGCCCAAAGAGCGGGATATGGCGATGGTGTTCCAGAACTACGCGCTCTACCCGCATATGTCCGTCCGGAAGAACATCGGTTACGGGCTGAAGATCACGACGGATCTCTCGAAAAGCGAGATCAGAAGGCGGGTCGAAGAGACTGCGGAGCTCTTAGAGATCAGCGACCTCCTCGAGAAGAGCCCCGGTGACCTCTCCGGCGGGCAACAACAGCGGGTCGCGCTCGGCCGAGCGATCATCCGCGAGCCCGAAGTGTTCCTGATGGACGAGCCGCTGTCGAACCTCGACGCGAAGCTCCGCACCACGATGCGGACGGAGATCCAGCAGCTCCAGCAGGACCTCAACGTCAGCACCATCTACGTCACCCACGACCAGACCGAGGCGATGACGATGGGTGACCGCATCGCCATCCTCGACCAGGGTGAGCTCCAGCAGGTGGGCGAGCCGATGGAGTGCTACCACGAACCCGCGAACCAGTTCGTCGCCGGCTTCATCGGCTCGCCGTCGATGAACTTCCTCGAGGTCCAACGGCGGGGTGAGACCCTCGAACACGACCTGTTCGAGTACTCCCTCCCCACGGACGTCGTGGACGAGATCTCCGAGGCGTCCGACGCGCTCACCCTCGGCATCCGCCCCGAGCATATCACCCCGTGTGACCCCTCGCGGGAGAACGCGGTGGAGTGCGAGGTGAGCGTCGTCGAGCCGATGGGCGAGCTCGCGTACCTCTATCTCGAACTCGGCGACCAGACGCTCACGGCGAGCGTCGACGGCGGAGCCCAGTACCGCGCCGGGGACACGCTGACGGTGGTCTTCCCGGAGGACAAGATCCACCTGTTCGATGCGAAAACCGGCGACGCGGTGAAACACAGCACGAGCGGCCGACCCCACGGGGACGCCGAGTTGACGGCCACGCAGTAAGGCGCTACTCCTTTCTCAAAGCACGTCCGCCGCGTTTGCGAGCTGTAAACTCTCTTCGACCCCCGCCGAACATCGTCGATATCCGGGTATCTGGCGCGTCCGCGTGCTTTCTACGCTCCGAACTCGAAGCCATCGCGCTCGGGTTCTCGGTGTACTGTGTTTACAACGGCCAAACAGTTATTGGCGTGGAACGGTATGCATCGGCCATGTCCGAACTGAACGACGGTGGCGGTCGGTCGGTCAAGGCGGTCCAGACCTCGTGTGAGATCCTCGAGGAGCTGCTCGAACGCGGCAGCGCGGGGGTCACCGAGCTCTCGGACTCCCTCGGCTACTCGAAGGCCACCATCCACGGCCATCTCTCTACCCTCCGTGCGAACGAGCTCGTGGCGAAGGAGGGCGACGAGTACCGCATCGGCCTGCGGTTCGTCGGTTACGGTGAACGCGCGAAGCGGAACGTCCAGATCTACGAGGTCGCGAAGGAGGAGGTCGACAAGCTCGCCGCGGAGACTGGCGAGGTCGCACAGGTCATGGTCGAGGAACACGGGCGCGGCGTGTATCTCCACAAGTCCGAGGGGGAACACAGCGTCCAGACGGCCGCGTATCCCGGGACGCGGAACTACCTCCACTGTACTGCACTCGGAAAGGCCATCCTGGCGCATCTCCCCGAGGAGCGGGTCGACGCCATCCTCGACCGCCACGGCCAGCCCGCCGTCACCGAACACACCATCACGGACCGCGACGAGCTGAAAGCCGAACTCGAGGCCGTGCGCGACCGGGGTATCGCCGTCGACAACGAGGAGATTCTGCAGGGACTCCGGTGTATCGCCGCGCCGTTACACGGCAACGACGGGACCCTCTACGGGGCCATCAGCGTCTCCGGCCCCACGAGTCGCATGAAGGGAGAGCGCTTCGAAGAGACGCTCCCCGAAGCCCTCCGGAGTGCGGCGAACGTGATCCAGATCAACGCCATGCAGGCGTAGCGTTTTCGCCTCGTAAACACGTTTTCGAATCGAGCATCTCGCTCTCGGCTATCGAACGGCACGAACCGGCTCCATAACACCCTATACTCCTGTTACGACTATCTCGGCGGATCGACGACTTCACTGGCTCGTTTACGAGGGGAAAACGGACGTGGGAGCACTGGGGCGAACAGAAATAACAACCCTAACGCTGTTATTTTATCTATATCTCGGTGATGCGCTGGTAGTCGTCGTCCAGCGCGGCCGCGTCCTCGGGGAGGAGCGCGACGAGCAGGTACTCCGTGTACTCGGTGAGGTAGTCGACGAGGGCAGCGATGCGGTCGGCGTCGATGGCCTCCAGCGAGTCGAGCAGCATGAACGGCACCGTCTCGTACACCTCGTGGACGAGATAGCCGGCGAGCGCGAACACCAGTCCCGTCACCTCCCGTTCGCTCTCGGAGAGGTGGTCGACGGTGTCCTCGTAGGCCGCCCCCGACTGGGAGGTGCGGATGACGTGGAGCTCGAAGACGCTCTTCGTCACCTTCCGTCGACCCTCACGGACCTCGCGTTCGACCCGTTCGAGCCAGATGCGCTCGAGGTTCGCGTACTCCAGCATCGAGAGGACGGTGTCCATATGCTCGTTGAACTTGTCGACGGCACCCTGCTCGATGCGTTCGATCTTCGTCCGCAGCTCCTCGATGTCTTCTTTCACGGTATCGAGCCGAGCTTCGGTCTCGTCCTGTTCGGCGATGCGGTCCTCGATATCCGCGATCTCGCTTTCCACCCGGTCGAGGTCCGTCTCCAGCCGGCCGAGTTCGTACTCCAGCTGGTTTGCCTCCTTGTGCAGGTCGAGCACCGCGCTGTAGTCGGCCTCCTCCAGCGATTCGACGGCCGCCTCCACGTCCGCGATCTCGGCGGTGAGCTCCTCGCGTCGCTCCTGGAGCCGCTCGATGTTCTCGTTCGCCCGGTCGATCTCGCCGTCGAGTTCGGAGCGCCGCTGTTCGAGGCGGTCACGCTCCCGCTGGGCCTGTTCGAGCTCCCGTTTCTCCGACCGCAGCTCCTCCAGCTCGGATTCGATGCCGTTGAGCGTGCTGACCTTCTCGCGGCTCAGCTCGCGAAGCCGGCTGATCGTCGACCCGATCTGCTCCTTCGGCACCTCGCTTCCGCAGGTCCAACACCGAACGTCGTCGTCGACGAGTTTGTCGGTGACGGCTCCATCGTCCTCCTGTGCCAGCCCGGCGAGCGCGCTCGAATCCGGGTCCTCCATCATCTCCTCGTTGAATCCGATGACGCTCTGGAGCTCGTTCACCTCGGCTTCGAGCCGCTGTTTGCGCTCCCGCAGGCCCCGCATCTCCTCGTCGAGCTCCCCGATCTCGCCGACGGGGGCGTCCGGCAGCGAGGAGAGTTCATCCTCCACCTCACGGTACTCCTCTTTGAGCGCCGAGAGGCTCTCGCGTTCCGTCTCGAGGTCGTAGCGCACGTCGTCGAGCTGTGAGCGTTTCCCCCGGAGGCGCTCGAGCTCCTCCTCCAGCTCCGATTTCTCCGCGCGCGTCTCCTCGACGTCCGCGTCCGCCGCCTCCAGTTCGGCTTCCTTCGCCTCCAGCTCGGCGCGCTTCTCGTCGATCTCCGACTGTAGCTGCGTCCGCTTCTCCTCTAATCCGGGAAGGTCGCCTTTCAGGCGCTCGATCTCCTCGAGCCTGGATTCGAGCGACTGGCGCTCCTCGACCAGCGACTCGATGTCGGCTTTGATCTCCGCGGTGTCGATGGGTCGCATGATGAGCTCGCGCAGGTCGCCGCCGGTCGCGACCGCCCGTCGGGCCTCGTTGGATTCGAGGAGGAACGCGAAGAGGTCCGCGAGCTCCGGGTCCGAGAGGTAGGGATCGCCCTCCGTGACGACGGTTCCCTGCCGACGGTACAGCTGTCGGCTGTAGCTGTCGTCGCCGAGCGTGAGCTCGACCGACGCTTCCTCTGCATCGCCTTTCATCGCGACGTTCTCGCTGCCGAGCGCGGCCATCACGGCCTGCAGGAAGGAGGTCCGGTTGGTCGCGTTCCGACCGACCAGCACGGTGACGCCGGGGGTGAACTCCACTGCGGTCTCCGTTATTCCGCCCACGTTCTCGACGTGGACTGCGGCGTCGTCATCAGTACTCTGCATAGCGTCCATGTCTCACCAAACCGAGGCCACTCAATAAACGTTTGTGGTCGTGGCACCCTCAGGCGGTCGGTTCGCAGTCACAGCCGCCGCGTTCGAGGAGTTCGACGGCCTCGTACCGCTGGCCACAGTCCTCACAGAGGACGCTGAGCTCGGCGAACAGACGGAACTCACCGAGCGTCAGCTCGTCGGTGTTCCGCAGCCGCGACAGCTTCCCCTCGGTGACGCTCAACACGCGGCCGCGGAGCTGCTGGATGTTCTCGGCCTCGACGGTGGTCCGGTCGCGCTCGTCGCTGGCGTACTCCGCCCCCCGGTCACGTTTGAGGAACGAGCGAACGGCCTGGTAGGTGACGAAATCGCTTCGCAGGGATTCGATATCGACCCCCTCGCGCTCGAGCCGCCTGACCGTCCGGGTCCGGTCCGCGGTGCTCACCTCGTCGTCCGTCAGCAATCGGTAGACGTTCTCCACTTCGCCGGCCAGTGGCTGCATCCCGGCTTCGGTCATCGCCGACCGGAGGAGGCGTCTGTTGACCAGGGTGGCGAGGTCCCGGAGGCTCAGTCGCTCGTCGCCCGAGGCGGTCCACTTCCGCTCGAGCTCCTCACCGAGCCCCGCGAGGTCGTACTCGTCGATGAGCCGGGCGAGCTTGAGTTGGCGACCGGACCCACCGCCTCCCGACGACTCTGTATCGGTCATATCGGTACTCGATGGCCGGTCCTCTTAGTCCTTGTTCCAGTGGGCTGGCGAGTTGGCGAACCTCGCGAGGAATCGAACAACTGTTCGCCAGAGCCGAACAAATCGCAGCTCAGGGGTACGTCGCCCGGATGCCGATGATGCGTGCGGCCTGCATCACCATCTCGGGGACCTCCTGTCTGTACCACTCGCCGTTCATCCGGGTGGTCGGCCCGGAGACGCTGATCGCGCCGATGACGGCCTCGTCGTCGGTGAGGATGGGGGCCCCCACGGCACGCATCCCGGTGATGCGCTCCTCGTCGTTGAACGCGTAGCCCCGCTCGGCGATCTCGGCGAGGTCGGCTTCGAGCGCCTCGCGGTCGCTGATCGTGTGGCTCGTCAGCTCGGAGAGGCCGTCTCCGAGGATGCGGTCCCGCGTGGCCTCGTCACAGAAGGCGAGATACGACTTCCCGACCGCGGTCGCGTGGAGGTCGACGGTCGTCCCGATGTGGGAGTCCGTCTGGACGCCCTGCTCGGTCTTCACCTGGTAGATGTACACCCCGTGGCCGTTCTCCTCGACCATCACCTGCCCGCGCTCGCCGATGGTCTCGACGAGGTCGTTCATCTCGCTGACGGAGGCGTGATACAGCGAGTGCCGTTTGCGCGCGTGGTCGCCCAGGTCGAGGAACTGGAGGCCGAGCGCGAACCCGTCGTCGGTGCGCACGACGTAGCCGAGCGACTCCAGGGTCGTGAGGTGGTTGTGCGCGGTGCTCTTCGAGACACCCAACTCGGCAGCGACCTCGGAGACGCCCGCACCGGCCGATTCGCGAAGAAATTCGATGATGCCGAACGACGTTTCGGTAGCGCCGATTCCGCCCCCGTTCACCGCGTCATTCGTGGTCATACTGGCAGTAACTCCCACGGAGATATAATCATTACCGTTTCGTTCGGCAGAGCGGAACAACAGTTCCGAAACTCAGTACTCTCGTGCTGGGCTCAGTGCTCCTCGCCTCCTCGCAGCGCCGCGACGGTCTCCGTGACCGGCCGCTCGTCGGCCGTCTGCAGCGCGTCGAGTGCCGGTTCGACGGCCTCGGGGTCGAGTCCCTTCGCGAGGAGCGCCCGCGTCCGGGCCGTGAACGCCTCCACCGAGAGCGGGTCGCGGTGGTCCCCGCGGGGGTACTCCCGTTCGCCGACGACGGTCGTGCCGTCGCGGGTCGTCACCTCGACGCGCGCGCCCCACGCGTCGGGGAACGCGGCCTCGTACGCCTCGTCCGGGTGGAGGTGCACGCGCTCCGAGAGCGCCTGGACGGGTTCGTTCGCCAGCGCCTCGGGCTCGAAGTGGGCCAACTCGACGCTCCCGCTTGCCACCCAGCGGGCGAGCACGTACGGCGTCGAGAACTTCGCGGCCGTCATCGTCGCCGGGCGGGTGTGGGCCATGTCGACCCCGTTCCGGTAGGTGTAGACGTCGATGCGCTCGACCGACTCGGGACTCCCATCGAACCCCGAATCCCGGAGCGCGTCCAGCGGCGCGTGGGTGTACCGACAGGAGGGGTACGGCTTGTGGTACGCCTCCGTGATCCACCACTCCTCGCCCAGCGAGTCGAAGAGAGCGGCGAACTCCCCCTCCTTTAGAATCTCCTCGAACGGGTCGTACACCGCCTTCATCGCCGCTGGCGACCCGCGAAGCCCCGCGGCCGCGCACGTCGCCGCGCTCACGCCCGCCTGCGCGGAGAACCCCGCGGTGAAGTTCCGGGAGGGGGCCCCCTCGGCGTACGGGTCGTGCATGGAGACGACGGCGAGGTTCGCGGCCGTCCGGAACGTCTCGCGCTGGGCCTCGGCAGCGAGCCCCATGCAGGCGGCCGCCGTCAGCGCCGGCCCTACCGTCGTCCACGTGGAGTGGGGGTCACGCACCAGCCACGGCAGCGCCTCGTTCATCCGGGCTTTCATCGCGAAGATGGCGTACTCGAGGCGCGTACAGAGCTCGTACGACCGGATGCACGCCTCGAGGAACTGCTCCCCCGAGGTCCCGCTCGCCTCCGCGACGCCGACCGCCCCGGCGACGATGCTCGCCCCGACGTGGCCACCGCGGTCGTGGCCTTCCTCCATCTCCGGGGTGATGGCGGCGGTGACGTTCAGCAGGGCCGCACTCGCCGGGTCGAGTCGCCGATCCGTTCCGAGGACGCTCGCCGCTCCGTCGGGGAGATCGGCCGCCTCGAAGACGCTCGCGTGCTGGGCCGCCCCGCTGCCCGCGACGGCTGCCGAGAGCACGTCCGCAATCACCCTCCGCCCGGCCTCCCGGGCGGGCTCGGGGATGTCGCTTTTCAGAAAGTCGTACACCTGTCGTTCCCAGTCTCGGACTGGCGTGTCAGAAATCATGATGAGTGGTTACGCGCGCGAGAGAGTACAGAGGACCCGCGGAGCGGCCGGTTCGCGCGCCGCCGTCCAGAGGTCCTCCACCTGTCCCGCACCGATGACGGGGGCCACGAGGTCCCCGAACTTCTCCTTCAGCTCCGCCTCCGTGAAGGGGTCGTCTTCGCCGCCGCGGGCCGCCCGCACCTCGGTCGTGAGCGTCTCCTCGCCCAACTCGATAATCACTCGCGCCCCGCGCTCGTCGGGGACGCGTTCGGCGATGTCGTCGGCGACGGTCACCTCGACGCGCTCCGCGATGTCGTCGGCCGCCGCCGTCAGCGCCTCGTCGGTGAACGCGGCCTTCCCCGTCTCCCCGGTCGTGAGCGCCGTGCCCACGGCGAAGGGGATGGAGAACTTCGCCTGCAGGGCGTTTCTCGGATGGGGTTCGTCCAGCCCCGCGGCCGCGGGATACGTCTCCACGCGGACGGCGGTCACGTCCGCGGGGTCGATCTCGTGGTCCCGCTGGAGTGCCGCCAGCCCGTCGAGCACGGGGTGGGTGTACCGACACGCCGCGTGGCGCTTGAAGTAGCCGTGTTCCAGCTCCCACGTCTCGCCGAGGCCGTCGGCGAGCGCGTCGCGGTGGAGCCCTTCGCCGGCGAGCGGTTCGAGGTGGCGAGCGACCCCATCCGCGAGCCCGGTGAAGCCGGCCTGTGCCTGGTCGGCCGCGAGCAGGCCCGCGAGGTTGCTCATCCCGGCGTAGCCGTTTCGTACCGTCGCGCCCTCCGTCGCCGCCGCGAAGCGGGTATGCTGGGCGTAGTTCGCGGCGATGCGCATCGCCTGGAGCGTCCGGTCGGCGTCGAACTCGCGGAGCCGGGCGACCCCTGCGGCCGCACCGACCGCCCCCCACGTGCCGTGGGGGTGGTAGCCCGACGTGAGCGGGACGACCAGCCGCGCCGCCCGCACGGCGGCCTCGTAGCCGGCGACGAAGGCGACGAGGAGCTCCTCGCCGCGCTTGAACGACCCCTCGCCGTCGGCGAGCACCGCGGGGAGGGTGTGAATCGCCGGGTGGCCCGCGGCGAAGCGGTGCCCCTCGTCGAGTTCGAGCACCGTCCCCGCCGTGGCGTTACAGAACGCGGCCTTATATGCTGAAGTGCGCTGGCCGGCCGTCCCGAACAGCGTGGACTGCCCGCCGTTGCGCTCGGCCCACTCCGCCGTGAGCGCGGCGACGGCGGGGTCGGACGTCCCGCCGAGGATGGCGCCGACGGTGTCGGCGATGGCGAGCCCTGCACGGTCGGCGACGGCGTCGGGAATCGCGTCCCGGTCGAGGGCGGCGACGAACGATGCGAGTGCCTCCTCGGACATCTCACACCCCGAGGTAGGCCTCGACGACCCCCTCGTCTTCGAGCAGGGCGTCCCCCGTCTCCGCGAGCGTGATGCGGCCGTTCTCCATCACGTAGCCGCGGTCGGCGACCTGCAGCGTCTGCTGGACGTTCTGCTCGACCATCAGGACGGTGATGCCCTGCTCGTGGATCTGCTCGACCACGTCGAACACCTCCTGGACGAGGTGGGGGGCGAGCCCGATGGAGGGCTCGTCGAGGATGAGCAGGTCCGGCTCACCCATCAGCGCCCGCGCGAGCGTCAGCATCTGCTGTTCCCCGCCGGACATCGTCCCGGCCCGCTGGCTCTTGCGCTCTTCGAGCCGGGGGAACAGCTCCAACATCCGCTGGAGGTTCTCGTCGCGTTTCTCCCGCGCCTCCTCCGTCTGCGCCCCGAGCAGCAGGTTCTCGATGACGCTCATGTTCGTGAAGAGGTCGCGGTCCTCCGGCACCTGCACGATGCCGCGCTCGACGATCTCGTGGGGGCCGAGCCGGTGGATGGGCTCGCCTTTGTAGGTGATGGTCCCCTTCGTCGGCGAGAGGATACCGCCGATGGTGCGCATCGTCGTCGTCTTCCCGGCCCCGTTCGAGCCGATGAGCGCGACGATCTCCCCCTCGTCGACGTGGAGGTCCACGCCGTGGAGCACCTCGATCTCGTCGTAGCCGGCGTGGACGCCCTCGAGCTCAAGCATCGACATCGAACCCTCCGATGTACGCCTCGATGACGCGGTCGTCGGAGACGACCTCCTGTGGCGTTCCAAAGGCGATACCCGTCCCCTGGTCGAGGACCTTCACGTAGTCCGAGATGTTCATGATGGCTTTCATGTCGTGTTCGATGATGAGCAGGCTCGTCCCCTGCTCGCGGAGCTTCCGGAACAGCCCGAGCATCTGCTCGGACTCCGACGGGGTGAGCCCCGCCATGATCTCGTCGAGCAGCAGCATCTCCGGGTCCGTCGCGATGGCCCGTGCCAGCTCCAGCCGCTTCTGTGCCCCGACGGTGAGCTCGCTGGCCTTCTCCTCGGCGCGGTCCTCCAGTCCGACGAACGCGAGCTGGTCGAGGGCGATCTCGCGGGCTTCCCTGCGCCGCCGGGTGTGGATGTGGGCACCGACCATCGCGTTCTCGACGACGGTCAGCTCTTCGAGGGGTCGGGTGATCTGGAACGTCCGGGCGAGTCCCTTCCGGGCGACCTCGTGGGCCTGCAGCCCCGAGATGCGCTCGCCGTCGAGCGTCACGACGCCCGAGGTGGGCGGGAACGCCCCGCTGATGCAGTTGAACAGCGTGGTCTTTCCCGCGCCGTTCGGCCCGATGAGGCCGATGATCTCGCCCCGGTGGACGTCGAGGTCCACGCCGTCGAGCGCCTGCAGCCCCGAGAAGCGCTTGCCGACGTCCCGTGCCGAGAGCAGCGGTTCACCGTCGCGGTCGTACGTGTCGTCACTCATCGGAGACCACCTCGCGGAGCCGCTTGGCGAGTGCACGCGCCCGCTTCGGCCAGCTCACCACGCCCTGCGGCGAGTAGATGACGATGAGCACGAGGAACGCGCCGTAGATGATGCGGTCGAGCCCGTTGATGTCCGAGAACGTCGTCCGTGCGATCTCGCTCACCGGGGTGACGATGAACGAGCCCACGATGGGGCCGACGAGCGTGCCCGGGCCACCGACGACGGCGGGCAACAGCAGCTCGACGTTCTTGAACAGCGCGAACACCGTGTCCGGTCGGATGGTGTTGAAGTACATCGACCAGTAGGCGCCGCCGAGCGCGGTGAAGAACGCCGAGACGGCGATACCGAGCATCTTGTAGCGGAACGCCGGAACGCCGACGCTGGAGGCCGCGGGCTCGTCCTCCCGGATGGCGAAGAAGTAGAGGCCGATCCAGGAGTTCTTGATGAGCCAGGAGACGACGGTGACGAACAGCAAAAATCCGAGGATGAGATAGTAGTACGGGAGGTCGCCCTCGAACTGGAAGGCGAGCAGGCCGTACTCCGCACCGTAGTCGCGGGGGAACGGCTTGAAGTAGCCGTTCGCCCCCTGGAACTCCCGCATGTTCGTGATGACGAACCGCAGGAGCTCCGCGAACGCCAGCGTGGCGAGCGCGAAGTAGTGGCCCTTCAGCTTGAACCGAAAGGAGAGGAAGCCGATGAGCAGGCCGTAGAGGGCGGCGACGCCGCCACCGACCAGCATGCCGACCCAGGGGTTCACCTGGAAGTCGACGAGCAGTTTCATCGTGGCGTACGCGCCGATGCCGAAGAACGCGGCGTGCCCGAAGGAGAACTGCCCGGTGTAGCCGGACATGATGTTCCACGCCTGCGCGGTGTAGGCGTAGATGAGCGTCAGGATCAGCATCTTCAGACTCAGCGTCGCGGCCAGCTCCATTCCCGCGATGTCGATCTCGATGACGTACGGGAGCGCGGCGAGGAACGCGAAGCCGGCGGCCCCCTTGACGACGGGGGCGTACGACTGGTCGTCGAACGTCGCGTAGCGCTCGCGGACGGTTTCGATGGCGCTCATGCGTTCGCACCTCCGAAGAGGCCCTCCGGCTTGACGAGGAGGGTCACGATGAACAGCAGGAAGATGAGCACCTGCGCGGTCGTACCGGGGAGGTAGTAGCCGCCGAACACCTGGATCATCCCGACGATGACCCCGCCGACGAACGCGCCGGGGAACGAGCCCAGTCCGCCGAGGATGACGATGACGAAGGCGTTGATGAGGTACGCCTCACCCGTGAAGGGGTCGAACCGCTGGAACAGGGCGATGGAGCCGCCGGCGATGCCGGCGAGCGCCGCGCCGATGCCGAACGTGAGGTAGTTGATGCGCTCGACGTTGATGCCGACGTAGCGGGCGCCGTCGCGGTTGTCCGCGGTGCCGCGGATGCGGCGACCGAGGTCCGTCCGGTTGAGGAACGCGCGCACGGCGAGCATCGTGCCCAGCGCGATGGCCAGCGCGTAGAACTGGCCCATGGGGATGAAGACGCCGCCGACGTTCGCCGACCCGAGCGAGAGTTCCACCTGCTGGGGGTCCGGGGTGAAGACGATCTCGATGGCTGACTGGATGATGAGCAGCACCCCGAGCGTCGCGATGAGCTGGTTCTGCTGGGGCGCCTCGATGATGGGCTCGACGGTGAGCACGTGGACGATGACGCCCAGCCCGAACAACACGAGCGCGGCGATGGGGATGCCGATGAACGGGCTGATGCCGAACGTCTCGGAGACGAGCCAGACGGTGTACATCCCGACGACGAGGAAGACGCCGTGGGCGAAGTTGATGACGTCCATCACGCCGAAGATCATCGTCAGCCCGAGCGCGGTGAGCGCGTAGACGCCCCCGAGCAGCAGGCCGAAGGCCAGAAGCTGGAGGAGGACCGGCTCCAGGTTCAGGATGTCAGTCGCGAACGATACGAACGGGTCGGTAAACCGGTCGAGCCCGCCCCCCTGCAAGGGGAGCAAGCCGACCGATATGTCTAGGGGAAGCATGCGTACAGTCTACACTCGGGGATTGTTGTCATTGGTCATAAAGGGTCGCACTTCGTTTCGGAAAAACCGCCGGGAATCGAGCGGTCCGCGTTAGACCTGCGGGGAGGCCTCCGCGTACTCGTCGGGGTAGACGACCTTCACGGAGAGGTCCTGCACCTGGTTGATGGGCGCGAGCGCGTTCTTGTTCTCGCCGATGTCGTTGAACTCGATGGTCCCCATCGCGGAGATGTGGTCCTCGTAGCGCAGCTGCTTCAGCGCGTTGTTGATGTCGTCGGGGTCGGCACTGCCGGCGTCCTCGATGGCCTGGATGATGACCTCGGCGGCCGTGTAGGCCATCCCGACGGAGGCGGAGAAATTCTGGTCGTAGTTCGCCGAGAACTGCTCGCGCACCTCGGCCGTCTTGTCGATGGTCGGGTTCAGCGCGTAGTTGTTGTCCATCACGCCGTTGGCGAACTCACCGATGTCGCGGACGGCGCGGTCGTCGGTGAACGTCGCGGAGGCACACGCCGTCAGGTGTGGCGGGCGGTAGCTCTGGTCCTGTAGCGCCTGCGAGAGCAGGACGCCGCCGCCCACGTACGTCGTCGCGATGATGGTGTCCGGGTCCGCGCTGCGGAGCTTCGACACCTGCGTGTTGGCGTTCGACGCGCCGAACTCGATGGCGGTCTCCTCGACGATCTCCACGTTCTGCTGCGGGAGGAACTCACGGAGTGCGTCGCGGATGGCCTGCCCGTAGCTGTTGTTGATGTAGAACAGCCCGGCGGTGTCGACGGTGCCACCGTTGTCCCGGATGACGGTGGGGACCAGGTCGGCGTAGTCGCTCGCCATCCGTCGCGCTGGCGGCTGGGGCCGGTAGACGTAGTTGAACCCGCGGTCCTTCAGGATGTTGTCCGCGGCGGCGATGGAGATGACGAACGGGACGCCGGCGCGTTCCGCCACCTGCGTCGCGGCCGTCGTCACGGGCGAGGAGTAACAGCCGGTGAGGACGTCAGCGCCCTCGTTGAGCAGTTCTTCGGAGACCTGCCCGCCGAGCTCCTGTTTCCCCTGGTTGTCGCCCTCGATGACCTTCACCTGGGCACCGTCGAGCGACTGGATGCCGCCCTCCTCGTTCTTCCGCTGGGCGGCGAGCTTGATGGCGTTGCTCATCCCGACGCCGGTCGCCGCGAGCCCGCCCGAGAGGGGGTGGTTCGAGCCGATGACGACCTCCTCGACGCTGTTCGTCGAGGTGGCCGTCCCCTGGCTGCTGTCCGACCCACCGGAGTCGCCGCCGGAGTCGCCGCCGGAGTCACCGTCGGAGCTACCACCGCTGTCGTTGCTCGCACAGCCGGCGAGGGTGAGCGCCGCCACGCTGGCACCGGTCGTTTTGAGGAAGCGTCGCCTGTTGCTAACCGAGGACTTGGGAGTCTTACCCATGGCAATCACTCACTCCTTTCGGAGTAACCCACATAAGTCCTGTCGTCTCTACCTGTCATGTTCGATAGAATAATTCAGCGACATCCTCACTCACAAAACGTGTTCTACTCGCTTCAGGGCCGATTCGCCGTGGTTGACGGTTCGTTCAGCCCTCGTCACTCAAAGCGACTCGCGGGCGTGGATGCCCGCGAGCCGACCGTAGCCGAGGGCGGTCGTGAGGCCGTTCCCGGAGAGGTAGCCGCCCGCCCCGTGGCCGCTGATGCCGCAAGCGGTGCCGCCCCCGGCGTAGAGGTTCCCGACGACGCTCCCGTCCGTCCGCTGGACCCGCGCGTGCTCGTCGACGACCAGCCCACCCTGCGTGTGGAACAGCGAGCCCGTCACCTTCGCGCCGTAGAACGGGGGTTCGAGCGGGTTCGCCCCGTCCGTGCGCCCCACCTCGTCCGACTCGCCCGCGCGGGCGGCCTCGTTGTACGCGTCGACCGTTTCCGCGGCGGCCTCCCCGTCGAATCCGAGGATTTCACCGAGTTCCGCGATGGTCGCTGCCTCGTGGTAGGTGCCGTGGGCGGCCGCCTCGTCGAAGTCGTCGAACTCACCCTCCAGCCGGTCGAAGATGCGCGCATCGAACAGCTCGTAGCCGATACCACCGGGCTGCTGGAGCACGTCGATGGCGAACTCGCTGTAGCCCGCCGACTCGTCGCCGAACCGTTCGCCGGCCTCGTTCACCATGATGCCGCCGTTCATGATGACGGCGTAGGTGGATAACATTCCCGTCCCGCTGGCGACGGTGGCGTGGCCCTGGTAGGCGTCCATGCACGCGAGCGCGCCGCCGAGCTCCGCGCCGAAGCGGACGCCGTCGCCCGTGTTCCCGTCCGCGCCGAAGTAGAGCGCGCGTTCGATGTCCTCCTCGCAGTACTCGGTGATCATCTCGCGGTTGCCCGCGAAGCCGTCCGTCGCGAGGATGACCTTCTCGGCTTTGATGGCCTCGTCGCGGTGCACGCCGGCGACGACGCCCTCCACCGCCCCGTCCGCCGCGACGAGCTTCGTCACCGGGACGTTCGTGAGCAGCTCGATGTTCTCCGTCGCCTCGACCCGCTCGACGAGCTCCGCGACGAGGTTCTCCCCGTTGCGTCCCGGGGGTGCGTGCATCCGGTACGCCGAGTGTTTGGGGTATTTGAAATCGTCGACGAGGTTCAGCGTGATCTCCCAGTCGTCGACGAGCCAGTGGATGAGGTTCGCACTCTCCTCGCAGAGATACCGGACGCGCTCCTCGTCCGCCTCGTAGTCGTTCTTCTCGAGGATGTCGCGCGCCATGTCGGCGGGCGACTCCTCGATGCCGGCCTCGCGCTGGAGCCGGGTGCCCGCGGCGGGGACCATCCCCGTCGACAGCGAGGTGTTCCCCCCGCACTCGGGGGCCTTCTCCAGTATCGTGACCCGGACATCCGGGTTCTCGCTCGCCGCGAGCGCGGCGACCAGTCCCGTCCCGCCGCCCCCGGCGACGAGGATGTCCGTATCGATATCCCAGTCCACGCTCTCGGCAGATACGACCTCGGTGGCGCCGTCGCTCGGCTTCCGCCGTGCTAGCTCGTCCATGCGCTGTGCTAGTGAGTACCGCTCGTAAAGCTACCGCTCTCGCCTCCTGGTGGCGAGAGAACTATGGTGATTGCTCTCTCTCACCAGATATGGAGTCACCACGAGCCGTGGTCGAGGAGTTCTTCGACCGGATGGGCGACGACCGACGGGCGACCATCGACGAGCTGTTCCACGACGACGCGGTCATCACGCTGCCGGGCGCGTCGTTCGAGGGCCCCGACGCCCCCGAATCGTTCCTCGCGTACCTCGAACCGCGCTACGAGTGGGCGGCGAAGGAGTTCGACCGCTGGGTCGTCGACGGGTCCACGGTGGTGAGCATCGGCCGGCTCTACGGGGTCGACACCGACGGCGAGGCGTTCGGCGACGTGCGGTACGTCGACGTCTACGAGGTCGAGGGGGGCCGCATCGCCGCGCTCGACATCTGGAACGACCTCGCGGTGGAGGGCGTCGTATGATCCGAACGGGTGTGCTGTTCGCGCTCCGCGACGACCCCGAGCTGGTCCAGTACGCGGAGTCGCTCGGCTACGAGTCGGCGTGGGCCGCGGAGGGCCAGGGGAAGACCGCGTTCGGCAAACTGGAGCGGTGGGCCGTCCACACCGACGAGATCGACCTCGGGACCGGTATCGTGAACGTCTTCTCGCGGACGCCCGCGACGCTCGCGGCCGCGGCGGCGACCCTCGACGCGCATTCGGCGGGGCGGGCCATCCTCGGGCTGGGCGTCGCCCACCCGGGGGTGGTGGAGACGTTCCACGGCGTCCCGTTCGACCGCCCGCTCGCGCGCATGGACGAGTACATCGAGCTGGTCCGCCGGTATCTCCGCGGTGAGGCATCGGAGTTCGACGGGGAGTTCTTCCAGCCCGAGCGCACGAGCTTCTGGGACGCTTTCGAGCCGGTCCGCTCGGAGATCCCCATCTACAACGGCGCGCTCGGCCCCGGGAACGTCCGACTGACGGGCGAGTTCGCGGACGGCTGGCTGCCGAACCTCTATCCACGACCCCAGTTCGAGGAGGCGCTCGGCTGGCTGGAGACGGGGGCGGAACGCGGGGGCCGGAGCCGAGAGGACGTGGACGTGGCGATGTACGTCCTCACGTCGGTCCACGAGGACCCCGCGGTGGCACGACGGCGCGCGGCCGAACACGTCGTCTACTACCTCCGCGATGTGCCGGGGTACTACGGCCGGGCGGCGGAGCACGCCGGGCTGGGCGACGAGGTGGAGGCGGCGCGGGCGGCTCCCTCGACGGACGCGGCGGTCGCGGCCATCTCCGACGAGTTCCTCGAGCTCGTCGCCATCGTCGGCACCCCCGAGGAGGCCCGGACACAGCTGGCCGAGATCCGCGGGATGGGCGTGGACCTCCCCATCGTCCGGGCGCCCTCCGGTGTCTCGCGCGCGTGGGTGGAGACGATGCTCGACGTGTTCGCGCCCTGATGTGACGATGCGCGAGGCCGTATATTTATGTCACTCGGCATCCCACCTCAGACGAAGACCTCCATGACAAACCGTATCTGGGAGGACCTCTTGTCCGAGCAGGACAAGCAGGTCATCACGAAGGCTGGCTACGACAAGGAAGGTGCCTCGTCGTGGGAGTCGCGTGGCATGGGCGAGAACCCGATGGTGCTCGTCATCGACATGCAGCGACTCATCGTCGGCGAGAACGAACCCATCCTCGACGCCGTCGAGGAGTACCGCACCGCGATGGGCGAGATCGCGTGGGACGCCATCGAGTACATCGAGCCGTTCCTCGCGTTCGCGCGCGACCACGAGGTACCCGTCACGTACACGCGGGTCGTCCCCACGAGCTACGACGACCCGGACCACGAGGACCTCGACATCGTCGAACCGATCGCGCCCGAGGACGGCGACACGGTCATCGACAAGTCGTACGCGTCGGCGTTCTACGGGACGGACCTCCTCTCGCGGCTGGTCCGCGGCGATCACGACTCCGTCGTCATCGTCGGGAACTCCACCAGCGGCTGCGTGCGTGCGACGGCCGTCGACGCCAAACAGCACGGCTTCAGCGTCACGCTGGCCCAGGAGTGCATCTTCGACCGCATCGAAGCCTCACACAAGATCGGCCTGCTCGACCTCTGGATGAAGTACGCCGAGGTCCTCGAAACCGAGGAAGTCAAAGACTGGATCGAGACGCTATGACCCACGAACTCGTCATCACCAACGGCACGGTCGTCACGCCCGAACACGGCACGTTCGCGGCCGACGTGGCCGCGGACGGCGAGACCATCTCCGCCGTCGCGGCCCCGGGGACGCTCTCGGGGGAGACGGAGATCGACGCCACCGGGAAGTACGTGCTCCCCGGGGCCATCGACCCGCACACCCACCACGGCATCTACCGCGGGCTGGAAGCCGACGCCGAGTCCGAGTCGAAATCCGACCTCGTCGGCGGCGTCACCACCATCGGGAACTACTTCCGCCGCCCCGGGGCCTACGAGGAGATCATGCCGGGCTACTTCGACGAGGCGGAGCCCAACTACTACCACGACTACTTCTTCTCGCTCGGGCTGCTCTCTTTCGAGCACGTGGCGGAGATTCCCACCATCATCGAGGAGTTCGGCATCACGACGTTCAAGTGGTACATGAACTACAAGGACGCCGCCCGCGAGAAGTTCGGCGTCGACTGCGACATGCACGACGACTTCGGGAACGCCTTCATCCAGAAACTGGCCGAGCAGGACGTCCCGACGACGCTCGGCTACCACTCGGAGAACACCGAGATCACGAACGGCCTCGCCGGCGGGAACGTCTACGTCACTTCCGAGTCGGACGATACGGAAGCCGACGCCGACGAGGGGTACGAGGTGATGGTCGAGGAGTTCCCCGGCTACGCCGAGACCCAGAGCATGGTCGCGGGCGCGGCGCTCGCGAAGATCCACGGCTACGACGAGAACTTCTACGCCGTCCACATCTCCGCGGGCCAGACGGCCGACGAACTCGCGCGGCTCCACGAGGCCGGCTACGACGCGTGGGGCGAGACCTGCATCCACTATCTCACCCTCACGACCGAGGAGTGCGACGAGCGGATGAAGGTGAACCCGCCCGTCCGCTCGAAGGAGGACCAGGAAACCCTCTGGAAGCGGGTCGCCGACGGCACCATCTCCACCATCGGAACGGACCACTGTGCGAACCTCGCGGAGAACAAGTTCGGTGAGGGCATCCGCGACAGCCTGCTCGGGTTCCCCTCGACGCCGGTGATGCTCCCGCTCATGCTCTCCGAAGGCGTCAACGAGGGCCGCATCTCGCTGGAACGCGCCGTCGAGGTGACGAGCACGAACGCCGCGAAGGCGTTCAATCTCTACCCGAAGAAGGGGACCGTCCGTGTCGGGTCGGACGCCGACCTCGTCGTCGTCGACTTAGCGGAGACGAAGACGGTCACCCCCGAGCTGCTCCACAGCGTCTCCGGCTACTCGCCGTACGAGGGCCGCGAGGTGACCGGATGGCCGACCCAGACGGTCGTGAAGGGCCAGCTCGCGTACGACGACGGCGACATCGTCGGCGAACAGGGCTACGGCACCCACATCGACCGACCCATCTGAGGTGCACACAGGACACGAACGACACTCTCACGATACGGACACTCCCCCGATACGGACACTCCCCGGACACGGACGCAACGGCCACGGGACAACCGTGGCACACCACACGAACGAGACGACTGCGGCACACCACACGACCACACACCACACATGACAGACGACAACGACGGACCACTCGCTGGCCTCGTCGTCCTCGAAGCGGGGTCAATGATCTCCGGCCCGACGGTCGGCCGCCTCATGGCCGACTTCGGCGCGACGGTGATCAAGATCGAGCACCCCGACTTCGGCGACCACATTCGCAACTTCGGCCCGAAGAAGGACGGCGTCGGCCTCTGGCACAAGTATCTCTCGCGGAACAAGCAGTCGGTCACCCTGAACATCTCCACCGAGGGCGGTGCGGCGGTGTTCGAGGACCTCGTGAGCGACGCGGACGTCCTCATCGAGAACTTCCGGCCCGGCACGCTCGAACGCTGGGGCCTCGGCTACGACCACCTCTCGGAGATCAACCCCGAACTCGTGATGCTCCGGATGTCCGGCTTCGGGCAGGACGGCCCGTACGCCGAGCGCCCCGGCTTCGGCACGCTCGCGGAGGCGATGTCCGGGTTCGCCTACCTCAACGGGTTCCCGGACTCCGAGCCGCTGCTCCCACCGACGGGGCTCGCGGACAACATCGCGGCGCTGTTCTCCACCTTCGCCGTGATGTTCGCGCTCTACCACCGGGACGTGAACGACGGTGGCGGCCAGTCCATCGACACCAGCCTCATCGAGCCCATCTTCGGCCTGCTCGGCCCACAGCCGCTCCGCTACGACCAGCTGGGCGAGATCGAGACGCGCTCGGGGAACCGCTCTACGTCGTCGGCCCCCCGGAACGTCTACCGGACGGGCGACGACCGCTGGGTCGCCATCTCGGCGAGCGCCCAGCCGCTGGCGATGCGGACCTTCGACGCCATCGACCGCCCCGACCTGAAAGAGGACCCGCGGTTCGAGACGAACGCGAAGCGCCTGGAGAACGTCGAGGAGCTCGACGCCATCATCCAGGACTGGATGGACGACCACACCCGCGAGGAGGTGCTCGCGGCGTTCGAGGAGGCCGACGCCACCATCGCGCCCATCTACAACGTCGAGGACATCCTGCAGGACGAACACTACGCCGCGCGCGAGGCGTATCTCGATGTGGAGGACCCCGAGCTCGGTGAGGCGACGGTCCAGAACGTCTTCCCGAAGTTCTCCGAGACGCCCGGCGAGGTGCGACACCTCGGCCCCAGCCTCGGCGAGCACAACGACGAGGTGTTCCGCGACCGACTGGGGTACGACGACGACCTCCTCGCGGAACTCGAGGCGGAGGGGGCGATATGAGCCTCGTCGACGACCTGCCGGAGCGGGTCCACGTCGTCGAGATGCTCCCCCGCGACGGCTTCCAGCGGCTCGACGAGTTCGTCCCCACCGAGAAGAAGGTCGAACTCATCAACCAGCTCTCACGCACCGGTGTCGACGAGATCGAACTCACTTCCTTCACCCACCCGAAGGCGGTGCCCACGCTGCGGGACGCCGACGAGGTGGCGAAACGCATCGACCGCCGCCCCGGTGTCACCTACCGCGCGCTCGTCCCCAACCTCAGGGGGATGGAGCGGGCCGTCGAGGCCGAGGTGGACAAGGTGAACGCGCTCGTGACGGTGAGCCAGAGCTACACGGAGAAGAACCAGAACCGGACCCGCGAGGAGGTTCTGGAAGAAATGGACGACATCGTCGAGTTGGCCCACGACCACGGCATCGAGGTCGAAGCCGGCATGGGGACGAGCTTCTACTGCCCCTACGAAGGACGCATCGACCCCGCGGAGACGCTCGCGACGGTCGACCGCGTCGTCGCTTCGGGGGTGGACGAGGTGACGCTCGCGACGACGATGGGGCTCGCGAACCCCGTCGAGATCTCCGAGCGGTTCTCGACGGTGACGGAGCGCTACCCCGATCTCGACCTCGGTTTGCATCTCCACGACACGAACGGGATGAGCCTCGCGAACACGCTCGCGGCGATGGCGGTGGGCGTCGACCGCTTCGACGCGTCGGTCTGCGGGCTCGGCGGCGGTGTCGTCCTCCCCGGCGGGATGTCGGGCGTCGGCAACACCCCCACGGAGGACCTCGCGCAGATGCTCGAACGGATGGGCGTCACGAACGGGGTCGACTTCGAACTCATCGAGGCCGCGGCCAACGACGTCTCGAACGAACTCGACCTCGGCAAGACGAGCCACGTGCTGATGGGCGGGACCGTCGAGCGCGTCCTCGAGACCGTCGCGAGGGACAACCGATGACGGGGAAGACGATCTCGGAGAAACTGCTCTCCGAGAAGTCGGGCACCGACGCCCGCGCCGGCGACTACGTCGAGGCCGAGATCGACGTGGCGATGGCCCACGACATCACCGGGCCGCTCGCGTTCCGGACGTTCCACGAGGTCACCGGCGAGGACGCGGAGCTGTTCGCGCCCGACCGCACGGTCTTCACCATCGACCACCACGCCCCCGCGGACGGGGTGCAGGCCGCGAACAACCACAACGCGGTCCGGGAGTTCGCCGCGGAACACGGCGCCCACCAGTTCGACGTGGGCGACGGCATCTGTCACGCCGTCCTCGTCGAGGAGGGGTTCGTCACCCCCGGCGACCTCGTCATCGGGGCGGACTCCCACTCGACGACCTACGGCGGCATCGGCGCGTTCGGGACGGGCGTCGGCTCCACCGACCTGGGAACGGCACTCGCCACCGGCGACCTCTGGTTCCGCGTCCCCGAGACGATGCGCTTCGAGGTGGAGGGTGACCTCCAGGACGGGGTCTACGCCAAGGACCTCATCCTCAAGTTCATCGGTGACGTGGGCTTCGACGGCTGTACCTACATGGCCGCGGAGTACGCCGGGAGCACGGTCGAATCGCTCCCCATCCACGAACGGCTCGTGCTCTCGAACATGGCCATCGAGATGGGCGGGAAAGCCGGCATCGTCGCCCCCGACGAGCGCACGGAGCGCTATCTCGAACGCCAGACCGGCAACGAGATCGAGCTCGGCGACCACCTGCGCTCGGACGAGGACGCGACGTACGACTCCGTTCACACCTATCATGCCTCGGACCTCGCCCCCCAGGTGTCGAAGCCGTCGAACCCCGAGAACGCCGTCGACGTGACCGACGTGGAGGGCACGGAGATCGACCAGCTGTTCGTCGGCACCTGCACCAACGGCCGGTACGAGGACATCAAAATAGTCGCGGATATCCTCGAGGGCGAGGAGCTCGCCCCGAACGTCCGGATGATCGTCGTCCCCGCGTCGAAATCCGTCTATCGGCACATGCTCCGGACGGGCGTGTTCGAGACGCTCACCGACGCCGGCGCGGTCATCGAGAACGCCGGCTGTGGTCCCTGCGCAGGCTACCACCAGGGCGTCCTCGGTGACGGCGACGTCTGTCTCGCCACGGCGAACCGCAACTTCCCCGGCCGCGAGGGGTCGATGGACTCGCAGGTCTACCTCTCCAGCCCGGCGACCGTCGGCGCGAGCGCGCTCTACGGCGAGATCACGGACCCGCGACGCGTCCAGACGAAGCGCTACGACGATACCGTCTTCTCGGAGGTGCCGTCATGAGCGACCAGAGCGACCCGAGCGAACCGGGACGCGCCTGGACCTTCGGCGACAACATCGACACGGACCAGATCACCCCCTCGCGGTTCATCGTCTCCTCGGACCCCGACGAGCTGGCGCAACACGCCTTCAACGACCTCCGCCCGGCGTTCGCGGACGAGGTCGAGGCGGGTGACTTCGTCGTCGCGGGCCACAACTTCGGCAGCGGCTCCTCCCGGGAGCACTCCCCGCTCGCGCTCGCGAGTTCGGGTATCGACGCCGTCGTCGCCCAGTCGTTCGCGCGCATCTTCTTCCGCAACGGCATCAACCTCGGGCTCCCGCTGCTCATCTGCCCCGAGGCCGACCGCATCACCGACGGCGACGAGATCAGCATCGACCTCGATGCCGGCCGCGTCCACAACCACACCACCGACGAGACGTACGACGCGGAGGCACTCCCCGAGTTCCTCCAGTCGCTCGTCGAACAGGGCGGGCTGAAACCCTACACGAAGGCGAAGCTGCAGGAGTCGTCGGAGTAGTCGGTTTCGAGAGCCGGCCCTTATCTCTCCAGTTCCACTCACGAAGCCGGCCGCTATCTCATCTCTACGCTATCACCTGGCTCGGGCTACTTGAGTTCTTCGACGAGGGCAGACACCGCTTCGTCTACGATGTCGCTATCGAGCCGCCCCTGCCAGAAGTCGATGTCCTCAGTCGCGATGGATTGGACTCCCCAGGGGACGATGCGGCTTTCAGCCGGCATTCCACCGTGGCGCCAACTCGCTGCTGGAATCGGAATGAGCCCGTCGACCCAGGATTTCGTCGTCAACGTCACAGCGATATACTGCTCCCCGTGGAAGGGCTTCCCCTCGTGGTTCGTGAGGATGAGCCACGGTCGTGCGGCCGCGTCACCCTTGAACGGGTCGTCACCGTAGATGACGTCTCCCCGTTCGTATATCGGTGTGGTTTCGTCAGCTGTCACTGGTCGGGCTCCACGCTCGGGTGGGGCTCGTCGGGTGCGTGTTCGCGCCACGCGTCCGCGTCCTCCGGGCCGAGACGGTCGTCGAACAGGGCCGTCGCCCGTTCGTAGCCGCGGTAGCCCTCGAGACGTTCGGAGTCGTCCGTAATCGCCCAGTAGGTCGCCTTGTGCTCGACCAGCTCGCGGTCTTTCAACCGCGTAAGGGCCGTACTCACCGCCCCTTCATCGACACCGATCTGCGATGCGATCTCACTGGCCTTGAACGCCCGGTCGTCGTGTACCGCGAGAAACCCGAGGACCTGATCCGGGACCGAGAGCTCCGTGAGTTCCTCCTCACTCGTGTTCTCGAACGTTTCCCGGTCGATGGACATTGTTGTGCGAACGTAGGCGACATGTCGTAATAAGCGTTAGGTGTGAAAAGCATGAAAGCTCTGGCCGGCGGCGGAACGAAGCCGACCCGTTACCACTTCGAGCACGCTCTCCAAGATCGCAAGACGGCAGCTGGGTTTCCGTGTCCTGACGTATGTGTTCGATAGGAAAACCGGTCAGGGAGATAGCTGAGGATTTGGTATCGTAATATGTGGTTTATGGAAATCGTACTCCATATCTACCTAACAACCGTTGAACACCCCGACTCACTCAGTCGGGGCGCACAACACAACGCTAAGCTATATGACTAATCCGCCCAATCCCCCGAATATGCGCGACTCAGATTCCAATGGGGACTCGCGACGCTCGTTCTCCGGCGAAACACCAAGCCAGCGACAGGCCCCACTCAATCAGACTATCGAGACCCTCCTCGAACGCGACGACGACACGACCGTTTCCATCTACGGGGATGCGGCCCTCGAAGCCCTTCAGGAGCAGGGGAGTGACGGGAACCCCGCCGAACTCCGCCGGCTCCTCGACGCCACACCGCCGCTCACAACCGTCGACGTCGGTGCGCTCCGCGAGCGGGCGACGATGACGCCGACGGGCATGACCGACCCCACGGGCGGGGGCGACAAACTCCGGGCGGTCGTCGCCACGAACGACCAGCTCGTGTTCATCGACGACTGATGCGCGACGTTCCCGACAGCTACGCGGCGAACACGCCCTCGTCCACAGCGGGGGAGCCCGTGGTCGAAGAACCGCCAGACAGCGACGAGATGGACGCGCCCGAATTCCGCGTGGACTGGGACACCTCGGAGTGGGAGACTGGGGCTGATGTCCCCTGGACGATGCTCCCGCGGGAGGGGCTGGTCGACGCCTACGAGGCGGTGGTCGTCCCCGCACTCCGCGAGCACGGGGAGGACCCCACGGCCCGACCCTCCCATCGATGGCTCTCCGACCACGGCTTCCGGGGGCTGATCTACGCGCTCACGACCTACCACGACACCACTTTCGCTCGGTTCTGGAACGCCGAGTTCGGGGGTCGACCCCCCGCTGGCTACGACTGGGGTCTCTCCGACGATTCCACCGTCGAGCGGTTTCAGCAGTTCCTCTCGGACCGAAAGCGGGGCCTCCGCTGGTCGGAACGCACGGTGGACGCCCACCGCTACCGGCTCGCGCGGTACGCCCGTGCGTACGAATCGCTCCACGGGGATGGTGATCTGCTCTCTCCGGTCGCGGTCGAGAGCGACACGCCGGCCCACGAGGCCATCGCGCGCGGCCGGGAGACGTTCGCGCATCTCGATTCGCAGGTCGGGCGCACGACGCTGGGGCGCATCTTCGAGACGGTCGACAGCTGGTACGACTACCTCGTGGGTCGTCGGCTCGCCGCCGTGAACCCCGTCAAATCCGTCGATGCGGACTACCGCTGGGACGACGCGGGAGACGATGGGCCGTCGAACCCCGCGCTCGCGCCTGCACACGTCAGCGCGCTCGTCGATGCGGCTGCGGACACGCGTGAACGCCTGCTCGTGGTCGCCCTCTGCGGGTTCGGTCTCCGGTCGAGCGAGGTCGCCGCCTTACACGTCTCGCAGCTCGCACTCGAGGGCGAGACGCCCCATATCGCCTTCGAGGAGCGCAAGAACGGCCCGGGCGTGGTGAATCTCGTCTACGGCGTCGACGTTGTGGAAGACCGGCTGGTGGCACTCTCGGACGAGGAGCACTGGAACGGGTATCTCTTCCCCTCTGTGCGGTCGCGCTCCGGGCACGTCACCCGCGGCACCATCCGTGACTGGTTCGCCGAGCTCGCCGACCGGGCCGACATCCCCGATATCGGTGGCAGCTCCCCCGTCCCGCAGATGGGGCGTCGGTTCTGGTACGACGCCTACACCTCGACGATGGACGCCGTGCTCGAACACGTCGCCGAGATCGCCGAAGAACAGGGCTCCGCGTCGCCCGAGGTCGTCTGGGACAACTACCTCTCTGCGGCGAGAAAACAGCAGCTCAGACGCCGCTTCATGCGCGAACGGCTCGCCGAGGCGTTCGAGTAGCGGTTCGGATGAGCAAACTACTGAACTGATGGTGGAAACGGATTGTGTAGGACGAATCATCCCGCGCTCGAGGAGACTAATTCCCGAGTTCGGTGATATCCTCGTCCGGGAACCTGATTTCGACAGTTGCCCCAACCGTCGGCGGCTCCGTTGAAAATGCTTCAACACGCTCGCCATCCCAATCGAGGACGACGCGAGACGCGGCGTCCTCGCGGGCTACACGCTTGACAGTAGCCTGTGTCTCTGGTGTTGGTGGATTGATCTCGACGTGTTCTGGGCGGATAGCGACGGCTTCTGCATCGCGGTCGAATCGCGAGGCAGGAAGGACATTCGCACCGACGAACTGTGCGACATAGGCGGTCGTGGGAGACTCGAATATCTCGTCGGGAGTGCCGGTCTGGACGATTTTGCCGTCGCGCATCACGGCGATGCGGTCCGCGATCGCCCGGGCAGTCGTTCGGTTATGCGTCACGTAGACGCTGGTTACGTGGGCGAGTACCTCGGCGAGATCGTCACGAAGCGACTGTCGCGTGGGCACGTCCAGTGCGGAGAGCGGCTCGTCAAGGAGCATCGCGTCAGGCCGAACTGCCAGCGAGCGTGCGAGCGCGACCCGTTGTTGCTCTCCGCCAGAGAGCGTTGGTGGCGAGCGCTCGGCGAGGTGAGACACGCCCAACGACTCGAGGAGTTCGTCCGGGTCGCGTGTATCCTCGTGATAGTGCTCGCCGAAGGCGACGTTCTCACACAGAGTCAAGGAGGAAGCCCACGGCTTTAGCCGTGGGAGGAATCCGACCTGTACAGCCGGCGAGGCCGACCGTTGCTGCCGCTCCCACGCTGCCGAGAAACGCACGTCGCGTGCGTTGTTCCGTCATAGATACACTGCCGTTGTTTCAACTTTGGCATAACTGTTTTGCTCCGTGGTTGCCAACACTGCGTATGGACGCAGGATTCGCTGCCCGACTTCGGGCAGATGACGTGGAGTTTACTGAGCGGGACGCGAATTTACTGAGAGCAGTCGATGAGATCGGGTCGATCTACAAGGCCTCCGATGAACTCGGACGTTCCTACTCTCGGTGTCACCAACGTGTGACTGTACTGGAGGAAGCGTTCGGGACGCTCGTCGAACGACAGCGGGGCGGGTCGGATGGTGGTGGCAGCACACTCACTGACCAGGCCCACGAGTTACTCGCCACGTTCGACCGTCTCCAGATCGGGTTTTCTTCGGTTGCAGAGACAGCAGAGGCCGTTCTCGAGGGGGTCGTATTAGACCGAACTGGGGAACTGGGAGTCGTCGAGACAGAGGCGGGTCAAGTACGCGCTATCGTCCCACCAGCGTGCGAGTCAGTACAGGTCAGTCTTCGTGCAGATGCTGTTACCCTCCACGATCCAGAAGATGTGCCCGCAGAAAACGCAACGAGTGCACGCAACAGGTTCGAAGGACGCGTTAGTAGTATCGAGAAAGGTGAGGCCATCTCTCAGGTTACTCTCGATGTCGGTGCAGGTTCCCCACTGTTTGCTCTGGTGACGGAAGACAGCAAACAGAAACTTGGCCTTGAACCTGGAAAGCAGGTTATTGCTTCGTTCAAGGCAACAGCAACCCGGGCAACCAGCCGTTGATCGTCCTGGAGACTCACGTGGACCGTTCATTCGAATCGGTTCGAGAGCCCGGGAATCACACCCCCAATCTCAGTACATCCACACATTGGGGCGACGAGTCTCATCATCTGCGGAGGTTTCTCGGTCGACACGAGTCCCCGCCTGTCGGCCTCGCGCCGTAGGAACCACTGGATTGAAGCGACTGGTCGCGAATCTGCGTGCAAGCCCACGAACACCGATGAGTGGACCAGACCAGCCCCCATCCCCGGACGACGCCGCCGAACTCCTCCGCGATGGCACGCACGCGGCGGTGATTGCGTCTCTCGACCAGGTCAGTACAGCCGACGCGAGGACCCGAAAGCGTGTCTTGCGGGCCGTTCGGAAAGTCGCCGTGGAGCAACCGCCCCTCGTCGAGGAGTACATCGAGGATCTCTCGACGTTTCTGACCGACGACGACCGTGCGGTCCGGCTGACGACGGCGAAGCTGTTCGTCACGGTCGCGGAGTCACTCCCCCGAAGCGTCCTGCCAGCCGTCGAGGCCCTCGCCGACCGGTTGGCGGACGACGAGGAGTTCTACTACGTTCGGGCACGTGCGGCCGAAGCACTCGGCTACGTCGCGCTCGAGTCGCCCGCAGCGGTCACGGACCCGGCGACGCTGGCGGACCTCCGCATCGGGCTCTCGTTCGACGAGCCGGCAGTCAAACGGAAGCTCGCGAAGGCGCTGACGCACGTCGCGCTCGGGGATCCGGGTCGGCTCCGCCACCACGCCGACTCGCTGGCCGTCCATCTCGACGACGAGGACGAACTCGTCCGGTATCACCTCTCGACGACGCTGGTGGTGATCGCGTGTGCGTTCCCCGACGCGCTGACAGAGGCGGCGGGCCCGCTCTCGGAGCGGCTCACCGACCCGAACCCGTACGTGGCAGGTCGGGCCGCCGAAGCGCTCGGCGTGCTCGCGCCAGCGGGTATCGAGGCCGATGCTGCCCCCGATATCGAGGAGATCGAAGCGATCGAGGCCAGCCACGAGTCCCCACCCGCGTTCCTGACCGACCGGCTGGCGTTCTATCGGGGGCAGGTCGACAGTCCGTCGGAGCCGGTGGACGGTCTGGGGACGGTTTCCGCCGTCAGAGAGGGACTGGAAGCCGTCGTGGAGGAGATGCGAACGCCCGCCGACGAGACGTGCCCGAGCTGTGGGTTCGAGCTCCCCGATGACGGACCGCCGATGTGCCCCCGCTGTGGCATCCCTCGATGAGGTTTTGGCCGGCCTAAAAATCGGAACGCTTTTGATTGTTTAGGCGAACCTAAATCGTATGGCAGACGACGCCAACAGGCGGACGGCACCGACACGACGCGACTACATGAAGTACGGCGGGGCGGTCGTCGGCGGGGGACTGCTCGCCGGCTGTACCGGGCAGTCGGACTCCGGGTCGACGCCGGAGGCGACCCCGACGGAGAGCGAAACGTCGAGCGAGACCACGACCCCGGAAGACAGCTCCTACACGGCCTCCATCTCGCCGGTCGGGGAGGTGACGTTCGAGGCGGTACCGACGAACGTGATGGCGTACAGCCCGCAGTACGCCGATATGCTGGTCGGCCTCGGTCACGCGGAGTCGCTCAACTCCCTCGGGTTCGCCGAGGACTACGGCACCTCGCTCAACTACTTCCTCGAGGAGTTCGACGCCAGCATCGACACGAGCGGGCTCACACAGCTGTTCAGCAACGGCTCGTTCGACAAGGAGGTCCTCTACGAACTGGACAGCGATGTCCATCTCCAGGACCCAGCGTGGCTCTCCACGTTCGACGGCTGGTCGAAGGAGGACACCCAGGAGATCACCGAGGAGGTCGGCCCGTTCTTCGCGAACCGCTACAGCCGCCAGCACGCCCAGCCCCCGAAGGGCTGGCGCGACGGCTACCGCTACTACACGCTCTGGGAGATCAGCGAGCGCGTCTCGCAGGTGTTCCAGGAGGGTGAGCGGTTCGCGGCACTCAAACAGGAGTACGAGAAACTCTACAGCCACATCCGGACGAACCTCCCCCCGAAGGCGGACCGTCCCACCGTCGGGCTCGTCTCCTACTGGGACGGCGAGTTCTATCCCTACCGGATGAACGGGCCCGGGTTCGGCAAGGCACACACCCGACCGATGGGGGTGCAGGACGTGTTCGCCGACAGCGACCGCACCTACGCGGAGAACTACGGGGCCTCCTACAGCTTCGAGGGGATGCTCGAGGCCGACCCCGACGTCATCCTCCACATCTTCGCCGTGACCCCGTGGTACGACTGGGACGAGATCCCCCAGACGCTCCGTGACGACCCGCTCGGCCAGAAGCTCACCGCGATCCAGAACGACCGCCTCTACGCCTCGGGGACGTCGTTCCAGGGGCCGCTGACGAACCTCCTCCAGCTGGAGATGACCGCGAAGCAGCTCTACCCCGAGCAGTTCGGGGAGTGGCCCGGCTACGAGGAGGGCGACAGCTACCCGGCGTTCTCGAAGGACGAGCAGCTGTTCGACCACGCGCGCGTCGCGGATATCGTCAACGGGGAGCTCTGAGGATGTCCGACGCCACCGACCACGACGTCGTCGTCGTCGGTGGCGGGCCGGCGGGCTGTTCGGCGGCCGTGTTCACCGCGCGCTACGGGTTGGACACGGTCGTCCTCGACCGGGGGAGTTCGTCGATCCAGCAGTGTGCGTTCATCGAGAACTACCTCGGCTTCCCGGGCGGTATCGACGTGGGGACGTTCTACGCGATGTGTCACGCCCACGCGGAGCGCGTGGGGGCGACCGTCACCGACGAGCTGGCGACCCGGGTCGTGAAGACGGACGACGGCTTCCGCGTCGAGACCCACGGTGAGGAGTACACCGCCGACCGGGTCGTGGCCGCCTCGACGTACGACGTGAGCTACCTCGAGGGCGTCCTCGGCGAGTGGTTCGAATCCAGCGGTGAGGAGACGTGGCTCGACCCGGAGCTGGCCGGGCTGCGCGGCGAGACCCCCGTCGAGGGGCTGTGGCTCGCCGGGCCCACGGCGGGCGTCGAGAGCCAGATCGCCGTCTCCGTGGGCCACGGTGCCCGGGTCGGGGTCGCCCTCATCGAGGAGTATCGACGCGAGGAGGAGGCCATCTGGGAGGGGTCGGCTTCCTACACGGACTGGGTGGTCCAGCAGGGGCGCTACGCCGGCGAGGAGTGGCTGGAGGAGGCGACCGGCTGGCATCTCGACGCCGCTCCCGACGACCTCGATAGCGAGACCGCCCGCGAGCGTGCCCGCACCCTCGCGAGACGACAGCAGGACCAGCAGATCGACGGGGCCGAGGTCGCACGCCGCAGGCGACGGGCCCACCGCCGGCTCCTCGACCACGTCGACGACGAGCTGATCCGCGAGTACGCGGCCGCGCTCGACCCCGTGGAGGTGGAGTGAGATGGTCGTGGACTCCCCGCTCGACGAGGCGCGAGCCACGGTTCGAACGGAGCTGGAGGCGACCGACGGGAAGCTGGACGCGTTCGAGACGTTCATTCGCCGCGTTCGGGAGATCCGGCCCCAGCACCCATCCGCCTCGACCGTCGGGCCGACGACGGCGGGCGGGTCGACCCGCCTCTCGATGGAGACGCCCGGCGCGAACCGGTGTCGAACGGTACGAACGGCGTTCGACGAGACGGTCCGCGCACACAGCGTCGCGGACATCGACACCGCAGAGCCGTTGCTCGAGACGATCCGCGAGGAGTTCACGGACGCCATCGCGGTCGCGCTCGCGCCGACCACCGACGCCTCGTTCACGCCGGATCTCAAACGGGCGGTCATCGAGGAAGCGCAGTCCCGACGGGCGGAGGCCGAGGCGTTCCGGACGGCGCTCGCCCGGGAGCACGAGCAACTCGACGAGGCGGCTGCGGTCGTCGACGAGACCATCGCGTGGATCGAGGACGTGAACGGGACTCCGCTCACCGACCTCGGCTTCGATAGCCTGCGAGACCGCCACGAGACACTCGCCGCGTACCGTGACCAGTGTGCGACCGTCGCCCGTGCCCGACAGGCGTTCCTGCAGGAGACCACGGCCAACGGGATGGATGCCGGCGTCCGGCACCGTCGGCTCGTCTCGTATCTCTACCCGGAGCTCCCGGTGGACTACCCGGTACTGGCGGGGATCGCGACGCTCGACGAGACGTGTCGTGAGTGTCAACGAGCGGTGCGAGAACACCTCTCCCGGAGGGGCTGACCGCCGGTGGGTCCGGGGGACGATGGAGCCTCGGGGACGGTGAAACGCGGAACCGCCCAGGATCGGACCCCACACGGCGTTTCGGTTCCCGGGTCGCTTCCCTGGGTGAGAGGAAATCGGTCGCGGGTCAGCCCTGTTTGTACTCGTAGCCCCACTCTAAGAGCACGTCGGCGACGGCTTTCGCGTCGGCGCTCGCCACGAGCGCCTCCCGCACGTCCGTGAGGTAGACGTCCTTCTTCGCCATCCCGAGCTCCTCGGCGACCGCGGTGTGGAGCTCGTCTTCCACCTCGGAGAACTCGTCACGCAGGAAGTAGACGTGCTCGTTCGTCCGCTGGTCCTTCACGGTGTCCCGGACGAGGACGTACGGCATCGCCCGTTTCCCCGCCGTCGAGTCCTGCGAGCCGGCCTCCGCGTTCGCGTCGGTCGTCTCCTGGTCGGCTTCGGTTTCGACCTCTGATTCCGGCTCCGCCTCGGTGTCGCTCGCGAACGGGTCGTCGCCCGCACCCTGTTTCATCCCCGTCATGCGACCACCTCCTCGTCCTCGAGCGCCCCGGGTTCGGGCGGGTTCGGCGCGTCGAGGCCGACCTGCGCCTCGAGATTCCGCGCGAGCTCGTCGAACTGCGCGAGCGTCTCGATCTCGTAGTCGCGTTTCCGGTCGCGGTGGTCCCGGACGTAGGTGTACGCCGAGCACTGCTGTTTCCAGCAGCCCTCCATCAGCGAGGTCCGGTCGCCGATGACGACCGGCGTGTCGTACTGGAGCTTCTCGAGCATCTCCCGCTGGTCGCGGGTGTTCTTGAAGCGCGTCGGGACGGCCGCGAGCACCCCGATATCGATGTCCAGTGTGTCCTCCATCCCGGCGACGACGCCTTCGAGCCCCTCGACGGAGGCCTGCCCCTTCGCGGAGGGCTCGATGGGGATGACGAGCGACCGCGTCGCGTTGATGGCGTTGTAGAGGTGCGGCCCCTCCGTCGCCGGCGGGTCACAGATGAGCACGTCGTACTCGTCGGGGACGCCGGCCTCCTGGAGCACCCGGAGGAGCTGGGAGTAGATGCCGAACGCCTCACCCATCGACTCGGCCTGCTCCTGCTCCCGGCGGAGGAAATCGGCCAGGTCCGCGAGCATGTTGTGCTCGGGGACGATGTCGACGCCGTACTCGACGGTACGCACGAGGTCCTCGAACGCGCCCTTCGGTCGGCGGATCATATGCCGGACGAGGTTGTCTATCGCCTCCGTCCGTTCATCGTCGACACCGAACAGGTGGCTGAGGTCGCCGTCCTGCGGGTCGAGCGGCACCACGAGCACGTCCAGGCCCGCCCGGGCGTGCGCGACGGCGAGGTTCGCCGCGGTGGTCGTCTTCGCGACCCCGCCCGCCTCGCTGTACACCGTGTAGGTGAGCATGTTCAGTCGATGTATCTCATCGGATAAATAATCTCGTCAGACGAACCGGACACATCGGTCTATCGAACTGGTCGACTCACTCAGCTGGTCGTGTGATTTCGATGGTCTGGTTGGACTATGCTTCTGATTTAATCAATTACTTGCTTTAATCGAAAATACTGTCTAGTTGGTTCAACTAAACGGTTCAACTGGACGTGTGAATCAATTTTACTAATTAGTTAAACCACAATACCGCGGCCGATTTTGCTGGTCGAAGTGCAGAATCAGTAGCACTCGACCGTCCACGCTGGGAGGCGGGCGAACGCGAGTGAACCGGTCGCACCACTCCTCGTCGAGTCCCGGCCCACCGAGGAACGACTTCTCGGGAGCCCGGAACCGGCGCGTCGGCTCGCCGACTCGTCCTCCGGCAGGAATCCCGGGACGGCGAAAGATTGTTATAGCGATTCGCCGACACTCGTCGTATTACCTGAATGTCACCAGACTCACGCCGATTCTCCGGGCTGTTCCTCGTCGGGCTCTGTATGGTGGCATTGCTCATCGGGGGGGCACTGCTCGGGGCAGTCGATGCACCAACACTCGCGGGCCAGGGCAACGAGTCGACGTTCGAGCCGAACACCACCGGGGCGAACGGCGCGAGCGGGGAGGGGAATCGCCAAGGGGATGGCGAGCGCGACGGCGACGGCGAGAGTGACGGCGACAGTGAGAGTGACAGCGACAGTGAAAGCGAAAGTGAAGGCGACGGGTCACCCGACGACGGTGGGGGTGAACCCCAGAGCTTCGACGGCGACATCACGTTCGACATCCGGGTGTCGGAGCCGGTCATCCCCGGCGAGACGGTGACCATCACCGTCGTCCAGAACGGGCGACCCATCGAGGGCGTGCTGGTCGAGATGAACGGCCGGCGGCTCGGCCGGACGGGTGAGTTCGGCCAGGTCGAGGCGACGGTCCCGTTCGACGGCGAACTCCAGCTGCGCGCACAGAAACCGGCCGCGCGGGAGGGGTCCGAACTGTCCTCGCTTGGGGCCGGAACGCGCCTCGACCGGTTCGGCGCGCTCGCCGCACCGACGGCGGCGAACGACTCCGACCCCATCCGTGAGAACGCGAGCGTGCGGACGGATATCACGGTCGTCCCGCTGCGCGAACCGCGGGCGGGCGAGGAGGTGACGTTCCTCGCGCGCATCGACGGGACACCGATCCCCGAAGCGACGGTTCGCCAGGACGGCGAGCGCGTCGGGACGACGAACGCCCAGGGCCGGGTCACGCTCGAGATCCCGTGGCGAAACGCCACGAACGTCAGCGTCGCTCGCGGCGCGGCGTCGGGGAGCTACCGGGTGACGCTGGCGCCGCTCAACGTCACGACGACGACCGCGGGACAGCTCCTGCTGGCGGCGGGGCTCCCGGCGACCGTGCAGGTCACCCAGGACGGTCGCCCCGTCGAGGGGGCGTCCGTCGAACTCGCCAACGCCTCCGCGGGGACGACGGACCGGGCCGGCGGTCTCACGGTCGAGCTTCCGCGACAGAGCGCCGCGACGGTCGCGGTGACGAAGGGGTCGCTCTCCGCGTCGACCCGCGTCACTGGGCTCTACACGCCGTACATCGTCGGCGGTATCCTCCTCACGCTCGGAGTGGGCGCGCTCGTCACGACGGTGCTCCTGCGGAGCCGGTTCACCTCGGCCGCCGCCAGCGGGGCCTCCATCTTCCACCGCGTCGCACACAGCCTGCTGCTCACGGTGATCCGCGTCGCCCGTGCCACCGCGTCGTTTCTCCGGGCGGTCCGGTCAACCCTCGCGGAAGTCATCGAGCGCCTGCGCGAGCGCGACCCCGCGGGTGCGCTCGCCGCGCTCGGCCACCGGATCCGCGCGTACCTGCGTTCGATTCCGGGACGGGTCCGGGCGGCACTCGCGGGGTTCCTCGCGGGGCTTCCCGTCGTGGGGACGACCGACACGCCAGCCGAGACCGCCGTCGAGCAGGCCAGCGTGGACACGCCGACTGCGGCCTCGGTCACGGTCCGGGAGGCGTTCGAACGGGTCCGCGAGCGGGTTCCCCCGCCGACGGAGACCCTGACCCCCGCGGAGGTGGCGAGCCGGGCGATAGAGCGCGGCCTGCCCCCCGACGCGGTCGCCACCATCACCGATGCGTTCCGCGACGTGGTCTACGGGGAGCGCGACCCGACCGCGGTGAGCGAGCCGGTGTCGGCGGCGGCCGAGACCGTCGAACGCTCCGTGACCGAATCGTCGGGGGGTGAGGAATGAGGCTCCTTCGCGCGCTGCGGACCGGCCTCGGGCTCGCGGGGTTCGCCCTCCTGCTCGCGGTGACGCTCGCGCCGGAGCTGTTCTCCTTCCCGAGCCTCGGGCTCGACCTGCGGCAGCTCGACCCGGAGCTGCTCCGGCTCGCCGCGGCTGCCGCCATCGGGCTCAGCCTGCTCTACTCGGTGTTCGCGCCGCAGTACAGTTCGTCGGAGGAGACGCTGGAGTCGCTGCCGCGCGCGCCCCCGGAGGAGATCCACGGCCGCGAGACGCGCCGTGCGGGCGACACCCTCGATGCGGCGTACGACGCGTTGGGCGAGGGGGACACGGAGCTGGCCGACTCCTTCCAGGACCGGCTCCGTTCGGCCGCGGTCCGGCTGTACGCCGTGGCCAACGGCTGCTCGGCGACGGAGGCCCGTCGCGCCGTCGACGAGGGCCGGTGGACGGATGACCCGCGCGCGGCGGCGTTCCTGGGTGACGACGTGGACCCGCTTCCCTTACAGACCCGGCTGTGGGACTTCTTCCGGCCGGGGCATCCGCTCGAACACCGGGTGCGTCACACGGTCGAGGCGCTGGAGGCGTTCGGCGACGACGGGGGTAAGCGCCCGTGAGCCTCCACGTCCACACTCGGTGGCGGTTCGCCGTCCTGCTGACCTTCGCGGTCGTCACCGCCGGCATCGCGCTGTTCGAACCGTCGCTCGTCGTGGCGGGGCTCGTGCCCCTCGGCTACGTCGCCTACGGCTATCTGAGCACGCCACCGTCGCCGGAGCTCTCGGTCTCCCGCGTGGTCAGTGCGGAGACCCCCGTCCCGGGCTCGGAGGTGACGGTCAGGCTCACGGTGACGAACGAGGGGGAGTCCATCGCGCCGGACATCCGGATCGTCGACGGTGTGCCCGGCCCCATCCCCGTCGCGGAGGGGAGCCCGCGGGCGGCGGTGACGCTGCTGCCCGGGGAGTCGACGACCCTCGAGTACACGGTCGGCGCCCGCCGCGGTGTCTACCGGTTCGAGGACGTCTCCGTCCGGGCGCGGAGCATCCCCGGCGGCCACGTCCGCACCGAGTCGCTGACCGCGGACGGCGCCGACCGGCTCCGCTGTCTCCAGTTCATCGACGCGTTCCCCCTCCCCCGCCAGACCCGCCAGTACGTCGGCTCCTCGCCCGCGGAGACGGGTGGCGAGGGCGTGGAGTTCTACGGTTCCCGCGAACACCAGCCGACCGACCCCGCGAGCCGTATCGACTGGAACCGGCTCGCGAGCACCGGTGAGCTGACGACGCTCGTCCACCGGGAGGAGCGCTCCCGGACCATCGTCTTCCTGCTCGACGGGATGGAGGCGTCGCGGGTCGGTGGCGGCGAGGGCACCTACACCGGCGTTGAGCTGAGCGCGTACGCCATCGAGCGCGGTGCGTACGCGCTGCTCGCGGAGAACGACAGCGTCGGGCTCGCCGTCTTCGGCCAGTCGCTCGCCGACCGCCCGACGTTCGTGAAGCCGGGCGGGAGCGACACCACGCTCGAACGCATCCGCTACGTGCTCGCCGGCATCGGCCCGTTCGTCGAGGGGGCGCTCTCCGAGGCCGAGTCGGCCGATGAGCGCGAGCACACGGAACCGGGGGAGACCGACGACGCGCCCGCGGAGCCCGCGACGCCGGCGGAACCCGAGACACCGGGTGAGGACGCCCCGGCTTCGGACAGCGTCGAGGCCGACGGTAGCGGGGCCACGACTGCTCAGACGGTGCTCGCGCAGACGCCACGTGACGCCCAGTACGTGCTCGTGAGCCCGCTTTTAGACGACGGCTCGCTGACCTCGCTGGAGGCGTTCACCGAGGCCGGGCGCACGGTGACGGTGCTCTCGCCCGACGTGATCCGCGGCGACTCCATCGGGTCGCGCATCGAGCGGGTGAACCGCCATCGGCGTATCCGCGAGGCTCGCGCCAGCGGCGTCTGGGTCATCGACTGGGACGCGGAGGAGCCGCTCTCAGCCGCGCTCGTCCGCGGGGCGGCCGCCGGCGGTGGCTCCACCGTCGAGGGAACGGGGTGGTCCGATGCGTAGCCACCTCTCGCTCCCGTCGAACGCCGCCGTCAGGTCGTTCCTGTCGCGGTTCTCGCTCCCGACGCCCGCCCCCGACCAGACGCTGGCTTCGGCGGGGCTCGTCACGCTCTGTACGCTCCTCGCGCTGGGGCTCGCCCTCGCCAGCGGGGTCCCGACCCCGACGCTCGCGGCACCGGTCGTCGGCGGGCTGCTCGTCACCGTCGCCATCGGGGGGCTGGGGACCGACCGCGCTCTCGCCATGCTCGTCGGGGGCGCGTGTCTCCCGCTCGGTATCGCGGCGTGGGTCGCCGGCATCGCCGCCGGTATCGTTGCCCTCGGCCTTCCCGCGGCCGCGCTGCTCGGCTGTCTCGGCCTGCTCGTCGGCCTCGGCTGGACCGGCATGCTCACTGGGGCGCTCGACCGCGCGTCCGTCGCCGCCGCGGTCAGCCGCTACCTGCTCGCCCTCTTCGGCGTGTTCTTGCTCGGTGGGGTCGTCGTCCTCTTCGTCGGCGGGCTGCTGACCGCCATCACCGGCATCGTCGTCGAGTTCACGACGGTCGCCATCGACGCACTCACGGAGACGGCCCGCCCCGTGCAGGCGGCCGGCCCGACGCTCGTGCTCCTCGGGGGCAGCTTCCTCCTGCTCCAGCGGGTCAGCCGGCGCGTGTCGGTCCCGTACGTCCTCACGGAGGAAACCCGCGAGTCGGCCGAGGAGGCGCTCGATGACCTGGCGAGCGTCTCGTCGGTCCTCGCCGTCGCCCTCGCCTCGTTCGGGATGCTCACCACCTTCGCGGTGCTCGCAGAGCTCATCGCCAACCCCTCGCCGCTCTGGGCGGCGCTCGGGCTCGTCGGCTCGGCTCCCGTCCGGTGGCTGGCGTTCGGGCAGGGCGTGGCCTGCGCGGTGGCGCTGGTGGCGCTCTGGGGCTACCGGCTCACCGACTGGCTCTCCGTTTCGCAGGTGGTGACCGCGGTGTTCCCGCTCCTCGGGCTGCTCGGCGGAGCGGTCCTGCTCGTCCTCGCGCTGCTCCAGAGCGGCGAGCTCGCCACTCTCCGCCAGCTTCCGGTGCTCGCCGAGGTGGTCGCGGATATCGAGGGTGGCGTCGGGGTCGCGGCGCTGCTCGCCGCCGCGATGCTGTTCGCCGGGGGGATCTTCCAGACGCTGCTGTATCTCCTCTACGGCCGGCTCCCGAGTGACGCCCCGGCTATCGGCGTGCTCGGGGTCGGGCTGGCGGTTCTCCCCGTGGCCCTCGTGCTGCTGGACGGCTCCGTCCTGGTCGTCATGGCGGCGCTCGCGCTCGCGGTGCTCACCGTCGATGCGGGCCGCTACGGGGCGACGCTCGCGGCAGAAGTCGGGCGCACGGCGGGGCTCCGGACGGAGCTGACCCACACCACGGCCGGCGTCGGCGTCGGCGTGGTCTGTGTCCCGGTCGCCTGGGTCGCGGCCGGCAATCAGCTCGTCTCTGTCCCCCCGCTCTCGCTTCTCACCTATCTCCTCGGAATCGCGGGGCTGGTCGTCGTCCTGTTCGCCATCGGGCGACAGCTGTCGGCTTGACGTCCTAGACCGGGTTCGCGACCTCCGGGACCTCGATGGCGTCGAGGGCGTCCCGGACCACGGCCCGCTTGTCGACCGACCGCATCTCCGCTTCGGTCGTGAGGACGAGTCGGTGCGCGAGCGCCGCGGGCGCGGCGGCCTTCACGTCCTCTGGCGCGACGTAGTCACGCCCCGCCTGCATCGCCCACGACCGGCAGACCTCGACGAATCGCTGGGTGCCGCGCGGGGAGACGCCCACGTCGACACGGCTGTCCGTGCGCGTCTTGCGGGCGATGCCGACGATGTACTCGCGGATGGCCTCCTCCACGTGGATATCTTCGGGAACGGACTGGAGCTCTCTGACCGTCTCCGTATCGACGACGGCTTCGACCTCGGGGTCCTTCGTCCGCCGGCTCAGTCGCCGGTTGACGAGCTCGAGCTCCCCCGCCTCGTCGGGGTAGCCGAGCGAGGACTTCATCATGAAGCGGTCGACCTGCGCCTCTGGGAGCTGGAACGTCCCCTCCTGCTCGACGGGGTTCTGCGTCGCGATGACGAAGAACGGGTCCGGGAGCTCGTGGGTCTCCCCCGAGACCGTCACCTGTCGCTCCTCCATCGCCTCTAAGAGCGCGGCCTGGGTCTTCGGCGGGGCGCGGTTGATCTCGTCGGCGAGTACGACGTTCGCGAACACCGGCCCGGGGTTGAACGCGAAGCTCGCCGTGTGTTCGTCGTACACCTCGACGCCCGTGATGTCGCTCGGCAGGAGGTCCGGCGTGAACTGCACGCGGTTGAACGACAGCCCGAGCGTCTCCGCGAAACTCCGTGCAGTCAGGGTCTTCCCCGTCCCCGGCACGTCCTCTAAGAGCACGTGCCCCTCCGCGAGCAGCCCTGCGAGGATGGTCCGGAGGAACTCGTCCTCGGCGATGACTGCCCGGTGGATCTCGTCGCGAATCGCGTCCGTCGTTTCGGCTGGGTCGGTGAGTGTCACTGCCCGTGACGAGACGGAGCGGTTACTAAAATGTATCTTCGAGAGAGTGTTAGCCGAACAGCCCGCCGAGGAGTCGGTTCAGGTAGGCCTGCAGGTAGGTCAGAAGCGAGGTCTTCGTGGTGGGGTCGGTGCCGAGCAGGCGTTCCGCACGGTCGCCGTAGCTGTCACCGTCGGTGTCGGTCGTAGTCGGGTCCAGGCCGGCGTCGCGTTCGAGGCTGTCACCGAGCCCGTCACCGTCCGTATCGGCACGCAGGGGGTCCGTCCCCAGCTCGACCTCTCGCCCGTCTGAGAGCCCGTCACTGTCCGTGTCCTCGTACCGTGGGGAGGTGCCCGCCTCCAGCTCCGCGCCGTCCGAGAGCCCGTCACCGTCCGAGTCGGCCGTGGTGGGGTCGAGCGCCAACTCGAGCTCCCGGCCGTCTGAGAGCCCGTCGGCGTCCGTATCCGCGACGGTCGGGTTCGTCCGCGGGGCTGTCAGCTCCGCAGCGTCGGAGCGGCCGTCTCCGTCGGTATCCGCCTCGGTCGGGCTCGTGTCGAGCTCCTGGGCCTCCCGGCCGTCTGAGAGCCCGTCACCGTCCGTGTCCACGCGGAACGGGTGCGTCCCGCTCGCCCGCTCACGAGCGTTCGAGAGTCCGTCGCCGTCGGGGTCGTGTGACCCGCCCATGGTGTGGCTGTGGGGGCTGTCCGGCCCGGGCGCGAGCGCGTTCGTCTCGACGTACTGCTCGAAGTCGTCGGCCACCGCGGGGGTCGAAACCGCCGCGATGGTCCGGTAGAACGTGCCCGCGGTGAGCGTCTGGCGACGGTTGATGCGGTCGAACACGTCCGCGAGCGTCCGTTCGTGGTCCGTCGCCTCCCGGATGCGCCCGTCGAGATAGCCGAGCGCGCGTTCGCCCTTCACGTAGGGGACGAGCGGCGACTGCCACGTGTCACGCTCCGCGAGCACCGCGCCCCCGAACGCGTCGACGGTGATAGCCGACCGGAACCCGCTGTACGAGAGCCGCTGCTGGCTGAACGTCTCGTGGCTGGAGTAGTAGTTCGCGGAGGCCTCGACGAGCCACTTCATCCGGCTCGTCGTCCCGAACCGCTGGCGGGTGTGGACGTACTCGTGGACCCAGACGCTCGAATCCGCCGCGACGGCGAACTCGTCACGGACGATGGCGTTGGAGCCGGTGGCGACCCCACCCCACGGGGTGGTGATCCCCGCTGACGGCAGCGAGAGGATGGTGACGCGGTCGCTGTGCCCACCGATGGGGAGTTCCTCGCTCGTCGTCGCCAACTGGTCGAGAATCGTCTCCGGCTGCGAGACCGGGGCGCCCGCCTCGGGGACGACGAGCCGGATCTCCTCGCCGCCGGCCGTCCGCGTGTAGGTCTCGACTGGCCCGATGAACGTCCACTGGTCGGTCGAGTAGCCCGGGCCGGCCGTCGTCACCGTCGGCAGCCCATGCTGCCCGCTCACGTCCGGGACGGCGCGGTACGTCCCGACCATGGCCCACACACCGGGGTCGACGGCCATCGGGTCGCCGAGCTTCTGGGCGACGACGCTGTGGTTCACGAGCCTGATCTCGTAGGCGATGGAGGGGTTCGGCGTCGACCCGTCGTACCGGTAGACCCCCTCATCGACGCGCTCGAAGCCGGTCGTTCCGGTCACCGTAGTGTTCAGCCCCATCCCAGCGAAGGAGACGGTGAACGACCCGCTCGCACCGGCGAACCGTGCCGTCGCGAGGATCCGACCCGGCCGCTCGTCGTTGTCGAGCGTGACGGTCGTGTCGACGGTTGCGGTGGTCGGCGTCGTCTCGGCCGCGGCCGCGACACCCGAGGCGGCCGGCGCGGCGACGAGTGCGAGCGTGAACACGACGAGGAGGAGCTGCCTGAAGCGCACTACCTCTCACTCTCGATGGCCGATATTGAAAGTTGTGCAACATCTGGTGGCGGGGCCCCGCCATCCGCCCGGGTGACCGTCACCCGCTCGTGTGGTGGACGGTGTACCCGAACACCGCTGCGGTCGGGTCACACGTCACCTCGGCGATGCCCTCGTACCCGAGGTTGAGGAGCTGTGGCAGCTCGTCGGCCGCCGGGTCGTAGTCGTGGAGCGACTGCGCCTCCGGGATGTCCGCGACGGCCGTCTCCTCGTGCGGGTGGTGGTCGTGGTTGCCGGGGACGTAGTAGATCGGTACCGCTGCCTCGGCCAGCCGCGCGAGGAACGCCTCGGCGAGCTCGAGGGGTTCCAGGACGCCCACCGCATCGACCGGGCGGAGATCCTCGCGTTCAACGTCCCCCATCCCGACGGCGTTCCGATCGATTCGCTCCCGTCGGAGACGTTGTGCCCGCGACTCTCTCGGCTTCGCGATGCCAAGGACCACGCCCAGGCCGTCCTCGACGGGGAGGCGTCACCCGCCACCCTGAGTGCAGTCCAGGAGACCATCGAGGCGGCCGCTCCCGAACTCGACGACTCGCTCCCCGGGGTCGACGAGTACGACGACGACTCGTACCCCCAGGCGGTCGTCTACAGGGTGGAGGAGTACCTCCATCCGACGGCGAGTCTGGACACCGTGCCGGAGTGGGTCCGGCTGGCCCGACTCTGTGAGCGGTATGCCCGCGAGATCTGACCTGCCCCACCTCCTCGAGCGATGACGACCGACGAGACGGACCCCTGGCTGACGGAGACCGCCGAGACACCGTACGAGGCCGCCCGGGCGCTCGCACCGAGTGGCGACGACGTCCGCTGGATAGATGGCCTCCGTGGACTCTCGGACGATCCCGACCCGCTAGTGGGGGAGGTCCCGGAGCACTGTGAACTCACGGTCATCTACGAGGACCGCCCGGTGAAGCAGTGGTGTATCCAGCTCTCGCGAACGGCGGGTGGGTGGCAGGCGACCCTTACCGGCAGCAAGCGCGTCTGACCAGCGGACCCCTCCGATTATCGTGAGAACTCTCAATTTACGTTTCTATCTTGAACGTTGAACTACTCCCAGTACTGTAGCAAGCGAATAGCACGCCCTGTCCTGCGAGATAGGGTCCTTCAGGCGCCAAAGCCGGTGTTTGCAGCTTCATAAACCCACGAATGACGAATCGCATACCTCAAATCGCGAGATGGAACGAGAGCGCGCTTCCCGCCGGGATCGAGCCATCTGAACGCCATTTCATCGTGTGGATTCGATATGACACTTGAATTACTATACAAAACTCCTAACTGGAAGATTATGTGTTAAGAACATCACTGTCGTTGTCCCATTCGATAGCACTATTGTCCGGTAGCGACTCCTCCCGCTATGCAACGCGGAGTGATGGATTCCTCCCCTGAGATCGCGGCATCGGCTTTCGTTTCGGAGATGGCGTACGTCGTCGGCGACGTTACGGTCGGCGAGCGTTCGAGCCTCTGGCCGTTCGTCTGCCTCCGAGGCGATAGTGGTCCCACTGAAGTCGGCGAGGAGACGAACGTCCAGGAGTTCTCGATGCTCCACGGGGCGACCATCGGCGACCGGGTCACCATCGGCCACAACGTGGTCGTCGACTACGCGACCGTCGAGGACGACGCGCTCGTCGGGATGTCGAGCACGGTACAGAAGGACGCGGTCGTGGAGTCGAACTGCCTGGTCGCCGCGGGGAGCCTCGTCACCGAGGGACAGACGATTCCGGAGGGCCACCTCGCGTACGGCGCGCCCGCGGAGACGCGACCGATCACGGACGACCAGCTCGAAGAGCTCGTCCGCGTCCAGGAGCTCTACGTCGAGCACGCGGCGACTTACAGGGACGCAGAACTGGAGTAGTTCGCCCGAACGGGAACGCTATTGTGCCTGCGTGAGAGAGTCTCACGTGAGGGCATGTCAGCCGATTCACCAGCGGATAGTGAGCGTATCGTATACGACCCCGACCAGGCGTTCGTGGAGTCGACGAACGTCTGGCGGTTCATGCAGGAGTACGGCATCGACAGCTACGACGAACTCATCGAGCGCACCGTCGACGAAGACCTCGACGGGGAGTCGGGCGTCGAGTGGTTCTGGGACGAGCTCGTCGACTACCTCGACATCGAGTTCTACGAGGAGTACGACACGGTTCGCGACGACACCGACGGCCCGCAGTTCTCCGACTGGTACCCAGGAGGAGAGATCAACATCGCCCACAACGTCGTGGACAGACACGCCGCGGTCGACTCGGAGAACAGAAATCGGGTCGCTTGCATCTGGGAGGGGGAACCGGGCGACACGCGCGAAATCACGTACCACGAACTCGGCCGGCAGTCCTCGAAAGTGGCGAACGCCCTCGAAGAACGGGGTATCGAGAAGGGCGACACGGTGGGGCTGTACATGCCGATGGTCCCCGAGGTCATCTCCATCCTGTATGGGTGTTTCAAGATCGGCGCCATCGCCGTCCCCATCTTCTCCGGCTTCGGCGTCGATGCCACGGCCACCCGCATCGAAGACCCCGAGGTCGACGTGCTGTTTACCGCAGACGGGTTCTACCGCCGCGGCAGCGAGGTCACGCTGAAAGGGACCGCCGACGAGGCCATCGAGGACGCCGACACCGACGTTTCCTCCGTTATCGTCTACAATCGCTTAGGAAGCGAGGACATCCCGTGGGTCGACGGCCGCGACGAGTGGTGGGACGACGCCATCGAGTCTCAAGATGATTCGTTCGACACCGTCCACCTCGACTCCTCGGACGAGTCGATGCTGCTCTACTCCTCGGGGACGACGGGCAAACCGAAAGGTATCGTCCACACGCACGCGGGCGTGCAGGTCCAAACGGCCAAAGAGATCCACTTCGGCTTCGACCAGAAGCCCTCCGACCGGTTCTTCTGGGTCTCCGACATCGGGTGGATGATGGGGCCGTGGACCCTCATCGGCAACCACACCTTCGGGGGCACCATCTTCATGTACGAAGGCGCCCCCGATTACCCGAACCCGGACCGCTTCTGGGAGATGATCGACCGCCACAAACTCACCCAGTTCGGCATCTCACCGACGGCCATCAGAGCCCTGCGGAAGCAGGGGGAGGAGTGGCTGGAGGGCCACGACCTCTCCTCCCTTCGAATTTTGGGCTCCACGGGCGAGCCGTGGGACCCCGAGTCCTGGATGTGGTTCTACGAAATCGTGGGAGGCAGGGAGTGCCCCATCATCAACATCTCCGGCGGGACCGAAATCTGCGGCTGCTTCCTCATGCCGCTGCCTGGGCAACCCCTGAAACCCTGCGCGCTCGGTGGCCCCGGCCTCGGCATGGACATCGACGTCGTGGACGCGCGTGGGGAGTCGGTCGCCGACGACCACGAACGGGGCTTCCTCGTCGCGCGGGATTCCTGTCCCTCGATGACGAAGTCGCTCTGGTCGGGCGACGAGCGCTACCTCGAGGAGTACTGGGACAGCTTCGAGGATATCTGGGACCACGGCGACTGGGCCCAGAAGGACGAGGACGGCTTCTGGTTCCTCCACGGCCGCGCGGACGACGCACTCAACGTCGCCGGCCGCAAGGTCGGCCCCGCGGAGATCGAGGGCGTGTTGACCGACCACGGGTCGGTGAACCAGGCCGCGGCGGTCGGTGTGCCGGACGACACCACGGGAACCGCCGTCGTCGCCTACGTCATCCTCGAAGCGGGCGTCGACGAGACGGACGACCTGCGCGAGGCGCTCCGCGAGCAGGTCGGCGAGGCCCACGGCAAGCCGTTCCGGCCCCGCGAGCTCATCTTCGTCGAGGAGTTCCCGAAGACCCAGTCCGGGAAGGTGATTCGCCGCGCCATCGCCTCCATCTACCAGGGCGAGGAGCTCGGCGATATGTCCTCCATCGAGAACCCCGATGCGCTGGAGGCGCTCCGCGAGGCGTCGTAAGCCACGGGGCTACGGTGCTCGGGGGGAGCGATTCGATTTTCTCCGAAACGCGACGAACGGAAACGCACGCGACGAACGGAAACGCGCGAAAAGGACGACGTGCGTGGCTCAGCTCTCGGTGAGCGGGACGCAGACGACGGGCACACGCGAGGATAGAAGGATGTCCTGTGCCGTGGAGCCGAAGACGAGTTTCCCCGTCGGACTCCGTTTCCGGAGCCCGATGACCACCTGATCGGCCCCGTGGCTGTGCGCGTACTCGACGATCTCGGCGGAGGGGTCACCGGCCTCGATGGCCGTCTCAACGTCACCGAGGGCTTGGAGCCGGCCCCTGACCGATTCGAACAGGTCCTCGGCTTCCGTTCGTTCCCGGTCGTACCAGCCTTCCGGTCGGTCGCGTCCCCCTCGGGAGGGGTTCGTCTTCTTCTCCGTGTACTCGATGACGTGCAGCAGCGTTACGTCGACATCGTCGTACGTCGCGGTGAGGTACTCACAGACCACCTCGGCCTGCGTCTCGTCGGCGACCGGGACGAGCAGTGACTGGGGCATCGTCCTCACTGACTCCGTTCGGCGTACGGGGTGATGCCGGCGGCCTCCATCTGGTCGTAGAACCGCTGGCGGCGGGCGGTGCGCTCGCGCTCGGACATCCGCTCGTGCGTCCAGATCTCACCGGAGGTGTCCTGATGCACCTCGACCGAATCGACCTCCGGGAGCGCGCCGACGCGCTCACGAATCTCGTCGTTCATATCCAGGAAGTAGGTACACCGCTGAGAGGTGAGCAGGAGGACGACCTCCACGGCGCCGTCGTCGACGGTAATCTCGTCGACGAGTCCCAGGTCGACGATGTTGACCGGATGCTCGCTCATACAGCTACACGGGTCGAGCACCTCGAGCAGCTGGTCGCGGATCTTCGATTTCAGCTCGTCGTCGAACGGCTGGTCGGGGGTGATTGCACTGGACATGGTCAGTCGTCGGCAGTCGCCGTCGGGGCGTCGTAGGTCGACCACGGCTCCGCGGGGTAGTCGTCGGACGCACGGCGCTCCTCGCGCAGCTCGTCCCACTTGTCGCCCTTGATATCCTTCTTGATCTGTTCGGGGTCCTTCCCGAGCAGCCGGAGGGCGTTCCCGCCGAGGATCTTCTCTTTGTCCTCCTGGGTGACCTCCGGGTAGTCCTCGCCGGCGCGGAGCTCCTCGGGCATCTCGAAGTTCCAGATCCCCTCGATGGGGGGCTGTGGATGCAGCGCGGTCGCCCCGCCCGCGTAGACGATGCGGTCCGGGCCGGCCCAGTAGAGCATCTCGCCGAGCGCCCGGGCGAACTTCTTCGGGCGGGTGTTCACGAGACAGGCGGTGTTTTCGAGGTTGGCGTAGACGTTGTCGTGACTCGCCATCGCCAGCACGGTCTCCTCGATGAAGGAGAAGCCTGCGTGGATGATCTCGAAGTTCAGGTCAGGGAAGGAGTTCGCCGCGTCCTCCACGTCGTCGGGGGTGAAATACCGGACCGGTGCCGTCGCGAACGGGATGAACTTGTGGATGGCGAGAGTGTCCACCTCCGAGTCGGCGATGCGCTCCAACAGCGGCCAGACGGAGTCCTCCGTGAGCTGCAGCGAGAGGTCGTTCCCGTTCTGGTACCGCGCCGGGTAGAACTTGATCCCCTCCACCCCGTCACGCCGCGCGAACTCCTCGATCTGGTCGCCGGCATCGTCCTCGAGCGGGTTGATGTCCACGTACATAGACGAGCGGTTCGGGTTCTGCTCTAAGAACTCGAACCCCTTCTCCCGGGAGACGTAGCCGTCCTTGAAGTAGTCGTCGAGCGGGAGGGAGTGGTAGACCGTGTAGTCGATCTGGCTCTCCAAGAACAGCAGCCGCGCGAGCTCTTCGGGCTGGTGGTCGCGGTAGAACACCTCCTCGGACGGGACGTAGCCGTCGGGGAGGAGCTTCGCGCCGAGTTCGTACGTCTCGTCGTCCCAGCGCTGTGCGTGCGGGTGCTTGTGGTTCTCCGGTGTGTGGTTGAAACAGTGGGAGACTGAATCAACGACTAACGCGCCACTATCTAACATACCACGTGTGGGTTGCTGAGAAACTATAATAAATCTTGGGGTAGATAGCGACACCTGAATAGTTATATCTCTATTCGGGATCGGGACCCGAAGCTTCTTGCCGGTCTACTACAATCGTTCGCGTAGTTATGCTAGCCAAGGCTTCACACAGGGGCTGCTGTACCGGCCTCACCCCCCGGAATGGCGGGAGAACCGACTGCGACGAACGACGACCGATAGCGGTCACGGGCGGGTGCGCGCGTGGTGATGCCCGATGACGGGGCGTCTCGAAGGGGCGGCCGCACTCGTCACCGGTGCGTCCTCCGGCAACGGGCGGGCGATCGCCCGTCGGTTCGCCGAGGAGGGTGCTGCCGTCACGGTCGCCGACATCCGCGAAGACCCCCGACTCGGCGGGGACCCGACCCACGAGCTCGTCGAGGCGGCCGGTGGTGACGCCCAGTTCGTCGAGTGCGACGTGAGCGACCCCGACGATATCCGCGCGGCCGTAGACGCCACCATCGACGCGTACGGCTCGCTCGACGTGATGGTGAACAACGCGGGTGTCGAACGCCAGCTCCCCATCGGCGATGTGACCGAGGAGGACTACGCGTGGCTGATGGATATCAACCTCAAGGGCGTCTACTTCGGGAGTCAGGCAGCCATCGACGTGATGCGCGAACAGTCGGAGGGCGGCGCCATCATCAACATGTCCTCTATCGCCGGCATCCGGGGGCTGGAGAACTCCTCGCTCTACTGCACTTCGAAGGGCGGCGTCACGAACCTCACACGGGAGCTCGCCGTCGAGCAGGGCCCCCACGGCATCCGGGTCAACGCGCTCAACCCGGGGTTCATCGAGACGGCGATGACGGTCGAGGACGGCGATACCGCGGACGGCATCCTCTCGCAGACCCCGCTCGGCCGCGCAGGCCAGCCGGAGGAGGTCGCCGACGCGGCGCTGTTCCTCGCGAGCGAGGAGTCCTCGTTCGTCACCGGTCACAACCTCGTCATGGACGGCGGGTTCACCGCCTAGAGAGGGAGACGTAGGAACGTTTATTGGCGATTGCCACTGTGTATCACGCGTATGCTATGCGTAGAGGGCCCACTCCGTCGTATCGACGTTGGGGCACGAGAGACACGGACCGAGTCCATCGACTCGGTCACGGAATCGTTCATCGGCGGCCGTGGTGTCGCGACGAAACTCGCACACGACTGCATCCCGTTCGACGCGGACCCGCTCGGTCCGGAGAACAGCCTCTTCTTCGCGACCGGGCCGATGCAGACCTCGAACATGAGCTTCACCGGCCGGATGAACTGCACGGGGGTCTCCCCGCTCACGGGCGGGCTGCTCTCGTCGAACGCGGGGGGGTTCATGTCGCGGCACTTCGCCGACACCGGCTGTGCCGCCGTCGAACTCACCGGCCAGAGCGACGAGCTCCTCATCGTTCACGTCACCGACGAGGGCGTCGAGTTCGAGGCGGTCCCCGAACTCGCGGGTGCGACCGTCCCGGAGACGAACGACTACATCGAGGCGGAACACGGCCTCGACAGCGAGCACGTCGCCTGCATCGGGCCGGGCGGTGAGAACGAGGTCCGGTTCGCCTCCATCATCACCACGGGGTCGCGCGCGTTCGGCCGCGGCGGCCTCGGGGCCGTCCTCGGCGCGAAGAACGTGAAGGCCATCACCTTCGATGGGGACTCCCGGCGTGAGGTCGAGATCCCGCCGGTCCACATGGACATCCACCGCGAGGCGGCCACCTCCGACCACATCATGAAAGAGCAGGGGACGACGAGCGTCGCCTCGCTCGCGAACGAGGTGCAGGCGTTGCCCACCCGCTACTTCTCGGAGCTCAGTTTCGAGGGCATCGAGGGGATCAACGGCGACCGCGTCGCCGAGAAGAAGTACAAGAAGGGGACCTGCTCGTCGTGTGCGTTCGCGTGCAAGCTCCCGACCAAAGACGAGGAGGCGGGCGTGGAGACGGAGGGACCGGAGTACGAGACGGTGATGGCGTTCGGCTCCAACCAGGGTGTCGACGACATCGTCGACGTGATGAAGTCCAACGAGCTGTGTGACCGCTACGGCCTCGACGCCATCTCCTGTGGGAAC
>NZ_JBNTJV010000006.1:0-143644 GCF_051195035.1 Natronomonas sp. EA1
CTTCGCCGCGGTCTCGTCGACGTACTCCATCATCGTTAGTTATCGGTATCGCATCTAACGGTATTAGTCTTGTCCCCTGTATTCCCTATAGAGTTATCTCTATACAGATATACTATTCTTAGCTCCGGTAGTCCGATCCGGCTCAGCATTCGAGCGGAGATGAATTAACCAACAGAGGATACGATGGATCGCTATTCGTTGGTTAAGTTTTTCAGCGCCCGCCGAAGGGCGGAGGCGCACTCCTGTCTCCACCGACCTATGACCGACCGATATCTAACGACCGTTCTCGACGAGGCAGAGCGAGTCGCAGAGCACCATGAGCAGGTCGCCCAATCTTCGGACCATCCGGAACACGAGTATCTCAGGTACGCCGTCCTTCGGCTGCTCGAAGGAGAGGCTGACGACACATCGGTGGAAGTACCGCAGGTTGACGGCGTGACTGTCGGCTACGGAGAGGACGACGCGATGTGCAACAGTTGGGACGACGACGTCGAGTGGTGGGAGACGGTTCCGCCGCAGGAGGAGTGTACTCGGTTCCGGGTGTTCTACCCCGACGAGTACGACGCTGTTCCGCGAGTCATCGTCGACGTGATGGCAGCACTCGGGGCGTGGCGTGTCTGGACTGGGAGCGCTGCCGCCTGTGGCTCCTACGACCATCGCGAGCGGCGGGAAGTCCACTATCTGTGGCCGGAGGGCCATCCAGTTGAGGCCCTGCTTGCGGATCGTCTCCAGGATCCCAAGGTTGCGGTTGCTCCAGACGGCGGCCGCACCGGCGACGTACGCGATCGGATGGTCGTCACGGAGCACTCAACCCAGCACGACGACCTCGAGCCGCGAACCAGACGTGCCGTCGACGAATCGATGGCCGTCTCGCTGCTCGAAAAGGGTGGCCGCTATGAGGTCCGATCGGCGTCCGGAAACTGGTATGAAGTCGACGTGATCAGCGAGTCGTGTACGTGTCCAGACTGGCGGAAGCGTACGCCCGAGGGCGGCTGTAAACACCTCCGGCGAGTCGATCAGGAGATCAAGCAGGGGCGGGTCCCACGACCTGATGGGCGTCTCCCCTCGAACTCGTAGGATCGCCCAGCGTTCGAGATCTCCCGAGGCTACTGTAACATCAGACGAAACTCCTTGATGGAGAGTTTCGAGTATTGATACAGCTGCTGGAGAACCGGTGAGAGCCGTTGGTAGCGGCTTAACCAACAAAACTATGCGGTTTGCGCCTTTGTTGGTTAACACAGATCGGCCCATGTCCTACGAGCCACCGACGCCCCCAGCGGACCTCCCCACCGACGTCATCGACACACTCAACGACTATTCACCCGAGCTGCTCCGAGACGTTGCCCACTATGCCGAGGACCTCGCCGAGCATCGCGAGCGCCAGGCCCGCCTTGCCGAAGCGGAGGAGGAAGACGAGATCGACGAGCGACCCGATGACCTCCCCGATGATGTCCCGACGAAGGCGACGATCACGATCAAGGAGATCAACGATAACCGCTACTACTACTGGCAGTGGCGGGAAGGAGATCGCGTCAAATCAAAGTACAAATCCCCAGTAAATCCGGACGAGTAGACGGACTAGTACCTCAGTCGGATGGCCAGTTGTTCGGGGAGACACCCCGTCTGCGAAGTGAAAGACGCAGGGTACGAGAGAAGTCCCGAGTTGATGAGTGAGGATCCGGTCACTGTCGACGAACTCGTCGAGAAAGCCGACGAGTATCTGCACGAAGCCTCACCCACACCGGAAGAATACGAAGCGCTGAAACAGAGTGTTGCGGAGCTCACGCCGATCTTCTCAGCTGAGAATTCGTACTTTGTCCTCGGCAGCTACGGGAAACCCGAAATCCGTCCTCTCCAGCTCGTAAAAGATCGCCTCAACCGACAGCCCGGTGCGTACGCGTTCCTGATGATCGACATTCGAAGCGAGTGGACGAATACCTACCTCAAGTTCCGGCTGCTCGCCGATCATACAGACGTCATCCTGGGCGTCACCGAACACGCCCAGGGCTGCTTCCTCGTCGAGCAGGGCTACTTCACAGCCCTTGAGGAGTACTTCGCGAAGACGCACGTGTTCAAACACGACGTACAATACGATAGATGTGGACGCGATCGACACAAACGTAGCCGTCGAGAGTCCCTACAGTGGAATGCAGACCGCGATCTTCGAGATGCTCAACGATGCTAGGCGTCTCTGCCGGTGGACGACTGAGGACGACCTCGTCGAGTGTACCGAGGCTCTCGTGAGTGATCAGGAATACCCGTAGACAGAGACGAATCGGTTACTCCCACCCCCGACGTTTCTGTCGTTTCTCCACGAAATCCTGTTCACCGATGGCCCAGACAACGAATGAACTCGAACAGGAAGACATCCCCCGTTTTCGAGTAGTAAGTGCGGGGTGAATCCGTGCAAGATTGGGTCTTCGAACCACGAACCCTTACGCGATAAGTAGCCCACTGAAGAGCGATTGCAAATGCTCGTAAATGAAATTTCGTTTAAATGCTGTCAGACACTCCACTATTGCCAGTAAAATCGGAGGACAAGACGCTATTTGATGAAATTGGCAACGGTGGTCCTGATAGTAACTAGTCGGATTGATTAGAACAAGGAAGTTACTGGCAACACCGGAGAGGGTACTGGAGAAACTGGCACTGACGGTTGCGCGGTTACTGGCAAAAGTGGAGAGGGTATTGGCAGTACTGGTGTTGGCGGTTGAGAAGTCACTCCAGAACCCGATGCCGCTTGGCAGTTTCACGAATGTCGTTGAGCTCACCTAGTTCGCTCTCGAGTGCGTCGAGGGCCGACGACAGAGAGACATCAAGCTCGTATTCGTTGTAGTTCCCGCGTCCACTCGACGAGTCGACCAACCGTAAGATCCCGTGGAGGCTCAAATCCGACAGGTGGTCGTGTACTCGCCTGCGTTTCAGTGGTTCACTGCCGTGATTACGAAGAACCTCTCGATAGCGCTCATAGATCAGTTTCGTCCGTTCGGGTGTTTCTCCCTCTGCCGCTAGCTGACAGACAGTCAGCAATACATATTGCCCCTGCCGGGTCAACGAATGCATCCCTTCGACAACCTGTTGTCGTTGGATCTGATGCTCGGCCTCCCGAACGTGGTCTTCGGTGATTTTCGCCTCTCCACCCGCCATCGCGTCGTTCTCGGCGATATCAGCTGCTTTCCGGAGTAACCGTAATGCCTGCCGAGCAGATCCCGAGTCCTGTGCAGAGAATGCTGCGCACAATGGGATTACATCTGATTCGAGGACATCGTCGTAGAGCGCGATATCGGCTCGGTGCTTGAGAATATTCTGCAGTTCAGTCGCGTCGTACGGAGGGAACAAGATTTCCTCTTCGCAGAGAGTGTCCTTGACTTTCGGAGAGAGGTTTTCTCGGAACTTGAAGTCGTTCGAGATGCCGACCACACCGATTTTCACATCGAGATCCAATTGCGAGCGTGCTCGTGGAAGCTCGTACAGAATATCGTCATCCGAGCCGATGTTATCGATCTCGTCCAGAACCACGAGAATAGTCCCACCGATCGACTCAAGGTCGTTGTAGAGTTCGTTGAAGATGCGTTTTTGTTGATACCCGGTTTCGCTCATCGGTTCGCGCGAAGACGAGACTGTGGTGAGAGGGTGAGAAGGAGAGCGAATCTCGTTCACGAGATTGACCGCTACCTGATAGGATGTGGTGCAGCCAGTACAGTTGAGTTCAATAACGTTGAGATCGACGTCGTCGTACTCTCCGGCGGATTCTTGCAGCTCCTCAAGAAGATCGTGCGTAGCAGCTGTCTTCCCGACGCCGGTAACGCCATAGAGAAAGACGTTGTTCGGTTGCCAGCCCTGAATGACGGGACGGAGAGCGGCCGCATATTCGTCGAGTTCTTCGTCCCGCTCCTCGAGTGTCTCTGGCTGGTAATCATCCCGGAGGACGTCTTTGTCTTGGATGATGAACGATTCTCGATTGAATCGGCCCATAGGCGGACTCAAGACGAAGAACCATCATAAAACCATGGGTTCCAGTATCACCACTAACCCACCACTCGAACCAATTATGCCAGTGTCGCATCCACTTATAAAACACACACACTCCACTATTGCCAGTAAACCTTTGCAACAACTGGAGGGGGTCAACGACCCCCTCTCTAATTAGCGATACTCTTAATACATTGTACGTTAAACCATACCCGCACTAACGAAAACTCCACTAGTTGTAGTAGGTTTAGATAACAGTAACTAGACTAGAGACGTGACAGTTTCTGCCCTCCCGTCCATTCTCCCCTCGTTACTGGCAATGGTGGAGTGAGAGAGGTACTTAAACGACGGTATTATTGGCAATACTGGCAACTCTGGTCGCCCTCTCCCTGCTACCATCGTTGCCTGGCCGATATTCCAGTCGAAATCTACCCTTCCCGACACCAGTCGATGATGACCGTGGACCTCTTTCGGTTAACCAACAAATCGTATGTATTAACCGTCTGTTGGTTAACTGCTCATGGCCTATGCTCGATTCGCAGTCGGCACTCAGTACTAGTATCCCGTGATTTCGGCGTTTCGCGATTCCGCAAGGGTTCGCTTGATTGCCGCTCGATCTCACCCAATCGGAGACAGGATATTACTGCATCGGCGACGCAGCTTCCGAACCGACGAGTGAGTACTCCCGGTCCCGGCTCGTGCCTTCCGCATCGACGAGGTTGTACTGGACCATCTTGGAGAGATACGTCCGCACTGTCCGTTTCGTCCGAGGATCGTCGACCTTCTCGGTATAGCGGTCGTGAATCTCGCTCGGCCCGAGTGGCTCGTGATCGCGAACAATGTTGTAAACGACGCGCTGGTGTGGCGTGAGTGAATCGATGCTCTTCTGCTTAATCTGGGCCCGGGCATCCTCGGCGGCGTCCAGGAGGATGTCGTTGGTGATCCGCTCCTGGTTCTCGCGGTCAGCCTTGCTAGCCGCTGTTCGAAGGATGCCGATAGCGAGGCGGGCATCGCCGGCGGCTGCATCGGCGATGCGGTAGAGTTGGTCGTCGGTGATGACATCCTCGTCGAGCCCCCATTTCGCGCGAGCGCTCAGGATGTCGTACAGCTGGTCGTCGTGGTACTTGTCCATCCGGACGTGCTCGCTGGACCGCAGGCGACTCACGAGGCGATCGTCGACGCGGCCGAACAGCTCTTCTTCCTTGTTCGCGATACAGATGATCGCGAACTGCGGGAGGCTGTGGAGGTCGTAGATGACGCTGGGGTCCTCGAGTTGGTCGACTTCGTCCAGGATGACGACGGTTCGCGGGCCGTCGTGTTGCTGGAGGCGGTCGACGAGTTCGTCGTGCGGTGTCGACTGTCGGTGGATGTCGATGGTGGCGCCGAGGTCGTCGAGGATCTGGTAGAGCGTGCGGAACCGCGTGTAGTTGCGCCAGCAGTTGACGTAGGTCGTCTCGACGTCGAGGACCTCTTCCCGGAGTCGTTCGGTGACGAACTTCGAGATGCAGGTCTTGCCGGTTCCGCTGGGTCCGGTGACGATAGCGGTGTCGGCGGGTTCTCCGTTCGTGATGGGCTCGAGAACGCTGGAAAGGTGGTTGACTTCGGCGTCGCGATGCTCAACTTCCCGAGGGACGAACCCGGCGCGGAGAACGCGAGCATCGCGGATCATCGTTGCTTGATAGACTGGTTTTCTGGCTAGTAATAAAAACGTGACCGGGTCGTTTCCGGAAACGATTCAATTTGTCCCATTCTGCCTGTAGCCATACATACGCTGTGACGCGATTCGCTTTGTGGAAAACCAAGTCTTCCGGGAATTTCCGGAATCGGTTCACGGGTGGGAGCGTGTGACGACTAGGTTCTGCCAGCCATCGCTGTCGTGCTCTTCCCATGGAATGAGGTACACGCCCTTGTCAGGACGACTTTGGCAGTCCAATTCGTCCATTAAGCTGTTCCAGCGCTTTTCAATTGTGTCCCCGGGCTGCTCACGGAGGGACTTATCGAGGTCATTGATTAGTCCCTTCTGGACTTGTTCGTGGCGCTCGGTCCCGTACTCACGGAACACATCTTCATATCCTTCTCGCACGAGGCTGACTACTCTCTTGCCCCTGTTGGCCCCACTTCTTTCTCGGCTGCTTCGATGATTGCTTCATAGTCCTCTTGGGAGATCTCATGTATGCTATGCTGGGGAACCCCGGTCAACCCGGGTTTGTCCTTGAGGAAGGAGATTTTGTCTTTCACCGCGCTCTCATTGACGCCCTTCAACCGAATTGGGGGCTCAAACGATCGGTAGTCTGTGATATGTGCGAAAAAGTCCTCTGTGACTCCAGAGTCGGAATCCAGATCTTGTTCTACTCGTTCAATGTGATCTATTTCACCAGCACCGAATAGAATGTAATCTCCGGGGCGGTAATAGACGAACCTATCTCCCTCGGAAAGCTGGTTTGTTCCTGGTGTATTCCCTCTATAGTGGTAGATCTCTCCGACCTCGTCGTGGTAGTTGCTTCCGTCCGCTCCTTTCTGGTTCAGCCAAAAATACGCCATAGTTATTGACCCTCAGATTTGGTAGACTGATAGTACTGGCAGGTGGCGCTAATAGGGCACGATTCACAATCCGGGCTGTTAGGAGTGCATACGAGGGCCCCGAGATCGAGGATAGCTAAATTGAAACTCCGTGCAACATCTGGATCTGTTGGTGTGAGTGCATCCAGTAAGGCATACACATCATCACTCTTGTGAGGCTGCTGTGGCATCTCGTAGCCGAGAACCCTGCCGATTACTCTGGCGAAGTTGGAATCGACCAAGGACATAGGTTTTCCTCTTGCGAACAGTTGGGTCGCCCTCGCAGAGTAGTCGCCGACACGCCATGGTTTCTTCAAATCTTCGATGAAGTCTGGGATTTCTCCATCGAACTCTTGGATAAAAATCCTCCCAACCTCTTCTAGCGTCCTCTGTCTATGGTTTACGAAGCCGAGAGAGTGAACCGCTTCCCTGATCTCCTCTTCTGAGGCCTGATTGAGCGCTTTTGGATCCGGAAACCGTTGAACCACGTCTGAGTATATTTTCTCAACCGCATCGCCTTGTGTCCGCTGGAGCAGGATCTCAGCAAGGTAGACTTTCCACGGATCGTTCGTTTCCCTCCAAGAATAACTTCGCCCGTGTTCTTCTAACCAGTTCAGAAGATTCGGAATATAGGTAATGAAATCTTCAATCTGGTTTTTCGCATCGTTCACTCCTCCCTTTTCCGCCTGTGTGGCGGCTTCTTCTGTATCGACTAGCTGTTCGAGTTCTTCGACTGTAATGTCAGTTCTTCCAAACGGGAGTGAGGTTTGCTGAGTCACTTTTTCAGATCCTCAATTATCTCCTCGCCCTTTTCAGTTGCCTGCCATAGACGGCCCTTCTTCCGGTCTGGCGTTATGCATTCTGCGAGCCCATGGTCATCCAAGTCGGAGAGAACATTGCTGACGTGACTCAAATAGTAGTCTGTCATCTCTGAGAGTTCTTTCGGTGTTCGAGGCTTGTCTTCAAGAGATAGCAGTAGGTTCTCACGGTACTCGCTGGCTTTCACCCACGAATATTCCTCGACGTCCATTCAGTATGGGGATTGACCGAGGCGAAGTATTTAAGTTGATTACAATATACACACGAGATAGATACATGGCCCGAATAGGAACTTTAAACGACCGCCGCTACATCCGTCTGAACAGATGACTGAGGAACGTCTCACAGCTATCGACCTTTTCTGCGGGGCAGGAGGCCTATCACAAGGCCTCCACGATGCCGGATTCAAAGTTCTATGGGGAATTGATCACGAGGAAAATACGAAGCCCACCTACGATGCGAACCACGAATGTGAAATGACGGTGGGGGACATCCGCGAGGAAGAGCCACCGGACCTAGGCCTTGATGAAGGAGAACTGGATCTTGTCGCAGGAGGTCCACCATGTCCCACATTCTCCCTAGTCGGCCGAAGCAAAATCAACTCAATTGAGGGGCGTGACAACCAGAGCGACGAACGCCACCTTCTATACGAAGAGTTTCTTCGCTTCGTCGACCACTATCAACCCAAGGCCTTCCTGATGGAAAACGTGGAGGGAATGCTCTCCGCAGAAAACGAGGACGGCAAACCTGTCGTCGATACTATCAAGGAGCAAATGCGCGGGGAGCGGCAGGTTGCAGATCTGGATCTTGATCTCGATTATAGTGTCAAGGTCCAGCTTCTGGACTCGGCGAACTACGGTGTTCCGCAGCACCGGAGTCGACTATTCTTCATCGGCAACCGTGTAGGCGCGGAAAACCCGGATATGGAACAGTGGGAGACACACAGGTCTCCGAAGAACGAGGAAGAGAAGAAGATCAAGTACAAGAAAGATCCATCCAAGCGTTCCGAAGAAGATCAGCACACGCTTGATGGGTTCGTTGACGAACGTGAAGACGAGGAGTTCCCTACTTTCCGAAAGGACAAGCGGAACAAAGAGCCGTGGAATACCGTGGCCGATGGTATCCTCGATCTTCCTCCTGTGTCCCCGAAAGGTGAGACCCCGCCCACCAAAGCAGAGGAATACGAGATAGGCCCTGTTTCAGAGTATCAGTATTGGGCAAGAGATCTCGGCGAGGATCAGGATTGGGAGGAACAAGATCTTCTGAATCATGAATGCCGTGGCCACAATATGCGTGACCTGACTCTCTACAAGCTTCTCGGAGAGGGGACCTCGTACATTATCGGAGATATCCCTGAGGAGCACCAGCCCTATCGGACGGATATCTTCCCGGACAAGTTGAAGAAGCAGAATCCGAAAGAGCCTGCTACCACGATTGTGGCTCATCTCTATAAGGACGGCCACATGTTCATCCACCCGAATGAGGCCCGTTCAATCACGGTTCGGGAGGCTGCACGGCTTCAATCATTCAAGGATACTTTTGAGTTCCCAGTCTCACGCACTCACGCATTCAAACAGGTTGGTAACGCTGTTCCTCCGCTACTGGCTCAGGCTCTTGCCACTGCTATTCGCACAGAAATCTTCAATCAGCCTGTTCAGGAAGAAGAAGCTCAGAAAGCGGATTGAATACCTTATTACTTAGAGATGACTACGATACAGAATAGCCCTAACGTACTAGTTGCCTGCGAATTTTCAGGTGTTGTAAGAAACGCTTTCAGAGACGAAGGTTTTGACGCTGTAAGCTGTGACCTTCGGGAAACAGAAAGGAACCCGGAATATCATATCAAGGGAGATATCTTGGAGGTATTGGAGGAAAGGGGCGAAGAATTTGATTTGATGATCGCACATCCGCCGTGTACATATCTCAGTAATTCAGGGGTGAGATGGCTGTACGAAAAAGAGAAAAGATGGCAGGACATGGTTGAAGGCGGAGTATTCTTCAGAAAGCTTCTGAACTGTGAGAAAATACCGCATATAGCTGTAGAAAACCCTGTAATGCATAAATGGGGAAAGAAGGTAGCTGGAATAGAAAACTATCCTGATGAGCTACAGCAGACTGTTCAGCCTTGGCAGTTTGGAGAGCCTGAGAAAAAAGGGATATGTCTATGGTTGAAGGATCTTCCAAAACTCGAGCCAACAGATGTAATCGAGGATGAAGACGAGAGGGAGGCAAGGGTGCACGAGATGCCTCCCAGCGAAGAAAGGAGTAAGGAAAGAAGCAGGTTCTTCCCTGGTGTCGCAGAAGCGATGGCAAAGCAGTGGGGCGCAGTTATCTAAAGCTGCTCCATTCATTTTCAATGTGGTCTATCAGTCGTTCCATTGGATATGCTACTCCAGAAACTCCTTCATCTACTGTAGGCGCATAGCCGAAGTCGAATAGTTCTACAATATCTTTGGATTCGACGTCGTCGTAGAAATCAACCGTGCCGAATCCCATGTAGATGTCGCGTTCGAACTCGCCCGAGAAGGAATAGTTGTGTGTAGGGCAGTCGGGATCAGAACAGGAGTGTGTAGCAACCTCAAACATCAGTTTCCACATGCCGCTTTGAGCCATTCTTTCCCGGAAGCTGGTTTTACAGGAGATGATGAAGATAGGTCCGCCCTTTGGATCGTAGTAGACTATGTCAGAGTCCGGTGATAGGATAGTCTCATCTTCTCCACCGATTACAGGAACTGCATCCGCTAGTTCTGTTGACTCAAGCTTCTTGCTATGGAGGAGTCTTAGACCGTTTTCAGCTGCAACGTCTGCCGTAGCGTAGGAGACCAGTGCTTGGAAGTAATTTCCTGCGACGTTGGATCGGACCTGTGAGACATCTTTTCCATTTTCTTCTGCCCGTGCTGTGACTTCGTCGACCACATTTGTCATCAAGCCCTCTATATCGGTGAGGATTTCACGGTCGGTTCTCCGGTTAACGTCTTCCTCAAAGATGTCCCAGTAGGTATATTGCTCAATTCGTGATTTCACATCCTGATTCATAGATCGGCGGAAACCCCTGTGAACTCGACCACGTCCTCGATAAACCGGTCTGCAGGACGAAGCGTGTAGGAAAGGTCGTCGTCGTTGTTGTATCGATTCCAGACGAAGGAATCCCGTGGGACGTAAATCCTGCTCCCGTCGTTGCTGATGTCATGCAGCTTCTCCTTGGAGACGTCGGCCATCAGTAGAGAGACAAACCAGACCTCGTCGACTCCAATTTCTGCTTCTCGAGAGAGGCTTTGGCGGAAGCGTTCTCGGAGAGTTCGCTTGCAGGAGAAGCCGATGCTACCCTCTGGTCCATCGACCATGTTGTCGATCTCGAGGTCACCGAAGTGAGCAGGATCTCCGGTAGCAGGAACTCCAAACTGATTGAAAATATGCTGAAGACCGGTTTCAAGAACATTCCCTGCTGTAGAAGCACGGCTCTGACCTGCTCTACGTTCATATTCCTGAACAATCCCGGAGATAATCCTCGCTACTTCTCTCTGCTCGATGTGTGGATCATCTCGAAGTTCCGCCATCTCCTCATAGATATAATCGATTAGTGGCTCTCGTTGAGCACCAAGCTGGTAAGCTTCGCCTTCGAAATCGACGTTATACAGGGCGTCGTAGGCTTTTGAAGGGTCAAGATTTCCTCTATCGGTTTCCAGGGTCTCGTTTACTATGCGGATGATTTCTTGTTTTCCGAAGCTTGGAGCTGTATCCAAGATTTCGCTGGTACGAACGACGGCGTCAATTGCTATACGGAACTCGCGTATATCGTCCTCTTCTTCGATTCTTCGCAGTATTCTTTCCGCTAGGTCCTCGGTCTGTCTGTAGCGCTTCGATATATCGCCGCCGTATGTCTTGTTGACGGAACCAGTGATGGTGTCTCTGATCTGCTGTTTCTGAGTTTCTAGGTCTGTCTCGTTCAGCAGGTCTTTTCCTTCGAGTTCGTTACCAAGTCGGGAGGAGAGCTGCTTCAGAGTCTGGGTTTCCTTGGTGGCGTAACTACCATAACTGGAAGCGACAAGATCGCGGGCAAACCAATACACCTTGAACTCGGAGGGGTCGCCGGAATAATCTGCCATCTATCTGGTAACGACTCAACAAAACGCAATGAGAATCAATTACATTTTGAACACATTTTAGATACAATCACTGCCTCTCCGTTCGTATATTGTGTGTAAAATGTAACTGGTCCTTTCGTCCCGAGAAATTCTCCTGCCAGTTATGACAATTCGGGAGGAGTATCTCGAATATCTCCATAGGTATTGGCCACAACAAAAAGCAGTAGGAATGATTGCCGAAGCTCGCTTTCTTGACCGGCTTGAGGCAACTGATATCGAGCCTATTTCAGAGGTGATGCTGTTCCAGCCGAAGCCAGAGAACGACGAGTTCCAGCCGTGGGAGAATATCTACACGTTCATTCTGGACGCATCTGAGGAAGATAGTCTATCAAGTGCACAAGTAGAAGCCGCTCAACTGATGGAGAGCGCTGGAACAACCGTTATCTTCCCGTCTGTAGAGGAAAGCGATCAATCAGGTTTAGAAAGTTTCAGAGGAGGATCAGGAGATACACCGCTCGAGCACGAACTGGAGTGGAAGTGGCGTTCATACGATTTCAATAGCTCGGAACTTGAGCAGGTGGATATCGAGGACGAGACCGAGGCATGGAGGACGAGAGGAAGAAGTTCTGAGGACGACGGCGAATACCTCGACGAGTTCACTGAGGCAGTCTCTGACTTCTCCGATGATGTGCTAAAGGAGATGTTCTACAAGGAGCACTTTTTCTCACACCATCTGAAAGAGATATACAGCTTTACAGGTACCTATTTCGACGTTGACGGCCTCTTGGTAAGCGACTCTGAAATCACGCCCTATGAGATAAAGGAGAAAACAGCATATCAGGACTCAATAGAACTGTTTGGGCTGGACGTAAGCCGATTAATCGTGATGCTACGTGTAGCGTTGACAAAAGGCCTCGATCCGATTTATATCGTCCGAGAAGTGGAAGAGGCAGGTGAACTCCACGTATTTGACCGGGAGTTTGTTGACTGGCACTCTATCCAGTTATCTGATGTAGTTAGAGCTTCAGCTTGGCAGATTCAGGGCGGTGGACCTGGAATGACCGGTGGACGAACTCAGACACTTATGATTCCGAAATCAGAGTTTAACAGTGTACACTTTGAAGATATAGATCTAACCGATTACTCTGATTTTGTTGGGAACTTCCAGAGCCAGATATAGATCTACCGTCTGATCAGCGAGGGTGTCTTTCAATTGAAGCGGGTGAAGCTTAGAACTCTAATATCGCGTTGACCTTCCGAGAACCACTCTATCAGCTCTGGAACCGTATTGGCTGGCGAAACGGTTCGATACACTATTCGCAAAATGAGGATGGTTCTATTGAGTGGGAGCCATATGAATCATAAACGGGTATGTTGAACCGCGCATCCGTACAAATTCAGTAGGAGAGAAAACGGCTCTATTCTGGTTGTTCTTCGTCAAAACCGAAGAGCTGTGATTTTGCGTGCGTTTCTCCTCTGATGGCTTTTTGCGCTGCTGCAACGGCATCCTGTAGATTACTGTCCCCCTTCAAATGCGAGACCGCCTCTTCCGGAGTCGCCACACCAATTCGATACTTCGCACTGTTTACGTACGAATTGAGTGTCCGAGCCTTCATAATAGAGAATAATAGCTTCTTGCTCAGGGCTTCAAAGTCGATATCCATAATTTGCACACCAAATCGGGTGTGAATCCCGTGGATCAGGTCATTTCTGTACTTCCACGCTTCACGAATCGCCTCTTCTTCTTTCGAGGTGAGCAGTGGCGCGATATTGTTGATTTTATTTGAGAATCCGCAGTGCATATACGACTTCTTGATTTCCTTGTCGTTACCTTGTTCCAGGTGGTATCGGTTTACTAGCTCGACAATTTCTTCGTCGACAATTGAGTACGCCACAAACAGCGGTGCGTACACTGATTCGTAGAACTCGCCCTGTTGAAACGCATCTGAATCCTCGCTCCAGGACTTATGCCACTCTTCGATTTCACCGCTCTTCGCGAGGAGATTCAATATCGCTGCAAACAACCTTGGTGCAATATCTGCTGGGCTGTCCCCGACTCCTCGAGCAGAGGGCTCAGAATCGAGGATGGGGAGACTCATTTCCTCCTGATAGGTGATATTCAGAGTGCGCTCCATCCCCGGTGACAACCGATACACAGGAAGATATTCATCTGATCCGTATAGCGAGCCCATTTGCTCCATTCCGAACTCCTCCTCTACCCGTCCGAAATTAAGCAATATCTGGACTTTCTGTCCGTCATCGAGGGTCGGCAGCTTGGTGAGGGTAGGAATTACTTCGTCGACATTCCGATACCCAGAGCCAAGATATCTGTATTCCCACCGATTCGTACCCTCATCGCTTGTCACATACCGTATGACGTACTCTGTCTCATCATTACAGATATCTGAATGGGGGACGCGACCTTGTCGGATACCTTCTACGTAGCGTATATCATATCCATCATTGTCCTGTTTGTACTCAATATCCATCGTACTCTGCGAATCTATAGTGTAAAAGGGATATATAAGCACCCACTGCGTCCTTCCTGTGATCTCTGCTCTAGATAGACGTCGGAAGGGTGTGCGGTAACCGGGTTACTGTTCCAGTGCTTCTCTGAGGTCACTTCCAGGAGAGCCGAAGATGTCGTCGAACTCATTGGGTTGGTCCTCTGCAAATGTTCGGAGTTCCTCCCGCGATGTAATCCCGTATTCGAGCGCTAGGTAATCCTTGGTCGCCGCCCCAATTCGGGGGAGTTCGGCGAGATCGTCCTCGTATTCCAGCTGATGCGCTTTCAACCACGCGTGAGACTGTTCAAGGGCTTCCTCGGGGGTTAACGACTCATCAGGTCTCGCTTCGATTGAACGGCCTTTTCGATACCAGGCGTTCCGCTCTGCTTCTGGCGCGTTGCACGCGATTGTAGTACTCCCGTCCGGCGCTGGACTGATGGTAAGGTTGAATCGACCCGTCGAACCCCATCGAATCCGGTTTGAGGACGCCTCCACGAGGTCCCATCCAGTGAACGAGTCCTTTGGATTCAGTTGCTGTAGCGGGCCTGTATCACCGAATGCACTCCCCGACGAGAAGCCATCGAGATGGTTCGTCGCGATACTGGAGACGATATCGCGGTCCACACCGGTATCTTTGGAGATATCGATCGGATCCGCTGTCCCCAAGAGGTCGTCGACCGTTGTGTATCCTTCGTCAGCAAACGCTACGACCCGATCACGATTCATTAGGTCCTCGTGATGTAGCTGGTCATCAATCCCTGTTTCCTTGAGGTGGTGAAGATACTCCTGGGCGATCGAGTCCTCGAAGCGGACGTTCCCTGCTTCTATTCTGTTCGCTTTGAGCGCTTCAATGAGTGCTGAAAGGGAGTATGAGGATTTGAACAGCGGATTCCACTCTTCCTCGTCATCGTCAAATACCTCTATGTCGGTTTCTGGTTTGAAGTAGATGGGTCGATTGGCGTTGGCAAATTCGAGAAGTGAGACTGACACCATTCTTACTGATGGCTGACTGACTCTCGGATTAAATAGATGTACCTCTCAAGCGAGGGGCACAACAGGGGTATTATTCTATAGGTGGACTGCTAAACTGCGACAACTAGTATGCCGTTCTTGGCCCTCCACGACGGTACCGAGGTTATCCCGAATCAGGTACAGAAAGGGGATCTCCTCGAGTGCCCGAAGTGCGGCGATCAATTAAAAATTCGCGACTCCCATCGCCGGAAGGGGTCGTTCGTCGCGCGGCATTTCTACCACGCTGCTGAAGAGGAGACGGACTGTGGCGGTGAATCTCCTCCTCATTTGCGGATGAAGTCGATCGCGTATTCGAAGCTCACGACCGAGTATCCCGACGCTACAATAGGACTAGAACAGCAGCTGGGTGACCGGCGTGCCGATATTCTCGTTGAGTTTCCACAGCCTCGGTTCCCTGAGGGCCGTGGCATCGGCGTCGAAGTACAGCACAAACACGAGGACAAGGATGTCGACGCAGTAACCGCTGAGTATCTTGCTGCAGAGTACAGCGTCCTCTGGTTGGGAGAAGAGGACTTCTCCGGATTCAACGTCGATCTCTCTGGCATTCTCTCGACTTGGCCTCACGCGGTCCAACACGACTTCAGCGGCGGGTATCACGGCGTCATCCACTGGCTCCGACAACCAAAGCCAGCCAATCCCTCGATAGACGTCGTCCTCCCGCGAGAATATCTAGCTGAACACAGCGAGGGGCTTCGTCGAGCATGGGAGTACGGGAAGTTCGATCAGGGAGGCCAATCGGACTGGAACGATCTCGGATTCTGGTGGTTGAGTGCCTCGTATGACCCGTACCAGAAGTGGTTCAAACTCACCGAGACGCCTGACGGGCGGACGATGCTTCAACTCGGGAAGCAGGTCCGCGGTACTGAACACGTGCTCGCTCCAGTTCAGACTGGACACTCTCGGAATCGGGGAAAGGTTCACAGCTTGGCTTACGAGGTGGATTCAGCAGATACCTCCACTGGCGAATGGGCAGATATCGAAAAGACGTGGCTGGAAACCGGCTTACAGAGTACTTCAGTTATCTTCAAGCTCGTCGCAACCCCGAGCGGGGAGCTCGCCCTTTCGCTGGGAAAGTACAAGGAACACAGCGACGACGGCGAGTTCATCACTGTATCAACCGAATTCAACCGCACCCTCAAAGAGAACCTCCACGAATTCGCCAACCTGCTGGGTTAAAGTTACTTGTCCCATGGTACTGACCACTAGAAGCTTAATGGTCGAGATCCCCAGCCCCCTTTGTTCCCTGTTTAGTGCTCTGATCGAAGAAGAGGATGGAAGATACGTAGTAGAAGTCCCCTCGAGTGAAGTCGATCATGAAGCGTTGTCAGCAAACGAAACGTATCGAGTGGCCATTCTAGAGTCCCAAGTCTCGACAGCGTCGTCGATACAACAGGAATCACAACAGTCCGGTTCTCGGGAGACTGAGGGCCGTTCACCCTCGGAACCTCCCGTTGATAAAGGCGAAGTACGTGACGTGACAATCGAAACCGTCGGCGATCAGGGCGACGGTATTGCAAAAGTCGAGCGGGGGTACGTCGTGATCGTTCCCGGCGCTCAGCCCGGCGACGAGCCAACAGTCGAAATCGAACAAGTTCAGGAGAACGTCGCGTTTGCGAGCATCGTCGATAGCGATCCGCGAGCACTCTAACCCATTGTCCCTTCTGTGGATCGGTCTTCTTCTCGGTAAACCATCGGTGTGAGAAGGCTCCGTTCGCGTTTGTCTGATGGAGGTGGTTCTGAAAGTCACGTCACGTTTCCTTCACGCGTTCGCGATGGCACAACCTTCCAAGGCCGATATCCAATCTATGACAAAGGAACCGATTGAGGTACTCGACGACCTGGCCGACCAGGTCGCCGATGAGTTCGAGGCGTATAGACAGCCGGACGAATTCAAGGATGTCTCGCTCGTGATCGAGAACAGCGACGAGGAGCGTCCGACGCTGATCGTCCACGTCGATAGGGAGGATGCGGAGTCCCTTGCCGACCGTATTGATGAGTTCCTCCGCGAGCACGGTGCTCGTACTGAACGGGAACGACACTCAGCTACGGATGTCCGCGTGTTAGCGACGGTCGACTGACACCGCCCCTCCAATTTTTCGACTGACTGCAAGCACCGCTGAAGGGCCCTATCTTCACTTCCGAGCAAGGGGGTCCCGACCGCTTCAGCTCAGGTAGTCAATCTGTGCAGACAGATACTTTTGGAGGGCGGAGACAGTCTCTTCTGAGACAGCTGAGGCCCCGAAGTCACTCCGATACCCGTGCTTGAGTTCGTCGCTCTCTATGATCTCCAGTCCACGCTCTAGCTGCTCCCGTAGTGCATCGTCGTCCCCTCGCCGCAGGTGGGGCGTGACAGCGTCAAGGTCGATCTCTTCCGCGACCGCCAGGACGTCCCGAAGATCTGTTTCGCGGCCGCTGTGGAGCTTTGCCGCCACGAGGACGGCCCCATCGATCACTCTGGCTGTCGTCGTCACTGTGCCTCCGCTCACCTCCTGTTGGTGGCTGTGGTCGTACAGGTAGTCGAACGACCACTGTGCCTCCGTCTGGCGACACGCGAGTCCGTTCACCAGGAGATCGAAGCCGATCGGCTGCTGCGGCGTGAGCCGCTTCTCGTACTCGATTACTTCGGTGTCGTAGAACCATTCTTTGGCGTGGCTGTCCGTTTTCTCGAATCCCCGCTGTTCGAGGAACTCGACGAAGTCAGCTTTGGAATCCGGCGCGACGACGATATCGAGGTCCGTGGAGAAGCGAGCATTGAATGCTGAGACAGCGTAGCCGCCAACAAGAACGTACTCGTGGCCCTCTTTGGTGAGCTCCTCGAGCAGTTCGATGAGCGCGTCACTTCGGTTGTTGAAGCTCATGGCTGCGCCCGTTCGGTCTCTCGATACGTGACGCCGAGGTCAAGGTCCTCGTACATCCGGTCGAGCATCGCCAGCGCCGACTGGAACTGGGCGTAGTTCTCGCGCATGTACTCGATCGTCTCTGCTCTCGGTATCACCGGGTACCCTTCGACGTGCTCGATATCGAGTGACGCGCGTGGCTCGAGGACCATTTGTAGCGGTCCGCTAAGCTCGTCTCGGGGCTGTCGTTCGAATGCGGTCGGGAGGTCGAAGGACTCGAAGAACCCCTCCCAGGCGTCGACGTCCTGCTCACGAACAGCCAGGAACAGTGGATAGTCGTTGGGCTCGCGACCGACTTGGTAGCCGCCCTGAGTCCACACGTAGACGGCGTCGATCCGCGTGAACGCGAACGGCCAGTCACCGAATTGTGGGATGACGTATGTTTCCTCGATGGAGGGTGGACTGACGCCAGCGCTGGCAGCGACGAGCTCGAGCGCTGCGTCGCGTACGCGCTCGTCGACTACAGTGAGGCCGTCATCATAGGAAACGTAGCCTGCCTCTTCCAGCCGATTGACGGCCTGTCTCACTGTCTCGTAGGGCGTGTGGAGGTGTTGGGCGACACGGCGGATGGAGTCACCACTCTCGATGGCGAGGATAGTCTGTGCCGCCGTGTCGTCGAGAACCTCATACATCTGGTAGTTACCAATAATCCGGTAACAGCTAAAGGTCTTACTAGAAGACGGGGTAGAACGGCTCTGTCTGAGTTCTATCACTCGGGACTCTCCCATTGAATGACTGAAGAATGTAGATCTCATAGCCAATCTGCATAATGTGGATAATGTAGATAATGTAAATTGGGCTTCTTCAATTGGTTCGTGTGGGTGGCAAAGATTGTGATGAATGCGTATGAAATGCTGATTATCTAAATTATGTAGATTGCGTAGGGTCGACGGTGATTATGCCAATTGAGATTGTGCCAACAATCTACGTAATGTACAAAATGTAGATTGTGTAGATGGCGTACGCAATCTGTCTGGCACAGAATTAAGATGGACGAGCATCATTGACCGCGTATGACCAGTGCAAAACGTACATTATCGACAAAACTCGCGCAACCTTCAACATCTACCCAATGTACATTACCTACAAAATGTACAAAATCCGCTTCTTACGGGGTGCTGAGCTATGAGTGCTGACGAGTTTGAAGGGCTCCCCGGAGCAGCTGTCTCGTTGCTCAAGGGAGGGGTAGGGAAATCCACGATCGCGCTCAACATCGCTGATCGACTCGCTGCTCGTGGCCATGAGACGGTACTATTGGATCTGGATAAGGACGGGCACATGACGACCCAGTTGGGATACGACGATGCGTACGACCGAGATGCGAACCTCGGTGACGCCCTTATCGATGGTGAGGACCCCGAAGACCTGCTTATCGAGACGGACTTCGGCGTTCACCTACTCCCGTCGAGTAACGAGCTCGAGAACGTCGAGACGAGGCTGAAGGACGAACGGTTCGCAGACGTGAAGCTTCGACGGAACGTCGTCGATCCGCTCATTCAAAACGGATACGACTACGTGATAATTGATGCCGCAGGCGGCCGTGGGAAACTCTCCGACAATGCCCTCATCGCCGTCCAGCGCGTCATAATCCCGCTAATCCCGCGTGCTGGCTCGATCAACGGCCTCAATAAGATGATTGAACGCCAGATCTCCCCAATCCGGCAGAATATCGGGTTGGATATCCTCGCAGTCACTCCGAATATGATTCGCGAAACAATGGGACAACGCAACGAGCATCGGACTCTCGTTGAAAATCTCAACCGGGAGTTCGGTTCATTCGTCCCCGAGTACGCTCGTGTGGACCCGGAGATCTTCGATGCCCTCGATGATTCGGAACGCACCATCGATAGTATTCCGAAGCCAGGGATTCGCGAACGGACCGCGATTTCTCGCGCGTTCAAGCAAGGAATGCCGGTCTCGGAGTTCGACGAAGATTGCGACCAGATCCCGAATTTCGATCACTTAGCGGACCTCGTGGAGGAACACAGCCATGCCTAATGAGGACGACCGTTTCGGGGACGTCGCTGAACAGCTCAAACAAACGGAGGAAGGAGCCGAATCGGATGACGACGAACGTACTGACGCCCAGGATGAACCGCAACCGGATGAAGAGATAACTACTGAGGACACAGAGTCGGAGACTGAGTCCATTCCTGAGCAGGATGAGGAGGATGTGGACGAATCCACCGGTGGACCGGCCTTCTCCTTTGATGAGACCGATATGCACGGCTTCTATGTCCGGGAGGACACGTGGGATGGCGTCACCCGGATGCGATCATCGGTAACTGCTGCGTGTTCTATGTTTGATGTTCCCGAGTTTGAGGGAAGAGAGTTTCAAGATGCGTGTCTCCGGGTAATTGCGGACCACGGTGATGAGGTTGCCCTCCAGATCCTCCGGGAGCGTGGTATCGAAGCCGATGAGGAACGTGTTCAGGAAGTTGTTGAGATGCTGAGCGAGCAAGCTACGAACGACTAACATTGGATTTGGCTGATTTTCCTCACCATTCAAATTTTGTGCGCATTGTACATTATGCAGATTGTGTAGCAAGCTATCTGCTTGCAGTCTTGCGATTATTCTCAGAACCGGGTCCGAACGGCGGTCGCGGTTTTAGTATATCGGTATATGGTTTATACCGTTGGTCAAATCCGAATTTCAGGGGATAGAACCCTTCTATCATCGGAAAAATGGTTATGAGATTTCTGTACTCGATGGTCCTGATTACGCCGGTAATCACGACCAGTTTGAAGTACCCCGCCGCCGTCGGTGAAGCACGGATGCTGCAACCGCCTCACGACGGCGCTTCCCCCAGGGTAGAGGCACCGAGACCGGGCTTGCAGGACGGTGGAGGACCGGTGAATGCCTGACCGAGCGCTTTCGACGCCGCTCGACGACAGCTTCGAGCGCTACCTTCAGGACAAGGGGAAAGGCCGTGGTGGGGACGGTGGGAACTATCGACGCAACGCAGCCCGCGAGCTCGAGCGGTTCGCCGAGTGGGCCGCCGGCGACCGCGGCGCCGACGACTGGACCGGGATCGTTCCCGACGACGTCGACCGCGAGCCGACCTTCGACGATCTCGACGAACGCGTGTTCCGGGAGTACGCCCGACATCTCGGTGGAGATCGGGGACTCAAGCAGAACACGGTACAAACCTATTACCGCTATATCTCTGCGTGGTGTGGCTGGTGCGTCAACGAGGGATATCTTGAGGCACACTACGCGCAGCGGGCGAGTGCGATGGCGCCGTTACCGGAGGACGACGGCCGTAAGCCCGGCGACCAGCAGGCCTGGACGTCCGAACAGCGCCACGCCCTCACCCGTCACGTCGACGAACGGGCCCGCGACGCCGTCGAGGCGTACACGACACTCCCGGAGGATACTGACCCCCTCGACAAGCAGCGAGCGCGCTACGAAGCGCTGAAGGCGGCTCGTGACCGGGCTCTGGTGTTCGTTCTCGCGTACACGGCCGTCCGTGTTGGGGAACTTCTCCGGGACCCGAACGACCCGCGGCGACGTGGCGTCCGCTGGGAGGACCTCTCGCTTGACGAGGGGAGTATGGACGTCTACCGGAAGAAACAGCAATGGGACGCCGCGAGTCTCCCCGACCCGGTGATCTCGCCGCTCCGGAGCTACCGCCAGCTGATGGACCCACCCACGGAGCGCTGGCCGGTGTTTCCGACGTTCGACCAACGGACGCTCGCAGAGCTCGTCCGGGAAGAGCTAGCCGAACGAGGGGAACGCCCGGAAGCAATCGCTGAACGCCGTGGGGAGTACGCTCGCGACCTCCTCCTGGCGCTCGATGAGGATATTCGGCCGCCCTCGATTACGACGGACGGCACACGATCGATTCTCCAACGGCTCTCAGAAGCTGCAGAGATAGACATTGACCATCCGAAACACGACTATCTCGCTCCGCACGGTGGTCGACGCGGGATGGGTGAGGTCCTCGTTCGAGCATTCGGATACACGGTTGCCGCCCGGTATCTCGACAATTCAGAGGAGATGGTGAGAGAGCGGTATTCACATATCGGGGCCGGAGAACTCGGTGATGTCGCTACTGAGGCGCTCGAGGAGATCGATAGTATACCGTAGTAACATATTTCGAGTGTGAGGGGTAGACCGTCGCGTTCACACCGCGTCGACGGTGAACAGCGAGTCGTCGCTGAGGACGACCTGTACCCGGCGGTGCCAGGCGTCAGCAAAGGCCTCCCGTTGCTGGTCGCTTGCCGATCCGTCGAGAATCCCTTGGAGGTTCCCGATCGCGGGTCCACCGCCAGGAACGTCGCTGACGTGGTAGGCCACTTCGACGGTCTCGTCCGTGTCGGTTCGCCGGAACCGGAACGTCGGGTCCGCCGTGTCCGGGTCGAACGCGTCGAAGACGAGGAGGTCGCGGCGGCCGCCATAGCCGCCGGCGAGCCCGCTGAATCCGTCATCGCCGGTCGCGCCAGTCACGTACGAGATGATGCGGCTCATCACGCCGTACGCGGCATCGTCCTGCGGGCCGGCCGTCTGGACCTCGATTTTGCTCCGGACTGGATAGTCGTCGGGATACAGGGCGTTGAGCCCGAGCTGGACGATCCGGTAGGCGCCCGAGGCTGTCGGACAGGAGTGGCCCGCTTCTTTCACCGCGTCCCGGTAGGTGACGACGAACGGCTCGCCCGGTTCGAGGACGCCGAGGGCCTCCGCGACGGGGTCGCGGATTTCGATCGGGTCGACGTCGTAGTCGACCTGCCAATTGGTTCTCGTCTGGGTCGTGTCAGTCGCAGTCGAGTTCGATGTCATGAGTGGTGGTGATGATCGTATCTAGTGGTCAGTGGCGAAGCAGTCGCATCCCGTTGAGGATGACCGCGAGGACGCTGGCCTCGTGGACCAACATTCCCGCGGCGAGGGTGACGTAGCTGGTGAGCACGCCCGCGAGCAGGACGGTCACGGTCAACACTGCGAGCCCGACGTTCTCGAGGACGTTCCAGCGCGTCGCCTTGCTGAGTTTGACCGCGTAGGGGATGCGTTCGAGGTCGTCGGCCATCAGCGCCATGTCCGCCGTTTCGATGGCGGTGTCCGTCCCGGCGGCACCCATCGCGATGCCGACGTCAGCGGTCGCCAGCGACGGCGCGTCGTTGATGCCGTCGCCGACCATCGCGACGACGTGTCCGTCGGCTTGGTAGGCCTCGATGACGGTCTGCTTGTCCTCGGGGAGGAGTTCGGCGCGGTACTCGTCGATGCCGACCTCCTCGGCAACGGCGGCGGCCGTCCGCTCGTTGTCGCCGGTGAGCATCACCGTCTCGATGCCGACGTCCTGAAGCGCCGCGACGACGTTAGGAGCTGCCTCCCGGAGCTCGTCCCGCAGCGCGATTGCGCCGATGATGTCCCCATCGCGGATGACGTGGACGACCGTCTCGCCGCGCCCCTCACGCTCGCGGACGTATTCGGCGACCGGACTGGGGACGTCGATGTCGCGGTCGTCCAGCAGTGCGCGGTTGCCGACGACAACTTCATGGCCATCGGCATTGGCGATGACGCCCTTGCCGGCAATCACGTCGAAGTCGTCCGGATCGGAAATCGACTGGCGGCTGGCGTCCGTATCGTCCGCCTGGGCGACCGCCGCCCCACCGTCCGTCGCAGCAGTCGGGCGCTCGCGGGCTGCGTCAACGATGGCGTCGGCAAGGTGGTGTTCGCTCTTCTTCTCGGCTGTCGCCGCGAGCGAGAGGACCTCGTCGTCGGCGACGCCGAATCCCTCGACGTCGGCGACGGTGGTCTCGCCCTTCGTGAGCGTCCCCGTCTTGTCGAAAGCGACGAGGTCGATCTTGCCGGCGCGTTCGAGGTGTTCGCCGCCCTTCATCAGCACGCCAGACCGAGCGGCGTTACCGATGGCCGAGACGATGCTGACCGGTGGCCCGATGACCAGCGCGCCGGGACAGCCGATGACCAACAGCGTCAGCGACAGGATCGCGTTCTGCGTGACTGCATATGCGCCGATGGCCAGCACGATGACGGCCGGCGTGTAGTACTTCGCGAACCGGTCGATGAGACTCTCCGTGGGCGACTGGGCCTCTTGGGCCTCCTCGACGCGACGGATGATACGTTCGAGGGTCGTGTCCGAGCCCGCACCCGTCGTCCGGATTTCTAGCGCGCCCTCCTGGTTGACCGTCCCGGCGTAGACTTCGTCGCCGTCGGCCTTGTGGACGGGCGCGCTCTCGCCGGTGACCGGCGCCTGGTTGACTGCGCTCTCGCCGTCGACGACGGTTCCGTCGACCGGGATCTTCCCGCCCGGCTTTACGACGACGACTTCGCCCTCTTCGACATCGCGGGCGGAGACCTCTTGGAGTGTCCCGTCGCGACGGACGGTCGCCGTGTCGGGCGTCATCTCCAGTAGCTCCTGAAGTGCCGTCCGGGTCTTCCGCATCGTCCGGCCTTCGAGGTAGCTGCCAAGGCTGAACAGGAAGACGACGGCGGCGGCTTCCCAGTACTCCCCGATGACGATAGCACCGATGGCGGCCAGCGTCACCAGCGTCTTGATGCCGAGCGTCCGGTTGGTGACCTCGTGGTAAGCGGTCTTGGCGATGTCGTAGCCACCCACGACCGTCGCGAGGACGAGGATGGCGGCGCTTGCCATCTCGAAACTCGTGAGGTAGCCGAGACTCCAGCCACCGCCGTACAGCAGGCCGCTCGTCGCCGTGACGATGGCCTTCCGGTGGTTCCGGTAGTACTGCGTGATCGATTGTTTGTTCATAGTGTTAGGCGGGCTGGGGAGTGTACCCCTGGTTTTCGATGGTCTCTGCGAAGGCGTCGGGGTCAGTGACGCTGTCGTCGTACTCGATCTCGACGCGGCCGGTCGCGTAGTGGACTTCGACGTGCTGGACGCCGTCGACGTTCGACAGGGCGCGTTCGACGGTACTCGCGCAGGTCGGGCAGTCGAAGTCGAGGACGCGGAATTGGGTTGTGTCGCTCATTACAGTTTGAGATAGTGCCCGTACCTCAATAAGTATTTTTTAGATGATATGTTTGAATTCGGATACGGGTCGTTGGAACAGTCAAACGGGTCGTCTAGGGCTTTCGCTATCGCGGGTCCATCCTGTACTGGATACCTCGACAGACACCTACCCGACTCCTGCCCCGCTACCTTTTCCCGCGTGCTCGCGCTCAGTTCTCGTATGAGTGATTCCGATACCGACCACCGTCTCGACGACATCGCGGTGCGAGACACTCGGATTTCGGACGCCATCGACGAGCCGATGCGGGCGATGGTCCTCGACATTCTGTCCGAGGAAGCCCTAACTGCGACCGAGGTCCACGAACGCCTCGACGATCGCGGCATCGACCGGACGGAGAACACGGTCCGCCATCACATCAACGAGCTCCGGGATGCGGGCCTCGTCGACGTCGTTCGCTTCGAGGAGGGGCGTGGTGGGACGACGAAGTACTACCACGCGAACACGATCGTCCTCTCGTACTCACTACCAGATTCGGCCGACGCCGCCGTCGAGGAGATGATCGACGCTGCCCAGCCCCAGATCACGGACGCGCTCACTACGCTCACCGACGAGTACGACGACGCTATTGAGGAGATCGTCGAGGATATGCAGCCCTGCGAGCACTGCCAGACCCAGAAGTACGAGACGTACGTTCTTCTGACCGTCCTGCGACGTGCGTTCGTTCGCGCCCACAGAAATTCCTGAGGGGGAACCACCCCTACGCTGGCAGGGTCTTAGAAGGAGAACCGATCACGCGCGGATTGCATCGCGAGGCGAGTCAGGAGTCGCGCAGGGCCACGCTTTGGGAGGTCCCGTACAGTCTCGATGCTGGTCGGCGGTTCACTACCACCAATGTCTAACTCCCAGCCTGTCTCGTCCATGAAGCGTTCGACAGCCTGATTTACTCGCTGTCGCACGTCGTCCGAGTCCATTGTCTCGGGCACACCATTCCGGAGGACGACGTCGCCGTCAACGATCACTGTCTCGACGTCGGCCGGCACCGCGTTGTTCACGACCTGTGCAGGAATATTGGTCCGTGGCGTGAACTTCGGTTTGTCGACGTCGAGGAGGATAATATCCGCGCGCTTTCCCGCTTCAATACTGCCGATCTCGTCGCCCATCCCCAGCGCGCGTGCGCCTTCAATAGTGAGCATTCGTATCAGTTCCATCGAGTCGAACTGCCCGGCTGAACGCTTGAGATTTGCCGCCAGCCGAGCTTGCCGCGCTTCACCGAACATGCTGTACGAGTCGTGCCAGTAGTGGTCGTCAATCCCTACTCCGACGTCGACGCCGGCGGCTCGAAGCTCGGGAACGGGCGTCCACTGCGTCTCCCCGTCCGGATTCCAGTAACAGAAGACGGACGGGCAGTGCGCAACAGCCGCGTCCGCCTCGGCGGTTCGCTGGATGTCCTCTTCGTCGGCGAGGCGGAAGTGAGCAGCGACCAGTCGGTCGTCCAGGAGTCCAACGTCGTCGAGCAATCCCACCGAGTCCTCGCCACCGTTCGCTCGTGCCATCGTGTTACTCTCCTCGAGTTCGAGCAAGTGCGTGTGGACGAGCAGGTCCGGGTACTCTGCGGCGAGGGACGCGGTCCGTTCCCACAGCTGCCTGGTACACGACCAGTCGTCGTGCGGGCAGATCGTCGCCCTGATTCGGCCCTCGTACGTGTCGTGGTACGTTTCGACGAACTCGCGAGCACGGGAGAACTGCTGATCGACTGGTTGGTCCCAGAAGAGGTCCGAGATCGCCGGGCCGAAAAATCCGCGGAGCCCTGCTTCCCCGAACGCCTCTGCACCTGCGGCAGGCCGTGCGTCCATCGAGTTCACGGTCGTGACACCGCCCAAGAGGAAATTGAGCGCTGCGAGCTCGACGCCTGCCTCGACGAGGTACTCGAATTCGCCGTTCCCTAATCTGTTAAACAAGGCCGTCCCACTCCCAAGCATCTCCGTCAGCTCGAGTTCGCTAAACGCACCGATGAGCGGTGTCATCTCCAAGTGCGTGTGGGCGTTCACCAACCCCGGCATCACCAGTTTCCCGTTCCCGTCGATAACGGTGGACGCTTCTAATTCTCCGTCTCCTGCACGTGATGGTCGGACTTCTTCGATACAGCCATCGGTGATGCATACTGTGCCGCGCTCGTACAGGCGGTTCCGTTCGTCGGCTGTGAGAACGAGTGCATCATGGATTGCCAGATCGACAGCCATCGTAAATTAGGAAGTGGATGTGACAGTTACCGTACTGGACAACCGAGCAGGCCGGCGAAGGCTGTTCTTCCAGGTGGTGTTCCCCTCATTTGGGATATCATCGGTCTCTACTGGTCCCATTAGCCTCTAATACGTCGGCGTGATTTAATCAGATTCCCCTTTTGAATCTGAAGTCGGATTCCGTGGAGCTTGTGGAGGTTTGCAATGTTTTCCCCTCTTCACGATAGATCATCTATGGCCGACGGTTACGATGCCATAGTACTGATACCCTCATAGGCAGTATATTCTAATCAAAACCGCAATAGATGATCCCTACAATGATACACCTATGCAGGCGACGATAATCGACGGAGTTCTTGAATCCCTTCGTATCGGTGTCGGATTTCTCTGGACGGCGGCGTGGGCGATCATCATGGGCCTCACGATTACGAGTCTGGTCCAGGTCTACGTCTCGAAGGAGCGGATGGCACAGGTGCTGGGTGAGGGCGATCTAACTGGACTTACCAAGGCGACTGTGTTCGGAGCAGCAAGCAGTGGCTGTAGTTTCGGCGCCGTCGCCATCGGGAAGGGCCTGTTCAAGAAGGGGGCGCACGCGGTGAACTTCCTCGCGTTCATGTTCGCGTCGACGAACCTCATCGTCGAACTAGGGCTGATGATTCTCATCCTGCTTGGCTGGGAGTTCCTCGTCGCGGAACTGCTCGGCGGCCTGATTCTCATCGCCGTCATGGCCGCCATCGTCCACCTTACGCTTCCCGAAAACCTGTTTAACGAAGTCCGCGAGAAGCTCAACGAGCGCGACCGCCAGGCGGGCGTCACGGAAGATCCCACCTGCGGGATGGAGGGGAAAGACGAGTACACGCTCACGACCGACGGCGGTGAGACGCTCAAATTCTGCTCGGAGGGCTGTATGGAGACCTATCGCCAGGAGACGTCGAGTAGCGGCGGGTGGCGTGACGAGTTGCTGTCGTGGGGTGGCTGGTACAAGGTCGGGAATCAGTACCGCAAGGAGTGGTCGATGATCTGGAAAGACATCGTCGCCGGCTTCCTTATTTCTGGGTTCGTCATCGTCTTCGTCCCGCAGTGGGTGTGGAACACGCTGTTCATTCAGGGCGACGGCCTGCTCGTGACTGCCGAGAACGCCGTCATGGGCGTCATCATCGCCGTCCTCAGTTTCGTCGGCAGTATGGGCAACGTCCCGTTCGCCGTCGCGCTCTGGGGTGGTGGCGTCAGCTTCGCCGGGATCATCGCGTTCGTCTACGCCGACCTCATCACCGTGCCCGTCCTGAACGTCTACCGGAAGTACTACGGCTGGAAGGTGATGCTGTACATCCTCGGCGTCTTCTTCGTCACGATGGCGTTCACCGGCTTCCTCATGGAGCTGCTGTTCGACGCGCTGGGTATCGTTCCAGATCTGGCGGGCGGCGAGACGGCGACTGAACAGACGTACTTCGAGCTCAACTACACGTTCTACCTCAATATTATCGCCTTTGCGCTCTCCGGGTTCCTTCTGTATGTCTACCGGCGGGGACTCGGCGCACCAGGTCAGTATCGAGATCCGGTGTGCGGGATGCGAACCGACGATGAGGGCCCGAGTGCGTCCCACGATGGGACGACGTACTATTTTTGCTCAAAGAAATGCAAGCGTACGTTCGAAGAAGAACCAACGGAATTTACTAATCAAAGCCCGCAAATATCGAGCCACGATCACGATCATGACCACTGATGATCGCACTGTGGTTCATCCGCTGTGATGGGGTTCATCATCACAGTTTCAATCCGCAATTGTCACACCTACTGCGCTCAAATAGACGGTATGAATAGTCAAATCCCGCAACTCGGGGCTGTCATATGAATCGCCGTCGAGCAGATACTGTCGTCGGTGTGCTTCTCGGGTTCGTTCTCCTGGCCGGCGGGGTACTCAGTTGGCGGGCCTATCAACAGCGTCGGGCTATCGAGCAATCGATGGGGTCAATGATGGGTTCATCTATGGGAACGATGCACGGCCCAGACCCCCTCTGGTACGTGGTTGGAACCCTGCTGGTTGCTGGCGTTATCGGTGGCGTCTATTACGTGGTCCGGGGAGAACTCACCGATCCAGAAGTGGCCGACACAACGGCGCCTGTCGATCCTGCACAGACATCGGCGGCAACAGCTACGTCGATGGATGATGACGCTGCACCGGCGACGTCTATCAATCCTGAATCGGACCCCCAAGCACGCGTTCTCGATCTCTTACCGGATGATGAACGACGCGTCCTCGAACCCGTCCTGAACTCCCCCGGAATCACGCAGATTGAACTTCGGGATCGATCTGAGTTCTCGAAGAGTAAAGTAAGCCAGACCGTGAGTTCACTCGAGGAGCGAGGTCTGCTGTATCGGGAACGACAGGGTCGGACCTATCGTGTGTATCCGAGTGATGACCTTCGGCAGCAACAACCGGGAAAATAGTCGCTATCTATCGGGCGCTCTCCCTCTCGAATTCCGTAGGTATGAACGGTCTCCCTCGAGCAAAACGGTTAGAAGATGTTATAGACGTTCTCGAACGTTCTCCTGTATGGATTCACACCCATGTCGATAACTCCCGAGCAGGCCTACGAGTAACCGAGGAGAGAGACAATGACCAACTTCAAACTCGGCCGGTGGCTGCTCGTGGCGCTCGCGATTGTCGGACTCGCGTTCGCCGCACCGGCAGTCAGCGCACACGACAACGCAACGACCGCTGACGACGCGCCTACGGACAATGCCACCGCAGATGAATGGGCCACTTGGATGGAGGCACAGATGACCGAACACATGGGCCCGGGTAGCGTCGAGTGGATGGAGTCGCACATGGGTGTGACCGTCGACGAGATGGCCCAGGACATGGCTGACGGGGAATACCACGACGGGGCTGACGACGGCTACAACGGCGGGATGTACGGGCAGGGCCACTGCTGACGGCTCTGGCCGTTTCGATCGCTCCAATCGAACACCACAACTCACCAACGCAAGATAATGACGCAACTCACCACTCACATCGGACGCACTGCTCGGCGACTCGCGATCCTCGCCGTCCCGCTGCTAGTTGCGGCGACTGGACCGGCTGTTGCCCACGGTAGTGGGAGCTACGGCGGCGGCATGATGGGGGGCGGCTGGGGCCTCTTCGGTGGAGCGATGGGGCTCTGGGGGTTCCTCTGGATGGGGCTCCTCATCGCCGTTCCGCTCTACATTGTCTATGCGCTCCTCAATCGAGGCTCCGGTGGGAACGAAGAGCAGTCGCTGTCGGTTCTCCGTGAGCGCTACGCCCGCGGAGAGCTCTCGGATGACGAATTCGATCGGCGGCGAGAACAGCTCGAACGCACCGGATGACTGGAGCAGCTGCTGTTCCAGCCGATACATCATATTCCCAACGGCCGCCGTTGCGGCACCCAACCGTTAACCCCGTAGACGGGGTATGATACTTCATGGAATACACAATACAGACTTCAGTCACCGGTGAGTTCGACGACGTCGTCGACACGACGATTGCGGCGCTCAAAGACGAAGGATTCGGCGTCCTCTGTGACATCGACGTCCAAGCGACGCTCGAGGAGAAACTCGGCGAGGAGTTTCGACAGTACTGCATCCTCGGTGCGTGCAACCCGGGGCTGGCACACGAGGGCCTGAACGAAGAGATCGAACTCGGCGCACTCCTCCCGTGTAACGTCATTGTCTACGAAACCGACGGCGGCGAGGTCATGGTGAGTGCCGTCGACCCACAACAGCTCGTCGGCATCGCCGACAACGAGGCACTCGACTCGATCGCGAACGAGGTCCACGACCGGTTCGAACGCGTTCTCGCCAGCGTCGCGGACGAACTCGAATCATCGACCGAGATCTGAACCATGACATCATCAAACCAACTCGACACCACAACCATCGTCCTCCTCATCCTCGGGGCGATCATCGTCCTCCCCTTGCTCACGATGGGGATGGGATTCGGCGGGATGATGGGATACGGTGGAATGATGGGTGGATACGGGACGACCAGCGGCTGGTGGCCACTCGTCGGGATGCTCGTCCAGCTGGTCTTCCTCCTCCTCCTGCTCGGTGGCGGATATCTCGTCTTCCGTCGCGTGACGGCATCGCAGTCGTCGCGGAATCCCGCAATGGAGGAGCTGCGTATGGCATACGCCCGCGGAGATCTCACCGAGGAAGAGTTCGAGGCGCGTCGGAACAAGCTCGAACGCTCGGAGTGACGGTCCGACCACCAACCTCCGGCGTTACTCACGTCCGGCCCCTTGGAATCCGAAATCTGTGACCCTCACAGCTTTCGGATGTGAATAGAAGTGTGCTAAAAGCATAAGACCATACTAGCTACTATGACGGAAGTTATCCTGTTCACACAGGAGACTTGTGGAGCGTGCGCAACGCAGCGAGAGAAAAACGAGGGTATCGAAGATGCGTATCCGGATGTCGAGTTCCGGGAGGTCGACATCCAGACCGATCTGGAGACGGCCGAGGAGTACGGTGTCCGAAAGACGCCAACGACGCTCGTGTATGCAAACGGGGAACAGACGGCCGAGTTCATCGGCATCGTCGACCGGGACGAATTGGAGGCTGCCATCGAGAGCGCCGGCCAGCAATCGCCCGGACTCACGAACCGGCTCGCCAGCATCATCCGTGGATAACAGAAGCCAACCAGCTACAATGACAGACTACAGTAGACGCCAGTTCCTGGGAGCGCTCGGTGCTGGCACAGTCGCGAGTGCGGGATTCACCCAACCAGTCGCCGCACAGGAGACGCCCGTCGTGAAGATGGGCAACAACTACTTCGACCCGATCGGGCTCCACGTCGAACCTGGCACGACCGTCCGCTTCGAGATAGCAGCCGGAGCTCACTCGGCGACGGCCTATCCGGACCGCGTTCCCGCCGACGCCACCGCCTTCGACAGCGGGACCATCTCGCAGGGGAGCTTCGAGCACACGTTCGAGGTGCCCGGAACGTACGACTACTACTGCATCCCTCACAAGACGGTCGGCATGGTCGGTCGCATCGTCGTTGGTAGCCCTGGCGGTCCAGCTGAAGACAGCCCGATCCCGGACGGCGAGGTCCCAGACAGCGAAACGATCGTCCAGAACGGCGCCGTTGCCGTCGGCTCGGACGTCGACGGCAGTGGGAGTACCGATGGCGGAATGATGGGTCCAGGGATGATGCACGGCCGGAACGGTGGATGGTTCGGTGGGCTGCCGTTCGTCGGCGGGGCACTCGGGATGCTGGGGCTGGTCGGCGGCTTCCTCTACTGGGCAATGGGTCGAGGCGATGCACCTCCAGAGAGTGACGATTCCGCTATGGAAACCCTCCAACGTCGTTACGCACGAGGCGAGATCGACGAAGAAGAGTTCCAGAAGCGTCGTGAACGGTTGGAGACTGGGAGTGAAGACCCATCTCGGTAAGGCGCGGTGTCGTCGCCATTTCTACACGCCTGAGGTCCCTCGCTCAGGAGTCCTTCGAAGACCTGTTCCTACGCCGCGGCACTTCTCCGCGGAACGTAAGCCGCACTCATCGGTGCCCAGAGAACGAGGGACACAGCAGCAACCAGAGTCCACCGAACCGTTTGCCCGATCAGACGGTCGTAGTGAAATCCGAGTCAAACTATCCAATTGAGCGAAGCTGGATATAGTGCTGTTTGGGTCTTCTCCCCTACAGTTACCGGAGTAAGTAGTCTACTGGCCTGATCTTACTTCTCCTGTGTAATTCGGTAGTAGACGCCGATTGTGAGGACAGCTACGAGGAGGAGGTATCCAGTAGCCCACACCAATGAGAGAGTCGTATCTACGTCCGTTGTGAGTCCGGTATCGACCATCACACGGACGGGCCAATAGCCGGGGAGTAGTTTCATCCACCATTCGGGCTCGGACTGGATGAACAGCGGATCCTGGAAGAGTCCGATATCGAGCATCGGGAGAATCAGCATTAGCCACATCCCGGCTAGGCGGTCGAAAACGGCCCCGACGAGCATCCCGATGAGACCATACGTGACCGAGACGACGAGCATCGCTGCGACGAACCACCAGAGATGCTCAGGCTGGAAATCGACGAGCATCACGCCGACTGAGACGCCGGTAACGATGAGAGTGATTGCTGCGAGGACCCCAAACCGGGCAGTGATTACCTGTCGTGCACGATAGCCGGCGACTGCCAGACGACCGTCTGTGTCTTTGGCTTCTCGCATCAGGAACAACCCGGCGAGTCCCGCGATGAGGGCGCTCGTAATCGGCGTCATAATCACGCCGTGGACCTCAGGCATCCCTCGCATGACCGTCACCGTCTCACCGTCGACGAGCGTCCGAACCGGCATCTCGACGTCCTGGGTGACTGCGAACGCCAACGTGATGAACGAGACCGGTAGGACGACCAGTAGAGCGACGAGGACGTAGTTTCGCGCCTGTTCTTTGATGCCGATTGTGAACGCCGTTGTCGTACGACTCATGCGGACCACCCACCACTGGTGCGCATCGTCACTCCGAACACTGCGGTGACGAGTACAAGCAGGACTAGCAGGTATCCGGCGACGAAGCCGAGATCACCCGTCGTATATGTGCCTTGGAACATCGCCTCCTGAAGGAGTTCCTTTGGATGATAGAGCGGGAAGTATTCCACGAACTCGGGAACGTCGGCGGCCAGCGGACTGTCGCCACTGAGGAACGCATCCATCATTGCAAGGAACACCACGACGAGCGAGCCTTCGAACAGTCGTGGAAGGAGCGCCCCGACGAGTGCGCCAAGAAACGCATAGACGAGGCCGGCAAGTACGAGGAATACGAACGTCAGGACAGGGGCTCCCGGTGAAATCGTCAGCCAGAGAACGCCGTAGTTTACGGCAGCCACGACAACGGTCACTCCTCCGAGCGCCGCTAATCGAGTCGCAAGCAGTGTTCGGGGTGGATAGCCTGTCTGAACGAGTCGCCGATCGGCTGCACGCGCACTAATCATCTGCGCGAGTCCCATCAGGCCGGCAATGATGGCGACCCCGAATATCGCTCCGAGAAGGCGACCTAGCTCGATCGGAATCGCCTCGACCGTCGGCATACTTGGTAACCCAGCCATTGCTTGTCCCCAGCCTTCGATAACGACAATCGGAAGGAGAAGTGCTAGGACAACATTCAGGGGGGTTCTGAGGAAGGTGGAGACGTTCGCCCGAATCCCCGTCCAAACCCTATTCATCGGTCTCTTCCCCCCGTTCACTGGCCGTTGCATCAGTCTCGCCTTCCTGGTCAGTCACGTCGTAGACCTGTCCGTCACGAACCTCATAGATGCGGTCGAGACGACTTTGCTCTTCGATCAGGTGTGAAATCATCGTGACAGCTGTTCCGTCGGCAGCGAGTTCCTCGGCGAGATCCCAGAACGTGAGATACGTTTCCCAGTCGAATCCAGTGTAGGGCTCGTCCAGCATGAGGACGTCCGGATCGTGCATCAGGGCGATACTGAGATTGATTTTCTGCCGGTTTCCACCACTGAGTTGGTCGATTCGGTAGTCAAGGTACTGCTCGAAATCGAGTTTCGACGCCAAGCGGTGTTTGGCCTCATCGATTTCTTCGGCGGTCATTCCGTATCCGGAACCGAACAGTCGGAACGTCTCTCCGACCGTCAAGCGGTCGTAAAGCAGTGGTTCCTGTGGACACCAGCCAACGGTTCCCGTCCGTTCGACTGTTCCGGAATCCTGTTCGAGGACACCGACGAGGATGTTCATGAGCGTGGATTTGCCCGACCCGTTCGCGCCGACGATCCCGACGATTTCCCCCGTCCGAATTTCGAGATCGGCATCGGTGAGGACGGTCACTGACCGCGTAAATGGAAAACTCGATCCGTACGTTTTTTCAATCTCATTAGCACGGACGAGTACCTTGTTGCTTGTAGCTTCTCCTTTGGTGGTTGTGGACGCTTCCATAGGTGTATACACACGCTTCTAATTCACTGCGATTACTGTTTCAAATCAAAACTATTTGCAGCAAACTCGTAAGCAATCAGGAATTGAGTATACAGCTAATGCTAGACTCTAAGCATCAGATTTCTCTTGACTTTCTGTATACTGTTCCCTATACGTTGTTTCACAGTTCTCACTGCAAAACTGCTGGAGTGAACCACCGACACGGGTGGCTAGTCCGTCTTCACCGACAGTGGTTCCGCAATTTGCACATTTGAGTGCGGATTCAGTCCCCTCGGCATACGCTGATTGAGCAGCGTTCGACAGCAGTTGTACGTCGTATCGCCGCACGTCAGTCAGTGGTAGATATTGCTGCGCCCAGTTTCCGACTGTATTCCGCGGCGGCGTCGCAACAGCTACGATTTCGCCCTCCGCAGTTGTGAATACGTGTTCTACGGCTGGGGTCTCGAGGATCGATTCTCGAAGAGAATCCGTCTTTCCGAGCTCAGGCTGGAGGCGTACCATGACGTGTATCCGGTTTTCGTACTGTGTGAGGTCGAGATCAACGGTGAATCGACGAATGACATCTTCTTGCTCCAACTGACGGACGCGTGCTGAAACGGACGGGGGTGAAAGATTTACAGCCTCAGCAATAGTGCTGTAGGGTCGTCTCGCGTTCTCCGCTAAAAGACGGAGGATTTCGCGATCCGTGTCGTCAAGTTCTGGTTGGGTCATCGAAAGGCGGAATGGGGGTGGGTGTGGGGGAGCTACGACGCAGGTGTGGGGTGTGACGGTTAGACGTACTCCTCCGGTGTCGAGGTGAACGTCTCCTTGCAGCCCTCGGCACAGAAGTAGTACGTCTGACCGTCGTACTCAGCTGTGGCCGCCGGATCACTTTCATCGACGTCCATTCCACAGACTGGATCAGTTGCCATTCGGTTTCACCCCACATCAATGGTACGAGGGCCTGAATCAAGCAATTTGTTCTTAGCAATCCAAAGTCGGGATACATAGCGATTTGAGCCGTGCTGCACGGTTTGGCTTTTCTGACTCCACAATCAACGGTTAGTACCTCACAATCCCGAACTATCGTTCGAGTATACCAACGGATTCCTATCTGTGTCCTATATAAATACTGGAGTCTGAACCAATTCTAAACCTATGGGTCACGATCCACCACACGACAATCACGAGCAGTGAAGACCCCACAGGTCCATCCAAATTCGTGGATGCTCAAGCGTCGACGTGACGATCCGATTCTTTCTTGCGCCGTGCAAGTAGCAGTCAAGTAGTCTCTAGTTCCGCAACGAAGATAACGTGTCGCAGGAACGGCAGCGCGTGGTGAGCCTTCCGTACCTGCTCAGTAATCGCTGGGGGATCGAGATCATACGCTCCTAACAGTCGTTCAATGAGAGCCCGGAGCGGGCTCGTGAGTAGCTGGAGGTACAGCGTCGTCCACTTTCGGAAGCGTCCGACGCTGTGTTTCGTGATATCTTCGACCGCTTTGAGCTCAAAGCTCGTCTCGTCGAGAGCAGCTTTGTATCCTTCAACAGTACCCAAGGACGGCATATCCCACGCATCCGCAAATGAATCGACCAATCTCCGTTCCGTTTCAGTCACGTCTGACTGCATCACGAGATCGGAGACTACGAGAACCCCCTCGGGTTCGAGGGTATCTGCGACTGTAGCGAAAACGCGATTCCGCTCGGGGAGGTATACGAGTGCGTCGATGGCTGTACACGCGGTAAACGAGTCCCTGGTAAACGGGAGTTGTGTCGCGTCACCGATGATGAACTCGGAATCGAGGTGCTTACCCCGTGCGTTCTCGGTTGCCATCTGGATGTTGTACGGAACGAGGTCGACACCAGTGACGTTGAAGCCGAACTGATAGGCGAGGTGGAGGGCTGGACCCCCCCGACCGCAGCCGACATCGAGGAGGCGCACTCCGTCGGTTGTGGGTAGATGCGACGCGACCCTTGAGCCGACTTCCGTGACGAGGCGACGTTGACTCGAACCGGCTATATGTGGCTGGTACCACTCCGAGTAGCCGAGATTGAGGAACTCGTCAGTATCGAACAGGAGGTCGAACGCCCGCCAGATATCGGCTCGCTCGCCGCGGTAAGAAAACTGGTCGGTGATTCGGTGGCGGAGAGTACTCTGATCCATCGGCCACCTACTCGAGTTCGGAAACCTCCGAATAGCAGTACTCGGATTCGTCGCAGTACGCGAGGTCGGCACACCCGCGAGGACGCTGGTAGTCGATTCCCTTGTGCCGTCGGAGATACGTCACGTATCCGTCGTCGACGCGGTCCAGGATGTCGTGACAGATCCACTTCTCCCTAACCCACGTAGTGCCCAGATTTCGGTACGGACACAGGAAGATCGTCCGTTCGACCGAATCAACCTGTGGCGTCTCGACGATCCGGACACCGACAAGGCGATAGGCGATGCGAAGACGGGTAACGACCGATTCTGGCGTATTCGCGCCGAGGAAAAGGACGTATGCAAGCACGTATCCGAGATCGTGGAGGAGTCGTCGAATCATTGTTTAGGGTGTCGACTGTCGTCCCAAAGTATCTTGACCAGGTGTTTTCTGTTCAGATTTCGGTGTACACGTCACCTGTCTTTCCGCCGCCGAGTTTGTAGACGGTGAATGTGTCGGACTTCGTCCCGCCCATCCCCGGCGATCCAGCCGGCATCCCGGGCAACGCGATGCCGTCAATCGCCGGCTCTTCCTCGAGCATCGTCGCGATAACCTCGGCAGGAACATGTCCTTCGACGACGTACTCGTCGAGGACGAGTGTGTGACAGCTCTGTAGATCCGATGGAATACCGTGTTGGCGCTTGAGATCCGTCACGTCCTCGGTTTCGGTTTCCCCGAGCGTCGTGTCGAGCTGTTCCCGCAGGTACGACGCATATTTTCCACAACAGCTACAGCCTGGTGAACTGTATTGTTGGGCGTTCGTCACCGCTAGCGTTCCCTCGATATCCCACTCATCCCCACTCGATGACCCCAAACAACCGGCGGTTCCGAGTGCGACTGTCGTCGCACCGACCCGTAGTAGTTCGCGACGAGTTACGGCCCGTTCCATATGCTCGTCACTTGGCTCGGAAGTATTCAATTGTACGTCGACCTTTCCTGTGTATTGAGAACGGATTCAAGCACGACGGGGAAGGTGACTTTCAGTTCTGAGGAGGAAACCCCAAAGGTCAGAGTCCCGTATTCGTCTCTATGTGGCGACCCTCATCGGTCGAGGGTGCTGCCGTGACGGTTTTCCGTCAACGAGCATATCGGCCTTAAATTGCGCCCAACATGACCCAGAGCATGACTCGTCGCACCGACTCCGACACTTCACTCCTCGAAACTGTGGGAAATACGCTCTCGTCGAACTGATGCGACTCCAAACGACGTCTCCACTCTTTTCGAAATAGACGTGCTATAGCGAGTTACTTGCGATAAAAGCCTCAAGTCACCACCCCAGAGACTGTTCTCCCGGTTTCGATTCTTAACAGAAAGCACGGTAAATCGTCGTTACGTATAGATATGTATGAACTCCCCCAGCCATCTAGAAGTTCGAGAAGGTGCGGACATCAACCTGTACAACCAGATCCTCATTCCACTCTACGGAGCTGATATAAGGGACTCAGTGGTCCAATATGGCCTATCACTTGCAGAAACGTATGATGCGGCTCTCCACGTGTTATATATTCAAGATGAGGAACGCACGGAGGTGGAATCCGATCAAGTCACTAAACAAGAGGAATGGGACGCAGCAGCGGTAATTGAACCCGTGGTGGATCAGGCCCACTCGCTCGGACTCAATGTGATACCAGCAGTGGATAGTGGGCACTCTCCAGGTGTTATTCGGGAATACGCTGAGGAGAATGATATCGATTTGCTTGTCCACCAGAAACCTACACAGACTAGATTAGCACGAATTCTCCGGAGAGACGTCTCCAGCCACATCATTCAAAATATCTCTCTTCCTGTCTTGACGATACCTGATATGGATCCCTCTGATCCGGTAGGAGAGTTATCTACTAGTCAGTTCACAGATATTCTCGTGCCTACGGATGGATACGACGAGGCATCTGTGGCCTTCAAACATGGGCTACAAATTGCTAAACGGTATGATGCAACCCTACATGGACTTTTTATCATTTCCGAACAGTCCTATTCGAGTCGGCCTGGATTCACGTGGGAAGAGGTCACTGACTCTTGGGAACAGCGGGGAACTCGGCTCTTGGAGGACATTACGGAGAAGGCAGCGACCTTGGACGTTCCTGTCCGAACTACGTTGAGCTTTGGTCAACCTCAGCAGGAGATTCTCAAATACACTGAGGTGACTGACATCGACCTTGTTACAATGGGGACACGAGGATTGACTGGCATTCGTCGGCTATTACAGGGAAGCGTCGCAGCTCAAGTGATCGAGGAAGCAGATTACCCCGTTCTAACGATTAACCGAAGGACAGCTGAATTGAAAAAACACCCGTACACCTTTCTTCGAAAGACAAACCAGAATCGGAAGTCAAGGCTATATTGAAATATTATTTGTAATATACTAATTTCAGTCTTAAATTCGGAAATTCTAATTGCGTATTAATCCCCGTTTCTTCTACCAGTAGTTGCCAATACGGTTTCTTTATTCAGTGGTAGCGTTGAAACGCCCGTTCAGTATATCTGCGAACCTCCGGTGGAATAATGTGGCTGGGAAATGACTAGTTAAGTATGTCTGAACAGAACGTTGTAGGATTCATTGAAGAATGGCAGACAGGTGCCTTCCTCATTATTGGCTCCGCACTTGTCGGTGCTGTATCCGGTAGTTTCCTCGGGTCACTGGGGTCTGGCAATCTTGGCTTAGTCGGGTTTATTGCCGGTGCGTCTCTTGCGTTTCTATCCATCTCGTACCTACTATATGGCCGCTAAGTCGGTTTCGGTGACCGAGAAACTGTTCCTCTGTACGTACCGTTTCAGTGGTTTCAGTTTCAGGGACTCGTCTGAATAAAGAAATCGCGCTAGCAACTACTGCTACCAAACCAAAGAGTGTTAAGTTCGTTCTGCTGAATAAAGCGCGCGTACTGACCAGAAGGAAAACCAAGAAACGACAGGGCTACTCCTAAAAATCGTGTTTGTCTTCACGTTTAGGTGCATCAGATGGACGTTAGTGCGAGCAACGCGAAAAGTTAACTGGCAAATGGCTCCACGGACTGAGTTGTTGAACTAGTCGTCCATGCCGGATGGGGTTTGGCCCGTAGTCGATCCCGACGGTGCCGACCCTGCGGCAAACTTGTAAACGGCGACGAGTCCCCAAATCACCAAGCCGAGCAGGATGATGCCCGCCCTAATGTCGATGGGGACCACTGCAGCGTGTTCGATTGCTCCCTCGCTATCGACTGGGTGCCCGGCTCCCAGTAGCATGTCGAGCAGGCCGATCACGACGACGCCCAAGACAACCAGGCCACCGCCGACGTACATGGCGATTTGGTCTGCCGTTGATAAGTCACTCATTGGTAGTCACCCGAGGAGTTTCCGTAATCGCGTGTTCTCGAACAGTTCCATCTCACGCAGGCGGTTATCGACTGCCAGGACGCCGCCCGCTCCAAGTGCCACAATGGTTCCGAAGACCATGATCCCAAGGAGTTCACCCGTGACCATACCGTTGGCCCAGCCGCCACCGTAGCCGTTGATGAAGTAGAAGAACAGCATCATGAAGGCACCAAAGAAGGCGGCGGTCCTCGTGAGGACACCGAGTATCAGCCCGAGACCGATGGCGGTTTGCCCAAGCGGTACCGCCACGTTGACGAACGCCAACAGGATGCCGTCGCTGAACGGCGTGACGAAGGGGGCGAGAATCGTGCCCTGAGCGGCTCCGCCGACGAACCAGCTGGCGTCGAAGGGCCACGCCCAGATTTTGTCAAGGCCAGCGTGGAGCATCCACCACCCGGCGGTCAGCCGGAGCAGCAGGATCCAATACGACAACCAGGCTCCCGAGACCGAGAACGACGTCTCGGTTCCGAGAAAATTCGTACGGATGGATTGAGTTGACATGGCATACTTCACCTCACGGCTGATTTTGTCAGATGTAGTAAAAAAGATTGATGGTGTTCGTGATTTCTAAGAGTCGGGGCTCATTTCAGGAACGCGGATATCCGAGGTGAGTTGGATGATTCTCAAGAAGGAATTCGGTCACCCTCTACGGACTGATTGTGTGCTGGGGCGTGTAAGCGGGAACACTGATGAAGCCGAGCCCACCGAATTCTGGATCTCGGAAAATTCGCTTGAGGGACTCCATTTGCTGATTTAATCCTCTGTACTTACCGATCCTCCCAGTAGCTAACAGATTCTGAGAATTTAACTCGAGCGGATGTCAATTAATCAACTCCCATTGGTTAGTCATTCCTCCATAGACACGGTTTAAAACTCGTCGTCTCGAGAAAATACGGGCAAACAAAACAGGGTGGCGGAGGAGACGCAGTAGAACTGTACTCGGAGACCGGTCAACGTCTTCAATATCGATCCCGGCAGCGGCACGAATTGCTGCTCCCAGAACCTTGGGATTACGAGTTTCAAGAAAGTATCTCACAACTGTGGCGAAAATGTACTCCGTTTTCATCCTCTGATATAAACTGTCAGGAAAATTGTGTAATTGGCCGCTGTTAGCCAACTCTGCGGCCAAGAATCCCGATTCAACGGCCTGTGAGATCCCCTTTCCGGTGAGTCGGTTTGCGATACCTGCAGCATCACCCACCCGTACGACGGAATGCTCCGGTAGATAGGTTCTGTCGGGATCAAGGCTTGGTCCCTCGGGAATGATTGCGACGTTCGTCCGTTCCTGCGACGGGACTGGCCACCCATTCCGCTTACAGGCTTCCCTCAATGCCTTCATATAATCACTAGGCCGGTCACTGACCGTCCAGCCGATACCAACGTTGGCTCGTTGCGATGTCTTCGGGAATGCCCACGAGTACCCTGTATAGTTCTCCAGAATTATCCGGCTGTTCGGGTACAACTCGGTGAAGTCCCCTTCGACATCACTGTTAAGCGCTACCATATATCCTGAATACTCGTTGGTTGTTCCGAGCGCTTTACTAGAGAGTGATGGCTGACCGGTTGCATCAACGACGAGATCATACTCATCGGTGAACTCGTGGAAATCTGTCCGTGTGATAGACTGGTTTTCGTGGATGTCAACACCCTTCTCTGAGAGTTGTTCTGCCCAGGACTGCTCAACGACATTTCGGTCCGTTATATATGTATCCGCAGCAGGAAAGGTGCCGGCTCCAGTGCGGTGGCGATCGGCGTCGATTCCGTCATACACCTCCACTTCCATCGCTGGCAGCGGATTGAGAAAGCCGTTCTCTACAGTCGGCTCGAGTGGGATCTTCGATACCGCTGTCATCGCTTCTCCGCAATTAACGCGTTTGCTATCGTAGGACTGCCGCTCATATAGTTCGACGACGAATCCAGCGTCGTCGAATCCAGCAGCTGCTGCAAGCCCGGCCATCCCTCCACCTATTACCGCAATTTTGGACGTTCGTGTCATCGGTTTTTGCCAATCTTTGAGGCCATCGTTAAGCTCCCAACAGCATCCGAAGTGACCCACGAACGCCCATCGGGAGTCCGATCGCTCCGATGAAGAACGTCATAAGCCACCACCACGTGTGATTCATCTCCTCTTTCGCATCGGCGAGATACCACACGATGCCGACAGTCACGACGAGTTTCAGCACGAACGTCGATCCGGAGAATCCAGTCGCCTGGTACACGAGATTCGTCACGACCAGCTTTGGGGAGTAGCCGAGGAACGTCACACCGATGAGATTCTGCGCAGCGTCCCACAACTGGCCGAAAACGGCCAGCAGAATTAGCGGGTGTCGAAGGTGTGTGATATTGACGAAACTCGCGCCCCAGTAGTAGAGTGCGGTTACGCCGAGCGCTATCCCCGTCGTCGCGACAGGAACCCATAGGCGGAGTGGGGTCGATGTCGAGAGGCCGTGCCAAACAGCCCACCAGACGGCCCCGACAGCCCACACCGACCCGACGAGCCCGACTGTTAGCGGGATAGATCCGATATTTTGGTCACGCAAGAGTGCACCGACACCGAGCGCGAGGATGGTGACAGCGGTGACGACGATGTAAATCGATGGCGTGATGAACCACACCGCGTAGTCCCCGAGCAGCCCGAGATCCTCGAGGGCGCGCATCGCCCCACCTGCGATGATGATCGGAGCGAACCCGTAGGCCAGTCGTGCGTCGAACGTGACGTCGAGTTGGTCGAGATACGCACGTAGTCCGGGGAGGCTGTATACGACTGCCGCGAGGTAGATTACCGTGTTCACCGCGTTGTAGCCCTGGACAGCACGAACCCCCTCGTGCGTGACTGGCTGACCGGCCGCATCGGCGACGACTGGTCCCCAGAGATACTGCCAGATGAACCGGTCGTAGACCAACGTCGGAAACACGAGGATGCCCCCACCGAGGAGGACGAGCGGGGCCAGCAGGTACAGCGCCCACCACTCGCGTGAGCCGGTCTCCGGAAGGACAGTCTCGACGCGGCGGGTGACAGTACTCACGACCCGTTCACCTCCAATCGCCACGTCGTGCTTTTCGAGCGCCCCCACTGTTCGAGTGAAACGATTGTGAGTTCGTCCTGGAGCTGGCTGAGATACTGCGCGACTGCCTTGGGAGATCCGTCGAGGTCGCTGGCAATCTCGCGAGCCCGGAGGTATGTCGGTTCGCTACTGGCTGTCTCGACGAGGTACCTTCGAACCGTGTGCCGGGAAATATTCGACATTGATCTAGAGGTGACGGTTAGCGAAGAAATCCGAAGAGCTTGTAGTCGTGATCGGGGGTGTACCGCCGGAACAGGAGACTGTTCGTCAGCACCGACACCGACGAGAACGCCATTGCTGCTGCAGCGAGCACGGGCTGGAGGAGGCCGAGCGACGCTAACGGAATCATCGCCGTGTTGTAACCGAGCGCCCACACGAGGTTCTGTTTGATCTTCTGGAGTGTCGCGTCTGAGATTCGGATCGCCTTTACCACGTCGAGCGGGTCGTCTCGCATCAGCGTGACGTCTGCAGCTTCGATGGCGACGTCGGTGCCGGAGCCGATTGCTGTCCCGACGTGTGCGACCGCGAGTGCCGGAGCGTCGTTGACGCCGTCACCGACCATCATCGCCTGCCGGCCCTCGTCTTGAATACTGTCGACCGCGTTGGACTTGTCCTCAGGAAGGACTCCTGCGCGGACGTTCTTCGGGTCGATACCCACCTGTTTAGCGACCGCACGGGCAGTTCGCTCGTTGTCGCCCGTAATCATCATCACGTCAACTCCCCGCTCTTGGAGTGCTGTGACAGCCTGCTTGGAGCTTTCCTTCACTGTGTCGGCGTCGGCGACCACACCCACGAGCTCCCCCTCGTAGGCGACCAGCATCGCCGTCTTCCCCTCGTTCTCGAGGCGTTCCATCGTCTCCTCAGCGGGAGAGGGGTCGATCCCGTTGTCCCGCAGCAGCTTGCGGTTGCCGACCAGCACCTCGCTGTCACCAATGACTGCTTTGATCCCGTGGCCCGGAACGTTCTCGAAGTCGTCAGGCTCAGTCACGTCCAGGCCGCGTTCTTCGGCCCCTTCGACGATTGCACGGGCGAGCGGGTGTTCGCTGCCGCTTTCAGCTATCGCCGCCAGTCGAAGCACATCATCCTCTGAGAGGCGCTCACGGGTGCTGAGCTGTCCACCATCTGGGGTCGGCTCGCCACCGTCAGTCACCACATTTCCATCGCTATCAAAGACGACCACGTCGGTGAGTTCCATTTCACCCTCCGTGAGGGTGCCCGTCTTGTCGAAGACGACCGTGTCGACGTCTTTTGCGCGTTCGAGGATGTCACCGCCCTTGAACAGGACGCCGTTCTGGGCACCAATCGTCGTCCCGACCATCGTCGCTGCGGGCGTCGCCAGCCCCAGCGCACAGGGACAGGCGATGAGGATCGAGGACGCGAAGACAATTATCGCGAACTCGAAGACTGAAACGGTCCCACCGACCGGGGCCGGGCCGCCAGCAACCTGACCCCACAGCGGGAGCCAGTCGACGAAGCCAGCGAGAGCCTCGGGGAACAGGAACCAGACGACACCCCAGAGAAGGGCGTTCGCGATGACCGCAGGCACGAAGTACGCGGAGATGCGGTCGGCGAGATTCTGGATGTCGGGCTGGCGCGACTGGGCCTCCTTGACTGTCTGGACGATCTGTTGGAGGGCCGTGTCTTCTCCAACCTTCGTCGCCTCCACGACAAGGACGCCGTTCTCGTTAATCGTCGAGCCGACGACCTCATCGCCCTCCTCTTTCTCGACAGGCACAGATTCGCCAGTGACCATTGACTCGTCGACGGCAGACTGACCGTCGACAACGACACCGTCAGTGGGAATCTTCTCACCTGGACGAATTTTCATCCGGTCACCAGTTGTGACCTCTTCGAGTGGAACTTCTTCTTCACTGCCGTCCTCGCGGACAATGGTCGCCGTTTCGGCTTCCATTTCGAGGAGCTTTCGGAGGGCCTCACCCGCTTGGCCCTTCGACCGAGCTTCGAGATAGTTACCCAACGTGATGAACACGAGGATGAGGGCTGCCGTGTCGAAATAAAGTCCACCTGCAATGAGTTCAGCAAGGACTGCCACAGAGTATAGATAGGCCGTTGTTGAACCGATCGCAATCAGCACGTCCATATTGGCGCGGCCGTTCTTCACGATCGCCTTGTACGAGTTCTTATAGAACGGCCAGCCGAGGATCGCCTGTACCGGCGTGGCGAGGAGGAACTCAACCCAGCCAAGTTCCACACCGAAGACGGCTTCAGGGACGATCGCGCCACCGAGCAGATAATTGTCGATGAGGAAGAAGAGCAACGGTGCCGATAACACTGCCCCAAAGAGGGTCAACCTGAGTTGTTTCCGAGTTTCGGCTTGACGGGCGGCATCTCGTGCGTCCTGGCCCGACTCTTCGTCGGCACCATCTTCGCGGACGGGCGAGTAGCCAGCCTCCTCGATAGCATCGTACAGCGCACCAATAGATACTTCCGCAGGATTGTAGGTGACCTGTGCTTCGTCGGTTGCGTAATTGACCTCCGCATTAACGACGCCCGGAATATTTTCAAGAGCGGTTTGGTTGGTCTCGGCGCAGTTGGCACAGGTCATATCGGAGATGGCAATCGTTACCGTCTCAGAGACTGCGCCGTACCCGGCCTCGTCGATCGCGTCGTAGATTTCTTTGAGCGATACCTCTTCAGGGTCGTAGGTGACGGAACCCTCGTCGGTGGCGAAGTTCGCATCCGCCTCCGATACCCCGTCGAGCGATTCGAGAGTGTCCTGGATCGTCGCCGAACAGTTGGCGCAGGACATTCCCGTGATATCAAGATGGATTGTTTGGCTTGTCATGCTTGTTCTACTATACGGGGTCTAGGTTTAGGCGATTTACTGCTTCGAGAGGCGGGGTTTCGACTGCAGGAAAATTTGGATTCCAAAGACGGCGTTACGCTCCCTCTTCGAGTCGCTGATACCGATCGTCGAACCGTGTGAGACAGGACGGACAACAGAAGTGATAGATCTCTCCGTCGATTCTCGTCGTTTCACCTTGATTATCAACGGTATTGTTACATTCAGCACAGGTGAGTGCAAATTCGACGCCATCAACGGACGGCGTCCATTCAAGCTCGTCAATTAGTGTGACGGTGTAATCTGCTACATCGATCTCGTTAAAGAGTCCATCTACCCACTGACGTACGTTCTGGGCTTCAACACGGGCATAGAACCAAAGATCTCCTTCGGAGGTCGTGAAGACGTGTTCAACGCCATCTGACTCTCGAGCCCGCTCGCGGGCGGCCTCCAACGACGCTGAGCCGATTTCGGCCTGAATAAATACCGGTACACCAGCTCGGAGATGAGCCCGGTTGACGTCAATCGTGAAGTTGTTAATGATGCCAGCTTCCTGTAATCGCTTTACCCGGTCAGAAACGGCTGGCCCCGACAAGTCGACCTCCTCGCCAATATCGCTGAACGGGCGGCGGGCGTCATCAGCGAGTAACGAGAGGATTTCTAAGTCGGTTTCATCCAAATCGCGCATACGACCGCTTCGTCTCGCAGGATACATTATTGTTGCCCACAACACACCTTCGAAATCGGTGATCTAGGGCTGCGACAACATTGGATTCTAAGCAGAAAACCACATAGAATACTCGCCCCTATCTACGAATGGATATGACTCAGACAATCACCGTCGAAGGAATGACCTGTGAACATTGCGAGCAGACCGTCGAAGAGGCACTCGAAGAAGTTGAGGGGGTTACGTCCGCTACTGCGGATCGTGACTCAGAATCCGCGACGGTCGAGGGGTCCGCTGAACGGGATGAGCTTGTGACTGTGGTCGAAGACGCTGGATACGATGCCTCTGCGTAACAAATCCCGATTCTCGTCGAATCGGATTCGGAGAGGGATTGATACGACTGCCAATCCCAGGTGTAGATACTATGACTGATACACTTCCGTTCGATGCCGTCCGCGAGCTCGACGTCGACGGGACGACGTACAAGATGGCCGATCTTCGAGCACTCGAAGAGCAGGGGCTCTGTGACCTCGACACGCTCCCTGTGAGCATCCGTATTCTGCTTGAGTCGGTGCTCCGGAACGCCGACGGCGAAACTGTTACTGCAGCGGATGTCAAGAATGCTGCTGGCTGGAAGCCAGACGTACCGGACGCAGAGGTTCCGTTCTCTCCATCACGAGTCGTCCTGCAAGATCTCACCGGTGTACCCGCAGTCGTCGACCTGGCGGCCCTTCGATCCGAGGTCGACCGCAAAGACCGAGATCCCACCCTGGTCGAACCGGAGATTCCTATTGATCTCGTGATCGACCACAGCGTCCAGGTCGACTACTTCGACTCCGAGGACGCCTACGAGAAGAACGTCGAACTGGAGTACGAGCGAAACGCCGAACGGTATCGCGCGATCAAGTGGGCGCAGAACGCCTTCGAGAACTTCAACGTCGTCCCGCCGGGGACCGGTATCGTCCACCAGGTGAATCTCGAACATCTGGGTCGGGTCGTCCACGCCCGCGAGCAAGACGGCGAGAACTGGCTCCTGCCGGACACGCTCGTCGGCACGGACAGCCACACCCCGATGATCGGTGGCATCGGTGTGGTCGGTTGGGGCGTCGGCGGCATCGAAGCGGAAGCGGCGATGCTCGGTCAACCGGTCACGATGAAACTCCCCGAGGTCGTCGGCGTCCGTCTCGAAGGCGAATTACCCGAGGGCGCGACGGCTACGGATCTCGTGCTCCACATCACCGAACGACTCCGCGAGGTCGGCGTCGTCGACCGGTTCGTGGAGTTCTTCGGTCCCGGTGTGGAGAATCTCACAGTCCCCGACCGGGCCACGATCGCCAATATGGCGCCCGAACAGGGCTCGACGATCAGTATGTTCCCGGTCGACGAGCAGACGCTCGAGTATCTCGAACTCACCGGGCGTGATCCCGACCACGTCGACCTCGTTCGCGAGTACCTCGAAGCCCAAGGGCTGTTCGGGGAACAGGAACCAGAATATACTGAGGTCGTCGAGTTCGACCTCTCGACAGTCGAACCGAGTCTGGCCGGACACAAGCGGCCACAGGACCGGATTCCGATGGGGGACGTGAAACAGAGCTTCCGGGGACTTCTCCACGGGGAGTTCGAAGACGACCTCGATGATGTCGACGAGGACGCCTTGCAGCGGTGGCTCGGTGAGGGTGGTGCAGCTGATGCGGAGACCGACGGTGGCGTTCAGGTCGAACCCGAATCGGAACTGCACCCGTTAACCAAACGTGTCGAGGTCGACCTCGACGGTGAGACGGTCGAAATCGGACACGGAGACGTCCTCGTCAGCGCCATCACGAGCTGTACGAACACGTCGAACCCGTCGGTGATGATCGCTGCTGGACTGCTCGCCCAGAACGCCGTCGAGAAAGGCCTAGACGTCCCGCCGTACGTCAAGACGAGTCTCGCACCGGGTAGCCGTGTCGTCACGCAGTATCTCGAAGAATCGGGGCTGCTTCCGTATCTCGAAGAGCTCGGGTACGCCGTCGTCGGCTACGGCTGTACCACCTGTATCGGTAACGCTGGGCCGCTTCCCGATCCCATCGAGCAGGCAATCGACGACCACGACCTCTGGACGACGAGCGTCCTCTCGGGGAACCGTAACTTCGAGGCGCGTATCCACCCGAAGGTCCGTGCGAACTATCTCGCGAGCCCGCCGCTCGTGGTTGCCTATGGGCTCGCAGGACGGATGGACATCGATCTTGAAAATGAGCCGCTGGGTACCAACGAGGAGGGTGAGCCGGTGTATCTGGCTGATATCTGGCCCGATGCAGAGGACGTGCAGGCAGCAATTCACGAGAACGTCTCTCCCGAGATGTTCGAGGAGAAGTACGCTTCCGTGTTCGAAGGCGACGAGCGATGGGCTGCTCTCGACGCGCCCAGCGGTGACGTCTACGAATGGGACGACGACTCGACGTACATCCGCGAACCGCCGTTCTTCCAGAACTTCCCGGTAGAGAAACCCGGTGTCGCCGATATCGATGACGGACGTTGTCTGCTGACGCTCGGCGATACCGTTACTACCGACCACATCAGTCCTGCTGGCCCGTTCGGGTCTGATCTCCCTGCCGGCCAGTGGCTGCTCGACCATGGCGTCGAGCCATACGAGTTCAACACCTATGGCGCGCGTCGGGGCAACCACGAGGTGATGATGCGGGGGACGTTCGCCAACGTCCGTATCGAGAACGAAATGCTCGACGATGTTGAGGGCGGCTACACGGTTCATCACCCGACTGATGAGCAGACCACCGTCTTCGAGGCCAGCCAACGCTACCGCGAGGAGGGCACCCCACTCATCGTGATGGCGGGCGAGGAGCTCGGGACAGGGTCGAGTCGTGACTGGGCAGCGAAAGGAACGGATCTACTCGGTGTCCGCGCAACCATCGGCGAGAGTTACGAGCGTATCTACCGCGACAACCTCGTCGGTATGGGTGTTCTCCCCCTACAGTTCGATGAGGGCGACTCGTGGGAATCTCTCGGGCTGGATGGGTCGGAGGTCTTCACGATCCGCGGTCTCGATGACGGTCTCGAGGTGATGGATGAGCTGACCGTTATCGCCGAGCGTGAGGACGGTTCGACTGTCGAGTTCCCAGTCACGGCACAGGTCGGAACGCCGGCTGCCGTGACATATATTGAACACGGCGGCATCCTCCACTACGTCCTTAGACAACTCCTCACTCAGTAACGACAGCGCGGTCAGTAACGGCCGTCGTCGGGCGTGAGACGGGCGCGGCGGCGGTCGAATTCCTCATCGTCGATCTCCCCACGGGCGTACCGCTCCTGGAGGACCGCGAGCGCGTTGTCTTCAGTGCTCCCGTCCGATTGTGACCGGATTGCCAGCCAGTAGACGAAATAGATGGGCAAGGCGACGAGGAGAGCCATCCACAGCAGGCCGACCAGCATCATTCCCCAGCCCCAAATACCCCACCCGGTCATATGGCCGTCATTCCATATTCCGTCGTGCCACCCCCACATCACTGCATCCGGGACAGTCGCATGCGTCAGGGCCATCCCGCCGACGACGGCCAGCGACAGTGCACCGACGACGATGAGTCCCAGGGAACGAATACCGCGTGATTGAATTGGATTTTGCATAATTGTACTCCTGAAGAGAGTTCGGCGTGGTTAGCCGAGGATGTATTCAAGTCGGGGGTAGCGCTCGACGAGCGCTTCGCCGCCGATGTCGTACTGTTCGATGTACTGATCGAGGCCCAGGATGCGGCCCGCGGCGAACGCGGCGACCGCGAGGAACACGAGCATGTACGCGAAGTCTCCGTTGATGAACCCGTGACCCATGTCCCAGTTGCCGAAGTAGAACATGAGCATCATGAGCGCACCGAAGAACGCCGCAAGGCGAACGAACGCGCCGACGAGGAGGCCGAGGCCGATGAACAGCTCGCCCCACGGGACGGCGACGTTCGCGAACTCGACGAACCATGGCGTCGACCCCATCCACGCGAACAGGCCCGCGAGGGGGTTGCCGTTGGTCGCGGCGACGTTCGACAGGTAGCCGCCGGCCCCGAACTCACCGGTGATCTTCGTGAACCCGGAATATGCGAACGCGTAGCCCATCATGAGGCGGAGCGCGAGTACGAACCACGCACTGAGGCTGTGGACCTTCCCGCCAACGGTCAGTCCGCCGATTTTGCTCTCGAGCTGATTCATGCCGGAGTCGAGTGTGGACATAGTTATTGCACCTTCAACTATCAGTACGGAGGCAGAGACGATATAACGGCGAGCCGGCGTTCTGAGTCAGAAAATCGGCGGGCTATATTACGCTCCTGTCGCGAGTAGAGACGTGTGACCGAGGAGTCCGACCCGTCGGAAATCTTCGCTACACTCGACGACGAGTACGCTCGCGACATCCTCGTGGCGACGAAGACCGACCGACTGTCTGCGAAGGAACTCAGCGATGAATGTGACATGTCACGCCCGACCGTCTCGCGCCGTGTCACCCGCCTCGTCGAGCAGGGCCTCCTCGAAGAGTATACGCACGTCGACCCCGGAGGACGGCACTACAGCGAGTACGAGGCTCGTCTCGAACGTATTGAAGTCCTCCTCCAGGCAGAGGGCTTCGATGTCCAGATCGATGTCCGGGCGGACCCCGCCGACCGGATTACGACCATCTTCGAGGAGATGCGGGGAGACTGACTTATGGAACACACGCTATTCGTCATCGGCAAACTGTTCACGACCGCGTTAGCACTGGTCATCGCATATCAGGCCTATCGCGGGTACCAACGACATCACACGCAGTTACTCCTGTACGTCGCCGCCGGCTTCGCATTGGTCGGGCTTGGCGGCCTCCTTGAAGGCGTCCTCTTCGAACTCCTCCAGGTGTCGATCTTCGAAGCAGGATTCGTCGCAGCACTCGTCACCGCAGCCGGGATGCTGTCTATCCTCTACGCCCTGTATGCCCCGAATCCATAAGGATTCAGGACGCCCATTCGACAAGCGGCCTTTGCGCGTCGTGCCCGGTTCGAAGCCGCTACTGTTCGGACTCCCCTCGTTCTCGATAGTGTAGCGTCGCAGTGGGAGTTATATCCATATCGGTCGTACCATATCGTATGATTCGAACACTCGTCGGTGTCCTCGGCGCTATCTCAGCGCTGTTCCCGGACGAAATCGTCGAGCTCTTCGAGAAACTCGCGATTTCGAATCCAGACGAGGGAACAGTGAGAGGGTGGGTCCGCCCAGCTATCCGGTCTGAGGGCGTTCTGATAGCTGCGATTTCCCTCCTCAATGGGCGAGCATACGCGTGGCTGATGAATCTTACCGGTGTGTTCGGCGCTATCGTCTTCCTGTTTCCCGATCTGTATCGAAGATTTGCCACCGCGTTCCTGTACGAGCGTCCGGAGTCGGTCGAATGGAACGAGCGATTCCGCTCGGGTATTCGGGCTATCGGCGCACTATACGTCTTTTTAGCGGCGAAGACGTATCTGGAGCGCCACAACGGTACCTGAGTCTTCCCGCATCGTCAGTTGCTGAATCTGAAATTTGGTTCGTTTCGGCTGCACGTATCACTTGGAATCTAAAGTTTGACCCCCAAGAGACCAGTATAATCGAAGGGGAAATCCGCTAAAGAGAGGGAGCCGTATGTACCTCTGTATGACGACGACCATCACCGTGGAAGGAATGTCGTGCGGTCACTGTGAGCAGACGGTCGAAGAGGCCCTCGAAGAGGTATCCGGCGTGACTGACGTGACCGTCGACAGGGAGAGCGAACAGGCGAGCGTCGATGGTGAGGCAAATGTCACAGCTCTCGTGGAGGCCGTCGAAGACGCCGGGTACACCGCTTACGCCTGAGAATCGCGCGGACCACTCCGAGACAACGGCCAACCGTTGTCTTTGAAGCTTCGCTACGCTGGTCCTGCTGTACAGTTCAGTGGGGAAGATTCAGGGGGCCAGCGGATCCACCTCTACAGAGAATATGGGCTATGGACGACCACAAAGATACAAATGAGAATCTCCCTGGAGGGGAACACCAGCAGGACGACAGCAGTCACCAGCACGAACACGGCGAGCAGGATGAATCGGACGCCGAGTCGGACGAGCAGCGGGTAGAACAGGACCTACTGGAAGAAGAGGCACACCCTGCTGCGGAGAGTGAGACAGTGCTCGACGAGCAGCACGAGCACGCTGGACACGAGGGCGAAGGACACGACCACGGTTCCCATGAGGGCCACGGTGAGGGGCATGGCGGGATGCACAAGGGCCACGAGCAGATGTTCCGCCGGCGCTTCTTCGTCTCGACGCTCCTGTCGATCCCAGTCCTGCTATACAGCGAAATGCTGCAGGAGTGGCTCGGGTTCTCCGTCCCCGCGTTCCCGGGCAGCGAGTGGATCAACCCCGTCTTCGCGGTCATCGTCTTCGCGTACGGTGGGATGCCGTTCCTCCAGATGGCGGTACCGGAGCTGAAAGATCGGTCGCCGGGGATGATGACGCTCATCTCGATGGCGATCACCGTCGCGTTCGTCTACAGCCTCGCGAGCGTGGTCTTCCCGACGCAGTCGGCGTTCTTCTGGGAGCTCGTCACGCTGATCGACATCATGCTGCTGGGCCACTGGATCGAGATGCGGTCGGTCCGGCGGGCCTCCAGCGCGCTCGACGAACTGGCGAAACTGATGCCAGACACCGCCGAGCGTATCACCGACGACGGGGAGACCGAAGAAGTTCCCGTCAGTGAGCTCTCGGAAGGCGATCTCGTGCTCGTCCGGCCGGGCGCGAGTGTCCCTGCTGACGGCACCGTCGAGGAGGGTGACTCCGACGTCAACGAGTCGATGATCACCGGCGAGTCCAAGCCCGTCTCGAAAGAGCCTGGCGACGAGGTCATCGGCGGCACCATCAACGGCGACGGCAGTCTCCGTGTTCGCGTCGGTGCGACGGGCGAGGAGACAACACTCGCGGGCATCATGCGCCTCGTCGAGGAAGCTCAACAGAGCAAGTCCAAGACGCAAGTGTTGGCCGACCGGGCGGCCGGCTGGCTGTTCTACGTCGCGCTCGGGGCGGCAGTCGTGACCGCGATTGCGTGGACGGTCGCAGTCTCGTTCGACGCGACGGTCATCGAGCGAGTCGTGACGGTGCTCGTCATCGCCTGCCCACACGCCCTCGGGCTCGCCATCCCGCTGGTCGTCGCGATCAACACCTCACTTGCAGCGCGCAACGGGATGCTCGTCCGCGACCGAATTGCGATGGAGGACGCGCGGAACTTGGATGCCATCATCTTCGACAAGACAGGGACGCTTACTGAGGGTGAACACGGCGTCGTGGATATGGCGACCGTCGACGGCGTTGACGAGGACGACGCGCTCGGGCTGGCGGCAGCCGTCGAGAGTGACTCCGAACACATGATCGCCCGAGCGATCCGTGAGGCCGCCGACGAGCGAGATGTAACTACTCCTGACGCGACAGCCTTCGAGGCGATTAAAGGCAAGGGTGTCCGGGCGAATGTCGACGGAAACGAGGTGTACGTCGGTGGCCCGAACCTGTTGGCCCAACTCGATAGCGAAATTCCCGACCATCTCCAGCACTTCGCTGACGAGGCCGGTCAGAACGCCCAGACTGTGGTGTATCTCGTTCGTGACGGAGAGCTGATCGCCGCCTTCGCGATGGCCGACGTGATCCGCGAGGAGAGTTTCCGCGTCGTCGACGCCCTCCACGATCTGGGCATCGAGGTGGCGATGCTGACTGGGGACTCCCAGGACGTCGCCAACGCTGTCGCCGACGAACTGGGCATCGACACGGTGTTCGCGGAGGTCCTACCCCAAGACAAGGACGAGAAAGTCCAGGAACTCCAGGACCAGGGCAAACTCGTGGGGATGGTCGGCGACGGCGTCAACGACGCGCCGGCGCTGACGCGAGCCGACGTCGGCATTGCGATCGGGAGTGGCACCGACGTCGCGGTCCAGTCGGCCGACGTTATTCTCGTGCAGAACAACCCGATGGACGTCGTTCGGCTGGTGAAGCTCAGTAAGGCGAGCTACCGGAAGATGCAGGAGAACATCGTCTGGGCCGCCGGCTACAACGTCTTCGCGATTCCGCTCGCAGCAGGCGTGTTGGCACCGATTGGGATTCTGCTGTCCCCCGCTGTGGGTGCACTTCTGATGTCGTTGAGTACAGTAATCGTCGCGATCAACGCTCAGCTGCTCCGCCGCGTGGACCTGTCCATCCCCGAGCTTCCAAGCGGGACACCAGCGACTGACGCACAACCTGCAGACTGAAACGCTCCCGATCGCTTCGGAGCTTCTTTCAATTGAGTTCGGTTAATGGACAGCAAATGGCGACACTGCGTGATTTCGGTGGGTATCGCTATGCGGTCACCGATTCCACAGTTATCCCGAGGGGTGCGAAGTTTGGTATACACAGACGCTTCCTCTGATGGGCGACATTGTTGCGCCAGCACTAGGTTTATACCGTTAGACGGACTTCATTCCGATATGAGCCTCGAAGAGACGGTTGACTACCTCGCCGAGGAACTCGACCTCGAGCGAAGTGAACACGTCCGTGAGGTTGGTCAGTCGGTCGCCGAGCTTCGCGACTGATCAAAACATTTCTCTGAAGTCTCGTTCGACCAGTCCGTTCTCCAGATACGTGATGAACTCTTGTTTCGTTGGTCCTTGACGGTCAAGTAGATCGTCCCGTCCTGCTCGTTCGAGAACTGCCTGCGCGAAGTCCGTACAGTGGGATTCGTGCTGCCCAGCATACTCTGTGAGGGCTTCTCGCCAGTGCATATCCAGCTCGAACTCGGCTAACCGGATTTGGATCCCATCTTTCCGTTCGACGAGGTCGACGTCCAGCTCTTCGAGTTGCTTGAAACGGAGGTTGTTCCGGCGGACAGTAATGAGCCGTTTGGAATCGACGATATAGGGATCGACCCACTCTCGCCAGGAATCGTCGTCGACGTGCGTTCGTGGCATCTCAAAATCCGGGTCCACACTCTCAATACAGAACTGCAGCATCGCGATGCCAGTTCGATGATTCGCATTCGGGAGGGAATGTCGGAGGATCAAATTCGACATCACCTCTCCAGCGACGGTCGGAAGCGGTGCTTCCCAGGAGACGTGATCGAGTGCCTGCTGGATCTTTTGTGGTTCGAACTCCTTGTAGAGCCGGAACTCATCCTCATCTCGAACATCGACCGCGGCTTCGAGCAACTCTACTAATCGGAATGCGACAACCTGCCCAGCACGGGGGAGGTCACGAATACGATCGCTCAGCCATTCCTGATCAAAGTCGATATCTTGCGCTGATTCGATCTCTGAATCGCCTTCATAGAGCACATAGACCGGAGCTTCGAAGGGGTACCCGATGAGCTTTGTCGACTCGTCGGATTGCTCTTGCTGAGACCGGATCTCTGCTACCGATGCCGAGCTATATTTGAGTGAGAAATTCTCGGCCTGTGGGTGATGATAGAAGACGAGCCGAGCCATCTCAATGCGTATTCGTGGGAAGTGGGTAAAGCAGTCCCGCTTTGATATTGAGTTCTACTCGCCTGGTTCTACGACGTAGTGGGTGCGTTCACGTCCTCTAAATACTGGCTTTCCCACTCACGTCGCGCCTCGATCTCCCGCACTCCGCGTTGTGTGACCGTGTACACGTTCGTCCGTTTGTCGAGTTCACCTTTCTCCAGGAGGCCTTTGCCGACGAGGTCGTCGAGGTTTGGATAGAGCCGCCCATGATTGATCTCTTGTTCGTAGTAGTCGTCGAGTTCGGCCTTTACTGCGAGCCCGTGTGGTTCCTCGAGCCCGGCGATAACGTACAAGACGTCCCGCTGGAACCCGGTTAGATCGTGCATCCGTCTGCTCCCTATTTTTGAGGGATGGCATATGTTCTCTCTGGTACTCAGAAGCAGAGCTTCGGATCGAGGATATCTACCAGTACACTCGTCTCCAAACAGCGCTTAATACCCATGCCTCTGTATCACCGGTAATGGCGCTTCGGCCGAGGTCGCCGTTGAGGTTCCATGGCTGTGCTCGGTCAGCTGTCAGCCGGTGGTAATCAATTGTGTCTTCATCTCAATCCTCATCTTCCACGTGCGCGCTTTGTGGTAGGGCTGTCCCTGACGATAGAGTCGTGGGTGAGAACGACACCGTCTTCTGCTGTGATGGATGTCGAAACGTCCATCGAGTACTCGGTGGCGATGGAGTCCACAGTCGGATGGACCCGACAGACGACCCCATGCGCGAGTCCGGTGCTGGGGCGGGCGAACGCGATGCGGATACCCCTCGATTAGGGTCTGAGGAACGAGCTTTCTTTCAGGTCGACGGGATGCACTGTGCGACGTGTGAAGCATTTCTTGAATCAGTCGCCGAGGACTGCGAGGGTGTTGTAGACGTGGCAGCAAGCTACGTCACCGAGACGGTTCGTATCACATACGACCCTGATCGCGTCTCGAAGGAAACTCTCTGTGATACCCTGAGTACACTCGGCTATTCGGCAACCCTCCGTGCTGGAGGGAGCGATGACACACCGACTATAATCGGACAGTCGCGCCGGTCGGACGAGCCGAATGAACGAGGGATTGACGAGGTGCTGGGATTCCGTTACGCTGCTGGCGTCATTTTCGGGACGTTCATGCTCCTCCCATATGCGGTCCTCCTCTATCCGGCGCAGCTCTCGTCGTTCTTTGGTGAGGGGACGCTCGATATGTACGCGAGTACGTCCGGGATCGGCGGTGGAGATGGCCTGTTGATCCTCCCGCTCTTTCTCGTTCTGACGGGTGTCGTCCTCGTGTTTACCGGCCTGCCGCTGTTACAGGGTGCGTATGTCAGTCTGAAGATGCGACAGCCGAATACGGACTTTCTCGTCGCGATCACCGTGGTGAGCGCCTACGTGTACAGCACGATTGCCTTTCTCCTCGGTCGACTCGACGTTTTCTACGACCTCACGATCGTGGTTGCCGCGAGTGTGGTGGCCGCCATCTTCTACGAATCACTGAGCAAGCAGCGAGCGATGGATCGCCTGACGAATCTCACTATCTCCCACGTCACCGAAGCCAGGCGGTATGGCGCCGATGGGACGACGATGGTCGACGTACACAGTCTGGAACCCGGGGAACGGGTTCTCGTCCGTGAGGGCGAACGCATCCCAGTCGATGGTGTTCTCGCTGAGAGTGAGTGCACGGTCGATGAAGCGATCGTGACGGGCGAGTCGCTCCCGGTATCGAAACAAGCTGGGGACGAGGTCGTCGGCGGGGCGGTCGTCACAAATGGGGCTGCTGTCCTCACGGTGAGCGATGGGACAACCAGTAGTATCGATCGCCTCGTCACCTCTGTCTGGAATCTCCAGAGTGGGGATCACGGTGTCCAGCGGCAGGCCGATAAGCTCGCGTCAGTCATCATCCCGGTCGTCGTCGGTGGGGCGGTACTCGCTGGATTGGGGTCGCTTCTGGTGGGGACTGGTATTCCCGTCGCCGTCCTGACGGCGCTGGTAGTTCTCTTAGTGGGATGTCCGTGGGCACTTGGCCTGGCAACCCCGCTCTCGGTGGCAACCAGTATCGAACAAGCGGTAGAGCGGGGCATCGTCATCTTCGACGAGACAGTCTTCGAGCGCCTTCGGAACGTCGACGTCGTCGTCTTCGACAAAACAGGGACTCTCACGACCGGCCAGATGGATGTCCTCGAGGTGGATGCACCGTCGGATCTCCTTGAAACCGTCGCGGCCCTCGAACAGCGAGCATCCCACCCAGCGGCCGACGCAATCGTGAATACGTTTGCACAAAGGAATCAGGAGGGCGATCGCTCAAGAGCCGATGGGGGGGTTGCCGATGGCAGTGACCACGAGTACGCAGCGGACATCACCGAATTCACGAGCCACGCGACCGGCGTCGAAGGAGTCGTCGAGGACACGCGCGTTCTCGTCGGGAATCTCGATCTCTTCGCGGAACTTGGGTGGTCGGTGAGCGAGCAGATCGAGACGCGTGCCGCAGAGGCACGAACGGCCGGTCACCTTCCGGTCGTCGTCGGTCGTGACGGTCATGCAGAGGGCGTCGTCGTCGTGGGGGACGAACCACGGGCAGGTTGGGATGACACACTCACGCAGCTGAATGACCGTGATATCGAGATCGTTGTTCTGACCGGTGATGACGAGGCTGCTACTGACTTTCTCGACAGTCATCCTGCCGTCGATCACGTGTTTGCGGGGGTCCCGCCGGCAGGCAAGACCGCGACGATCCGGCGGTTACAGTCCCGGGGACAGGTTACAATGGTTGGTGATGGAACGAACGATGCACCGGCTCTTGCGACCGCAGACCTGGGAATCTCGCTCGGTGGTGGAACGGCACTCGCGTCCGATGCCGCGGATATTTCTATCGTCGATGATGACCTCGCGGCGGTGGAGACGACGTTCGATCTCGCAGATGCAGCTCGTCGGCGTGTCAAACAGAACAACGGGCTAGCGCTGCTCTATAATGGGGTCACGATGCCACTCGCAGCGACGGGGTTGCTGAATCCGGTGTTCGCGATGGGTGCGGTCGTGGCGACCGGCGGTCTCCTCGCAGCGAATTCGTTTCGAGACCTGCTTCACGAGTAGCGGCACCAACCCAGCGAAGCGGCAGATACCTGCTGTAACCGGGTGAAGACGATTCCTATCGCTTCATTCGAGCAATTCAAAGGCACCGAGCCCCGCGTACCCGACCGCAAAGCCCGCAACGATGATGCCTCCGGAGAGGACTTGGTAGAACGGCGTCGACGGGAGGAAGCCGGTTGCGAAGGTGCCGACAACGATCAGTACCGCTGCCAGTTCCAAAAACACGTACTGACGACGTTTTCCCCTCATATATTGAGGCATTTGTCCCCCTAGGTACCGTGAGATCACAGTAGATACCTTACCTCAGTCCGCCGGGATGATGGCAGCCGATTGATCGGGCTGTCGGGCTGCTTGGACCGAGTAGATTAGGCTCCCCGTGAAGAGGACGAAGCTTCCAACGATGAATACTGCACTGAGCGGCGAGGCCGAATCGACGAACACCCAGTAGAGAGGGGCGGCAATCGATGGCCCGGCAGCAAGTACCGCGATCTTCGCGACGAGTGGCCCACAGCATCCACAGGTACACGTCCCGACGATTGCAGCGCTTCCGGCGGTCCCTTCGGTCATGCCGGCTCGTTCCTCGACGCGCCAGTGACGGGCGATGAGAGCGGCGTTTAACCCGATGAGTGCGCTTAGCATCCCGACGACGATGACCTGGCCGGGTGACAGGGCTAGGAAGAACGGGATATGTATGAACGGGAGATGCGGAATCGCGATTTCGAGCGTCGGCCACGATACTAGCTGATAGATTGCGGGTAGAACGACGACCGTCACCTCTTCGGGGAAGCCCTCCTCGGGGAAAAACGAGAGGTATCCTGTTATAGAGACGAAAAAGAGTGCTAACACGACACCGACGCCGATGCCGAAGCGACGCGCAACCGGATCACGCATGACTGCGCGAATGACACTCCCTGCGTCCTTCCAGACAACGTAGCCGACTAGAATTGGTGTTCCGAGGACGATTGCGTACCCAAGTGGGTGTGTATCACTTGCCAGTCCAGGAATGAGGTAGGGGTACGAGATCCACAATCCCATGAGGATGCCGAGGAACGTGTATCGTGGGCGGGATGGCCAGCGGAGCCACCCAACGATGAAGCTCGCGACCATGATGCCCAAGCCACTCAGTAGGGCCAACGGCTGATACCACGACCGGGGGAACGGCATCGAACTCGCAGTATATGTCGGATCTGGGGAGAGCCCTTCGAAGAGAATTGCTCCGAGTGCCGTGATGGAGATCCCGACAAATACGCCGTAAAGGGCGGTTGTTGAGGTGATGCGATCGGTCCGTTTGAGAAGGATGAAGCCGCCGAGAATAACGGCACCAACGAAAGCAAGAAGTACACCGTGTCCTTGCGAGAGTCCACCGCTTCCGGTTGTACCGTGGGCGGACGCGACGGGAACCTGAGTGAGCGTAACAATTGCGGCAAGAAGTACAGAGAGTGGCCGAACAGACCCGATTCGAGTGGTCTGTCCACGGGAGGGATCTCCACGTGGGTGACGCTCTTCCGGTGACATTATTCTGTCTTGGACAGAGAGGCACTTCTACCTGACTGATTTACCTCTGATATCCTGGGCTTGACTGTCGTTAGATCCTGCTGGCTGTGGAAATATCCCCCTCCGAAAGTACGATCGGCACGGTGAATTCACTCGCCGTCCAGAAATACGAGGAACTGTATATGCTTGAAGAACCAGACCGGAAGAACGGCTCCAACCCCTGCAGCGAGTAGGAGACTATTCGATGCTGTCCACACGATCTGTCCAAGTACGGTGCCAATAATCAAGACGCCGTTGTATGCAATCGCATTCACCGCTAAATCGCCTCTTGACTCAGCCCGGGGCCATTTGATGAGACTGGGCCTGATTGCTGACGTCCGGCCGGATACTACTGCGATGAGAAGTCCGAGTAGGCCGGATACAAACCAGCCGAGTACAGCCGGTGGCCAGTTGTATACAACCGTTGCGGTGGCAAGAACAATCAGACACGGACTGGTGATTGTACCGATCTCTACGGAGGCATAGCGGGTCAAAATGTGTTCCTCAGTCCCTTGTTGTGCGGTAGCCATCTGTGAGGGTTATGGGTAGGGCAGTGGATCAGATCGGGGATGCTCCGTCGAGGATTTGAACCTCGGTCCTCGACGTGAGATGCCGAGATGGTTGGCCGAGCTACACCAACGGAGCAGCTTCAACTTGGAGCTTCAGTACTTCAGGTCTGGTCGGTGTCCTATTCAGTGGGAATCCGCCGTTTCCCCTTATGTTGGGGTCTTTGATAATGTGGTATGGAGCGTCGACAGGTTCTCAAGACAGCCGGAATTCTCGCAACAGGTGGCGTAACTGGTCTCGCTGGATGCAGTAGTTCGGGGAACGGAGACGGTGGCGGTGAGCCGACCACGACTGAAACGCAGGAGACAGCTGGTGGGTCTGGAGACTCGAATACTGTTATGATGGTCACTGACGGGAGCGAGTATTATTTCGATCCCATTGGTCTGTTCATCGAATCCGGGGAAACTGTGACATTCGAAATCCAGAGCGGCAGTCACTCGGCAACCGCCTACAAAGAGGGAACGAGCTCAGCATCAGTTACCCGGATTCCCGAAAGCGCAGAAACGTTCAATAGCGAAACGCTGAGTGAACAGGGCGCAACGTTCGAGCACACGTTCGAGACCACGGGGACGTACGATTACTTCTGTATCCCGCACAAGACTCTGGGGATGGTCGGTCGGATCGTCGTTGGCGAACCCGGCGGTCCCGCGGAGGGGAGTATGCCGCCGGACGGAGACGTCCCCGAAAGCCAGACCATCGTTGATCAAGGCAGCGTCTCGTACAGCTCGTTCTCCGGGTAGGCGGCCGCGTATACTGCGAGCTGTGCGCTCCGGAATCGCTTGTACACCATATGGCCGACATTGACTGTGCTTCGGACCGACAGTATGGAGACATACGCTGTCGATGACACTCGCACAAGGCCCGTGGCCGACATACACGGATGCTGCCCTCGATAGTGTTCTACGAGAACGACGTGAGGTTGAGCGCGAATGTCAAGCCTTCCAACGGTTTCGCCAGCGTATCCAGACCGTCGACACACAGACTCCTCGGTTCGAACGGTCCGTTGTTGGAGTGGATCAGAACCTTACATCCGAAGAGAAGTCGGTCCGTAATACCATCGAGCCGTGGTATCATGATACTGTGATGGCGGTCGACCACTACGGCGACGTGTACGGTGATTCGTTCGAGGCGAGCCTCAGTGCCGAATTCGGGGCCGATGTGTTGCTCCTGATCTCAGAAGCGACTACGTTCTCACCGCTCATCAAACAACGGCTCCTCGAGGCCGCACAGCAGTGTATTGACAACCGCCGAGTCTTTCTGGAGAGCCTCCAGGATGAATTCACTACCCTCAAAGACGTGCAATCTACAGTTCAAGAGATTCGAGAGGCGATAGCAGAACTTGATTCTACGAAATTACAGGGGAACTCAGATATTGAACTAACCGACCGATACGAGACGCTTCATACGTTGAATGATGAATGTAAGAGTTGGATCCAGCAACGGCAGGAGGAAATCCACGCTCATCGAATCGATCGGTCGGCAGACGTGGATGCCTACACTGACCTCTGTTCATATCTCTATGAGGGTCTGGAGGTTGATTATCCGGTATTGGCGACGTTTGTCGATATCTTGGAGATCATCTCCCAATATGAGTAGTCCTCTCTTTTACCTCCTACTCTGTCTTGACGTCGTCCTATGGCTGAACAGTAGTTGCTGATTTGGCTGCGATTAGTGCTGGCAAACTCAGCGATGGAATCGAGGAACTCCGTGCACCGGGTGCACGGCTTTCAGAATCGGCGTGAGTGGGCGTCGAACATGTTAGATAATCGACTCCGGCAATGACTGTGAAAGGGTGGGCTTCCGCTCGCACCGTGTCAATACCGGCTTCCAGCAAATCTACTTTGTTAACGGTTTTGTCTATCCGGTCACAACTGTACATATGGAATTCGACTTTGTGCGCTCGGTGGCCCCCCTTGTCGTAATTGTCGCCGTCGCGGCGATTGCGCTCACGACCGTGATGACCTCCTCGACGGTCTTTATGATGGTTCTGCCCTCGATGATTATCTTCTCGGTCATCGCGTTCTTCCTGGGAATGAAACATGGCGAGTTCCGCGCCAGTGCATAATAGGCCGACCCAGTAGCCGGAATCCGCTGTGTTGCGGTCCATGCTAGCCCCCAGCTGTGTTGATTCAGATTATTTCGATGACCGGTTCGCAGTCCTAGCGACGGCTGTTTTAGCGGGGTGATGTCGAACCAACAGGAGTCCACCTGGGTTGGGTAACCCCTATCGTTCAGTTAGATCCTGTCCTGGTCGTGGTGTAGAGGGTCTCTACGTGGAGTAGCCAGCGTACTCCATAAGTTGGTTGAAAATGTCAGTATCCATGACGGACCGATAGACCACGCCGGTGAGCATCCCGCCGGGATAGAACGTGCCGTTCATCACGTGGTTGACCTTGTGGCAGTGCATCAGGTAGATGCCGGGGTCTGCATCGGCAGTAAATTCGATCGTGTGTCGTTCAGCGGGGGCGACGTTCGTGACGTCCATGTCGTGGCGGGCAGCCTCTGGAATCGTCCCGCCGTCCTTTTCGACACGCTGGAAGCGGTGGTTATGGATATGCATCGGGTGCGACATGTATCCACCGTTGACGAGGTGGATGCGAACTGAGTCGCCCTCGTCGACGATGATCGGTGAGCCTTCTTCGGGGTGCAGCGTTCGGGGTGCGCTCTTCCCGTTGACGGTGAACACGTCCGGATTGCGACTGGCCGAATTGTATGTGAAGTCCGCCTCACCGGCCCACTTCCGCGGAACCCGCGAATCCCAGTCCTTGATCGTCATGAAGTATTCGCGGTCCGCCGGTTCGTAGCCTTCGGGATCAACTCGGTAGATCCCGTACATGCCCATGTCGATATGCCGGTGGGTCTGGAAGTGGCAATGGTAGAAATGCGTTCCAGGGACGTTAGCGGGAATCTCGTAGGTGTGTGTCTCCCCTGGCGGGACCTGAATCCCGGTCGTCGTCGGGACGCCGTCGTTCTCCCACGTCTTGCGAATTCCGTGGAAGTGAATCGTGTGGGGACGTCGGCCATCGGTGTTGTCGAGTGTCACCTCCATCGCGTTACCCTCGGTCGTTCTGAGAATTGGGCCTGGGACGCTGGGGTCGTTGTCGTCGGCCTGGAACGCCCAGACGCGTGGGAATTCGACGGGCCCACCCATTGTATCGAGCGGGTGGACGGCGTGGCGGGCCTGTTGAGTCCGCATCGTCACTCCACCACCCTGCTCGTCGACGTTGACGACTGTTGGAGGGCTGGTGTAGGGGAGATTAGGCGAGTCAGTTTGTGTCTGCGTGGCCGTATCGCTCGTTGCTGCTGGCTCGTTAGCTCCGCCCGCCGAACAGCCTGCTAACGAAGCGATACCCGTCGCGCCAGTTGCCGCGAGAAACTCACGCCGGGACAGTCCGGTTCCGGGTGCGCCGAAACGTGTGGTCATGATACACTCGGCATTTTGGTTGGCCTAAACATAGGGCGACTGCGGTGTCCCAATTCACGGGACAGTGCGTGGATATGTTCGGCAAAAGGCGAATGGAGATGGCGGCTTTTTATTTATACTTGTTCGCCGTTAGGAGTCTGAAATTGAGACGACAAAGTGGTCAGATTTTTAGAGTCCGCCCGTCGCCGTCAGATAGGCCCCTGCAAACTGCACCGCGTTATACGTCCCGTGAATCACAGCCGGCACTGTGAGGTTGTCCGTATACTCGTACGCTGCTCCCAGTACTAAGGCCAGGACGAATGCGATACCGATGTACACCAGTTTGCCTTCCCCTGACAACGAGAAGAGATGGATCGATGCGAACAGAGCGCTTGCGAGGATGATTGCACGAGCCGGATGGAGACTTTCACGGAGGGTGCCCTGTACGAGGCCCCGGAACAACAGCTCTTCTCCCGGGCCGACTAACAGGAATTGAAGGGGGATCAGAAGAAGGAATACACTCGGATTTTGTCGCCCGACCTCGACGATCTGATTCTGAGCCGAGTTCAGACCGAGGGCTGTGATTACTGAGGACGCCACAAAGAGCAACCCCAGGATCGCTATACTCCCGCCAACAATCACTGCTCCATCACGCTTGTCAGGTGAACGAACTGGAACGAATCCCAATCCGAGATCACGGCCTTTGAGATAAAGGATGGCGATGCCCCCAAACGTCACTCCTTGGAGGAAGAACGTGCTCACAACCAGTCTGAGGGCTGGGCGCGACGCGAGGTCGACTCCGAACAACCCGACTACCGTCGCGACGGCAAGGATTACGATAGCCCCCGCGACGTATGATCCATACGTGAGACCAATCGCCGAGGCGACAGACCGGAAACGAGATATCGACGACATTAATCAGATGTGAGCGTAGGGCTCCACCCTACAAGCTGGCTTCGATAGGTCGATTCCGGCGCTATTCATTCCAAGACATCCCGCGGTAGTGATTTTGTTCATAGCTGACGTTCAGGTTCGACGAGGTTGGATCCAGCGAGGACTGTAATTATCACGAGCACGAACGCGATGAGTGAGAGATTCGGAATTGTAAGTCCGAGCACCGGAGCCTGCCACTGGACAACTGCACAGGGGCCAGCAAAGGTGCATGAGGCCGTCGTTGCTTGGAGTACGGAGTGATATCCCGCGATTGAAGCTCCCACCACGGATAGTGGCACGACTGTTCGCCAGATTGTGTTGTGGCTCTCGAGGGCGGCAACGCCGAGAACGACGACAAGCGGATACATGAGGATACGTTGGTACCAGCAGAGGGTACACGGAACGAGACCGAGGCCGAGACTGAACCAGAGGCTTCCCAGGGTTGCAATCGCCGCGACGCCTGCCCCGCCTGCAAGCCAGAATCGTCCGTCGGACATCCATGACTCAGTTTGATCCAGCTGCATCTTCGATCAGCTGTCTTACTCGCTCTTCGTTTCCGAGTGGATTGACCGTCATGCCATCGATGAGGAGCGTGGGTGTGGCATCGACACCGACATCGCTCGCAGCCCTGTCAGTCGCCCGCAGCGCGTCGTCATACTGATTTTCTTGGATGGCCGTGCGGACCGACGCTGTCTCGGAGACGCCTGCGGCCTGAGCAAACTCGACCAATCTCTCGGCGGTCGCCCACTGGTCGCTCTCGGGTGGTTGATTCCCGAACACGTATTCGTGAAACGCCCAGTATGAGGCTGGGTCGGTGTTCCAGACGGCTAATCCGGCCTGACCGGCTGCCGGTGCATCGGGGCCCAAAAATGGGTCGCCACCGATATATGCCAGATTGCGGAACTCGAGCGCAATTGTTCCTGGTTCCACGTAGTCCGTCACGAGTTGTGAAAGCATCTCCGTACTGAACTGGGCGCAGTACGGACACTTCCAGCTCCCGAAGTATGTGACCATGACATCGGCATCAGCAGACCCCATCGTCGCATAGCGGAAGTCTCCAGGCGAGTCGGGAATCGGGGCAGTGGTAACGGCACCCGTATCACCTCCAGCAGTCGCGCCGTCATCCGGCTCAGTGCTCGTATTGTTAGAGAGAGCGGTGGCGCCGATCACGAGACCGGCAGTGGCGGCACCACCACCGCCGAGGAGAAGCTGTCGGCGGGTTAGTCCTCCGACAGCAGCTCCAACACCTCCCTCGGAGAGCCGCTCTGAGAACGTGAGTGAATCAACGGCTGTCTCAGCCCGTTTGTAATCCACACCTGAGAGGTCGTCGGGGTGCGCGACGAGCCAGTGTCTGTAGAGCTGCTCGTCAGTCTCGTCACCGAGTTGTTCGCCACAATAATGGCAGGCGCTGTGAACGTTCCATGTGTGGTCACGCGCTGCTCCAGCTGTTTCGAATTGATCTGTACAGATCGGGCAGGTATGGGCAGTCATTCGTGATCACTACTCCAAGTGTAGATTTCATAGGCTCCGTGTTCTGCTCTCATAGTGAGCTGAATCGTCGGTATCTGTGGCATTGTGTTATACGCAAGGGGTCATCAGCGGCGGAGATATGCGACGAGGCAGGTCGTCAGGAGACAGAGGAGAATGAGAATTGCCACGCCCAGATGCGTCGTCACGATGGTCGGTTGGAGATCTTCCGTGACGGTCAATCCTCCGAGGATAACCTGTAACGGAAGGAGGACGAGAGCGGCCGTGGCCGACCATTTGACAATCGGGGTATTACGGTGTGTCACCCACGCTCCAAGGGTCGTGCCGACGATCAGAACCCCGGCCGTCATCGCCAGTCCACGGTGAGCCCACTCAGCGAAGATTTGGAGTGCAGAGTATGGCGAGTTAGCAATGATCTCGGGTTGAAGGAAGGGGACCCACGTCCCGTAGCAGGTCGGCCAATCGGGACAGGAAAGTCCAGCACCGATTGCACTGGTGTAGGCTCCAAGAAGCATCACAATATACGTCACTAGTAGCGTCAAACTGGCGATATGCCTGTACTCGACCGGAATCCTTGAAATCGCGGTTCGTATATCGTGCCTGCGGAGTCGGGCTTGAGACATAATATTGGGTAGGGACGTTGACTTGCGGTGTGACGAGTTGATGTCTTGGAGACAAAGTGTTAAGCCGGATTCCCAGCGAGTGGGACACCGCCTGCTATTCATTGAGGAGCCGTCTCATGATACTGTTAAGAAGACACACGGTTTGTAGGGAAAACCCCTATATGCCAATAGTATGATGGCTCAAGAACATACCCAGGAACGGTCAATAGATGAACGCGACCGCGAGGTGAAGTCTGCCAACGACAACATCTGTCCCGAGTGTCAGGGTCATATTACACGGACTAGCGACAGCGGTGAGGCGACCTGCGAAAGCTGTGGGTTGGTTTTTGAAGATAATCCAATCGACCACGGTCCTGAGTGGCGTGCGTTCACTTCAGAGGAACGCGATGAAAAGAGTCGGGTCGGGGCTCCGACGACGCAGCTGATGCACGATAAGGGTCTGAGTACGACTATCGGCTGGCAGGACAAGGATGCCTACGGACAGGCTGTCTCTGGTCGCAAACGTGCTCAATTACAGCGCCTCCGGACGTGGGACGAGCGGTTCCGTACGAAGGATGCTCACGAGCGGAATCTCAAGCAAGCGCTCGGGGAGATCAGCCGCATGGCGTCCGCTCTGGGACTTCCTGAATCGGTTCGGGAAACTGCAGGCGTCCTGTACCGGCGTGCTGTGGAGCAGAACCTGCTCCCCGGTCGCTCGATCGAGGGTATGTCGACGGCGTCGTTGTATGCGGCTGCTCGACAGCACGGAATGCCACGGCCGCTGACGGAGTTCGCCGATGTCAGCCGTGTCGAGAAAATCCGGATCCAGCGAGCGTACCGATATCTGTCCCGAGAACTTGGGCTGGAGATCGAGCCGGAGGATCCCATGCAATATATTCCACAATTCGCGTCATCGCTCGACGTGAGCGACGAAGCAGAACGGCGCTCTCGAGAACTGCTTGAGGTAGCTACAGATAATGCCGTCCACAGTGGAAAGAGTCCAGCCGGGTTGGCGGCTGCCGCTCTGTATGCTGCGACCCACCTCACGAACGAACAGCTCACACAGGAGACGGTGAGTGAGGTCGCCCACGTCAGTCGAGTCACGATCCGAAATCGATACCAAGAGCTTCTCGAGGTGTACGCGCAGTATGACTGACCGGATAGCCCCTGCCGGGCGAAATCCAGCTACTGAGTGGGTCATGATACGATATTTACCATGAGCGAGTTCTCAATACAGACCGAGGTCGAGATATTGGAGCTGCTCGTTGATGAGTCACCGTGCCATGTGATGGAGATCACTAACGCCGTCGATGGACACCCGATCACCATTGACCAAACGTGTGCTCACCTCCATAGTGAGGGCTGTATTGTTCCACTGGGGAGGGGTCTCTACGAGATCACAGACGCAGGCGAACAACGACTCGAAATTCAGCACGATTCATAATTGTGTCACCATGTCTCCCCTCTTTCGATGGATCGACCGTCATGACTCTGGAACCACGATCCCGACTGAGTTCGTGGGACCAATGGGATGCCTCTCCAGCAATCGGACACCATATCCCGAGGACCACGTATTATCGAATAATGGGAGATGATTCAGTGTCGTCCGAGGACACTCCGGAGGTACAGGATGTCCTTGATGCGCTGGATGATCCCGCGTGTCGGGCTATTCTCCAGGAAACTATCGAACCAATGACTGCGAACGAACTCCTCGACGCATGTGACATCCCCAAGTCGACGCTGTATCGAAAATTAGAACTCCTCAGTTCCGCTTCCCTCGTTCGAGAACAGGAGACGATCAACCCCGGAGGTGGACGGGTTACCTACTACGAGCGGTCGTTCGAGGACGTCACGATCTCTATGGACGACACAGGTACGTTTTCGGTGAGCGTCGATCGGCCGCCGAAATCTACAGACGAACGGCTTGCAGATATCTGGTCGATGATGGGGGACGAAGTATGAACGGCGTCATCACGGCGATTGCAGTCGTCAAGTTCGTAATCCTGCTTCTCGGTGGCGGGATTACCTATATTGCATTTAAAGCCTATCGACGTACGGGTGCGGATTCGCTACGTGTCCTTGGTGTCGGGTTCGGTATCATCACACTCGGGGCAATTCTAACTGGCGTGGCCAACCAGTTCTTTTCTGTCGGATTGGCCCTCGGCGTGCTCATCAACAGCCTGTTCGTCGCCCTTGGCCTCGCGGTCATCATGTACTCGCTGTATATCCAGAAATGAACCCCGTTCCGAATGTTGCCGTTCCTGATCTCCGTCGGGGTAGCTACCTAATCCTTTTCGGCGTTGTTCTGTTCGTTCTCACGCTTGTTAGCAGTGCAATGCTCGCCCCTGCGATTGGGACGGCTTCGGAGACAGACCAGACGTCCCGAACCTTGGTCGGGTCTCAGGGGGGTGGCCCAGGCTGGCACGAATACGGCAGCGTCTATCTTCTCAACGGGACGAACACTACCTGGCGTGAATCGAGTGCTGATAGCTATTTTGACGTCACACAAACGGAGAACGGAACAGTGTTAGCCGGGTTCATGGACAGCGGGTACGCTTCGTGCGGACCGTACGAGTCTCCCTGTACCCGAACGGGATTCCGAGTCATTGACCCCGGGAAAGACCTGCAGGTGGTTTCGGAGTATAGCTTCCCGGTGCGAACGAACAAGAACAGCGAAGTCCACGATGTCGAACGACTCGAATCGGGAGAATACTTGGTCACCGATATGGAGTACGAGCGTATCTTTACTGTCAAGAACGGCGAAGTCACGTGGCAGTGGAATGCGAGTTCGTTCTACGACGCCCCACAAGATCCGACGACGACCGACTGGCTGCACATCAACGACGTGGACGTCATCGGCTCTGGGCGCTATCTCGTCTCAGTACGGAATGCCAACCAGCTACTCGTTATCGAGCGCGGCGAGGGCGTCGTTGAGGTTATCAATGAGGATACGACCGATTCGAACGATGCCAATTGCCGGAAATCCGGCCAGTTGAACGACTATGACAATGATGGCGATATTCGATGCGGTGACCCCGACGTGCTCAACCACCAGCACAACCCCCAGTGGCTCGGGGATGGTGCCGTCCTCGTTGCCGACAGCGAGAACGACCGAGTCGTGGAACTGCATCGAACGGAGGGCGGTAAATGGGAGCCAGCGTGGGCTCTTGATCGGGCAGCGGGTGTCGAGCTCGATTGGCCCCGGGATGCGGATCGCCTCCCGAACGGAAACACGCTTATCACCGACACGCTCAACCGGCGACTCGTAGAGGTCGACGAATCCGGGACTGTCGTCTGGAGCGTTCGAACAGAGCGTATCCCATACGAAGCCGACCGACTGCCCTACGGTGAGTCTGTCGGAGCCCCGAAGTACACGACTAACGGAAGCAGCGTCGACAGCCCTGACGCCGGCGTGCCGGTTCTCTCACTACTGCTGGTCGGGCTTCGGGCAGTCGTTCCGTCAACGCCATTCTGGTTCCGGGAACCACAACTTGGACTGACGCTTGTCTCTACACTCCTCATTGTCGTCGGCGGAGTTGATCGTATTCGTAACTAAATTTCCTCTCGAAGCCAGTCGAGAGCTCGCTCGCGTTTCTTGATGTCGAAATATCGCATTTCGTTGGGGGCGACTGGCCAGATCGGTCGGATTGCATACCACCAGTCGAACAGGAGTTTTGCCCATCGTGTATCGCCGACTGCGGCGTACCGGTCGATATCGAACTCAGGGCCGTACCGGAGATCGGGAACCACCCCGTGGAGGTGTGTGAGAAACGCCCTGAACGTCCAGTTCGGAACTTCCTCGTACACGTGGATGTACCCGTGCTTATCGCTCTTTTCGACGAGGAGTGAGTACAGCTCTTGATAGCCTGTTCGCGTGCCCTTCCCGACGCGAATCGCAATGAGGTTCTCGTTCGTCTCGTCCAACACCTCGAACATTTGATCGGGTGCTGTGTGGGACATCGTTAGTGGGAGTGATTCGTCGTACCGACAGGGTCAGTATCGGGATCGGTACGCCCGACGAGCTCCACGGTTGCGTGGTCGATTCCTCGATTCGTGAGATAGTCGTGAACCCGTGACTGGATTCTCCGTTGCTCCTCGAGTGTGGTCGACGTATCTGTCAGTCGGACGGTTGCGACGGTGAGTTGACTACAGACTTGCCAGACGTGGAGATCCTCAATCTGGTCGACGCCATCGAGTGTCGTCAATTCATCCCGGAGTTCTTCGGACGACACCGGGCTCCGTTCCAACAGGATCGAGGTGCTTTCCCGGAGGACGTTCCCGGCCGACGCGAGCACCAGCAGCCCAATGAGTACGGCCGCCACAGGGTCTGCGATGGGGAGATCGAACACTGCGACGGCGGCGGTCGAGACGATTACCGCAACAGAGCCACCGGCGTCACCGAGCAGGTGGTAGAACGCCCCGCGCTCGTTGAGACTCATCTCACCACCCTGCAACACGTACACGGAGCCGATGTTTACCAGCAGGCCACCCGTAGCGATGATCAGCGTCAACTCGGGATTGATCGCCACTGGCTCAAGGAACCGCTGGTAGGACTCCCAGACGATGTATCCGACCATTGGAAGGAGCAAGACGCCGTTCAGGAAGGCCGCAACCGGCTCCAGTCGGTGGAGACCGTACGACCACGCCTCGCCACCCTCGAACCGTTCGGCGGTGTAGCTCGCGCCGAACGCCATCGCGTACGCCAGCATATCGAACAGCATGTGGAGTGCGTCGCTGATAAGCGCGACCGACCCGAACAGGAGTCCACCAGCCAGTTCGATGACGAATCCAAAGAAATTGACGACCGCGACGAGCGCAAGCCGACGCGTACTGCCACTTGATTTAGACGGGAGGTTGTGCTCTGCGGTCTCCTCATCAGTATGCTCGTGAAGGGTCATAAGTTCACATTAGAGGGGGTTCTATTTCGAATCTGAGGATTCCGGTTGTTCCTGGGTAGATTCCTGGGCCCCGTCTTCACTCGTCACCATCGAATCCTGCGCCGTTGATTCAGTGCTATCCGAAGAGGTAATCTCCTCATCGGCTCCCTCCGGTTCTGGTTTGGACCGCTCCGATTCTTCGGAGAGTGATGTATCTTGGGCGGAGGAGCCCGCGAAATCGAGCGGACGAAGCCAGATGAACCAAACCACAAATACGGTTGTGCCATAGCCGACGATCCACACGAGGTCAGCAACTGCAGAGAGGTTCGCCTGTTCGAAGGTGTATACCAACAAACCGGGCCCGATGAGCCCAATGAGCACAACGAGGACGGCAAACTGCGGAGACGAGAGTCCGAACGGGTATCGTTGCTGATCTGCCTCCGTATGGGATGTTGCGTTTCCCTCATTCTCTGCACCCATCTTACCCCTCCGAAGCGCTGGTTTCGGTGTCTGTCTCCGGCGTGATTCGAGAGAGTCGCATCGCGTTCCCGGTGACGGCCGTCGTCATTCCGGCATCGCCAGCGAGGACGGCGAGCCAGATCGGGACGTATCCGAACGGGACTGCGACTGCCAGCCCGGCTTTGACAGCGAGACTCGACCAGATGTTCTGTCGGATGACCCCGTTCGCATCGTGTGCGAGTTCGTAGAGGTACGGGAGCTTTGCGAGGTCATCACCCATCAAGGCGATGTCGGCGGTCTCCAATGCGGTATCAGTCCCGGCAGCCCCCATCGCCACGCCGACTGTGGCGGTGGCGAGCGCCGGTGCGTCGTTGATGCCGTCACCGACCATCGCAACGCCGTCGTACTCCTCGACGAGCTCCTCGATCGCCGTCACCTTGTCCTCGGGGAGTAATTCGGCCTGGTACTCGTCGACGCCGACCTGTTCGGCGATCGCGCGGGCAGTCCGCTCATTGTCACCCGTCAGCATCACCGTTCGGGAGACGCCGAGTTGCTTGAGTCGCGTCAGTGTTCGCTTCGCTTCGGGTCGGATCTCGTCGGCGACTGCGATGACGCCTTCGAGTTCGTCTTCGGTTCCAACGAGGACAACGGTCTTCCCTTCTGCTTGGAGTTCGGGAACGGTCTCGTCGAGAAGGTCGAGGCAGTTGTTCCGGTCGCATATCTGCCGAGCTGTCTGGGTGACGACACCGCCGTCAGTGGTCGCGTGGACGTGTGATAGGTCGAATCCCAGCTCCTCGAACAGCCCCGGCTTGCCAGCGAAGTGGGGCGTCCCGTCGAGGTCGGCCCGGACGCCCTTGCCGGTGATGCTCTCGAAATCATCGATCTCGCGCTCGGCGACTCCCATGCTGCCGGCCTCAGCGACGATCGCCTCGCCGATGGGATGTTCGCTCCGTTGTTCGAGCCCGCGGGCACACCGGAGGACGTCTTCCTCCGAATTTTCGTTTAATGGAACGACGTCAGTGACGGTGAGCTCACCTTTCGTGAGCGTCCCCGTTTTGTCGAAGGCGACGACGTCGACGGCCCCCATCGCTTCGAGGTGGTTGCCGCCCTTGATCAGGACGCCGTTCTTCGCGGCGCTCGTAATTCCCGACACGACGGACACGGGTGTCGAGATGACGAACGCACACGGGCAGGCCAGTACCAGTAACGTCAACCCGTAGACGACGGCCGTGGGCCAGGTCGTGCCGAGAACGTACGGGCTTCCCACCGTCGTCAAAATGGCGAAGGCAACGACGACTGGCGTGTAGTACGTTGAGAAGCGTTCGACGAATTGCTCGCGCTCGGTCTTGTTCGACTGGGCATCCTCGACCATCTCCACGATTCGCGAGAGCGTGTTATCACCGGCTTCAGAGGTAACCTCTACCTCAAGATAGCCCTCTTCGTTGATCGTGCCGGCGTATACCTCATCTCCCATCGTCTTGTCGACGGGTACGCTTTCGCCTGTGATGGGTGCCTGATTGACGGCGCTTTCACCGTCGACGACGGTTCCGTCCATCGGGATCTTCTCCCCCGGTTTGACGACGACCACGTCGCCGACAGCGACCTCGTCGACAGGAACTGTCTCCGTGGTATCGTCCCGTTTGACGGTTGCCTCATCCGGTGAGAGGTCCATCAACTCCCGGAGCGAGTTCCGAGCGCGATCCATCGAGTACCGCTCCAGCAGCTCGGCGATACTGAACAGGAACGCGAGGGTGGCCGCCTCGAAGTAGAGCGCCTCACCGAAGGCGAGGCTCGCAACGAGTGCTCCGAGGATAGCCACCGACATCAGGAAGTCGATATCGAGGTTCAGATTCCGAGCGGAGTAGTAGCCGTTGCGGAAGATCTCCTGACCACCGGACGCGACGGCAACGAGGAACAGTACGTCGGCGACGAGCAGCTCCGTTCCGAGAAGGCTTGCAAGCTGTACATTCTGCCCGGTCAGGAAGAACTCGAAGAGCAAGCCGAGAGCGACGAATCCACCGCTGATCCACGTCTTGAGTGCTCGTGGACTCGTCCAGATGCTCTCGCGTTCCTCAGTCGGGTCCTGCCGTCCTGATTCGTCGCTCGACGTGTCTGTAACCTTGTACCCGGCACGTTCGATAGCGCCGATGATATCGGCTTCTCCAGTCCTCGAAGAATCGTACGTGACGACGACGGTTCCGGTCGTCGGCTGGGTTTCGAATGTTGTAATTCCCTCGACCCTCTCGAGAGCGTTCTCGATTTTGCCAGCACACGACGGGCAATCCATTTCCGGAACCGTGAATTTCGAGGACACTTCGCCGGTGTCCTCCACGGTGTACCCGGCCTTTTCGACCCGATTAGCAATCGCGGTGGCACTCGTTTGTTCGCCGTCGTATGAAACGGTCAGCGTCCCTTTCGTCACTTGCGGGTCGACGCTGCGGATTCCGTCCAGTTTTTCGACGCTGTTCTCTACCTTTCCTGCACAGGATGGACAATCCATCTCCGGGACCGCGAATTGTGCAACGTCCCCTTGGTCTATGGGTGGAGAAACGTCGTCGACGCCCTGTTCTGTGTGTTGGGCGTGTTCGTGATCACTGTGGTCGTGGTCATGCGTGTGACTATGCTCGTGGGACCCTTCTTCGTGTTCGTGGGCGCGATCCGGTGGCTCACCACTCCTGTTGTGGGAATCGTCGTCGGGGGAGGTCATCACTCTCCCCTAGCCACTACACATTTATTAAATCGACTGCTATAAAACACCCATTTTCTGCCAATACCTAATAAATACTTTGCCCTATATTATTAACTCGGCCGTTGTCTCATCTCAAATGCAGACCTAAGTATGGTTTGCTCGATACTCACCGTGTTTGACCTCGAGGAAGAGCGTAAAGACTCCAAACACGACGAGGCCGACGCTCACCATCATGACTGTACTTTTGCTCGTCGGACTCATCATCGTCCCACCAATTATGAGGGTGAGCAGGACCCCGAACGCGATTACCGTTTTCGTGTTATCGAATTCCATCGATAGTTTGTTACTGAAACTCAATCAGATGTTGTTTCCGACGTCTCTGCTGTCGATACCGTTGCGCGGGTCTTCCTTCGAACGAAGCCTACCCAGACAAGTGCACCAACGAGACACAGGATACCAGCGATCGCAATCGATTGACCGCGGATTGTCGTCCCGGTCTGGTTCTGTGTGATCAGCAAGATACCGATGCCGAAGAGGACGAATCCTTGAACACCTGCTGCTTTCGCTGGTTCAGTAATATACTCCGCCTCTGTGAGAATGCCAGCAACAGATCCGACGAACAACAACAGTCCCGCAACAGAGACAGGACGAAGGCCGAGAACGACACCGACCTCCGAGAGAGCAAATCCAATAGCGACAAAGAGTGGCCATGGACTCGCTCCCGTGAAGGTTGAATCCGTGTCTTCGGAATCGCTCATTATCTCGAGTTGAGCTTCACGATATAATAAATCGGCTGTTATTGATACCCCTATAGTTAATAGAAAATGGCTGTAATTCAGCCGTTAGTTAATATTGGTGCGGTATAACCTCACAGTCTGAAGCTGGTAATACTGCTTAGTCCCGATTCTCCGCGCTATCCCATCTTACGGTCAAATGGTTTTATAGAGACGCTCTGCCTACTCTTTTTTATGTGCATCTACTGCGACGCCTACGAAGAAGAGCGAGAAACGGAGAGTCAGTCTCCAGTCGAAGACAACCACTCTGAACAAAAGACTACTTCCACGCTGTCAAAGGGAGCGTTTGGACAACTTCGTTCTTCGCTAGCAGATCTGTTGTAACCGACCATTCTGGCCATTGATGACGCCACGTAGGTCGATACGCGAGCGGAGAAGTTCGAACGTCGAACCAGAACGGTTTCAACGCTGACTGGCCTACGGCCGAATAACAGCTTTCGAGAGTATGTCATACGAAGGCACTACGGTTCCACGGCGTGACTCACCTGCAGGGGAGTGTGATTACTGTGGGCATCCGTTCCCGACGACCGACCGCCTCGTCCTCCACAAAGGCTTAGAACATCCCCAAGAGCTGGATGACGACGAGGAGGACGCATTCCTCTCTGCCCGAGCAGACGAAGAAGACGAGTTGCGTACACTCCGTCTGAAAGCGCTTGGAGCCCTCGTGCTCCTGTACTTCGGTCTTCTATTCATGTATGCTATCTTTGCCTGACTCAGATACGAACACCGGGGCAAGCGAAGAGGTACACATAGAGTCAGGTCCAGGGTCGAGGCTTCGTCATTGGGTCGTCTCGAACACGAAGCTCAGACTCTTCGTACAGTTTGTACTCTGGGTCTCGATACTGACGCTGTTTACCGAAACAGTCGCTGCCGGTAACGGGATGACGCTCTCGAAGCAGCCTCGGGATACCCTTGCCGTTCCCCGATGGCTGTATCTTGCCACTGGCGGCGCCACGATCGGCGCCTCTGCCCTACTTGCGAGCTTCGTTACTGATCGAGCCTTTATCCGCTATCTCCACAACTGGTCACTCCCCGGTCCGACGGTCGACGACTGGTGGACACCGATTCGATGGATCGGACGTAGTTTTGGGATTGTCGTCCTTGGACTGGCAGTGTATCTCGGACTGACCGGACCGCAGCTCCCGACAGCAAGCTTCACCATTCTCGTCACATTTGTCGTCGTTCGAGCGGGCTTGCCGATGCTTACGTATCTTGGAGGGAACGTTTGGCCAGCACTGAACCCCTGGCGAGGGATCGTCTCGCTTCTCCCAGCTGGACACAGAACGTATCCAAGAGAATTAGCCCGATGGCCAGCTGTCGGTGGCCTATTACTCCTTGTGTGGATTGAGGTGATTTTCCCTGTCAGCACGATTCCGTCAATTCTTTCGCTTGCGATCCTCGGCTACAGTGCCGTCACAATCGCAGGCGCAGTACTCTTCGGTCCTGACGCGTGGTTCGAGAACGCAGATCCGTTATCCGTCCTGTTCCGATTTTTCGGGGCTGTCGCCCCTGTAAAACGGCGGGACGGGAAGCTCACTGTAAAACTGCCCGGTAGCGACCTGACTGACTCAGACTTAATCACGGACACCTCCGATGTTGCGTTCGTCATTGCGCTGATTTGGGAGCTCACGTACAGCGGCTTCATCACGACGCAGACGGGCGCAGCAACTACCGAGGCACTCGTCAGCCTCTCCAATATTGGAGTGGGAGCCGTACAGATTCGTGCGATCCTCATCTACACACTCCTTTTCGTCAGTGGCTACGTCGTTTTCTTCGCCGCGTATTGGTATGCGGGCGTACTCTCTCGGCGACGGACCGGGACATACATCACAGCGAAACGTATCGCCTTTCGGTTTGCACCCTCGCTATTGGCCATCGCAGCGGGATATCACCTCGCCCACTACACCGGACTGGCTGTATCCCTCAGTCCGGCTCTAGGCATGGCAATTCTCTCTCCACTGTCGCCCCCAGCGAATCCCCTGACATTGTCTCCACCTGGGTGGTTCGAGGGTTTGAGTATCGCCTACGTGCTCATCGGGCATCTCCTCGCTATCTGGGCAGCGCACGCGACCGCCTACGAACTCTTCTCGAGTCGTCTCGTCGCAATCCGGAGCCAGTACCCGTTCATCGGTGTGATGATCGGGTACACCGTTATTAGCCTCTGGATTCTCTCACTTCCAGGAGCGACGCCCCCATATCTACCCTGATTCTGGTGGTTTCGAGAGAACAACGGATCGCACACTAAGGTCAGAACTCAACCAGAAAGATCACTCGGCAGTGAACTCAATCGGGTCCATGTCGAGAAACGCGGTTTCGTAGCCGTCGTGGCGCGCCAGTTGGGGTGGTGTCTCTACAGTGATTCTGACCGTATCGCCAGTCTTGAGTTCATCAATACCCATCCCATAGAAACTCCCGAGGTCAGGATCAAGGGACGCTTGGAGTGTCCCTTGTGTGATTGTATCCCCTCCACGGTCGAGTGTTGCTGAAAGAGCCATCCTCGGGAGCATCACGCGATTGTAGGGTGTGCGTGGAGAAACGATTAGGAAGGGTCCTTCAGTATCACTAAACCGATGGTCACCGTCAACGAGAGCAACCAGCATCGTTGCGTCACCGGATTGCCCTTCGTGGAGTAGTCGACCGGGAAGCTCGGATTTTGTCGGCACGACCGGTTCAGGAATCATTTCCATATCCATTAGATCGACTGTCCCACGGGTGCCTGCTTTGTCCCCTAACCGGCGAATCTCCAAATTGTACGTCTCATCCGTATCGAACGTGAACTGCATCGTGGCAGACTGTCCCTCTGTAAATCGCCCGTTGAATGGACTCGTACGAGCTGTCTGCAACGGGCCAACCTGGAGCGTCACATCGTACTGTCCTTCCCCCGGGAGAGCGATATTGTCGCCGTAGTGGAACCCCATATTCGGCGAGATCATCGGCCAGAGGTTGGTCGAGGACACTCGACCGTCGCTGTTACTGATTTCGACAGAGACGTCGACCGGGAGGATCGTCTCCGTCTCGGTGTCCCAGACACTCGCCATCAGATGCACCGAATCATCCGACTGAACGACGACTTTCGTCTTTCGTGAGCCAGTGAGGTTCCAGAAACGGTGCGGGAAGGAGTGCATCAGTGCAAATCCGAGACTGCCTGCCGTCGTCGTTCCGTACATTCCCATCCCTTCGATGATTGCCGGATAGTAGACCGCGTCAGGTCGATCCTCCACGATCGGTGGATCACGCCATGCAGACTGCGTCTCGAATCCGAGCCGCCCCAGGCAACCAGACAGTACCAGGCCCCCCGAGAGAGCAGTCCCCTGTTTGAGAAACGTTCTCCGATTCATGTTCTCCTCTGAGATACTATGTTTGGTAGATTCATTGAGTCGACCTCGCTGTCGTCAACCGGGGGTTTCTGTAACTGCCAGCCTCGGCCATTCTGTGACTGTCTACGCTAAGCGAACGACGAATCCGGTGAGTACCAGGAGTGAGACAACGCCAAGTAACGTCGCCAGTAGGAGGTGCTTCTCTTCCATAGATTTGGCTTCGGTTGGAATTCTAAAGACACCTTTGGAACTACAACGTCACCTGCACATCTGGCATATCAACGAAGGCTGTCTCGTATCCTTCATGGCGAGCTGTTTGTGGGGGCGAATCGACCGTGATCGTCAGCTCATCTCCCGTCTGTACATCTGCGACCGTCGCTCCGTAGTGATAGCGGAGCTCTGGATCGATGGTTGCCTGTAGAATTCCGTCGAACACTGACATCCCGTCACGGTGCAGTGTTCCCGAAAGCGACATCATCGGCAGCATCGTTCGATTGTAGGGTGTGCGCGGAGAAACAGCGAGATACCTCTGCTCCTCGTCCCCACCGAAACGTGACGCGTCTTCGAGGATCGTAACCACGAACTTCGCGTCCCCACTCGTCCCCGAGCCACGAACGTCCCCCGGGAGCGCGTCCGGTGTCGGCACTTGCGAACTCGGTAACATCTCCATGTCCATCAGGTCGACAGCACCCTTCGTGCCTTCTCTGTCGTCGGGAATGTCCGTATACGAGATCTCGTTGAGCGTCGATTCGCTGAATTCGAACTCGAACGTGAACGAGGCGTTCCCCTGATTCTCGGCCAGCGACCCCGTCCGTCGCGTCGACGGCCCGCCGATGCTGACCTCGACAGTGTATGTGCCGTCGCCCTGGAGCTGTGCGTTATCGCCGAAGTGAAACCCCATCGGCTGGGAGAGCATCGGCCACGGTGCGAACTGGTCGACCTGCTCGCCGTCCTGTGTAATCGTGAGCTGTGGATTGATATCGGGTGGGATGATCCCCGTCTGTGTCTCCCAAACGACCGGCATCAGGTGAATCGAATCTTCGGATTGAATCTCGACCTTCGTGATCCCATTCGGCTTCATCAGCCAGAACCGGTGCGCATACGAGTACGTGAGCGCACAACTGTACCCGCCCTGTTCCTTCATTCCGGGCATTTTCATGCCCTCGTAGTGGGTCGGATAGTAGACTGCGTCCGGGCGGTTCTCGGGGAGCGGTGGTGCCCGCGCTGACCGCGTCTCAAACAGGCCGGTACACCCCGCGAGCCCCACGAGTGACGTGCCCCCGACCGCCCGAAGCACGTCACGACGATTCATGCGTCACCTCCTGTGCGTTCTCGACCGGTCGCGCAGGCGGCAGCGAACGCAACGACCGTGGGGGGACGAGGAAATTACCGCGACGCTCCGTTCGGATGTACTGCAGGATGCCGTTGTTGTTTCGCTGACCGACGGCCGACTGCTCGGTGACGTCAGTGCCATTCATCGCTTCTCTCGTGTCGACGAAGTCGGTGATCCGTCGCTGGAGCGCAAGGAAGTGGAGGCTGGCGGTTTCACCGTCGGTAGAATCGAAGTCGCGCCGAAGGATGAGAGGCGAGTCATCGTCATCGCGAGCGCGGGCGGATTTCTGGGAGTGACCGACGACGCCCATCTCGCGGGCCGTCTCATCCGTTGGCTGACAGTCGTCGATTTTGCTGCTGGTTCCGAGATTGTCTCCAGCGCCCTCGATTACGTCGTTCTCGGCGTGGTACGGACAGAACATCTTCGCCTCACGCTGCCAGCGATCGTCCTGATTGTACCACTGATTGAGATTGAGCTGGAGCTTGGAGATGTGCTGGGTCGTTCCACCGGCGAACGGCCCCGACTGGATTGTCACGCGATCTTCACTGGCCTGGTTCTTTTTGAATCCCGATTTGAATCCCATAAACAGCGGCGCGTCCTCTGGGACCTTATCTGCCGGAACACCCTCTGCATCGTCAGCATTCTCCGCCGGCAACCCGTCCCCAATAAAGCCCGTCCGCCGGTCGGCGATTGAGAAAACATCGGTCAGTGTAGCGTCAGGCTGATCGACACCGTTGAGGGTTGATTTGTTCCCTTTGAGGGCTTCTTCGGCACCGAGCACCACCTGTGCCGTGTTACTCGCGAGATGGACGACTGCATCGGGCGTATCGAACTCGGGATCCTCAAACGGCGCAAGTGCTTCTGGATCAGGGAGGTCAACGTCTTCGGGAAGCGATTCGTCGAATCGGTCGAAGTATGCCGGAGAATAACTCACCGTGAGCAATAACCCGCCCCCGCTTCGCTCGTAGGCGTGTTCGATCCCACGGAGAGCTGTTTCAACTTGGTCACGGTCGTCTTCGTTCGGGGGCCCGTCTCGTCGGTAATTTAGATAGAGGAGCACACGATGGCTCGGAGCGACGACGTTCCCGTGGTCGTCCCGTGGGAGGGCCTCATTCCAAGCGTGCTGACGTTGTGGATACGACGAGAGATCATCCGGCCCTGTTGGGACGTCAACATCTTCACGGCCTAAACAGGCACTGAATGCCGCTGCGCCTCCGATAGCGACGGCCGACTTGAGGAATTCTCTGCGAGGGATACCTCTCTCATCAGTCATTGACGACAGTTAGGAAGCCAACGGAAAAGGCGGTTCTGGTAGAGTTCTTGAATCCCCGCTCAAGGTCGGTAGTAGACTATCTGGTGATGAGCTTCTTCACCAAGTTCCACCCGATAAATCGGGGGGCCCGCTTGCGGTATTGCTCGTATTCCTGGCCATACTGCTCTCGCAGCCACGGTTCTTCGGCAAACGGGAACAGTGCGTACACGAGGATGGTCAAGATGCCGTGTACAGCCAGTTTCCGGGAGTTCACTGCAATGATCGCGCCGACGATGAACGTAATGAATCCCACGCTCTGAGGGTTGCGCGTGTACTGGTAGATACCGTTCGTCCGAAGTTCCCCTTCTCTTCCACTGCTTTCCATCCACCCAAGTTCGAAGAGTGCTGAGAGGGCAAATCCCATCCCGAGTGCGGCGATACCGCTACCCGTGAGTTTGCTCCAACGTTCGGTGAAAATGAAGGAGTCCCGATCGAGCGCGCCCAGCACGGGAAACCCAGCGAACACGACGGAGAGCGCTGACCAATTGAACCACCACCGCCAAGAGCTGTCACCGATGGGCCACACTCGACGGTCAGGATGAACCGCACTGATGGCGTACCCGAGAATCAGCGTGACATCCGCGACGACCGCCGTCAGGAGCGCACGATCTGAGAACGAGGACATACGTGTATGTCGTGATAGTGAAGGACAAAAAAGTGAGACAATCTTGGGTTCGCATCTGGGTACTGCTCCCTCTGAAGAGGTTTGGAACCACCAACCACTCTCTACAATTCTAACATCCGGAGTAACTCGAATCGACGTTCTCAGGTAACTGCGTTTCAAATTCAGCCCACATGGCGGGATTTGTCCCACTCCATAGCGGGTTTACCGGTTCGCAGTCCCTTCCGTTGCTCGTGGTGATCACCGCCGCGGCTGCGGGTACAGCGGTACTTCTGGGACTTGCGATCGGCGCGTTCGTTCAACGCCAATCCCGTCCATATCTGTTAATCGTCGCTGCATTGGCTGCCCTTCTTGGACGCTCTGCGGTTGCGGGGATCTCCATCGTAGGCCTGTTTTCACAAGCCGAGCATCACCTCCTCGAACACGGGCTTGATGTCATTCTTGTAGCGCTCGTTATTGCTGCAGTCTATCACTCCCGAACCATTTCGAACGAGACCAACTTCGATACATGACACACCAACGTGACCGAATTCACGAGTATATTGCCACCCACCCTGGAGAACACTTCAACGCGCTCACGCGGAGACTCGACCTCGCACCAGGACAGGTACAGTACCATCTCAGGAAACTCCAGAATCAAGAGAGAGTGGTCAACCTACCTCTCTATGGCCGGACCCACTATTACACACCGGAATATGATGCGTGGGAGCGGGGAGCAATCGCTGTCCTTCGCCGGGAAACAGCACGCGACATCTTATTCTGTGTTCTCGAACAGGGAACATCCAGCCCGAACGCTGTCACAGAGTCCCTCGGGATTGCTCGGGGAACCCTTGAGTGGCACTTGGATCATTTGACGGAACAGAATCTCATCGAGAAACACCGAGATGTCAATAATCACGTGACGCTGGTCGCAGCCGAGCGGACTGAGACCGCTCGCCTCCTCGAAGAGATCTCCCCCTCGCTGTCCGATCGGATGATCGACCGGTTCACCCGCCTCGTCGATAACCTATTGGCGGATGGATCGTAACGAGCCCTCGGATGTATTTCGTTGAAACGAGAACTTGATTGTTCGATTACTGCACCCACTTGGATAGAACGCTATGCAGTCCCTGAGTCCACGGTTCCCAGATACTGGGTTTCCCACTCACGACGTGCCTCTATTTCACGCTGACCGCGCTGTGTAACTGTGTATACGTTCGTCCGCCTGTCGAGTTCACCCTTCTCGAGCAGTCCTTTGTCGACGAGGTCGTCGAGATTCGGATAGAGGCGCCCGTGGTTGATCTCCTGTTCGTAGTAGTCGTCGAGTTCGTCTTTGATTGCGAGCCCGTGTGGTTCCTTGAGCCCGGCCGTTACATACAAGATGTCCCGCTGGAACCCAGTTAGATCGTGCATCCGTCTGTTCTCTATTTTGAGGGGTGGCATATGTTCTCTCTGGTACCCCGAGGCGATTTTGGCTTGACTGGGTCGGGATATCGCGTGAAAACTTCGAACCTTTATATAGTGGACAGGTGAATTCCGCGATGGAATGTCTGACCTAATCGTCAAAGCAGCCGTGAAGGACGCACTCTCGGACAACAACGTCTCGGCAGATTTCTACGACACGCTCAACGAGGAGGTCGCCGAACTGCTCGACGACGCCGCAGAGCGTGCCGAGTCCAACGACCGGAAGACGGTCCAGCCCCGCGACCTGTAGGCCTGCGTAACGCAGCCAAGCCCGTCACTCGAACGTAGCTTTTTGAGGTTCCTGTACAGAAGTTAGGAAACGAAGATGGCGGACGCACCGGATACTGAACGGCAGGCGGTCGAGCCTGAGGCAGGAGACGTCCTCAGCGTGTCACAGCTGAACGACCGAATCGCCTCGGTCGTCGAGGATGCGCCTGCCCTCGACGGTGTCCGCTGTATTGGCGAAGTCACGGATCTCCATCAGAACAGTACAGCGCTCTACTTCACGCTTACCGATGGCGACGCCGAGCTCCCCTGTATGATCTGGGCAAACCGCTATCGGAAGATGGACGCCGAGCTCGAGGACGGGACTGAGGTCATCCTGGAAGGCGATATCGACTACTGGACTGAAGGCGGGAAAATCGACCTCAAGCCGTGGGAAGTGATCGTCGTCGGCGACGGCGACCAAGCGGCCGCGGTCGAGCGACTGCGCAGCGAGCTCGAAGAGCGTGGCTGGTTCGACGACGAGCAGAAACAGCGCCCGCCAGCGTTTCCGGAACGGGTCGGTGTTGTGACCTCACTCCGAGGGGATGCTCGGTACGACATCCAGAGCGCGATCCACGAGCAAGACCCTACAGTCGACATCCTGGTGAAGGATGCGACCGTCCAAGGGTCAGAGGCACCGACGTCTATCGCGAACGGGATTCACCATCTGGACCGCTCCGAGGACGTCGATTCAATTATCGTCGGCCGCGGCGGTGGGAGCGATTCGAACCTTCAGGCGTTCAACACCGAGCGGGTCGCGGAAGCGATCTTCACCGCGAACACCCCGATCGTCACGGCAATTGGCCATACTGACGACCGGCTAATCGCGGATCGGGTAGCGGATATGGCCGCGATCACACCGACAGCGGCCGGCGAGTACATCGCGAAGTCTCGGAATGACTTCCTGGCTAGCGACATTGGCCCGCTTGAGCAACAGCTTGAGGCCGCGTACGAGACCTTTGAACAGGAGCACGAACACGAACAGGAACTGGCCGAGGCAGTCGAAGAGGCGACCGCGCCTGAGGGCCTGTCGCCAGTTTACTACAAGGTTGCAATTGTCGTGCTCCTAGTGCTGTTGCTGCTCATTACTGCACTCTGGCTGGGGGTGATCTAATCGATGGCAAAAGACACGGACATCAGGAGTCGGATGAACCGAATCGAAGAGATTATCGACCAACTCGACGCGGATGAGGTGTCACTTGATGAAGGGAGTGAGCTGTACGAGGAAGGGCAGGAGTTACTAACTGAAATCCGCGAGCGACTCCACGAAGGCCAGGGCGAGGTCATCGAGATCAAATGAGGAACGGCAGCGGTATCGACTGTCTCTCCGCGTTAACCAACAGCCTGCCGTTGTTCACGAGCTTGTTGGTTAAGGTCGCTAGCCACGGTTACCCTTCAGGCTTATCTGCGATGTCCTCCCATTTCGAACCGTTCGACGGTAGTTCCAATGTTCCATGAGACGGTTCTGATATTCGGCGTCTACCTACTCGCGTGTGGTGTAGCGTGGATCCTCCATGAGTCCGCACACTACGCCGTCCACAGGCTCTATGCGGAATCAGTCTCGTTCGGTGTCAATCGACGTGGCCCATACGTTGACGCCGTTTACGCCCCGTCTGCTCCGACGGTCGCTATCCGACTCGGTTCGATCGCGCCGACTCTCCTCTATACCCCTATTGTCGTACTCGGAATTGGAGCCTATCTCTCGTCGAATCCGGTTCCACAGTTGGATCCAGTCGGGTGGTCGCTTGTCGCCGTTCCTCTCGTGATTTTGACTTTTCCGACTGGTGCTGATATCCAAGCGTGTCTCAACGCCTCAGAATAGCGTTTCTTAACGTGTATTCGGTCGGCGTCAGACAAACACTTCATTAGTTACATAGTCAGATTTTAAGAAAGTCATTGGCCGTCAGTATTTAGTAGATAAGACGCAAGTATGTGCAAATGTATCATGGCACAAGCCAGTCCCCGCAGTACCCCCCGTGAAACTGATACGGACGAGCGGTCCTCCGTGTCAGTTGAAGCGTGGTTGGAGGCGGTCAGTAGAGAACTGGATCCCGCCGAGTGTGAGGACCTCTCCGAACTCGGCATCTACTCGATCCACGAACACAGCAGCGCCCGCACGATCACCCTTCCTGAGGATGCGGACGAGTTCGAGGACGCGACGACGGTAAAGCAGTACTATTTCGAGGGCGAGGATTGCCCGCTTCTCATCGTTGCTCCGCTGCAGGTCTAAGTCGCCCTGTGGGTCGCAGATCAGCAGTCGGTGTCATCTTCTTTGTGGTCGGAATAGAACTGGATGAGGTACTGGAATCGGCCTGTATCACTCGTGAATGAGTCGAGTTCTTCCTGTAACCACTCGTATTTGTCCTGCGGGATTCGCATATTGATTCGGGCCACATCGTCGCTAACATCCGAGTCGGAGTTGCTGGCGCTGGTTGCTGTGTCCGCGTCTGACATTAGTTCGACCCAGGCTATGCGGTCGCATATATCCCAGTAGAATGAGAACTTCTCTAGAGAACTTGGAGAACTTTGAAGATCTACAAATTCATTCAAATTTTCTGACCTCTTTTGGTCGTGCTATCCTTTCCCACAAACGATGTGTGCTAAGGTCCCCTCCGGCGAGACGCCGGCCAGTACTGAGGAATCGACGTCCGTCATTCGGATCATCCACAGGTCCATCGGCCCGATTCTGCTGGCGCTCCTCCCGCTGATCCTGTTCGTGGGGACGGCGGCCGCACAGTCGGATCCGGGGAGCGCATTCTGCGACTCGAACATGGCCGACACCATCCAGAACATCTTCACCATCATCCAGTTCGGTGGGCCGCTCATCGGCGGCGTCCTCGCGCTCGGCGCGACGGTGGCGATCCCGTTCACCCGTCGCTCGGACTGGAAGAAGGAGATGAAATCTGTCCGGAATCAGGGCCTGCTCTGGGGCGTGATCGTCGCCCCCCTCGGGACGGAGATCGTCCAGTTCATCCTGAACAACATCGTGGTCGGTGGCACGAGTTGTGGATTCTAACCACGCACCAGGATTCGCACTCGTCATGTCCGCCGTCCTCGTCGCATCGACAGCCGCCGTTCCAGTGGGCGCCCATCCCCCGAATAGTACTGACCACGGCGTTCCGGAGGAGACCTTTCACAAACTGTGGTCGGGGGATCAAGACGGTGCGACCGACGGTGCGAATCTGAGTAACGGGTCGGCGGTCGAGCAGCTTGGCGAGGGGACCGATGTCCCGTTCGATTCGCCCCCGCGTGCAGTTGAGCGATGGAACCGTGGCGACCACTCGGAGTTCCCGGCGACCAACAGCTCCGTGTCGATCCATCCACCAGATGCGGACCTCACCAGCGACCAGTTCATCAAGGAAGCCTATACTGAGGTGTTCGCCGTTCAGCCGTCCACCCGAGCGCGCCTCTCGTCGTCTAGACAGCCGCTTTACGTCGCTCCAGACGGGACGCTCCGCGGGACCGTCGATTACCGGGTGGCGGTGCCGCCTGACGACACCTCCGGCGATCGACGTGTCTACTGGAGTCTGGAGAGCCATCAGGTTGAGGAGACGAGACTCCTCGTCGACGGCGACGAGGAGACGACGGCTGGTGGTTCCCACACGCCGGCACTGTCGTACTCCTTGGATGGATACGCCGGCGAGGACCACCAGCTCACGCTCCAGGCGAATATCTCGGTCCGACTTCGGAAGGAGGTCGAAGTTTGTACCGCTCACAACGACGAAGGCGATTGTACCAACTGGGAGAGTTCCGTTTCATACCCGACCGAGACCGTCACGGTAACCGATTCCATCGAGGTCACGAAGTATGACCTCGCGGTATCAGGGTTCATCGCGGAGTATCCGAACGGTGATCTCGGCCTCGTCGTTTACAAGAACCAGCCGTGGCTCGGCTACCAGTTGCCCAACGGTGATGTCCGAGGTGTCTGGCGGTTCTACTCAGCCCGAGACAAGGACTGGGATACGCTGGTCTACAGCTCGGACGACGGACAGCGGACCGCCCACTCACCGCTCCATCCACTCCAGGTGAACGCGTACCCCATCGAGACGGGGCCGACGCCGTCGCCCCGCCGGAACGTGACGATACTGGATGTGTACGGGACGTCGACGTCGCCGCCGACGCTCCCGTCGAACGTTCACCTGGATGTTCTCACGGAGTCGTACACGGCCAGCTACGGCATCGCGACGCGGGCCACGACCGACGAACAGCCCGAGACTGTCCGTGCGTGGGGGCTCGTCAGAGGGGTTGAGGCAGAACGGCCCGCCGATGAGTTCGCTCGAATCCAGATCGACGAGAGCAACCTCTCTCTGGAGGTGGTGAACCAGACCGAAGATACGGTCACCGTCCGGGTGACCCTCCAGAACGCGAACACCGGCGCACCAATCAATACCGACGAACGGGACGGCTACGTCGTCGTCAACGGGCAGCGGGTGAACACGACCGGGAACGGAACCGTCACGACGACGATTGAACGTTCCCCTGGCGGTGTGTCGGCCCGATACGAACCCGGCCACTGGTGGCTCAATCCTCCCGGCTATACCGGCGACTCGGATACTGTCCTGCTGCAAGGCTCAGTGCTCCAGTTGGTGTCGACGCTGTTCCGGATCGGCGTTCCCGTCTCGCTGTTCCTCCTTGCAGTGTTCTTCATCGATCGGATTACAGGGTGGCGTATCTGGCCCCCGTGGAGGTCACTATAATGATCAGAGAACATTCAGAATCCCATGACCGGAATTCGGAACGGTGGATTAGTCGACGCCGTCTTTTGGCTTCGTCTGGAACAGCCCTGCTTGCAGGAGTAGCAGGGTGTTCCGGAACCGATGGTCCCGGCAACCAGACTGAATCCCCAACAGGTTCGTCCTCTACGTCGCCGTCTACAGATTCGGTATTTGAGGAAATCAGCTTCGCGGGACCCAACCTTGTGGTGACGCTGGCTGATGATCACGATGTCGACCAACTCAATCTGATTGGTCCAGATGGTACTACGTTCGAACAGTCAACCGTTGCACAGGGAGCTACAAGAGTCGAAATACAGATTGTCTTCAAGACTGGTGGGACGTACTCTGCCGGCGAGTACGAGTTAGTCGCCGTTTCGGGCGAGACATCTGAGTCGATGTCCCTGGAGCTTCGGCCCGATATCCAGATCGTCGATGTCGAACCGGAGTTCGATGAAGATGATGGCTACAGTAGCGGTCGGCTCTTTGTGACGGTCGAGAACGTCGGTACTGGTCCCTCTTGGGTGTATAATATTGGCTTCCGGAATGCGCCGTATCGGAACGCACCTGAGGTAATCGAAGGAGACGGCGTTGCTGATACCACGTTCGAGCGTCCGGAGGCGAGCGAAGAATTCCTCAGCCCCGGTACTGAACGGGAATTCCTGAAACAACGGGGTGTTCTCGTCATCGATGACAACGACGATGTCTCATGTGAGAGTGATACTGCAGAATTAACCGTTGTTGTTCAGACCCCACACGGAGATATTGAGCAACCGATTCGGGCGGAACTGTCCGGTGGATACCACATCGACGATCAAGGCGCAATCCAACACCCGTGTAAAGACGTCCAGATTGAACTACTGGACGGGGGTGGAGACAATGCGTAGTCCCGTCCGATTCCTAGTTCGCTCTATCTTCGTCTTTTTCGGGCTACTGACTACGGGCACTGCTCCGGTTTTAGCTCAAAGTGACGGAGGCAGCGATGGAGGTGCTCTTGGAGACATTATCATCAGCGCTATCCAAGAACTCCTTGAGATACTCTTCAGCCCTATAGAGACCGTCATAGAGAATCACGGTGATGCAGTCTTGCGGACAGTGGTGGGTACTCCCCATCCAGATTCGGTGTTCAATCAGCCGACGAACGCAGCGTGGCCCGGAATTTATGACTACTACTGGGAGATGATTATCCCGCTTTCGCTATCGCTGTACGGCCTCTCGATTGGAATCGTCATTTTCCTTGAATCGACGAGCCACTTGTTCAACGGATACCATCGCTCGAAGCTCAAGAAACGCGCCTTCGCTGGACTGCTCGGTATCTTGTCGTGGTGGTGGATCTCAGCGCTATCGTTGCGGTTTATGGATGCATTGGCTGGGTTCCTCGTCCCCTCGGTGTCAGAAATCTCGCTATTCCAGACGCTGTCGTTCACTGGGATGGGCGTGCTCGGCACGGTCGTCGCTCTCTCAACGAATTTGCTCCTATTCGTGTTGATCGGCCTGATTTACCTAGCGAGACAACTGGCACTCTACCTATTTGTGTTCCTGATGCCACTACTCATTGTATTCTGGATCCCTGGCGTCGGGCCGTTCGCCCTAGTCTCGAAATTCATGAAGAAGTTGGCCGGGTTCTACGTCCCTTTCCTGTTTATGACGGTTCCAGTTGCTCTCCTGTTCCGTCTCGGGGACATCTTGGGGACGAGCTTCGGCCCCTCAGCCGGTGAGTTCGGGGCTTGGTTGACGGCACTCGTTATCCCGCTTCTCGCCGTTGCCTCTCCGTTTGTTTTGTTCTGGCAGGCCGGGGCGTTGTTCTTCATCGCCGACAGGGCGGCCAGGCATATGTCTGCTGAGAAGGCCCGTAGTCGGTTGTCTAGAGGGCGTGAACAAGTCCAATCGGCCAAACAGGGTGGGAGAAACTTCGTTCGAGGAGTGCGCGATGAGCCCGCAGTCAAGAGCGGTGGCCAATACGTCTTGAACTCTGGTGATTCGAGAGCCCACTCTACCGGCCAACGACTCAATACGACTGGCTCTCGCCTCCGTGAAGCGATCACCGACGGCAGCGGTGGAGGGGGAGGAAACAGCGGAGGCGGAAACCTCGGCGGCGGAAATGATGATTCTACGGCCGGCTCCACCACCAGCGAGGATAGTAGTGGGAACGACGGAGGCGAGGAATTCGATCGAGACGATGCGTTCCGGGACCCCCAGACTCGGAACCGGAATCCAGATTCAGCAGATGACCCGCCACGCTATATCCACTAACAACCCATGAGCTCCGCAACTGACCCCGCGAAACGAATTCCGAAGTCACTCGGTACCGACACCCAGTTCCTCGGGAAGTACTCGCTGACGGACCTCGCCGTCGCCGGTCTTCCCGGTGTACTGGTAGTCCTGGTGACGCAGGTCGTTATCCCACCGTCACTCACCGTTCGTGGCATTCCGGTGTCCGCCCTCACGATCCCCCTCGCAGTGATTGCGATCGCCTTCGGTGGGCTGTTCGTCTACCTCACGCCCGGCTACACCAACAGTCTCGACTGGCTCGGTCTGTTCGTGAACTTCCACCGCAGCGAGACGGAGATCGCCCACGAGGAGGCGAAGGAGTACACTCACGTCGAGCGCGTCTACCCGCGACAAGACGCCATCGAGCGGACGGACCGGGCTCTTGTCGGAGCCGTTCAGGTGTCGCCACCGACGATGGCGCTCGCGACCGACGAGGAGTGGGCCCAGAAGGCGGAGGCCTTCCAGGACTTCGTCAATACGACCGTCGAGTTCCCGATCCAGATTTACTCGACGACGCAGGCGTTCCCCGCCGACGAGTACGTCGGGCGGTACGAAGACCGGTTGAGCGACCCGGACGTCAAATCGAACGAGAAACTCCAGGCGCTCATCGAACACTACGTCGACTGGTACGACCGGGAGCTGGCGCAGCGTCAGATGACCATTCGCGACCACTACGTCCTGATTCCGGTACGACCTGAGGAGGTCCGATACGAACGGGCCAGCCTCCTCGAAAAGCTCGCTAGGATCCCCGTACTGGGCATCCTCATCCAGATTGTCACGGCGCCGCCGGAGGAGGAAGAGCGAGCCGCGATGCTCGAGGAACTGGACGAGCGGCGCCGGCGGGTCGAGCGCGGCCTCCGCGGCATCGAGGGGTGTGACACGCGCCCCGTTGATGCGGCCGAACTCACCCGCCTCATCGCGGAATACTGGACCGGCACGGAAATCGAGTACGGCGACCCCGAACAGGTGCTTCGAACGTCCCCCGTCATCAACAAGTCATGATTGGAAACCTGCTGCCCTTCACCGGCTCGGATAGTTCAGAAACTGACGACGAGGCGACCGCAGACGAGGCCCCCGACGAAGAGGGGGAAGATGCTGAATCACAGTTTACCGTGGACTACGAGGCCGACGGTGAGGCAGTCGACGGCATCCCCGAGATCCATCAGACCGTCGTCTCGCCGTCGAGTATCGAGCGAACGCCCAGCGCCCTCCGGACTGACACCCAGTGGGCGCAGAGTCTGTGGGTCGGTGAGTATCCCGATGCTCCGATGGATGGCTTCCTCGAAAAACTGTACGCGGCCGCCGAGACCCAACAGACAGATGTCAGCATCCACATCGATCCTCGTGATACGCGAGAGACGTTGGATTCGCTGGAGAACAAGATCGAGGACCTCGAAGCCGACTACGAGTACCTGACCGAGAAGCATCGTGCGAGCGCCCGGGGCGTCGAGAAAGACCTCGAGGACCACCAGGAGATGTACGACGTCCTTCGGAACACGACGATGCAGGCGTTCGACGTCTCGATGTATCTCACGGTCAGGGGCAACGATCGCGAGAACATCGACGCCGAGTCGGTGTCGACGACAGCCCGACAAGCGCCTGCGAATCTGACGCCGGTGACGCCCCGGTGGTCACAGCTGAAGACGTTCACCTCAGCGAGCCCGATCGCCCTGGATCAGTTCAACGAGACGCTCGACAGCAAGACGCCGATGCTCGGCGGGGCAGTCGGCGCGATGTTCCCCTTCGTTTCCGGTGCGTTTGCGGAACCCGGTATCGAATACGGGACGTACGCGCTGAATTCGAGTCCACTCATCCTCGACCGATTCAAACGGCAAACCGGCTACTGTATGATGGTTATCGGCCGGCTCGGCGCAGGCAAATCCTTCGCGACGAAGCTCCGGCTCGTGCGGCGGGCGATGTTCGACGAGGATACGGTCGTCATTATGCTCGACCCGATGCGGGGGTTCGCCGGCGTCAACGAGGCGCTCGATGGCGAGCGGATCACGGTCGGTGGCCGGCGGGGGCTGAACCCGCTGGAAATCAAACCGACGCCCGACCACGTCCTGCAGGAGGTCGACGACATCGACCCGTGGGGCGAGCAGATCAACTGGGTGATGACCTTCTTCGCGACGTTCTTCGAGCACGTCGCAGACCATCCACTCGGCGAGCGCAACCAGACGCTCCGGCGGGCCGTCCAAGAAGCCTACGAGAAGCGCGGGATCACCCGCGATCCAGAGACGCACACCCGGGACTCGCCCACCATCCACGACGTCATCACGGTCCTCGAAGAGATGGTCGAAGACCCCGAGGAGTACGGCTACGTCACGGATGGGGAGCAGGAAGCCGTCCAGTCCGATGCTCAGTCGCTACTCAAGGACCTCCGACCGTCATTCCGCGAGGGCGGTGAACTCGAGAATCTGGCTCGCCCCTCCGAGTTCGACCTCGATTCGAAGGTCATCTACCTCGATCTCCACCAGGAGGAGGGGACCCGTGGCCGGGCGGAGACCAGCCTGATGATGCAGGTGCTGTTCAACAGCGTCTACGAGCGGGTCAAACAGACCGACAAGCGCGTCGTCTTCTGTATCGACGAGGCGCACTACCTGATGAACGACGCCGTCTCGTTGGACTTCCTGGAGACAGCCGTCCGGCACAGCCGCCACTTCGATCTGAGCCTCGAATTCATCACGCAAACGGGGGGTGAATTCGCGCTGACGCCGGAGGCACGCACCATCGCGAACCTCTGTTCGTTGACCGTCCTCCACCGCGTCAATGAGGAGAAAGAGAAGATCGCCAAGTGGTTCGACCTCAGCGAGCGGCAGGTGAACTGGGTTACCTCCGCGAAGGCCGGGGAAGACGAGGACGGCTACTCTGAGGCGCTCGTCGGTATCGACCAGGAGGGATGGTTCCCACTCCGAATTCGGGCAAGTGACTACGAGGCTCACGTTATCGACGGCGGCGCTGCGGACGTGGCCGAGCTTGAACCCGAGCCGACGACGAGCGTGACGAATCCAGATAGCCGACCCGCCGGAACGCGTGCCGACGGCGGTGAACCAACTAGCACTACCACTCAGGAGGATGACTGAACAGACCCCGTCAGAAATCCCGTCAGTGGCTAACGGCGACGAGTACATCCGGATCACTCCCTCCCGGAGCGATCTCGCGCCGGAGACCGTAGTCCGTCAACTGGCCGGCCTCCACGGCCTTGACGCTGGCAACGACGGACTTCTCGCAAGTATCGGTCCCTTCGGCGATCCGCCACCGGTGTTCGAGTTCCTCGCAGTGAGTGAGGGGGCAGACGAGCCGGTCGAGTTCTATTACGGGGCCGACCGCCGGTTAGATGCCTTCGAAGAACGCCTCCGGACGCTGTATCCTCCGACCGTCACGTTCGAGCGGGTCACCCTTGACTTGGAAACGAAGCTACTCCCATCGACAGCAGACCCGTCTCAGGACCACAGTGCCGGAGGTGACGATAGCCACGGAATGAACCCCAGGACAGCTGAGGAATTCTCCGGAGACCCGAATTCGGATTCAGAGCCCGTGACTCTCTTCGATTCGACGGGGCAGGAACCGGTCGGTGATGGCGGAAGTGTGCTGTCGGAGAGCACTATGTCGCAGGACGAGGACGAAGTCTTGTTCGAGGCCGATTCGAGTGACGAGTCCACAGCGGCTGGTCCGTCCGACTCCGAACTCGATGCCGATCACCAGCCGGCTCATACGCAACCGACCGTCGATGAGACGACCCCACTCGGAATCAGTTGGCACGGGCAGGCTACCCGGCGGGAAGACTGGATGACGACACTACCCCAATTCACGAATACGGAAGACGACGATGACGATCACGCTCGGGCCCCGCTCGCGTCACTCATCGATCAGCTGACCCGGGCCGAACACCCGATCGCGTTCCAGGTACTCTTTCAGCGGAAATCGGACTGGACGCACGAGGCACGAGAGCGCCAGCGGAAGCTCCGTGAAGGCGAAGACCGGGTCGTCGACTGGTTCTTCGGAGAACTCCTCGGAAACACAGAGAACGAACCACAGAGTCCGTCGAACACCGGGCGACAGCGTCGGTATCTCGACATCGGTGGGCGAGAGCGGGTCGAGGCTATCGACGAGAAGGAGCCACAGCACACGTTCACGGTGAATATGCGGGCACTTTCGCTCGTGACCTCCGACCGACAACGAGAGCGGGTTGACCATCGTCTCGATGATATCGGGTCGGTATTCGATCACCTGAACGGGCCGCACTATCGGCTCCGACCGAAGCGCATCCGCCGTGGGCTTCGAAAGGGGCGGCGAGCCAAGAAGCACGCCGACCGGGTACTCAACGCTACGTTGGCTACCAAGAGCGACTGGCGGAAGACCCGCCCCGATCTCGTCCTCGGGCCGGCTGAGTTGGCGAACTTCGTGGTCGTTCCGCCGGCAACTGACCTCACGACCGAGGGCGGGCGGGGGTCCGACGCCGAACCCGAGAGCCGGACGCCCCTGCCACTCCCGGCGCAGGACCACATGGATGCGTTCACGGACGCCGGGATGGCGATCGGCCGCGGTCTTGGGGAAGACGGTACGCCCACGTCGGAGCCGATGCGGATTCCCCCGCATCTACTTCCGTTCCACGTCGGCCGGTTCGCGAAGAGCGGCGCCGGCAAATCGGTCGCGCTTGAAAACGACGCCCTCTCGCTGTACGACCAGACGAACGGGCCAGTGTTCATCATCGACTCCAAGGGCGGGAATTTCCCCGAGAACTATATGCGGGCTCACGCGAAGCGCTTCGGCACCGACGACCTCGAGGAGAACGTCCTCCACTTCTCGGTGCCCGACATCCTGCCTGGCTTCGCGTTCTTCGACATCACGCCGGCATTGGAGGACGGCGTCCGACGCGTCGACGCGATTCAGGACAAGGCCGACCACTACGAGGAGCTCATCAAGCTCGTGATGGGGCCGGAGCGGTACGAGGACGCCATCGCCTCGCCGACGCTCATCAAGTACCTCATCAAGGCGATGTACGACGAGGAGTACGGCCTCGAAAACGGACACTTCCGGCAGGATACAAACTACTTCACCCACGACCAGTTTGAGCAGGCGGTGACCCAGTTCCACGCCGCCGGGCCACCAGATTCGACACCCGAAGATGCACCGCGAGCCAGCGACCCGCAGGTCGCCGAGAAACTGGAGCGACACCTGCGCTCGAACCCGGCGACGTTCTCGAACGTCGTGAGCGGCATCAGCAACCGGATGGACTACATCACGCAGGACGCCCATCTCCGGCGGATCTTCAACAATACCGAGTCACAGTTCGACTTCCGCGACCTCCTCGACGAGGACAAAGTAGTCATCTTCGACCTCGGCGATCTCCGCGACGAGGCCGCCCGTGTGATGACCGGCGTCATTCTGACGCAGCTCTACGATGCTGTCAAGCGTCGCGACGGCGACGAGCTGGCCCGCAAGCCAGACGACTACGTGGCGAACCTGCTCATCGACGAAGCGTCGTCGGTCGTCGTCTCTGATACGCTGACGACGCTGCTCGAAAAGGGGCGGGAGTTCCGGCTATCCATCGAACTCGTGACGCAGTTCCCTGAGCAGATGAAGGAGGCCGGCAACCGCGAGGTCTACCTGAACGTCCTGAACAACATCGGCAGTCCGCTCGTCGGGAAGATCGCCGTCGACGCCGACATCGCCGAGGCACTCTCACACGAGGCAATGGATCCCGTCGAGTTCAAGAATCGGATCAGTTCCCTCCCGCGTGGCGAGTGGATCGCACAGCTCCCGAGCCCAGAGTTCGGCGAAACCGGCCCCGACCCGTTCAGTATCGAACCCCTTCCGATTCCACCCGGTCATCCCGATAGCGAGCAGCCACTGACCGGGACGCAAGAAGAGCGATTCCAAGACGCCTTGGACGCCGTCCACGAGCATACCCGCGAGGAGTACGGGGTCGCCGGCGGGACGACCGTGGAGAGCCGTGACGCTGCGACTGACGTCGCTCTGGAGAACGCGGATGACCTACCGTTGGAAGTCGCGATGGCCCGTGCGATTCGCGCCGTCCAGCTGTCGAACGACGTACGTGAGACGAACGGCTGGGTCTCCGTCGAGGACGTCGATGAGGAACTGCTCTCGCGCATCGAGGAAGACACCATCGAGGCGCAGGGCTACGAGACACTACCAGAAGTGAGGGAGGCGTCCTCGCTCATCGAGGTCGATCTCCCGGACGGTGGTTCGTCGGTGCAGTGTCGGCTCACAGACGAGGGTGAGCAAGCAGCCGCGCCCGACACGTCGACATCACCGACCGGCGGGGGCGAGCACCACGATGCAGTCCTTGAAACGGTCGAGCAATCCCTCGCAACTGCGGGGTTCTCCGTGGAGGTCCTCGATCAGAACGGGGAGTCCCGCCCCGATGCCATCGCGACGCATCCGGATCTCGACCGGGAGCTCCAGGTGGAGGTCGAAACCACCACCCACGTCCGGCCGGCGAAGGTCCTCACGAACCTCCGGAAGGCCCAGGAACAGGAGCGAATCCCGCTGTTCGTCGTCGCAGACCACGACGATCAGCCGGCTGACGAGATTGCCGACCGGCTTGCGAAAATCCTCAGCGAGCCGCGAAATCAGCTCTCCTCCGGGGAAACACGGCTGTATACGATGAACCACAACGTCACATTCAACGGTGGTGCGCGAGCCGCGGATGGAGTGACGGCCGTCCGACCGGCCACTGGTGGTAGTCGCCACACCCGCTGGTTCGAGCGGGACGGTGCGTTCGTCCTCGAGGATAGTGCCGGAGACCAGCACGCCCGGATCGACTCCTTCGACGCTGTGTCGAAAGATCAGTTCCCGGCGACGTACAGCTACGACGCCGAGAGCGAGTCATACACCGTCTTTAGGCCGGGAGAACTTCCCGAGTCCTACGAGTCACGTGAGGCGTTCGAAGCGGATTGGGTACCTGTCAAGCGCCCGTTCGTGCCCAGTACCGACCTACCCGTTCCGGAGTACACGGATGATTCGTATGCGATAGGTGTCATCGAGGATGAGCAGAATCTCGAGCTCTACACTCGAGACTCTGACGCGACCAAAGACCTTGCTGGGCTCATTGAGGCGATCGAAAACAATGAACTCCATCTGGCAGGTGTGGAGCCAGACGAACCTGCCGATAAGCAATCTATGAAGCAGGAAGACCACGAGAACGATCCGTTCGGCATCCAAGCATTCGTCCGCGATAGCATCGTTAAATCCGGCGACGGGGTCGTCGCGGTCGCTGAGGTCTACGATGCGTACGAGCAATATGCGACGGCCGAGGAGTACGAGGTGAAGCCAAAAAACCGGTTCACACGTACGCTTCGCGACCACGTTGCGTTCGAGCGTGACAAGAAGTGGTTGGACGGTCAGACGCGACGCTGTTACGTCGGAATCGAGCTGGACGACGCCGGCGACCAGGAGGAACCGAATGATGCCAGTGCGTAGTCGTTTCGCTCCCGCTCAGGAGGTGCAGGAGCACACGAAATGACGCTCTCCGAGGCAGCCATCCGCGAGCACTACCGTCGTGCCAAACCCATCTACGAGGCGCTGGCGACTGTCAAGAACTATCCAACCATCGGGTTGAACGACTTCGTCGGATGGTACATCAAACGCGACCACGACGACGTCGAGGCGATTAAGGCCGGGTATCCGCAGCGCGGACGGGTTGCCCGCCTCGATCGTGACTACGACGAGATTCACGACCGCCTCAACCGGACCCTCTATGCCGTCACCACCTACAAGACACCGACCGCCTTCCAACAGTGGGAACCCTGTCGCTACGACGAGTCTGAGGGGACGACCGTTTGGCAGGATGAGCCCCCAACCCCCGGGTATGCCGACCTCCGGGCAGTTCCCACCTGGGGCGATATTGACCTCGCCGACGACATCAAGCCGCAGCGAGGCGACCTGGATGGCGAGACGCGTGCCCTCGTCGAGCGTACCCTCGACGCCTACATCGACGAGTATGCAACGCTCTACGGCACGCGGAAGGCGGTGTATGCGCTGGACTCCGTCGGGGGCGCGTACGTCTTTGGGGCCCCGGAGGCCACACTACCAATTGCGGACCACTTCAATGACGATCCGGATGCGCTCGAACGGGTGTTCAACGAGTTCCTCGACCGCTCGAACGCATGGCTCCAGAAGGCAGAGGCCCGCGTGAACGAGCGCGTCGACGGCGCCGGCGACGTCATTCAGCCCGATTGGGTGAACAACAAGAACCGCCAGTACAAGCCGCCACTCTCGATCCACGCCGACCACGATGCCGTCGTCACGCCCATCGCGACCGACAACGTCCGCTACGAACTCCGTCCGTTCGAGGGTGTCGACGACGCACTCCTCGAGCAGGCGGTCAGTTGGGCCGATGACCTCACGCGAGTCGAGCACACGGACTGCGTCGACTCGCTTGTCGCGACGCTCTGGCCGGACCTGTACGAGGACCACGGGGGGTGGCAGGCCACGCTGGAGGAATGGGTGGAAGCGGAGCGTGAGCGGGAACGGGAGCGCCAGCGACAGCGTGAGGCAGCGCTCCAGCGACGCGAAGAGCGAATGGCAGAACTCGACGGTACCCTCGAAGGCCGTCCCGTTACGCCGTTCAAAGAGGACGTCTACGAGGCTGTCGAGGATATCGACATCACCGAGATTGCCCGTCACTACGCGAGCGATGCCTACGATACGGATCCGAACCAGCCGCGGCCGCAGTTCGACCCGTGCTGGCGCCACAGTGAGAGCGGGCAATCCTGTTTCGTCGACGAGCAGGCCAATACCTTCGGCGATTCGAAGGTTAACGCCGGGGGCGGGCCGGCGAAGCTGATGGCGCTCGCGACGGGGATTATCTCCGCCGCCGATGCGGACCTCGACGGGGAGGACTACTGGGCTGCCGTCGACGAACTGCGGAGCGCCGGCTACGACATTCCGGTGTGGGTTCCAGAGGCCGGATCGGACCGCGTCGACGGCGGGACCTACGACCAGATGCCGTTCTGGGCCGTTCGGAAAGCGGCTGTCGCGCTCGAGATTTGTCCGGAGAATGCGTTCGTCGATCGTGAGGGCGAGGAAGGAACCTACGAGGGATTCCCCGGGTACGAAACCTACAACGAGACGCTAGAAGCCATCGAAGACACGGACCTGAACCACGGGCGCGAGCGGGTCACGCCCGAGGAGAACGCAGCTGACGATGAATCGAAGTCACCCCCCGAATCTCCTACGAGTGACGATCGACCTGGTGACTTGGACCGGGCTCACCTTCGCGAAAAGAACCGTCTGTTGACAGCGAAAATCAAGCGTCTCGAATCTGAACTGGAGGAGAAATCGGAGCAAATCGAGGGGCTGGAAACAAAGGTCAACCATCTCCAATCGGAGCTCGCTACCGTCCGCTCTGAACGTGATCGGCTAGAGGCTGCTCTCGAAGAACGTGAGTTCGAGCAAGAGCCAAATCAGGGAAACCAGGACGAGAATCGATCCCCACTTGACAGGGCGAGAAGGTTCATTTCATCCAATCGGTAGACATCTCACTCACTCAGCATCAAATCTTAAACTACCTCAACAGTCACGTCTCCGGCGAATCCTCTCTATCAAACGCCCCCTCAGACACTGGGAAGATATCGATAACGTGCTTATCAAAGGTTCCCCACATAGTCTCGTGCCCGAAACGAATCCGATGACTAAACTCCGATTCAGCCTCCTCCCTATCAACCTCCGAACGCTGGAGCTCACCGACCGTCTCCCCATACCCTTCTCGCAGCTTATCAAGTAACTCATCAGGTGTATACTTCGTCGACTCAGGGTGTGTCCAGCGTACTTCCCCAGGAAAACGTTCCATATCATCCGCATCCTGAGATTCGCTCAAACCCATTATAGCACGGAGCTCGCCTAAATCCTCAGCGTGTGCCGGCTCATCCTCATCAACATCTACATCCGAGAAATCACCCTCCCAGACAGCAACACCCACTAATGACCGCCGAACCTTTTCACCTCGCTCCTGAAGCTCAGAAAGAATCTCCTCTGCTGTATCAGAGTCCAAATCGGAATCCTTGTAGTCATCGTACACCTCCCGATGCTTCTCCGTGATAAACTCCGGAAGAGGAATCCGAGTATCCGTCGCCAACCCCACACGTTTCACAAACTCGAGGATATCACGATCCTCGGGCTCAGGTAAATCGATACCTTCGAAAGGCTCCTCAAGCCGCTGCTGATACGTCTTATCCGAATCTGGGAATTCAAATTCTACCCTCCGGATATCATCCTTATCCTGGATTTTGAGCATCTCAAAGTATTGCTCAACACTCAGATCATCAGGATCAACATTAAAATTGAACTGGCCTTCTCCGAATTCGTGGATATCATCGGCAGTCTTCTCCCAATTAATCTCAACGTGGATTGGATGCTCAGGTGTAGGCTCCGAACCAAACTCTACCTCAAACTCCAGCGTGTCGCCGGCAAGAGACCAATTACCGATCCACTCTACTGTTGACTTTTCTGGAACCTGCAAATCCTCAATTACATCCGGCATTACATTTCTCGGCAATAGAATCCGAGAATCAGGATTAGCGATATGTATCAAATCATTCTCATCCTGGCCACCACCACCGGTGGACTTCCAGAAGCTGAGATTAATCTCTTCACCCTCATCTAAAGTCGCCACATCATATGCCTGGGTATAGAGAGTATACACATCTTCGACGACATTCAGAGTCTTCTCTTCCAGAATCGATCGAGGAATAGTCAGCAGATACGGCTCACCATCCTGTGAATCAGCAGAGTACTTACACAGGAACTGAATGACTTCATCATCGAGAACAATTCGATCATCGAGTAACTCGTCATTCCCGAGCTCAAACCCAGTACTGTCACCAACCGTAACCCGATTGCCGTGTTTAACGGCGTTGTACGCCTCTCGGAAATTCAAATAGAAGACAGCAATATTCTTGAGTTTATTTCTCAGATTCTCAATCGAATCCTCGACTAACAACTCCATCTCCATCGACTCAGGGATATCCTCACCCTCACCTTCGTGAATCTCTATATCAGCCAACCCAACATCAACTGGAACATCTTCCAGTTCTTCCTCTGAGAAACTAATCGCTCCCTCTCGCACCGCCTGATACCCAAAGATCAAACTCAGAACCTCATTCGAGTCAGCCTCAACATCTCGTTTATCAAGATACCCATCAAGTTCCTCCTCCAGAATAGCCTCAAAGAGTGGCCGTATATCTCCGCTTGAAGTCCGGATAATCTCATTAATATAGGATTCCTTATTCAAAATGAGATATCTGAAATAGGATCCAAACTCCTCGATATACTGCATCGTTGCTCGGAAAAGATCCACGACCGAGTACACCTTTACAGTATCCCGCTGGTCCTCAGGTACCGCATCCAACCCTGCGTTGATTGTCCCTGCGATTTTACATATGTGAGCGTACGCTATCTCCGGGTCTTGACGATCCTGAATAACCTCTTCGGGATCCTGAGTCTCTGAGTCAGAATAAAACTCGGTATACTCGAAGAAGCTTTTCTCATTTTCAGACATACTATACAGTATATAAAAGAGGGTGAAAAGCGTTTGTCACCAGAATTTCTTTCACTTTCTTCAGAGTTCGACAGGGCCATTTCGGTTAAATCGTCCGAACAGTTAACCTGACACCAGCGACGACCTCCCCTAGACACCAGGTATGCTGAGAGTCGTGCTGAGTCAACAAATCGTAGGACGGCAGCACTAGACACCAGACTCACCGACGAGGGAGTTCCCGGACAGCCCCCGAAATCTGGTGTCAGGTATTGCTGTCTTGCGATTTGGAGGCGAATTGTGCCACTAGACAGCAGGAAAATCAACCGATATGTGGTGGGGGTGGCGGCCCAAAGTTATGTTCGCGGCCACCAGGGCCGAGATGCCAGGCCGCTGGCCAAGCGAGAGTAGGCTGCCACCCGGACGATGGCGTGGGGCGTGGAGGGTGAAGGAGCAGATCGACATCGTGACTGAGAATGGTGACTGTGGCGACTGTTTATTGTGCCCCCGAGTGGGTGCGGGGCGGTTCCTGTGCTGCCCCTGATTTGTATGTCTGGTCCGGATAGATACGACGATACGGCAGACGATCACGAACGGTTCGAAGCGGAATTGCTCGCTCAGGATCGGGATGCGCGGTCACCATCGACGGCGGATCTTGACGACGAGACGGCCCGCCAGCTGGTTCGAGAGCTACTCGATGCCGGGACAGTCACACCGGTCGTCGACCAGCGGCTCCTCGTTCACGAGCCCAGCAACACAGCGTTCGAATCGATGCAGCAGCTCGCCGTCTTCCACACAGGCTGGACGGCCGCCCGGGACGCCGGCGAGGGTGATGGGTGATGCAGCAGACGCTGGCCGGCTGTGCCTTCTGCGAGGCTCCATCCGGGATAGAGACTGGGATCGCCTACACGTGGGGGAAGGAAGAGCGGGTCAACCACCCGATTTGCGTCGACTGTGCGATCCAAGAGACGCCGGATCCCGATGATCGTGATCACTACGCCTGTGACAGCTGTGGCCTCGTCGTCAACGCGCTCGCAGCGCTCACACGGTTTCGAATCGAACTCGGCCATCTCGAAGGCCCGATACAGGTCTGTGCGCGGTGTAGTCCAGGCGGGCCAGCAACGTACTGGACACGCGACCTCGAGGCACACATCGTCTCTGACTGACCCGCCGAGCGGTCGTCGACGCGAGTGGTACGGCGACCACTGCGGGAGGGTCACAGTTGTCCGTAGCTGTCCCACCCCGCGAACTCAGCAGCGCTGGTTGTGTCGCTGTCTCGTTGCTCCGCTATCTTCAACAGACGGGCGCTCCTCGGGATGACTATGGACTGCCCCGCGTGCGGGTCCCCCGTCACCCTCGAGGTCGGACCAGACCGGCCCCTGTCGACGTCGCTGTCCGACGCCGTCCTCGCAGCGGAAGAGGACGAGCAGATCGAGGTGACCCGCGATTGTTGGGACTGTGGCTGGCACGAAACGCGGGCGCTTCGCGTCGCATCGATCGACAGGACCGCCGGCGACGAGACTGCCGTCGAGCGAGCCGCACTCATCGACGAGATTGCCGATGAGCTCGCAGCGATCGGCTGTGTGGGTACGCTTGAGGAGACGCTGGCTGCAATCCGTGAGCAACGAGAAACCGACTCGGCGACGACCGATACGGACGACGCGGCGGAGTGACTCGCAATGCCTGATACAGAGGCCAACTATAATGTTCGTGAGCAAACCGGGAATCCCGAGCACGCATCGGTCGACGATGTGGTTGACCTCGTGATCTACCGGGCGCAGAACCCGCGAACCGAGCACGAGGATGCACATTTCGATACGGCGGTCGCGGCTCTCGTCGACAGATACGGAACGGAGTCGGTCCGGACAGTCATCAACCGCATCCTCGTCGACGACGAGCCGTTCCGGACCGCCACGAACGGCCTTGAGATGCGCAACGTCGACGGCGTTCGGATCGGAACCGCAGCCAGCTGGTTTCTCGAGGAGCTAAACGCACAGGACGACCACTGAGGGACCGGTTGAAAGGCCGCAGCGACAGGCCGTCGAGCCCCCATTTTTAACTCCTGTTCGTCCTATCTACCCGTCGAGGCCATAATGGCACCCTCCACCCCGAGAGACTCAGATCCATCCCCCGATCTACTCGTTGAAATCGTCGAGACACTGGAAGCCCACGGGCTCCCCACCGACTCGTATCAGCTCCACGACGCTGTTGACGTCGAGGCACTCGAGCAGCTTCTCGCATCCTCAGCCGGGGACGTGGAAGTCCGGTTCACCGTGGAGGGGATCCAACTCGCCGTCACCCACGACGGCGTCGATGTCCTTCTCGACGAGCCAGCCGGGGCACCGGATTAGTAGCGCGATCGAATTCGTCGACAGCGACACTCCCTGAAAGCCCTCGGCCGCTCGGCATCCCGCGACCACCGCTGCGCTCCTCGTCCCTGCGGTGCTTGCGGGGTCGGGGGACGACCGAGGCGGCCTCGCCCTTTCTGAGTCCGCCAGGACGGTGAATGACCATCCGAGCGGCGCAGCCGGGTGGACAGGTGTGTCCGTACCGGCCCGCCCCGCTCGCCGCTGCCGCCCTCCGCGTCGCTCGCGACCGACCATTCCGGGCTGCCTGCCTGCGGTAGCGGGCGGGCTGCCGGGCTAAAGTGAATGTGCCCTCGGCGCCAGCGGGAAAGCGCGGGGGGTTGCGCGGCGTGGCTGCTCACCCCCCACGCTTTCTCCGCTGGCCGCTCGCTCCGGGCGGGTCGGCGCGCGGTGCTGGTTGGGGTCGCCGCACTCGGGCGCGCTCTCGCTCGCGCCCGGTAGGGCGCTCGCGAAGGCGCGAGCGAGAGCGCGCAGTCGGTGCTATCGGTCGTCGACGTCGTCGGAAAACCGCGATGTTAGGGGCATCGCGGTGGCGGCGCACGAGCGCCTTCAGTGGTATCTGGAGGATACCAATGTCAAGTAACAACTCGAGTCGCAAGGTCGTTACGGTGGATGAACAGGCATTCGAACGAACCGAAGACGCCGGCGTCGACGAGGACGGCTTCAAGGTCGTCGACGACAAACCGGAGTTCCGAGCGACGGTTCAGCAGGAAAAGCAGGCGAAGGTGGATTCCAACCACCCAGACGGCATCGTCCAGGACTTCTCGCACCTGCCCCTCGCGCAGGAAGAGAAGATTCGCGCCCGGGAGGCCGAACTGGACCACATCAGCGCCCAGGCGGAACTCGGCACCCAAGACGGGCGGGCGAAGCGAACTCGCAAGGTCGTCACCGAACGGCGACAGCGTAAGCGGGCGGAACGCACCCCGGACCGGACGGATCCGCGAGAGCGTCTCTCCCGGATGGAGCTGGCGAAGGTGAACCAGGAAGCAGACCGGATGGCACAGCGGCTTCGCACCGGTCACAGTCGGGCGGCCGTCTCGCGGGCGCTCGCAAAGCGGGTCGCCAAGGGGCAAGACATCACCAAAGCAGTGTTCGACACGATGGATGCACTCAAGGCGGCCCCCGGCGCCATCTGCCCGATCGAGGACGTCCCGGACGTGCAGACGGATGAGGTGAGCATCGAAGGAGAAGTCGTTCAGCTCTGGGATGCTTCCAGCCGGAAGATCGCTCAAGTGGGCTTGGTCGCGGACGACACCGGGAAAATCAAGTTCACCTCGTGGCGAAAATCGGAGCCTGCCTTCGTCCAAGAAGGGGACACCGTCCGAATGCGGGCGGTTAAGAAGAACTGGTACGAGGGACGATGTTCACTCGCCGTGACCTACGACAGTATGATCGTCTTCCCAGAACGCGACCGCCGCTGGTGGGAGGAGTAGGGGCAACGCCCTTTCTTTTTTCGTGAGTGCCGGACCGGCCCAGGCCCCACCGCCCCACCCACCGCTCCGTGCTCGCTCCCGCTGGTCGCTGCGCGCGCAGCCACAACCTCAAGAACCGAGCTGAGATGTATGTCAGAATTCGGGAATTCGCTAACCGCGTGTATCCGTCCGAAATAAAAAGCAACTACCGCCTAGAGAGGTTTTTAGGCTGACTAGAAACATAGAGGGAATATGGTTAAATCGGGAGACGTGGATCAGCGGTGGCAGGATCTATTGCGTAATCCACGAGAAGAGGTCCATCGTGAAATCAAAAGCTGGCTTGATCTGTCTGATAATGTGGACAAGGCAAACGTAGCAAAAGCGATGCTCGCATTAGCGAATTCTGGTGGGGGTCAGATTTTGATTGGATATGAGGAGGTCGGTGAATCATGGGAACCGGATCCATCTCGACCACATCCGATTGACCACTACGATCAAGATACGATTAATGGGATCGTTGAGAAGTTTGCTGAGCCCCAGTTTCACTGTGAAGTATACCATATTGAACATCCAGAATCTGGTGAAGTCTTTCCAATTATCGATGTACCGGGAGACCATCGGGTGCCGATTCGATCAGACAGTGCTGGCCCTGAAGACCAACACGTTACCTACAACACATATTATATTAGGCGGCCAGGGCCAGAAAGTGCAGCACCGAAGACAGGACGTGAGTGGGACGAATTGATTCGGCGGTGTGTCACTGCCTCACGTGATGATCTGTTAGATCGAATGCGAACCGTACTGACGGGGTTCGAAAAAGGAGCAAGTGAAGAAGAGATTGATCCGCTGGATCAGCTTGCTTCGTGGACTGAGGCTATGCGGGAAGACTGGGAAGCCAACGTGATGGACGAGTACGGAAATATGGATAATTCACCCTATCGTCACGGGTACTGGTCATTTGCTTACAGTCTGGATTCTGAGTTTGATCAGCCATCTCTCTCTGAGTTCTTAGATCTACTACGGGAGGTGAAAGGTCATGAAACGGGGTGGCCGGCGTGGCTGATCAGCGAGGATCAGGTACATCCCCGCGATGAGACAATCGAAGGGTGGTATACCGGCGGAACATTCGATGACCCAGCGCACGCAGACTACTGGCGTGCATCCCCAGACGGGATGCTGTTCTTGCTTCGTGGCTATCAGGAAGACAGCAAAGATGAACTTGAGCCAGGTACAGTTTTGGATTATATTCTCCCAATCTGGCGAGTCGGTGAATGCTTGCTACATGCGAAGCGGTTGGGGCGAGAACTCGGTGAGGAAAACACGTCGGTCACCGTGCAAGCCCGATGGACGGGACTAGAGGGACGAACACTGGGCTCAATTGAAAATCGCCGTGGACTTTTCCCTCCGATTGAAAGAGAATCACATCAAGCGACAGTTACGGCCAGTCAACGCTTCACTGTTCAAGATTTTGAAGACGCTCTACCGGAAGTGGTTGAGACCTTGACCCAACCGCTATACCAGATCTTTGATTTCTACGAGCCGCCATCCGATCTAATCCAGAATGAGCTGGACCGGATGCAAAGCCAGTAACAACGCTACTCTAGATGTTCATCCAATTCCCACGCACCTTCATCATCGTAATAGAAACCGGGATGATATCCGAACTGAGAGTTTGATAATGGTCGGAAAAGCGGTGTGAGTTGGTCACGGATACCGTCTTCATCGGACAGACTGAGAGGTGTGAGGCGCGAGGTGCGGTTAGGTTCAGGAAATGCTTCAACCCGGTCAACCTGCCGATGTTGGTCTATTGTCGCGTTCGTGAGATTTGTCCCACTGAGGATTGCATACACCTTCTCGCTGTGTTCATCAGGAAGGACGTCACGATAGAACTGGAGGACGGTGACGAGACTTAATTCAAGATCCTGTGAACTGACTGCATAGTCACAGTCGTATGAATGACCGGTTGGATAGCAGAGCCCGCTCCCCCGGGCCTCATATATGCCAGTATCATACAGAGTTGCCACTGAACTCAGGTCTTTTCGATTCTCGTAGCGAGCGACAATATGGTTCCATGTCGGATCCGCGTGTTCAAACAGTCTATCGGGCCGAAACGATGGTCGACACGTCGCGGGAACAGGCAGTTCCTCAAGTTCTGTGATATCGACAAGACGCGATCCATCAAGAGCACTTTCAGGAACAATATGGAACAAGAGCTGTGGAATTGCATCCTCTGAATTAAGCATATCGAAGCGCTGAAGGTGGTATTCGCGATATAATGTCGACCGATCAACCGCCGGATATTCACGGTTGAGTTCATGGAGACGCCGAAGATGTGAATCACTCATATGCTCCCCCTCTCACCTTAGATAAATATGTATTCGGTCCCCTGTTGTGGCCTTGAGTGCCGCCCCAGTTCCTGCATAGCCAGTTCATTGGTATAAGAATCAGACTCGGTCGCTGTACGCCATCGGTTCCGAGATATCTGAACCGTCTTGTAGAGGTTTATTCCACCCATAATGGGTGAAGGATTCGCTGTACTGGCGAGTTCCTGAACATGGTGAGAACGATGACTACCAGAGACATCTACGAAACTGGCTTCGACGAAGACGTCCAAACAGAGTCGAGCGCTACCCAGTGTCCAGAGTGTGACGGCCGGGTCACTACGAATGCGGTCGAAACGATCTGCGAGGACTGTGGACTTGTTATCGAGGAACAACGTATCGATCACGGGCCGGAGTGGCGGGCGTACGATGCAGACGAGCGCGAGCGAACAGGCGCACCACTCACTACAGCCCGTCACGATCGAGGCATCTCGACCGAGATCGGCCACGGAACCGACGCACACGGGAACGAACTCTCTGGTCAGAAACGCCGGCAGCTGGCCCGGATGCGACGTGAGCAGACCCGTGGTCGCTGGCGGTCCAAAGCGGAACGGAATCTCGCACACGGGTTGGGCGAGGTACGCCGGCTGGCGAGTGCGCTCGAGCTCTCTGAGTCGATTCGTGACCAGGCGTGCCAGCTCTTCCGGAGCGCTCAGAGCGAGGATCTGCTTCGAGGCAGATCCATCGAAGCCATCGGTGCAGCGAGTATCTACGGTACCTGTCGATGTAACCAACACCCGCTTCTCCTCGAGGATGTCGTCGACGCCGCCCGAGTCGAGTCCGCTCGTGTCACCAACGCCTACCGAACACTGAATCGCGAATTAGAGCTCCCAGCACCACCAATGCGCCCGACGTCGTTCATTCCACGCCTGATCTCGGCGCTGGAGTTAGACCACGACATTCGTCGGCGCGCGAACGAACTCGCAGAACGCGCCGAGGGGACAACCCTCACGAACGGCTGTCAGCCATCGGGCGTCGCGGCCGCCTGTGTCTATCTGGCTGCCCAAGAGCAGGGCGCGTTGATTACCCAATCCACCGTCGCGTCGGCAGCAGAGGTGTCAGTCGTGACGCTCCGAAGCCGGCGAGACGAACTCCAAGCGATCTGAGACGCCTCCGGTAGAGGAATACCTACATACAGGCAGAGAGTCTACAAGGGGGTATGGATCTGGACGAGACTGTCGAGTATCTGTCGACAGAACTCGATATCGAGCGGAGTGAGCACGTTCGCGAGGTCGGTCGAGCGGTCGCCGAGCTCCGTGACTGAATCGGTCTCAGGCGGTCAGATTTATCCCGTCGTCGCCGAATCCGTCCCCGCATTTTCTCACCCCTGAGTTTAAATACCAAACCGGGGGAAACGCGGAGCGAATCGATGACTGACCACAACTCAGACCGAGAGGCGTTCCAACCTGTCGGGGAGGGCGCTCTGGTGCCGGACCCAGCGCTGGATCAGCCAGCAGACGGCCAGCCAAGCCGCCAGCGTGAAGCCTCGCATTCGGGTGGGTATCCGGACGGAACAACCGACACAGACCGATCCTGTGTCTCCTGTGGCGCATCGATCCCGGCGTCGCAACGAAAATGCCGGTTCTGTCTCGAACACGAACTTGACGGCGCGTCGGAGTCGGGTGCTGCGAGTTCCGAGCAGACACTGCGTGGTGTGATCCACTTCCTCGTCGAATCGGGGACGTTCTACGGCGCCGTGGCAAGGGGAGCAGCAGCAGCGACACTTCTCTCGTCAGGTCACGACCAGCCCATCGACGACTGTACGCTCATCTACGATCTCGACGACGAGCCCGCACCCCAGCTAACCGAGCGCTGGCCTACGCTCCCCGCTGCTACTGAGGTGACCGCAGCGGCTGGCGACGCGTTACTAACAGCGGCCCGTGAGCGGACAGCGTGGAACGAGAGGAGCGATCGTTCTCAGACGGAGATTCCACGCGTCTATGACGAGCGTGGCCAGGGAATTCGCGATGAGTCGTCCCTCGAGCACACGCTCGACGACAGCGATCAGCTGTGGATCGTCCCAGCAATCGCTGTGGAAACAGTACCCCGCGAAACGAAATCCTCCAGTACCAGAGCTGAAATCCCGACCGTAACAGCCCTCGAGTGCCAGCACTGTACGAAAGAAACAGAACATCGCTTCAGTACACGCGAGTCGCTCCCTGACGAGACCTGGACGGGCCAACCAATCTGGGAGTGCCAAGTGTGTGGCACAGGTCGCTACGGGCCTGCTCCCGAATAGGGCAGTAGGAATCTCACCGTTTAACCAACAGTCTCCGATGGAGATGGCTTCTGTTGGTTAACACGGTGAGTACCCGCAAGTCCGACGTCAGTCATAGCGGGCGTTCATTCGGCAGGTTCGCAGCGGCCTGTCTCTACAAAGCGGGGCGGGAACAGGGGGTGTGGGTAACGCACCGTGACATCGCCAAGTCCGGAAACGTCACGCCGACCACGGCCTGGACGCATCACCAGAGGTTCGATGAACTCGCTGTCTAGACGGGCCAGGTAGGGAGCGAGGGCGCTCCATTCTTCCAGTGGATCGCATCTAGCGCGGGCGGGAACTGCTGTAGTCGGTCATCGAGGACGGCGAGTGGGTGCGCATCGAGAAACGTCGCCTTGTGCCGATCAACCGGCGTGTCTTCGTGATTGAGTTGGATATGACAGGGCCCAAGGTCCGGATGGTCGGCATCTTGGTGGAATCCGAGCATCAGATTTCGGTCCGGTTCGACCCAGTTTATGCGGTAGTATTCGTGGTCGACGCCGGCGGGGTACCAGAAGCGAATCTCCAGTCGTGCTGTCGCCGCGTCGTACGAGTCACTCAGGAACGTCGTCGGATCGACACCCGCGATGACGTACCGGGGTCGGCGTCGAGACGGGCGATAGCGGACCTCTTCACACCCTGGCTGGTTCGTCAATCGGTCGTGAACGTCGCGGAGGAGGGTCCGCTGTGTATAGCGGTCGCGACCGGCAAGAAAGATCATTCTGTGAGAGAGGAGGGTTAGCTCGTGGCGCGGTCAGCCACGTCGGTCATCTGCTCGCGGGCAGCTTCGACGTCGGAGTAGAGTTCCAGTGCGTGCTTGATGAGGCGGCGATCCTCCTCGTTCTCACGCCAGAACGCGATGACGTCGCGGCGGTCCCGGAGCTCCGCACTTGTGAGGTCGCCGTCGGCGAGCGACTGTTCAAGCTCTTCCCACGTCTCGACGTCGTAGGTCGCCTGCCACTCCTCGATCTCCTCGGTAATCGCGGCCAATTCACTCCGCAGCTCCTCGCGGGTATTTTCCTCGATGAGCGTGCGGATCTCCTCGAAGAGCAGTCGCGTGTAGTCCGGTTGGTAGCGCGTCGTCTCGCCGGCCTCGACGCGACGCAACTGGCCCTGGTCGACGAGGTCCTGAAGTTCCTCGTTGGTCGTGCTCCAGGCGGCGTCGGCCTGCTCGCTGATCCAGTTAACTGAGCGGGGTTCGCGAAGTGACTCGGCGACCGCCCGAATGCGGTCGCGGGCGCTCATCGACTCAGTCCACGATTGGACCCCATCTCGCGAGGATTCGGTCATGGTTGGCACCTCTTGGGACAGTGTTCGCGCCCTACTCCCATATATGTTTGTACTGTCTCGCATAATCAAGAATGCCTTGCGGGCGAAGGCGTCCGGACGTTGAAATGCGATACCGACAGAAGGTATGGCCAACCGATGTACGACCGATATTCTGACGTTGAGGAACTACGGCCGACCGGCGAGGCATCCCACAGCCCGGACACAATGTTGGACGACGGGTGTGAGAGTGACCTCCTGGCGGCAACGCGTCGCGACGAGCACTGGTGGCGACCTGATGCGACGACGACAGTCACGTGGAGTGTCTATCCGCGCCGGCGAGTGGTGAGGCGCTACCGATGAATCAGCAAGTCGAACAGGGCTACTGGATGCATCGTGTACTCAGCAATCTCAGCCGCCTCGACGTCGAGCGGTTGGACGACGCGGATCGAGAGCGAGTCGAGACTGCAAGAGACCTCCTGGAAGAAGTGAGCCTACTCACGGGACCAGAGGACGGGAGCGGACCAGACGCCCCAACAGACGACTGATCGTCATCGCCGTCGACGCCAGGGGCACTTCCAGTGTCGGTTTATCGCCCCCCAAGAGGGGTGCGGGGCTTCCCGCGAGTCCAGACATGGCGACACTACAAGCTGCGACGACGTCAACCGGCGCGATCGTATCGGATCCACAGGCTGTCCGCGAACTCTGTGAGAGCTACTGCTTCGGGACGCTCGACTGGGAGGTCACCGACAAGGGCGAACTCACCATCTGGGGGTACGATGACTTCGAAGTGTACGAGGCGCGGGAGAACGGCCTCCCGGACTACGAGGGCGGCATCGTGACCCACGAATTCTTGCGAGAACTTGCCGACCACCTCGAAGCTGACGAGGAACTCGACATCCAGACAGCGGGGTTCACGAAGTGTCGCTTCCCAGTGCTGGCGAAGCGGTACGTCGTTCGCGACGGCGAAGTCCTCTACGCGGATCTCAGTTCCCCCGAACCAATCGAGGAGTAGCGTTGTTCGTCCCCCGAGAGGGGTGCGGGGCGATCCAGTAGCGGTCGCCCCGTGAGGTGATTGCTCGATGGGCCACCGCGCACTCGTTGCGTACGAACGCACAGACGGACAGTACACGCTCCACTACAGCCATTGGGGCGCAGCGAACCTCAAGCTCAAGCACCGAATTTCGGCTGAGTCGCCGTTCGGTGGCGACGACACCAACTCCAAGTGGGCGAAACAGCTGCTGGCTGAACTGGCCGATGGCCTCGAGGCAGATGCGGTCGACGGCTACCTCGCTGACGAGGATCGACCGTCGACGGTCGTCGAGCCGAAGCCCCGCGCCACCGGGCTCACCCTCGACGAGATCATCGCTGACCATCTCGACTACCTCCACCACGAGGCGTTCTACGTGGTGTCACCGACCTTCGAGGTGACCGCCTACCGGACGCTGTGGTTCGGCCTGCAGTACGATTCAGAGACAATCGACAACGGTGAGACGGTCGGGAACGGGGCGCTCGCGACCGTTCGGTGGCACGACGGCGAGCCGGTCGGCGACGGCCATCTGAAGGGGCAGTTCCGGGCGCTGAAGGACGTCGTCGGCGATATGGTCGACAAGGGGGTGTTCACGCCGTCGACGGCTCGCCAGTACCTCACACAGAAACTCGGCGAGTGGGTCGGCGAGCGCCAGGAACTGCGCATCCCTGGTGGTGAATCACCGTCGAAAACTGCGTCAGTCGACCGATTATAACGCCAATCCCTTTCTGAGTCCCCACGAACGTCTGGATATGTCAGATCGGGCTGATGACGAGGTGCGAGTATGGCTCGTCGAACGTACCTACTCCGATGATGAACAGAACCTAATCATCCTCACCTACGCGACACCCGACGGCAAACAGTATTATCGGAAAGAGCGGGCACTCACGTCCTTCACCGATATTCGAGATACGACAGCGGCAGTCGATGCGGGGCCCGGCAATCTCGGCACGGTTGATGACCCCGATCTCCAGGACCAATACGCGGCCGAAGCGCAGCGAATGCAGGAGGTCCACGACCCGAACGACGTGATCTGATGCTCACCAGTAGACGTAGTCCCGTGCCATTGGTTATGTCGGAGGAGGCCGTAGACGGGGTATGCGCGAACTCGTCTTCGCCCTCGAATACGAGCCGGGGTGCAATAGGGTGGCGGATGCCCTTGCCGACTACCCCGACGCCCGTGTCCGCTCGCTTTCGTTGCACGCGACTGCCGACCAACTTTGGCGAGTCGACCATGCCACCGGCACTCCGGACGCACTCGACGCCATCGAGGACGCGTTTCGAAACAGCGACTACTACGCCGACTGTCTCGCCACCGAGGACTGCGGCGCCACCCAGACCACCCGCGTCCTTGACCGCACGGACGACACGCTCGTCCTCTACTCCGACTGGGAGCGAACCCCCACCTGCGCCTCGGTTCCCCACATCGCCCGCGACCATCTCGGGGACGGCGTGCTGTTCGAGACCCGTCATGAGGGCCGCCACTACACGTGGCGACTCATCCACTCGGGCGACGGCGACGTGGCGGCATTCTTCGACTCCCTCGAGGTTGCCGTCGAAGAATGCGCTCAGATGGAGATGCTCCGCACCGCGGACACGACGACAGCAGCTGGAGGAAGCGACGAAACACCGAGCGGATTACCCCCGGCGCAGGAAGCCGCCCTCCAAGCCGCCGTCGAACACGGCTACTACGAGTCGCCCCGCGAGGTCGATGTCGGCGAGTTGGCCGAGCATCTCGACGTGCCTCGGTCAACACTTACCTACCGGCTCCGTCGGGCGGAAGAACATTTGGCGAAGCAACACGTCGCCGGCGAGCGGGTAGCGGAAGAACGGCTGGCATCGCACTGACACCGCGGTTGGAATATTCCAACAAAGACATATCGAACTCCCGCTCCTACCGTGAGGTGATGACAGAGAATTCCGATGTGGATACAGCGGGACCACCGAACGGCGGCGGGCAGCGGGAGTTGACTGCCCGTCTCACGGTCCCCGAGATGGACTGTCCGTCGTGTGCGCAAAAAGTCGACAAGAGCCTCCAGCGCGTCGACGGCGTCGTTGAGGCCACGCTCCAGCCGACCACCGGGACAGCTACCATCAAGTACGATCCGGACCGGACTACCAAAGCCGACGTCGTCGCGGCGATCGAAGCCGCCGGCTATGACGTGATCGGCGGAGCAGACGACGAAACCGACGAGTCTGCCGACGGCGTCGATATCGCGCCACCTTCGGAGGTCTGGACGAGTTCTCGCGCGAAGAAGACGTGGCTCGGCGCAGCGTTCGTCATCCTTGGTCTAGTCTTCGAGTTCCTTCTCACCGGCCAGAACGTCGCGATAGCGAGCATCCTCGACTACCCGCTACACATCGCAGATGTCCTGTTCCTCGGTGCCGTCGCGGCCAGTGGCATCCCGGTCGTCCGCAGCGGGTACTACTCCGCGAAGAACCGAAGCCTCGACATCGACCTCCTGATGGGGACAGCGATCATCGCCGCAACCGGCATCGGCTACTTCGTCGAGGCCGCGACGCTGGCCGTCCTGTTCAGCATCGCCGAACTGCTCGAGGACTATGCGATGGACAGGGCACGGGATTCTCTGCGCGAGCTGATGGAACTCTCGCCCGACGAGGCGACCGTCCGTCGCGATGGTGAGGAAGTGACCGTTTCCGTCGAGGAGGTCGACGTTGGCGAGACCGTCGTCGTCCGCCCTGGCGACAAGATTCCGCTCGACGGGACGGTCATCGAAGGCGAGAGTGCAGTCGACCAGTCGCCGATCACGGGCGAGAGCGTCCCCGTCGACAAGACCACCGGCGACGAGGTGTACGCCGGCGCGATCAACGAAGAGGGGTACCTCGAGGTAGAGGTCACCTCGACCGCTGGCGATTCGACGCTCTCGCGTATTATCGAAATGGTACAGGGCGCACAGGCGAAGAAGACCGAGTCTGAGCAGTTCGTCGACAGCTTCTCCGGCTACTACACACCCCTCGTCGTCGTGCTGGCAATCCTGACCGCCGCTATCCCGCCGCTGGTTATCGCTGATCCGGTGGCGGTGGACCTAGCCGGTTACGGGTTCACCTTCGCGGGCGACTGGCAGACGTGGTTCATCCGTGGGCTCACGCTGCTGGTGATCGCCTGCCCGTGTGCGTTCGTCATCTCCACACCCGTCTCGGTGGTGTCGGGCATCACGAGCGCCGCGAAGAACGGCGTCCTGATCAAGGGCGGAAATTACCTGGAAGCGATGGGCGAGGTCGACGCCGTCGCCGTCGACAAGACCGGGACGCTCACCAAGGGCGAACTCGCCGTCACCGACGTCGTTCCGGTGGGTGACACTACGGAGGACGATCTGCTCCGTCGCGCCGCTGGGCTGGAGCAGCGCAGTGAGCATCCCATTGCTACGGCGATTCTCGCCCGTGCTGAGGAGGCGGGCGTGGGCAACCTGCCCGACCCGACGGGTTTCGAGAGCCTCACTGGGAAGGGCATCCGCGGCGAGATCGGCGGCGAGACGTACTATGCGGGCAAGCCCGCGCTCTTCGAGGAACTGGGCTTCGACCTCGCTCGGGCACGCCGCGAGACGGACGGCGGCGTTATGACGGAAGAGGCGACCGAGGGCGAGAACGGGGCGTTCGCCGAGGATGCCCTCTCCGCGCTGGAGCGGGAGGGCAAGACTGTCGTTATCGTCGGGACGGAGTCGAAACTGCTGGGTGCGATCGCCATCGCCGACGAGGTTCGCCCGGCCTCGAAGCGGGCCGTCGAACGCCTGCACGAGCTGGGCGTCGAGCGCGTGGTGATGCTCACCGGCGACAACGAGGGCACCGCCCGCGCAATCGCCGAGCAGGTCGGGGTCGACGAGTATCGCGCAGAACTCCTGCCCGACGAGAAGGTCGACGCTGTCGAGGAGTTACAGGCAGAGTACGGTGATGTCGCGATGGTCGGTGACGGCATCAACGACGCGCCCGCGCTCGCCACCGCGGAGGTCGGCATCGCGATGGGCGCGGCCGGCACCGACACCGCTCTCGAGACGGCCGATATTGCGTTGATGGGCGACGACGTCGGGAAACTCCCGTACCTGTACGACCTGTCGCATACGGCCAACGGGGTGATCCGGCAGAACATCTGGGCGAGTCTCGGCGTGAAGTTCCTGCTCGCGCTGGGCGTGCCACTGGGGCTGGTCAGCGTTGCGTTGGCGGTCGTTGTCGGTGATATGGGGATGAGCCTCGGTGTCACCGGGAACGCGATGCGGTTGTCGCGAATCGAGCCCGATCGGTTCTCCGACACCTGACTCTGCGGCGGGAAGTGCGGGCAGGACGCTCCTCTTTCGCGACTTTCCTGCGCTCTATCGAGACAATTTGCAGTTTGTCTGGGGCAGTAGAGACTGAGCCCCACCGCAGGCTCTGATTTGATGCCCGAGAATCCAGACGACGATCCACTCCACGATTGCGAGTTAAGTCCCGACGCAGTCCTCGGGACGCGCACCTTCCACGATGTCCTGTTCACTGACGATACCGAGACGCCGGTAAACGTGCTCACCGGCGAGACACCCGCACATTCGCAGGCGACCGTCGAGGAAGCGAAGGCGTTCGCTACGAGTATCGATACGGACACACCACAAATCGCGCTCCCGGCCTCTGTCGAGACGCAGATCGAAACCCAGAGCCAACCCTACACGGCGGCCGCGTTCTTCCACTTCAAGGCGACCGGGTCGCTCGAACTGCACCGTGCCTACCACGCCGCCTACGACTCCGACGCGTTCAGCACCGACTTCGAGGCCGACTACGAGTCGGGCGACCTGACGATCACCGTCGAGCAGACTGCCGATTCCTGAACGCGGTCTCCCGAAGCGAGGTTTTTCGAGCGCCGGCGATGGGTGCCGGCGCACCGAGCAGACAGCGCCGAGCGGCGCCCGGTGAGTCGGCACTCCGAGGTGAACCAGATGCATATGGTCATCTACGCGCTGGTGGAAGCACCGACACAGCACGACGCCCTGGTCGAGGGGAAAGCAGTCTTCGACCGTCTCGTCGGCGCGAATCCCCACGGCTGCGCCGTGTTTGATTACTACGTCACGTTCGATGAAGACGACACGACGGTCGCCGGGAAGGCCCGCTGGGGTGACCTGCCGACGGCGGCCCCCATCAACTCAGAGGAGGGCGGTGAACTGCTCGACCGGGCTTGGAAGGCCACGAAAGAGGAGTTTCAGCGGAATCTCGACCGCGTGAAGGAGGCGCTCGACGAGCTCAGCGACGAGGCGATCATGCGCGACGAGGACCTCGCCCGCCACGCGTTCCACCAGGTCGGCGCGTACGAAGGGCCCTCAATCCCGATGTACGACCAGCACGCCCAGGGGATTCGGCATCGAGGCCAGCTCGACCGAGTCCTCGAGGAAGACGAGGACAGCCAGACGCTCTGGATCGTCCCCGCAGACGTTCATTTCTGACCAACGATGCCACGAATCACCAACTGGTCACGAGAGAGTCGCTCACCAACACTCGCGTATCGAAACACCGAGACTGGAGCGCGAGCTGTTCTACACCGGGCGCCGGATTCATACCGGTACAAGTGGCGCGGAGCGATCCTCGTCGACGGCTACCCGATCTGGTCGCGAGGCTTCGAGACGAAGGAGGCGACAACGTTCCGGGATGCGCTTCGGGAGCGGCCAGCGCCCGAACTGAACTGTCCGGAGTGTCCAAACGACGACGTCCTCGTCGGTGAGAAGACAGCTGATGGAGCGACGGTACAGCGCTGGTACGACTGTCCGGACTGTGGGTACGAAGCCCCCTCGCGCATCGTCTACGGCCCTGAACGCTGAGGACGTACACACGCAGGGTGTTTTTCGGCCGGGGCGGAGAGAGTGACCCGGTCGAACCGGGTCGGTCCAACAATGAGTCTCGAAGTACTCGACCGACACAGCGAGGCACTGTTCGAGTTCCTCTGGTGTCCCGTCTGCGGGCAGGAAGTGTTCACCCACATTCCCTTCGAGGGAGTGTTCTGCAAGAACTGTAACACGCAGGTCGTCCTCCAAGAGTCTCGAGAAGACCGTGGCTACGAGGAGGCTGTGCTCGCGTGCTTCGACACCGACTCAACGTGGAACCTTCACGTCGACGAGAAGCTCCGCCGCGACCTGCCTGACGGCTCGGCACGGGCAAAAATCCTCGGTGCACCGGGTGCCTATGAGATCGACTGGTGGAGTCCAGCACCTGGGGAGGATTGGGAGCCGGTCGAGCGTGGTGAATTCGACGACGTGGAGGAACCAGACGAGGTGTCACATCTCGCGTAGCGGATTGCAATCCCGCTACGACTGTGTGGTGTTGTTTCAGCGCCGGCGATGGGTGCCGGCGCACACGCGCCGGCGAGTACCGATGTCGACACGGAGCCAACTCCGATTCGTCCAACGAGTCGAACAGACCGGTGAGACAGATGGCAGCGCCGACCGCGTCGCGCAGGTGTACCGGCATTCGGACGGGTATCCCGGGAGCGTCCTCCGGGATCTCGCACAACTGAAAGAGCTGCTCGATGCGACCCGCGCAGAGCGTGGCCCGGGCTACACGGCGGCGACCTTCGTGTTCCTCGACAAGCTCTCGACGGTCGACCTCTACCTGGATGGCGACCCAGAGCGAACGATCGACGCGGCTCAGCCAGCGGATCTCCTCGAGCCGTCCAATATGGAGCACCTGGACCAGCCGCTGTTCCTGCTGGGCCACGGCGTCGAGAATCCGGCCGACGGCATCCACGGCGACGAGGAGTACCTCTACGTCGTCGAACTCCCGACGGAGAACCCGTTCGACGAGCCGACCGAGTGGACAGTCAAAGTGAGCGGTCACTCCGCGTTCCCCCGCTGGGACGGCCCGACCGACGAGGCCTTCGAGCAGGCGAGCTGGCAGTTCCACGGGTCGCTCGAGGACGCGCTCGCAGAACTGGTCCGGGACGAAGCAGTCGTCAAGTAAAATCCCAAATCGTATTTATACAGTTAGGGTTTAGAAAGACCCAGATGATTTCGAAGGCCGGACTCGCCGTGCTTGACGCGCTGAGTACCGGCCGTGAAGCAACACCGGCGGAACTCGCGGCCGAAACCGGATATTCACGAGACCATCTGTACGACGTACTCAACGAATTGCTCGCAGCGGGATTGCTCACAGAAACCCGTGGGTCCAGCAATCAGCGTCGTGTCCGCATCGCGGAACATCCAGTTACCGAAGCGTATCGAACGCTGCAGTCGGAGTTCAGCCACGTAGACTGGACGGAACTGCTCTCCCCAGCCACACTCCGCGTGTGTTGGTATCTCGATAGACCACGACACATCGCTGATATCGCAGACCGGCTCGGAATCACTCGACAAGGTGTCCACAGCGCGTTATCACCGCTCAAGCACCGAGCACTACTCTCCAGATCTGATTCGAAGTACGCCCTTCATGACGAAGTCTCGCCGCTGTTGGCGTTCGCCCGGGCTACTGTAGAGCACGAACATCGAGCCCGAGTCCGGGAAATCGCTCCCAGTGCCACGATCGCGTGGTGCGATCCGAAGCGAGCACTCGTTCGCCTGCAGACCGACGAGGATACGGACGCACTCCAAGCAGCTCCGGACTGGGAGATGACCGGACTGGGTCGGTTTACAGCGTATGGTCTACAGTTTTTCCTCGCCGGCGAGCCTCCGTTCTGGTATGCTCCGGACGAAGACCTAACGCCTGCTGAAGTCGTATGCCATACGCTCCTTCTGGATAGCGGATCTAGGCGGGTCAGCTATTCGATGCTGCTGATCGAGGCGGAGGATATCGATCAGGAGACACTCGTCGAGACCGCACAGTGGTACGACCTGGAACCCACTGTGAAAGCGTTGTATCGGCCACTTCAGGGCGACTTCGACAGAACAGATGATCTGCCAGTCATCCTCCCAAAAAAGAACGAATATATGGCACTCAAAGACCAGTACGGAGTCGCGTAACACCAACCACGCAGTCTGGCGGAAAATTGCGATGGGTTAGATGATGCCGCCGATCACGAGTAGTCCGACGACGAGCAGCAGCGTCGCAACCACGCTCCCTCCAGCAAGCAGCTTGTTCTCCATCGCCTTCTCGTGGAGGGGCATCTCGGCGTACTCCTTGCGGAACGCGTCGAGGTTCTCCTCGTCGTAGAAGTACTTCCTCTTCAGCGCGAACCGTTCGGTCACCGCACAGCCGGTACAGACCGGCTCCCCTTCGAGCCGTTCGGTCTTGATGTGGGTGTCGCAGGCGATCGCCCCGCAGTTCGGACAGTAGGTGTACGTCTCGTCGACGCCGCTCGTTTCGCAGTGGACGCAGCGATGAATCCCGTCCTCCAGAGTGACCCGTGAGGGGCCAGCAGCATAGTATTCGTACGGATACGAGTACTCCAGTATCTCTGTCGTCTGCCGAACCTCAGGTAGATACACCGGCTCAATCGATTGCACTGAGATGTCCGAGAGATTCGGCTCACAGGTCTTGTTGTACGTGACGTTATTGTCGCCGGTGTAGGTCACCGTCGTCGTGTGGTAATCCTGGAGGCGGTCAACAGCCCACTCCTTGTACTCCGTTTGGGTCTGGCCGAACCGTCGTTCGTCGACGTCGTCGAATACCTCGGTAAACTGCCCGGTATCGAGGGGGACCGTCGCGTGGAAGTTCTCGGTGACCAGCGTCGCGACTTCGTCGTCGGCCACCTTCGGATGGCCGCGCTCAGCGTGGACAACGAACTGTGTGCGGTCGTTGATCCGGTGGATGACACCGACTGAGGTCTCGAAGACAGAGTTCGTGTCGGCGGTGATCGCAACCACTGGTCGGAACGTCACTTGCGAGTGCGGCACCGGCAGATCCGCGGCCTCGATGTTCTCAATGTCGCGGAACGCCTCCTGGACAGGTGCGTCGACATCCGCCGCCGGATCGTACGGTCGGAGCGTCTCGTCACAGAGGATCTCGATGCGCCCGTTGTAGAGATCGAGACCGATTTCGTCGGCGATCTCCCGAAGGTCCTCGCCGTCGATCAGCTCGATGGGATAGGGATCGTCGTTCCGCTGGAGCCGGTCAGCGTACTCCTCGGCAGGGTTCGTAAATCGACCTGTGGTGGCGACCATCCCTCGCTTCGGGCCGTCGAAGTCGAACGTCGCGATGGCCGAGTGCAGCTTCTGGACGACCGGCCGGCCGACCGTCCCGGTGTGCTTGCACTCGACGATGATCGCCCGTCGCGTGCCGTCGACGATCTCCTCCATGATGACGTCGCGCCCCTCGTCGGCCGTCCGCTCGGCCTGGCGGACGTTTTCGTAGCCGAGGTTCCGGAAGACGTCCTCCATCAAGTCCTCGAACTCGAATCCCGAGAGGTCGTCCAGTACAGCCATCCGAATGTAATTGGACAGTATCTTGCTATGACTATATACGTTGCCGACGGTGGCGACGAAGTCGCGACGACGTGAGCGCTGGTGTTGTTGTTCGTCCCGCAAGGGGTGCGGGACGACACATTCGTCCCGGATTACCGATGAGTTCTGAGAGCAACAGCGAGAGCGCCCCCGACAACTGGTGGTTGCAACGCCGAACAGATGACGACCATTTCGTGTTCGCCTACGAGTTCTCGAAATCCGTCCTTTGCCACGTCCAGCAACCCTCGGACTGGCTGGTCCGGATCGATCGAGCCGATGGGACGATCCTCTTCAGTCAGCACGACCTCCGGTCGCGAGCAGCGGCGTTCGACCTCGCCAAGAGCGTCATGGAGCTCTGTACGATGCTCCATCGGGAGGTCGTCACGGAGCGAAGTCAAGCGCGAAAACCGATGTACGTCGGGCCCCGACCAACCGAGGCCGCGAGTGGGAGCAATCAGGGAGCCGGACCTGGTCCAGATACCGCCCGTCGGCCGTCGGATTCCTTCCCCCGCCAGCCCCCAGAACGACCACGAGGTATGGGTCACTGGGAGGGTGGGTTCCGATGACCGGCGGACGAGCGTACCGCGGTGAACGCTGTATGGGTGGACAGCTGGTGTACACGCCCGATGGCGACGTACTGGACAAGCACCTCCACGTCTTGCGCCGCGCTCCTGGTGGATTCGACTGGGGACCGGAGGCCGACGAGGCCTGCATCGATCAACTCGCGATCGCGCTGCTGGCCGATTCAGCGACGAAGAAGATCGCACTCGACCACTACAAGGAGTTCGCGCAGTACCTGCGTGAAGAGCTCGAGGGTGACGAGTGGCGGCTCCCGACCAGCGACATTTCGGCCGATACCTGGTCGCGAGACATCGACGTGGCTGATGAGACGCCCTCACCGGAGGACGTCGACATCACGGCAGTCGATTTCGACGAGATGACCTTCGCGGTCGAGCGAGCGCTCTGCGAGCAGCACGACATTAGCATCCACCAGAGCGTCGACGACCGCCGCGAGGAACTGGAAGACGCCCGCCAGGCAGTCCAATCAGAAACTACCGACTCGGAGGAGTCACAGACCGACACCGGCGGGTTCGAGTTCCCCGCAGCTAGCCAGTAGGGACGGTGAGGGCGTTTCCGGCTCTGTTTGTAGAACCCCCGAGAGGGGTGCGGGGGTCACCACTCCCGCAACGTACCGATGAACGGGAACGCCCGACGCACCACGTCGAACGTAGTCCAGACAGAAGCGCTCGCTAACCGTCGCGACGACTCCGTCGAATACGTCGGCTTTCGCATCGACGGCCAGGCCGTCGTTCTGAATCTCTCCGAACACCAGCGTCTCACTCCCGATCGAAGTCTCGATCTGGTCAACCACAGCCCGACAGGCTTCGAGTGGGGATACGCTGGAAGCGGGCCCGCACAGCTCGCCTGTGGGCTCCTCCTCGACTACTACAACGACGCCCAGATCGCGAGAGAACACTACATTGGGTTCCGGAATTGCGTGATCAGCCAGCTCGAGTGTGACGGCCCGGCGGCGTGCTGGCACCTCACCGGCGAAGAAATCGACGCGGCGATGGCGACGATCGCCGACGACGTCGTCGCCCTTCCCGACGGCGGGGGGCCGTCACCGACACTCCCCGAGAACTGGCGAACGGTCACTCGCCCTGACCGGCGAGTCTTCCAGCGGGCTGATCGCGACCACTACATCGTGCTTGGGGAGGGAACCGACGGCTGGCTGGCCGTCCTCTGTAATCAGGGCGATCGCGCCTATCCGGCACCCCTGGCGAGCCGGACGGTTTCGGACGATGCCGATGTCGAGCAGGCCATCCGGGCCCTGGTCGACGAGAGCAACAACCTCATCGAGCCACCGGAGGGGGAGTGCTGATGGAGACAATTCGGCTGTCACGAGCCACCCACCAGCTGCTCGAACGCGGGGTCGAGGCGCTCGAGAAAATCGGTCGCGAACTGGAGCGGTACAACGACTGGCAAGAGCAGACTGACGGCACCGACTCGTGACTCAGACACGTTCTCCCGGCCAGCGGCGGAGTACCGGGTTCCAGTACACGCGCACTCCCGAGGGGTGCTCGTGTCCCATTCATCGCGACGGCCAGCCGGTCACGGCGCCGCTCGGCCTGCGGTTCGCAGAGCGCGTCCATATCGAATCGATCCCACGGCACGTCGCCGGCGCGATCTACGAAGCCCATCATTCCTATATGGACAGTGTCCCGCGGACGAACCTCGTTCATCACGGGCTCTGTTACCAGGACCAGCTACTGGGTGCGATTACGTGGCGCTATCCACTGATTCGCTCGCTGGACTACGACGGCACGCGATACGAGGGTGACGAGATCGTCGAGGCAGCACGGATCTGCATCGGCGTCGACTTCCCGAATCTCGCCTCCGCCGCCCTCGCCCGGTCGATGGAACGATTCGTGCGTCGGCACGGTCGGCGGCGAGGCGTTCGCCTTCTGCTGACGTTCGTGCGAGCTGACTTCGACGGCTCGATGATTAAAGCGCTCAGAGACAAGGGCTGGCACTGCGCCGGGAAAACGGAACCCGGACAGGCAGGTAACCGGCCCGACAAGCAAATCCGAGAGCGGCCGAAGTGGCGGTTCCTCTGTGAAGTTCCTGATGAGTCTGAGCGGGAACAGTCCTCACTCGGACGGTGGGCTCCGTGACTACGAATGCTCGTCTCGATGAGTTTGCAGCAGAGGAAGACTCGGACAACCAGCCGGAGCGCGATCCATCTGTAGTCGAGCGACTGTTGGACCCGATATCACCGGCCCAGGGGCTGCGACTCATCCCCGGCCAAGGTGACCCGGTGTACCTCCAAAACAGGGGAACTGAACGCTACCTGTTCCGGGATGCCCACGAGCGGTGGTTCATCCTCCAGCCCTCGGCCAAGGAGTCGGTCGACGACTTCGTTCGCTGGGTGTATCTCCCCGACGGCAAACCCGCCGAGATTGCCCGGACAGCGATCCGTCAACGGACGGTTCGCGGCTACCGGTACGTTCAGCGAAGCGGAGCTCCCGAGCCGGTTGGGACGACGGTGACAGCGATGTACGTCAGTGAGCCCTGGTCCGACGATGTCTACGAGTGTGGATCCTGCGGAGCCGAGTTCGAGTCGCCCCATGCTCACGCCCTTCACTGCTGGGAGGACCATCCCTGGGTTCCGAACCCGGAGCAGGTTCGGCTACGCCGCTCCAGCACCGAGTAACGACAGTGCGACAGTTTCCCGACGGTGGTTCGATTAACCAACAGACAGCCGCTTCCTAGGTTAGTGTTGGTTAACGTGGTGTTGTTGTTGCGCCCGGCAGAGGGGCGCAGGGCGCGAGACGATGCAGGCAGCCGTCGATGAGCGTTCCTGCGTCGAGGTGACTACGATGAAAGACCCAGAGTCGAGAACCATCTTCGCAGGCGTCGATGGACGTACCGACACCGAACTACCCGAGTGGTATCGTCAGCGTCACGGCGGCAAAGACACCGTGAGCTTCGCTGAGGCGATCCGCGACCTCCCGCAGGCCGTCGAGACGACCGTGGCGTACCAGAATCCGTACACCGACGAGTGGGTCGAGACGGAGCGGTTCAACGCGCTCGTCGAGCCGAGTCGCGCTCGAGAGCAGGCCCGTGAGGAGGACGCCGAAACGGATTCTTTGTTCCATATTCCGACCGACTCGTACTCGATCATCAACCCGGTCGACGTCTACGGCCCTCTGGAGGAGGTCCTTCGGGAGGAGACTATCGACCGAACGCCGCTGGGTGACGTGATGTTCGGCGAGATTCGTCGCTACCGGGGCGGCGGCGAGGTCCATATGGACATCATGTTCGACGGCCTCGAAGTGCGCCTTCCCGGCCGGTCGGACCCGATCACGATGGGCGTCACGTCGGGCTACGACTTCTTCGGTGAGCACGCCGTCTACGTCGAGGGGTTCGCCCAGGACGGGTACTGTTCAAATACGATGCGTTCGCTCACCGACAAGGAGGTCATCAAACACGTCGGCGACGTGCGGAACTTCCGCACCTGGTGGGAGGAGCTTCTCGCACAGGTCGAACTCGTCGCCGACGACCTATTCGAGTTCATCCGGGACGCCCAGGACATCGACCTCGACTTCTCGGAGCTCCCGTTCACCGTCACGGAGTTTTACAGTCTTCTGGGCTTCCCGGACTACCTGGCCGAGCGCGCTGCGAGTGATGCGGAGGCCAACGCGACCTCCCCCGTCGAGATCGATATGTGGACGCTGCATTCCGGCGCCACGTACGCGCTCACCCACTTCTTCCAAGGCAAGGAGGGTGCGTCGCTGGACGGCTACGTTCGCACGGCCAACGACATCCTGTTCAACCCGGAGGGCACCATCGAGCGCGTCGAACGCGCTTACGAGGAGGAGCTGGAGACAGACGGCGATGACGGGTCGCAGGCGTCGCTCGCCGGCGAGCGCGCGCTCGCGAGCATCGAGCGCATCAGCGACGATCTGCAAGAGAAGGTCAACCAGTTCGAGGAGCGCGAGGACGCGCTTCGTGAGCGGTTCCAAGATGCCATGAGCTGATTGTCGGAGCGGCGTTCACTGATACAATCCTAAAATAGCAGTCTACGTTAGAGATTCCGGTTCCTCGTTATATTCGACTACTAATTCGACATCCTCAGGACCGAATTCATCACGTTCCGCTTCAAGCGTATCAAGAGCGTCTTTAACCGGGAAGAAATCCGGCTTCTCGAGTGCATCTTCTGTCGCCCAGGCGTATCGAATCGTTTGCTCGGAATCAATGAGAAACACGGCACGCTGCGGGACGCGCTCGTGGTTCTCCCATTCATCATAACAGATGTCATATGACTCGGCAACCCGCCCGGAACTATCACTAAGTAACGGGAAATTGAGGCCGTATTCCTCGGCGAATGCTCGATGGGCGTAGACGCTGTCACCAGAAATTGCCCAGACATCGAGAGCGGGCGTTAGCTGAAACCACTCTGCATCGCGAATCGCACACAGTTCGTTTGTACAAATAGGACTGAAATCAAACGGGTAAAATACCAGCAACGCAGCCCGATCATTGGCTGTTGACTCATCCAAGCAGTACCCGGTTTGTTCTCCGTCACGGAGACCCGGAAGAGTAAATGACGGTGCAGACGCTCCCTCGTTTATCATACGACATAGTAGCACACGAAGACAGGATAGTCATTGGGTCAGCACTCCGATCTGAATTGCTCACCACTTGATGTGGGATGAAATTCACTAAAGTCCGTACGTCAGGAGTTCGCCGTCGCCCACTCAAGAAGCGGTTCTAATCTCGAACGAATCTCATCACCCTCGTCAGTTAGCGCGTATTCGACGCGTGGTGGAATTTCGTTGTACTGCGTCCGTGAGACGAGTCCTGCCTCCTCGAACTCGTCGAGTCGTTTCGAGATTGTCGAGGTACTCGCCGTCGGGAGGTGCTCCTCAATCTCCGCGAACCGCAGCGAATCGTGTGCGCCGATGATGCTGACGAGTTGCATCGCGTATTTCCGGCTCAACGTGTCGATGACACCCGTGAGCGGACAGTAGCACGTCCCCTCGACATCGCACGCGGGCGCCGATGACGTAGTGTCTGCCATAGCTTCGTGGCCTCCAACCTACTCCATAGCTTCGGACTCTGGAGTACAAGAACTTCCCGTCGTAAAGTATAGGCACAGATGACTCAGACAGCCGACTACGATCTCGTGATTCTCGGTGGCGGCGCCGCAGCCTTCGCCGCAATCACCGAAGCGAGTCGACGCGATCTCTCGACAGCGATGGTGAATACCGGCTTGCCCATCGGCGGGACGTGCGTGAACGTCGGCTGTGTTCCGAGTAAGCATCTCCTTGCCGTCGCCGAGAGCGGAGCTGCAGCGTCGGAGAACCCCTTCGACGCCGTTCGATACCCCGAGGAGCCGACCGTCGATTGGGCCGCCGCCCTCAACGACACCGACGAACTCGTCGAGCGGTTCCGGCAGGAGAACTACGTCGACGTCGCCGAGCACTTCGAGATCGACATCTACGAGGGGTACGGCCAGCTGGTCGACGATACTACCATCGAGGTCGTCGACGGCGCCGACGAGGGCGCACACATTACTGGGAAGAAGGCCCTCGTCGCGACCGGCAGTTCACCGTGGGCGCCGCCCATCGACGGCCTCTACGACGTCGACTACTACACGAGTGAGACCATCCTCGAGGAGCGCGACCTTCCCGAGAGTATCCTAATGCTCGGTGGGGGATACATCGCGCTGGAGTGGGGACAGATCCTGCACCGTGTCGGCATCGACGTGACGGTTCTCCAGCGCTCCGACCGCGTCCTCTCGGACATGGAAGGCCAACTTGGTCGCGAGATGCAGCGTGCATTCGAGGAGGAGGGCATCGAGGTGATCACCGGCAACGACTTCCAGCGCGTCCGCACGCTAGCAGCCGACGGCGGCGCCGAAGCGATTCAGTCAGGCGTCGCCGTCGAAACGACCATCGACGGAGACGAGCGAACGGTCACCGGCGACGCGCTGTTCGTCGCGACCGGCGTCCAGCCGAATAGCGAGGGCATCGGCCTCGAAACGGTTGGGATCGAAACGAACCCCGACGGGACGATTCGTGTCGACGAGTACTTCCAGACGACGAATCCCGACATCTACGCGGCGGGCGACGTGATCGGCGAGCCCGAACTGGAGACCGTCGCCGCCAAGGAGGGCAATCACGCCGTCAAGAACGCGTTCGGCAACGAGGGCGTCAGCATCGACTACGACGCGGTGCCAGCAGTCGTGTTCACCAGCCCGGAAGTCGCCGCAGTCGGGACGACAGAACGCGAGTATATGGACGAGCACGGCACCTGCTCGTGCCGAACCGTCCAGATGGCGGATGTCCCGCGAGCGAAGGCCGTCGAGAACACGGATGGCCTCGTCCAAGTCGTCAAACACCACGAGACTGACGAGATCGTCGGCGTCCACATGGTCGGCCCCCGTGCCGCCGACATAATTATGGAAGCCACGCTTGCGGTGACGTTCGGCCTCACGGTCGACGACATCATCGACACCGTCCACCCGTTCCCGACATTCTCCGAGGCGTTCAAACAGGCCTGTCAGGCGTTCCGACGGGACATATCGACGATGAGCTGCTGTATCGAGTGAATCTCACTCCGGGTCGGCCGGCGCAGTACTGCGGAGGAGCATCGTCTTCACACGACCAACCCCATCGAAATCACGGAGCCGATACACGAGTTCCCGCACCCGCGCCGCATCGCCATGACAGAAGACGGTCTCTAAACACCACTCGCCCTGGTGGGTATGGCTCATCGTTTCGATGACGTCCTGAAACTGGTGCTGGGCCGAATGGAGATCGTGAATCACCTCGTGGTGCTGGTAATCGAATGCCAGTACAGCGACGACCTCGCCTGAAACCTCCTCGAGTTGTGAATGTCCCTCGATGTATTCCTGCATCGCTTCACGAATCGCCCGCGAGCGGGAGTCCAACCCCTCAGCCTGCCATGTCTCGTCGAACTCCTCGAGAATGTCCTCAGACACGTTCAAGCTCGTGCGCATACTCCCCAATTGATCCCCTACTGTCTTGACCCCTCGATTATTACGGAATTCACGTTTCAGTCTTAACAACCGCTATACAGCGCAGGGATAGAGGAATATATGAATGCTCCACGGCGAGGCGTTTCCACTGTTGGTCGGCGCGATTGCGCTCGGATTCGTGCACGGCATCGAGCCCGGACACGGATGGCCGGTCGCCGCGAGTTATGCACTCGATCAATCCAATAAGTGGCTCTACGGACTCGCCGCCAGCTCGCTGATCGGCATCGGCCACCTCATTAGCAGTCTGGCGATGGTCGGCGTGTTCTTCTACGCGAAATCCTACTTTCAGCTGACCCAAGTGAACGAGCCGATCTCGATTCTTGGCGGCGTTTCCATCGGCGGTCCAGTCAGCATCGTCGCAGGCGTCTTACTCATCGGACTCGGGATTCGAGAGTACACGCACGGCCATTCTCACCAGCACGAGGACAGCCACGGACACGACCACGATGAGCATACGGAGGAGCAGTCGAGCCACCACAGTCACGGCACGCCACCCACGCACGAACACTCCCCGGATGGGCTCCTTACACGGGTGAAAATTCGGCTTGGAAAAATCGGAGGGCACTCCCACGAGCACGGGACCGATCCGGCTCCTGACGCCGACCGCGGACTCCTCGGAATCGCCTGGTTCGCATTCGTCCTCGGGTTCGCTCACGAAGAAGAATTCGAGATTATCGGCCTCTGTGCCGGTTCGACGTACTGTCTGGAGCTGATGACTGCGTATGCGCTGACGGTCATCGTCGGCATTGTCGGGTTAACGATGCTCCTCATCGCCGGCTATCAGGAGTACGAAGAAACAGTCGAGCGGTATACACCGTACCTGCCGCTGTTCTCAGCGACCGTCCTCATCGTCATGGGACTCGGCTTCATCGCCGGCGTCTTCTGAATCACGCCGAACACTCTCCAGCGTCCCATTCTCAGTAAGGTCAATAAGCGCGCGATTTAGCAGTTCACGGAGGACGAACTCCTCGTAATGCTGTGTTGCACAGTACTCGCACGGCTTCATTTCTCGTGCCACCGCTTCGATGTCGTCGCCGTGCTCCCCATAGAGCGTCTCAACGAGCCCTGCTAATTCGGCTGCCGCGGTTTCCTGCGCCCCAGCGAGCGTCTGCTCAGCGTCCTCTGGTAGGTCATACGAAAAAATCCGCGTGTTCGACTTGTAGTACTTCCGCGTCCCCCCACCAGCTTCTTCGAGCCGGGCAATCTCGACCATCCCCGCATCCTTCAGGACGTTCACGTGGTGGCGCACCGTCGTCTCCGCCTTTTCTTCGCCACGACGATGCAGTTCGTCGTGGATCTCCTCGATCGTCATTTCCTCGGTTGCGAGCATGTCGAGGATCTTCACCCGGACATCGTTCTCCAGTGCCTTCGCTTTCTCCGGGTCCGTCGTCACGACTTCGCGGATCGGCACGTCAGATTCGAGGAGCGCCATTCTTGTGACGACATAGACGGACAACGACAGTAAGAGTAACGCCATTCCAACGACAGTGGTAGTATGATATCGAGACCGCTATAACTCTCGTCATAATGGTTATCCGCGTCGCACGATAACCAACAGGTACGATGGGAACGACACACGACCAATTCAACGTCGGGGGGATGTCCTGCTCGTTCTGTGCCGAGAGCATCAAGAAGGCCTACAGTCGAACCGACGGCGTTGAGGACGTCGACGTGAGTCTTGCCCACGAGGAGGTACTCGTCCAGTACGACGACAACCTCTTGAGCGAAGTCGAAGTGAAGGACACACTCCGGGACCTCGGATATACCATCCGCGACCCGGATAAAGCGAAGCGTTACGAACAACAGCAGGCCGAACTCGCCGACGGGAAGCGTCGCCTCCTCCTCGCAGGCGGCGCATCTATCGTTGTCGCTGCCCTGATGGGATGGATGATTCTCGTAATGGGACGCTTCGAGTCGGCATCGCTCGCGATGGATCTGGTGACTCTGGGGCTGGCGCTTGGGACGATGTTCGGCCCCGGACGGTATATCAAACAGAAGGCGTTCCAGAGCCTGCGCCGGGGGATCTTCAACCAGCACGTCCTCCTGGAAGCGGGCGCGTTCGCAGGGCTCCTTGGTGGACTGCTTGGCCTGTTCGTGTTCCCTGGCTTCCCGACCGTCCACTTCTTCGCCGTCTCCGTGTTCATCACCACCTATCACATCCTTTCGGAGTACACCAGCCTCATCGTCCGCACGCGGGCTTCCCAAGCTGTCCAAGGCCTTCTCGACCTCCAGCCCGACACGGCACGCCGCGTCAGTGATGACGGTGATGTCGAAGAGGTCCCTGTCGACGATCTCGACGTCGATGATCGCGTCCGGGTCAAGCCCGGCGAGAACATCCCCGTCGACGGGGAGGTCGTCGAGGGTAAATCCACAGTCGACGAGTCGGTTGCCACCGGTGAGTCCATCCCCGAGGAGAAGGCCGAAGGCGACGAGGTGATCGGCGGCAGCGTCAACGAGACCGGGACGCTGCTCATCGAGGTAACTGCAACCGGCGAGGACGCGTTCCTGAACCAAGTGGCCCGCGAGATTGAGGAGGCGCGGGCGATGAAACCCGGCATCATCCAGCTCGCCGACCGCGTCCTCAAGTACTTTGTCCCAGGCGTCTTGACGATTGCCGCGCTCTCGTTCCTCTTCTGGGTGGTCGCACCGCTCGCGTGGGGAGCAGACCCCAACGTCCAGCGCGGCGCGTTCGCAGCGCTGGCTGTCCTCGTGCTCGGCTATCCGTGTGCGCTCGGGATGGCGACACCGCTCGCCCTAATTCGGGGTGGCGGGAAGGCGGCGAACCACGGCATCCTGATGCGCTCCGGTGACGCCTTCCAGATATTCCCCGACGTCGACCACATCGTGTTGGACAAGACCGGCACCATCACCGTCGGCGAACCCGCCGTCAGTGAGGTCGTCGCGTTCGGTGCCGACGAGGTGGATGTACTCACGACTGCGGCCAGTGCAGAGGCGTTCTCCGAGCATCCTCTCGCTGATGCGATCCTCGAGTTCGCCGACGAGCAAGATGTCGAGTACGCTGACCCCGATGATTTCGACTCCGTGACCGGCAAGGGCGTCCGGGCAACCGTGGCCAGCGACGACGTGCTGATCGGGAAACCGGGATGGCTTAGCGACGAGGGGATCGACCTGTCGAAGGAGGGCGACGACATTGAGCGACTTCAGGGCCGCGGCCTCACCGTTGCCGGAGTTGTTCGTGATGGTGACCTCATCGGCCTGATCGGCATCGGCGACGAAATCAAAGCAGACGCCGCCGAGACCAGCCGGCGGATTCGCGACGCCGGCATCACGCCCGTGATGATCACCGGGGACAACGAGCGCACCGCCAACGCGGTCGCCGACGAGGTCGGCATCGACCGCGTTATGGCAGACGTCTTACCCGACGAGAAACGCGAAGAGATCGGTCGCCTACAGGAAGCCGGCCACCGCGTAGCCATGGTCGGCGACGGCATCAACGACGCTCCCGCACTCACGCAGGCCGATATCGGGATCGCCATCGGCGCCGGGACCGACATCGCCATCGAATCGGCGGACATCGTCCTGATGGGCGACCGGCTTGGTGGCGTGATGGACGCCTACGAGATCGGGAACGAGAGCTACCGGAAGACCCGTCAGAACCTCGCGACGGCCTTCGCGTTCAACGGGCTCGGTGTCGCCGCCGCGACCACGGGGCTCGTTCACCCAGTGTTCGCGATGCTCGCGATGGTGCTGTCCGTCTCGGCCGTCCTCGCCAACAGCTTCGCTGGTCAACTCCTCTCCGGCGAGGGTGTCAACACCGAGTTCGCCCTCGACGACCGCACCGACGGCGAGCGTGGAGACGGCCGATTGACAGCCGATTAAGCCTTTATGTCGTAGCCAGCCTGTTCGATTGCCGCGTTCACGTCGTCGTCTGAGACTCCATCCTCGAGGACGACGTCGACCGTGTTAGCGTCGTGGTCGGCCTCGACCCGATTCACACCATCGAGGTTTCGCAGGGCGGTCTCCACGTTCTGTTCGCACCCGTTGCAGGACATCCCGGTGACGGAGATCGTCTTTCGCTCCATACGGGCCTGTAAACACTCGCGGGGAATGACCATTACGGTAACCGTTGTATCGGTTTTATCTCTATTAGAGATGGGCATTATCGTCCGGAGAGTTGTTTGTGTCAGCCCCAAAGGGATGGAGGCTCTTTGAGATGGGAACCACTGACGACGAAGAGAGTGACGAATTCCCTCCAGAAAAGCGTCTGGAAGCACCGAACACGCGCCTGATCAAGGCCGGGATCGCGACGATCCCCGATATGGAGACGCTCCGGGAGTGTGTTGCCTACGAGAACGCCCACCAAAATCGAACGCAGATTCTGCGCCGACTCCAGTGGAAAGCAGAAGCGTTGCGAGAAGACGAAGAGTAATACTTCGGAAGAATTACTCAACAGTGCTGAATTCATCGAACAACGAGATAACCCGCTGTTCGATTTCGTCACGGATTTCGCCTACCTGATCAAGATCCTGTCCATCAGGATCCTCCAGCGCCCAATCACGGACATCGACGTCCTCACCGACATCGCCGACGTCGAGTGTCGAGCAACCCATCGTGGCGACGTAGTCGCAGGAACGCAGTTCGTCCAGCGTGATCTCTCGTGGCGTCCGGTCGGAGAGGTCAAACCCCACTTCGTCCATCACGTCAACGACATCGTCGTGTACGTGGTCGGCCGGGTGGGTACCTCCAGTGAGGATTTCGACACGGTCATCGAGGTCACGGCGTTCTCGTTCACGTTCTGCGAAGGCCGTGGACATCTGTGAGCGGCCAGCGTTCTGGACGCACATGAAGGCGATACGAATCGGGTCGTCGGTTTCAGTGTTGGATGACATTGTTTTGTCGTGGTTAGTCGTCAGTCTCCGGATTTAGTGCAGCCGGCTCGAGACTTCCAGTATCGAAGTCTCCCCAATCGAACTTCCGCTGGAAGTACAGTGCAACGTTGACCAGCGCAAGCAAGACGGGGACTTCAATAAGCGGGCCAACGACGGTCGCGAATGCGACGCCGGAGCCGACGCCGAACACCGCCACGGCGACGGCGATTGCCAGCTCGAAGTTGTTCGATGCCGCCGTGAACCCGATTGCCGTCGTCGTCGAGTAGTCGGCGCCGATGCCGCGACCCATCCCAAAGCTCACGAAGAACATCACGACGAAGTAAATCGTCAGCGGCACGGCGATCAGTAGGACGTCACCCGGCGAGGCGACGATGGTGCCGCCCTGCGTGGCGAACATCACGATGACGGTGAACAGGAGCGCGACGAGTGTCAGCGGGTCGATCTTTGGGATGAACTCATCATCGTACCAGGCTTCGCTCTTGGCGCGAGTTCCGACATACCGGGTCAGGAAGCCGCCCGCGAACGGAATCCCGAGGAAGATGACGATCGCCTCGAACACCTGCATCGGCGTGATGTCGAATGTCGTGATGCCAGCGACGAGTGACTCCATCCCCAGAAGTGGCGGGAGGAAGAGCGCGAAGAACCAGACGTAGACGCCGTAGGTGATGATCTGGAAGAGGCTGTTGAACGCGACGAGCCCGGTGACGTACTCGGTCGAGCCTTCTGCGAGTTCGTTCCAGACGAGTACCATCGCGATACACCGGGCCATCCCGATGAACACGAGCCCGAGGAAGTATTCGGGACGCGCCGGAAGCCCTGGGACGAGCCCGCTGAAGAAGACGACCGCGAGCCCGAACATCAGCGTCGGGCCGATCAGCCAGTTCTGCACGAGGCTCAACCCGAGTACTCGCCAGTTGCTGAAGACGGTCCGAAGTTGCGAGTAATCGGCCTTCGCCAGTGGCGGATACATCATCGCAATGAGGCCGATCTCGACGAGATGGAAGTTCTGAATCGGTTGGGTCACCGACGGGGCGACGAACCCAAGTCCCACGCCGATCGCCATTGCCCCGAAAATCCAGACGGTAAGGTACTTATCGAGAAAGTCCATCGACCGCGGGTCGCCACAGCTCTCACAGTCACAGTTGGGGCCGTGGTCGTGGGCGTCGGCGTTACTCATCGGTCACGCTCCCCTCAAGAACGGTAATGAGCGCAACAGCCCGGTTGGTAGCACGGTACTTCTTCCACCGGCCGTCCTTCCGGCCGTCGACCAATCCTGCATCGACGAGTTTCGAGAGCGCGTGGCTGAGCCCGCTCTCGGTCACGTCAACGACCGCATTCAGCTCACAGACGCAGAGTTCCTCTTGTGCGGCAACGAGCACACGGATGATCGTATATCGTGTCTCGTTGGAGAGTGCCGAGAGCACATCGAGTTCAGCCTCTACCTGCGTAGTCCCGAGTGCTGCTTCGAGGGTGCTGAGTTCGTCGAGTCGGCGCTCGACGTCCTCGCTGCGACACTCCTCAAGTTCATCGTCGAGATAGCGTCGAAGTCGTTCCGTCCCTTGTGCCATCGTAATCGAATTGAATAGACTCTCAAGTAAGAGTTCCGATTATAGTCCTCTCTACAGCTCACCCAGTGCTAAATCCCATCTAGCGTGAAAGCTTACTTGACTATTTTCTAAACACAGTCATAGCCAATAATTGGGTGTAATGATTAACCAACAGTAGTTGGATTTAGCCATTTGTTGGTTAATAGTCCTCAAACCCTGTTGTTGGTGCCCCTGAGAGGGTGCGGGGCAGCAAGCTGCGCCCCACAGCTCGAATTTATGTCACTCGAATGTAGTACCAGCGGCAGCACTGCTCGCAAGATTGTCGAAGCTAGACAAGCAGACCATGTAGCGTTCCTTCATCGAGCTCCGTTCGCGATCGATGCCTTCGACCTCGGATATCTACCCGGCTTTCGCGAAGACTGTGGGTATCAACAAACGCAGTTTCACGGATTAGACATTCCCGTCGGGATGCTCGATAACGACTTCCGGAATCCCGATCTGGAGCGGTTCGTCGACCGCTTCTTCGAGCACGAACCACAGGTCGGGGTCATCGGGGACGTCGACGATATCGACGATGTCAACGCCCACGTCGCTGCTGCTCGTGAGATCCAAGCGAGCTATCCCGAGGCCGAGCTCATCGTCGTTCCGAAGTCGCGGGCGGTGATCGACGCGATTCCCGAGACCCTCGTCCTCGGGTATTCACGAGGATACGCCGACCGCCTGGCCCACGAGTTCTCCGACCCTGCCGATTGGAGAGGGCGGCGCGTCCACATCCTCGGTGGGAGTCCGCCCAAACAGCTCGACGCCATTCGACAGCTGACCCGACCGACACTCACGGACGAGCCACCAGCCGACATCGTCGGCGTCGACTGGAACGGGCTGCATCGCGGCGCGCAGTTCGGTGAGTTCTGGACGGCCGACGGCTGGGACGACAGCGGTCGCGACGCCGACCACGTCACCGTGCGAAAGACGGTGCGCCACAGCCTCGCTCGCGTCCGTGAGTTTTGGAGAACCCACGGAATCTGGCCCGAAACGACACCGCAAGACGAGGGGCTCAACGTCGAGTACGAGGGGCCGAGTCCGGCCGATCTCGAGGACGCCGCCTGTACCGAGTGCGGGACGAACGTCTGGCGAACTCGCCGCGGTCCGTACGTCGCCGAGTACGATATCGGCGCAATCTGTGGATACTGCAGCTACGAGTGCTACTTCAACCACCGTCACCGGAACAACCTGGAGGAGATCGCCGGCGAGCAGAGTGTCTACCTGCCACCACCGTGAATTCACGTTTTGACGCTGATAGATGCGATCGGAGAGTAGCCTCCAATGTGATTAGGGATGTCCAATCAGCTCGTCTAACCTGTCGACGAAATCCACGCCGACATCCTCTTCGATGAATACCTCGTCTCGGATGTCCGCATAGACATCTTGTAACTGCTCCGCATACTGTGGGGTCGCTCGTCTACCCGTGAGCCGCTCTTCAAGATTTGCGAGCAACAGCTCACTGTATTCCCACGGCAACGACCCCTCCCCATGGTTTCGGAGTTCGACCCCGGTCAGGAGGATTCTCTCCGTAATGTCTCGTTTGAACCGATCCGGGATTTCGCTGGTGGTCAGTATCTCCTCGTTGCACGATACCAAGATGATTCCGGTCATCTTGGGGATGCTGGCAGAATCACGCCCAGTGTATGAGCTCCGAATAGTGAGGTACTTTTCAAATTCGTCCGTATCACCCGTTTCGTCCTCGGTACTGGCGGTTTCACTAGAAACTGAACTCTTGTCTTTATTTGTCGAGGTCCGGGCGGCGGACGTCGTTGCCTCTTCAGGTGCGTGCAGTGGCACATCACAAGCTTCGGTATCGCTGGTTCGTGAGACTACCTCTGCCTGCATCATCCGCATCCAGTCACACATATTCCCGACCATCTCGTTCAGGAGCCGAGAGTAGTCGTTTGGCACTGAAGCATCTGGGTCACTGTACTCCGTTATTTCGTAGTTCCGGCAGATCTCTCGTGTGAACGTCTCATAGTAAGAGAGCCACACATGCCACGAAACCTTCTGATGGAACGCCTCTTTCACCAGCACGTCGAAAAACTGGATGCCGATGAACACCGGATCTCGAAAAATATGGTCGTCTGAGATTCTCGTATCAGTTAGCCGTTGATCATTGTACTCGTCGAATTCCTGCCTGCGCTGGTCTACAATTATATCCCGGACGGCATCACCGACCGGCTTGTATATATCTAAGTCCTCAACTCGATCCATATCCGAAAACAAGGCGTGAATGAGCCGATTATCTTCCTCGATCTTGTATCGATACATTCCGTCTGTGCTGGTGTTATTCTGCAGATCCCGATATAGGAGACTGTTCTCGGTCTTTACCAACGTGCGAAGATATCGATGAACAGCTTTCCGTCTTTGAAAGCCCTCCAGAGAATCATCACGAATCAATTTCACTCCAAGATCGGGGTCGATCACCGGATACTGCGCACTGAATTCTGGATCAAGGAACAGGGTTTCAGTGTAGGACGACGCCTCCGGAGCAGTATCCATCAACCAATAATTAACCAGCTGAACATAGTATTGAGCCCGGTACCACCGGATTACCCTCTCTCTCAGTGAATCAGGCTCATCTTCCACCTCCTCTCTCAGTTCTCGCGCGTAAACCTCTGCTAAACTGGGCTGCCTCTGTGGTTCCTCCGGGTGGTGAACAAGAGGCCGATAATGGTTCTGAAGGAGATTGACTAGTGTGCTATAATCGCCCTGATTATTCAGATCACGAAGAATAGACACTATTTTCCCTTCGTTCTTCACCCTGACAGAGGACTTCAGAAAGACCCCCAAGAACAATCCGACAATCCCTAGTACGGCAACTAATTGGAGAGATTCAACCAGCAGCGGGGTGACCTCCACAGAACCAACCCCATAGCTAACCGGTACGCTGGCCGCCTCAAGACTCTCCAAATAGATTGAGAGCCAATACGATCCGATAATCACCAGGAAGGCGATCAAGATATACGCGAATCTGGGCTTCGTCCATAGATTGTATCGAACACGGAGTTGGCGGTGTCGAGGAAGGATAGAATAGACGGCAACGATAGAGGCGAGAAACGTGAAAACCAATAATTCAGCCATAAATTCTCTGTCTTAGTCTGGTCCCATAACACTTGCCGAGAAAGAGTGTGCCACCCCAGACAGGCAGGCGCGAGGGACGGGATTCCTCAGGGCGTCAGATTACATGTGCCATATCCAATACAGCTTTGAAAACCAATTACTAGTATAGAAATCCGCGTGCTGGTTTTTCGCGCCCCCGGAGAGGGCGAGGGCTCCATCAAGAGTCCTCAGAGGTGACTGCCTGTGAGTCAACAACAGAGTCCCGACAACGTCTCGATCGACGACATCCCAGTCGATATCGCAAACACGCAATCAGCGGAGGTCGATCCCGCCGACGTCCCCGACGAAATCGAATCCATCACCCGTGGGCTCGCCGGTGAGCAGCCGCCGACGAATCCCATAGTGGTTCTCAAAGCGGCTCGCTGGTGGTATCTACACGGCAAGGGCGGCACGGATCCCGCCTTCCAGTGGGCCATCGAGTGGGCGCGTCATCTTGCGACCGACACGCCCAGTGACGTCGAGCAGTTCGACGAGTTCCTCGAGTACCTCGTTACGGTCGGCTTTGCAGACGAACGTCACGAGCTCCGCTAACCGACAGAGCGGTTTTTTGGACGCCCCTGAAGGGTGCGGTGCGGTCTGAACAGACGCAGTCGCCGTGAATTCGATTCGGTGATCACGATGTCTACGACCAGAGACTCGTCGGTCTCCTTCGACCAGACCGACACGCGATCAGACGAGATGAACAGTACCATCGAACAGTGGATCGACGACCTTGTCGCCGGCGTCGACGACGCGCAGGCCAGCGAAGAGTTCCAAGAGTGGCTCGATGTCCAGAGTCGTTTCCACGACTACTCCTACCGGAACACGCTCCTCATCAAGCGACAGTGTCCCGAGGCGAGCCGGGTGGCTGGCTACCGGACGTGGCAGGAGGAGTTCGACCGCCACGTCAAGGAGGGTGAGTCGGCCATCTGGATCTGGGCGCCGATCATCACCAAGCAGTGCCCGGAATGCGAGAACTCGCCGAGCTACCACGAGGACAGTGACTGTGAGTACGACGAGACGCCGCCCGAGGAGTGGTCGAAAGGACTGGTTGGATTCAAACCAACGGCAGTCTTCGATGTGTCTCAAACCGAGGGCGAACCGCTCCCCGAGCTGGAAACCGAGGCAGCTGGTGACGCCGACGACCTGGTGCCAGCGCTCCTTGATGCAGCAGCTACGCTCGATATCGACGTCCGTGTCGTCGACGCTGCCGAGTGGGAGCATGGCGACGCGAAAGGCGTCTGCAAACACCGGACTCTCCACGGATGCCAACCCGTCGTCGAAGCGAAAGCCCGCTCAAATCAGGCCGATCTCGCCGTGACGTTGATTCACGAGTACGCCCACGCACTGCTCCATTTCGATGTCGACGACGAACCCGAGCGTGCAAAACGCGAGGTCGAAGCCGAAGCCGTTGCGTACATCGTCGGGCGGTATTTCAACCTAGATACGAGCGGATCAGCGTTCTATCTTGCCGCGTGGCAGGACGACGATGCGGAGAGCATTCAGGAGCGACTCGGCCGGATCAGTTCGACCGCGCAGGAGGTCATCGGGACAGTTGTAGACGGCTGAACACCTCCTTCCCGGCTGTTAACCAACGCCGGAGGGTACTATCCCACTCTGTTGGTTAATTCGTTCGGCGTCCGACCCTGCGTGTTTCGATCGGTCTCAAGACATACCCCACCGGCAGTCGATGTTATAGTTCAGAATCGATTCGGCGCTGCTGGTCACGAAGGAACTCAACGACGGCATCGATATCCTGTTCGGGAACCGTTTGCTGTTCGAAGACCCCTTTGAACGCGTCCGCAAAATCTTCCGACGTGAGCCGGTCGAGAACAGTCTCGATGCGACCAGCGAGCTTCTTGGACACCCCGCGATGAAGATGGGTCGCGATCCGGTCGAAATCCGCGTCAGCAGCCAGCACCACCAGATCCCGGGAGTCTGCCTTGCGGCCACTGTGAAGTTTCACGGCAAACAGCAACTCCCGTTCCGGAATCCTGGCTGTTACCGGGCGCCCGGTTCGCAGTTCCTGGGTGACGGAGTGCTGGGCCAGATAGCGATACGACCATTCAGCTTCCGTCTGGCGACAGCCCAGCGCGTCCACCATCGCGTCGAACCGAACCGGATTCCCGATGTCTTTCGTGAATCGAATAGTACGGCCCTCGTAGAGCTCGTTTCGCTCGACGTCGGCCGTTTTCTCGTAGCCGCGGGCGGTGAGAAGGTCGGTGTAGTCGTCGACCGCTTGTGCCGGAATGACGACGTCGACGTCCGTGGTGAAGCGCTGATTGAACGCCGCGATCGCCCACCCACCGACGAGCACGTACGGCAGGTCAGCGTCAATGACTGTCTCCAGGGTGTCCAGCAGCTCGTCTTCGCGTTCGCCGAGGCTCATGCATTGAGACGCGGATCCTCGTGGGACGCGTCGATATCACGGTCGTACTCGTCGGCGATCATCTCCAACGCTGGCTCGTAGTTCACCCGGTACTCCAACATGTGCTCGATTGTCTCGTCCAACGGAATGACCGGATTGCCGTCGACCCACTCGCGAGTGATCTCCCCACTCGTCGGGAACAACACGTACGAGACGGTCGCGTCGTAGTCGCTCGCATCCGGCCGCTCTTCAATCCGGCTCGGAATCCCGAACTCATCAAAGAACGCCGTCCACTGTTCGACGTCCTGATCGGCGACCTGGATGAAGATCGGATAGTCGTCGTGGCCGCGGGCGATCTGATAGCCGCCGTGGGTCCAGACGTAGACGCCGTCGATTTTCGTGTACGCAAAGGGCATCCCGGCGAAGTG
>NZ_JBNTJV010000007.1:0-96293 GCF_051195035.1 Natronomonas sp. EA1
GCATCGTGGAGGAAGCCGACGCCCACGACTGCTCGTACATCGCCGTCGAACGCCTGACCCACATCCGCGAGCGGATGAGTAATCGGAACGACCAAGTGAAGCGTCAGCTGCACAACTGGGCGTTCCGCGAACTCCAAGAGATGCTCGCGTACAAGGCCAGTGAGTACGGGATTCGTGTGGAGCAGATTCCGCCTGCGTTTACCTCGCAGACCTGTTCTCGATGCGGGCATCGGTCCAGCACGAACCGGAACTCGGACGGCTGGTTCGAGTGCAACGAGTGTGGGTACTCGGTTGACGGCGACTACAACGCGAGCAAGAACATCGGTCTCAAGTTGCTAACTTTACCATCGGGCAAACGTCCCGATGGGTTGGGCGACGGTCATCTCGCCCTCAAGTCTGGGACGCTGAACGGGAATGGCGAGTACACCGCCTCCTCCACTCCGGAGGCAGACCGGGAGTCCACGGACAAGCCCACGACTTCAGTCGTGGGTCGATGACTCGTTGACGAACGCCGTCTCGAAGCCGTCGGCCGTGCGCTCGACGCCCGCCGCACAGACCGCGTGCTCGAACTCCAGGTCGTAGGCGGTCCGGGCCGCCTCGAACGCGTCGTCGGCCTCGAACGCGAACGCCCGGGGGGTGTCCTCCTCGTAGGTCGCGACGAGCGTCGGTTCCTCCACCTCGTGGACGAGCAGCGCGTCCTTGCGCACCGTCGCGATGTAGCTCTCCTCCCCGACGACGCCCGCGATGCGCGGGGTGTCGTAGTCGTCCTTCTCGTAATCCAGCGCGAGCAGGCTCTCCGCGAGCGCGTCGCGGGCGGGGTAGCCCAACTCGAGTTTCTCCGCGATGGGGTCGACCTGCGAGCCGTTGCCGATGACGGCCGCTCGCGGCGTCCCGCCGCTCGCGCTGCCCGAGGCTGAAGCCTCGCTGCCGACGATACGCAGACAGTTGTACGAGATGTAGGGGTTGTCCGTCTCCGGGGCGTCCTCCGTCGGCCCGACGGTGAGCGCGTCCTCACGGTCGAGGATGCGACGGTTGGGGAACGACCGCGAGGAGACGCGGTAGGCGGCGAACTCCGGGGCGACGACGACGAAGCGTCCAACGTACATACGCGAGTATGCATACTTCAGTGGAATATAGGTGGCGATGTGAGCACGTTCGTCGGTGTGAGGGTTCATAAACGAAGCCGAGGCAGTCCCCCCGTGGTGACCGAACGCGACTGCCTGGCCGCCCTGCGCGAGGCCGCGGCGGAGCTGGGCGAGTCCCCCACGAAAACGCAGTACGAGGCACTGGGGCTCACGCCCGCGTCGGGGACGATCATCCGGGTCTGCGGCGGCTGGAACGCGGCGAAGGAGCAGGCGGGGCTGGCGACGAACCCATCCCGCGGGTCGCGTGTCGGCTCGAAGCCGAGCGGGCTGGACATCTCTGACGAGGAGTGGGCGGCGATGTCCGTCGACCAGCGGTGGCATTATCGCCATGTCGAAACGAACCGCGAGCGAACACTCGACCGGCGGCAACGCCTCCGCGCGTGGTTACACATCCACAAATCGTCCCTCGGCTGTTCGCAGTGTGACGAGGACGACCCTGCCTGCCTCGATTTTCACCACGTCCGCGGGGAGAAGGAGCTGGCAGTGAACAAGATGGTCGTTCAGGGGTACTCCGCGGAGGCGATACACGCGGAAATCGAGAAATGCGAGATACTGTGCGCCAATTGCCATCGGGCTACGCACCAGCACGACTCGGACAGGAGCGGTTTGATTGAATCACTGTCGGGTGATGTTCGGACGTTATCACCCACTGACCTTCGGGAAATGCTGCCTCCCCTCGACAAGCGCGAATCGTTTCGAGTGTGGACCAGTCTCCATCGATCAGGAGCCGGCTGTCGACGATGCTCAACGGACGAGGCGGTGTCTCTCGACTACCATCACCCCGGAGAGAAGTCCGCGACCGTCAGCCGCCTCATCTCCGACGGCTGCGACTGGCAAACGCTTCGAGACGAGATTGAGAAGTGTGTCGTCCTGTGCGCAAACTGCCATAGGAAGGAGCACTATCGACTCCCGGCCCCGCTTGACTGAATTCTGCGTGACGTAGCTACTTCGCAATCTTCATATTCGCCAACCCGCTACGGTGGTATGTCCGAGGTCAGTACGACCGACGGCGAACGTGTCAGTCCATTGGGGTAGCGGCCAATCCTGTCGGCTTCTGGGGCCGACGACACTGGTTCGAATCCAGTATGGACTACTCCTCACATCCTCACACCCGACACCAGCAGGTGTATTCCGTGCGGTGTCGAAGCGCCACCCATGTCCGACGAGCGGAACGTCCTCGGTGGCGAGCTCGAGCCGTGTAGCACCGACCCGATGACCGGCTATCTCCGGGATGGCTGTTGTCGGTCGCTCCCCGGCGACACCGGTCGCCACGAGATCTGTGCGGTCGTCACGGAGGCGTTCCTCCAGTTCTCTGCGGCGCGGGGGAACGACCTCACGACGCCCCGGCCCGAGTTCGAGTTCCCCGGGCTGGAGCCGGGTGACCGCTGGTGTCTCTGCGTGGGGCGGTGGCTGGAGGCCCACGAGGAGGGGGTCGCGCCGCCGGTCGTCCTCGAGGCGACGAACGAGTCCGTCCTCGACGATATCGGGTTCTCGACGCTGAACGCCGCCGAGTACGAGGGTTAGTACCAGACGCTTCCGGCGTCGACGTTCAGATCTTGGGCGGTGATGTTGCGGGCCGCGTTGCTCGCGAGGAAGGCGACCTGTTCGGCGATATCCTCGGGGTCGGTGAGCCGGCCGAGGGCGGTGTCGTCGGTGAACACCGCCTGTTTCGCCGTCTCGAAGTCGACGCCGCGCTGGGCGGCCTGTTTCTCGATGACGTCGTCGATGCGAGGGCCGCGGGTCGCGCCGGGGCAGACCGTGTTGACGGTGACGTCGTCGTCGCCGAGCTCGAAGGCCAGCGTCCGGGTGAGGCCGATGAGGGCGGCCTTCGAGGCGGTGTAGGGGGTTCGCCCCTCCAGCGGGCGTTTTCCGCTGATGGAGGAGATGGTGACGACGCGCCCCTGGTCGCTCTCGCGGAGGTGGGGGGCGGCGTGTTTGACACAGCGGAAGACGCCGGTGACGTTCACGTCCATGGTGTGTTCCCACTCCGCCTCGCTCACGTCCTCGACGGGCGCGGTGGGACCGGCGATGCCGGCGTTGTTGACGAGGCAGTCGAGCCCGCCGAAGGTGTCGACGGTCTCGGCGATGGCCGACTCGACGGAGGCCTCGTCGGTCACGTCCGTCCGAACGGCGAGCGTGCGGTCGTCGTCGCCGATGATGGCGGCGGTCTCGTGGATGCCGTCGCCGCGGGCGGCGAGGGCGACGTTCGCGCCCTGCGCGGCGAGTTCGACGGCGATGGCGCGTCCGATCCCCTGGCTCGCGCCCGTGACGAAGGCGGTGCGGTCGTCGAGCGGGTTCACGGTCGGTGAGTGGTGGCTCATACCGTGGGACTGACTCCCGAGAATGGTAAAGCCGCCCGCTCGCGAGGGTGGTAACTCACGTGTCACCTGGTAACACCGATGGCCGAGGAAGGCTAAGTGCGCCGACGCACTACGTGTCGGTACACGGGTGGCCACTCGCCACCGCTTCATCTCCATGGCTACGACAACGGACACACCCCCGGACACCGACCTGACACCGAGCGCGAAGTTCGTCCGCTTCGTGCTCCAGGAGCGCACCGAACTCACGCAGTCACAGCTGACGGAGACGACGGGGCTCTCGGAGCGCACCGTCCGCTCGGCGCTCAGCCAGCTCTCCGAGTCGGGGCTCATCACCGAGGAGGTTTGTCTCCGCGACGCCCGCAAGCGGGTTTACTCGCTCGCGGAAGAATAATTCCTGAACGGGCGTCTGACGCGCCCTGTGGCGTGGCTCTCCACCTGAAACGAGGGGGTTCGCCCTCTCCGGACCCCCCGACACGCGAATAGAACATGAACATTTATGATGGATGCGCCGGTAGCGGCTGGTGATGGCTGCAACGGTACATCTCGGGTAGCCCACTCCGACGGCACTGCGCGGAAACCACCCGCACTCATCCCACATGACCCGAGATTCCACGACCGAAACCGAACCGACCGACACACCAACCACTCCCGAAACTACGGAGTCGCCGGAGGACCGCCGACTCATCCCGCTTCAGCGCCAGCACGGCCCGCAGCCGAAGCGGCTCACCTGATCGCCGTCCGTTCTCGATTTTTCACCCGCCGCGAGCGACGCGTGCGTGACTGCTGCCAGACCAGCGGAGGCTTTTGGTCGTGTCTCACATACACCTCCCCATGCGCCGCCGACGGCTCCTCACCGCGCTCGCGACGGGGACGGCCGGGGGTCTCGCCGGTTGCCAGGTCGGCTACCACGGTGACACCACCGTCGGTGGGGTCTCGCTCCCCGTCCCCCGTGAGGAGCTCACCGACGCCGTCGCGACGGACCACATCCCGGCGATCGTCGACCCCGCGTTCGCCCGGGACTGGTCGGGGCTCGACGTGCCGGCGAACGCGGAACTACAGGGACTGCCGGACGAGACCGCCGTCGTCGGCGTCCAGTACGAGGGGGTCGCGCGTGCGTACCCACTCGCCGTCCTCGACTGGCACGAGGTGGTGAACGCGCCACAGGGGTTGCTCGTCACCTACTGCCCGCTGTGTGGCTCCGCGGTCGTCACGGAGCGTGTCATCGACGGCGCGGAGACCGTCTTCGGCGTCTCGGGGGCGCTGTGGCGAAACGACCTCGTGTTGTACGACCGCCGGACGGAGAGCCTGTGGTCCCAGCTCCTCGCGACGGCCATCCGGGGCCCGAAGACGGGAACACAGCTCTCACTCGTCCCCGCGTCGCTCACCAGCTGGGAAGCCTGGCGCGCGGAACACCCCGACACCGAGGTGCTGCTCCCACCCCCGCACTCGAACACCGTCCGGGGGCGCGACGCCACGTTCTCGTATTTCAACTCGAAGTACAACTACGAGACCCAGACCCAGCTCATCGGCTACGACGGGACGGGTGTGGGGCCGCGCACGCTCGTCGTCGGCCTCGAACGGGACGGCGTGACCCGGGCGTACCCGTTCCCCGCCGTCGCGGAGCGGGGGGTCGTGAACGACCGCGTCGGGGACCTGCCGGTGGTCGTGACGGTGACGCCAGACGGTGGGCTCGCGGCGTACGAGCGGGGGGTCGACGGGCGGGTTCTGTCGTTCCGGGGGGCCGGCCCGGGGCATCTCCGTGCGGGGGGGTCACGGTGGGTGCGCACGACGGGCGAGGCGGTCGACGGCCCCTTCCGTGGAACGACGCTCGGGCGGGCGGCCGACCTCCCGCCCATGTTCTGGAGCGGCTGGTCAGCGTTCCATCCCGACACCGAGCTGTTCGGTCGATGAAGACATCGCGCTTTCACGTTACAGAGATTCGAGGAGAACGACCCCGCCTTTCGGTCGCGATGCCAGAGGATACAAACGACAGCGACGCGAAGCCGGGTGCATGTCCGGGTCCGAGCTAGCCGAGCGGGTACGCGGCGCACTCGATGTCGACCGCGCGGAGTTCGAACGGCGCGTCGAACGGGAGGTGGAGGACCTCAAAGCCGAGGTCGCGGCGGGGACCTTCGACAACCCCCAGGCCATCGTCGGGCTGGAGTACGAGTTCTACGCTGTCGACGACGAGACGCGCGCGCTGGCGCGCGTCCCCCGTCGGCTGCTGGAGTACATCGGCTTCGAGAAGGAGCTCGGGCTGCACAACGCGGAGATGCAGACGAGCCCGCAGCCGCTCTCGTCGTACGGGTTACAGGCACAGACCGCGGAGGTCAGAGCGAAGCTCTCGGCGGCGGAGGAGGTCGTCTCCGCCGAGGGGATGCGGCTCATCAGCGACGGGATGTGGACCCAGCCGCCCATCGGCGAGACCGCGGCCGAGTATCTCGCCGACAGCGTCGAACAGGACGGCATCCGGCTGGCGACGAACATGAGCGACGCGGTCCGGTACCACGCGATGGCGAACACCGACTTCGCCGCGGGGATGCAACTCGACGCCCCGCACGTCTCGCTGGACGCGGACACGGTGATGCCGGAGAGCCTCATCACCTCCATCCAGCCGCACTATCAGGTCGCGCAGGCGGACGACCTCCCCACGTACTTCCGGTATGCGCTCCGGGTCGCGGGGCCGCTGCTCGCCATCGCCGTGAACAGCCCCTTCTTCCCGCCCGACCTCTACGACGCGGAACCGGAGGTCGTGCTCGCCGACGGCTGGATGGAGAACCGGGTCCCTGTCTTCGAGACGGTGCTCAACCCCGACGACGCGCCGAAGGTCACCTTCCCCGAGGACTTCGCCACCGTCGAGGAGGCGATCGACCGCATCGCCGCCGACGAGACGGTCGTCCCGATGCTCCAGCAGGAGGGCGGCCGGTTCGACGACCGCTTCGCCCACTTCCGGCACAAACACGGCTCCTACTGGCGGTGGGTGCGCCCGGTGCTCGACGGCCCCTCGCGGACGAACGCGAACGCCCGCATCGAGTTCCGCCCGCTGCCCGCCCAGCCCACCGTGGCCGATTCGGTCGCGCTGCTTGCCGTCTTCGCCGGCCTGATGGAGTCGCTCCCGCGGCGTGACCACCCCGTGCGCTCGCTCGCGTGGGCGGACGCCGAGGAGAACTTCTACGCCGCCGTCCGTGACGGCCTCGACGCCGACCTGACGTGGGTGACCGGCGACGGCGACCACACGACCGACACGGAGGAGGTGTACGCGGAGCTGTTCGAACACGCCCGCGACGGGCTGGAACTCCGGGGGCTCTCCCCCGAGGAGGCGACGAGCTACATCCAGCCGCTCCGGGAGCGCGTGGACCGCGGCATCACGCCCGCCTCGTGGAAGCACGCCCGCGTGCGCGACCGCGTACTGGCCGGTGAGCCGTTCGCCGAGGCCATCTGGGCGGTCCAATCCGAGTACATCGACCACCAGCAGGAGACGCTCATCGAGGGCTCGTTCACGGACTGGCTGTAGCGCTACTCGTTGACGTGGACGTACAGGTCCACGAACGCCTTCCAGTTCGCCAGTAGGTAGGCCTTCATCCGCGCGTAGGTGTACTCGTCGTCGAGCCACTCCTTCCGGTCCTCGTCGCTGTCGGGTGGGAGATACAGCCGGTCCATGTGTGGCTGGCCGTGTGCCGTGTCCATTCGGACGATTTCGATGTCTCCCCGAGTGGATGTGCTGCGGTCCTGACGACCGTAACGCCGTACTCGCTCGCATCCGTGTCCGGGTCGTACGCCGCTTGCTCTCGCGGCTCCGGCTCCACGAACCCCACCAGCAGGTAGTCGTCCCCCCGATACTCACCGAGGTCGATCGACTCGAACCGGTACACTATCCGTCGCCCGGGAGCGCTCGGTGGCTGTCAGGGACGCCCCGCCCGTCCCGGTGTCGCGTCGTACGGGTCATCGGTGGGTCCTCGCCCCGTTCCCGTTTGTATAGGTTCGCCTCGTGCGAGGGTTTATGACTGTTGCAAAACTAACAACGATAAGTGAACGCACATGAGTGGTGAATTCGACGAACGGCAGTCGACCGTTCCCGACCCGAACGCGTTCGAGGAGGGTGACAACGACCCCGACGCACGCCTCGCGTTCCGTGCGGCCTTCTCCGAGACGCTCTCACAGCACGGCTTCCCGGATACCCTCGTCCTCTCGCGGGAGCGAGCCGAGGACGTGTTCGACGAGCGTCAACTGGAGATCATCGACTACCTCGCGGAGAACGAGCCGCGGTCGGTGCGTGCCCTCGCGGGTGAACTCGGGTACGATAAGGGCGTGGTGAGCCGTGACCTCCAGCGACTCGCCCGCATCGACGTCATCGAGTACGAGGAGGACGGCCGCGCGAAGGCGCCCCGGCTCAAGCACGCCCACGTCGTCGTGGAGCCGGTCGTTTGAGCCTCACTCGTACGTCAGACTCATCCCGCCCTCGTGGGTGATGTCGCCGCCGTTGAGGTGTTTCGCGTGCTTCGAGAACCCCCAGACGAAGAGGTTGCCGACCTCGTAGGGCTCCATCATCTCCTTCACGCGCGTGGGGCCGAGCATCACGTCGTTGACGACCTCGTCGACCGTGAGCCCGCGCGAGTCGGCCGAGTCGGGGAGCTGTTTCGCGACGAGCGGCGTCTTCACGTAGGCCGTGGAGACGGAGAACCCGCGGATGTCACCCTCTCCCTCCGCGGCGATGGACTGGGTCTGGCCCCGCAGTCCGAACTTCACGGTGTTGTAGGCGACCTTCTCCTTCGTGACGATGTGGCCGTGGACGGAGCACATGTTGCCGACCGCGCCGCCCCCGCCCGCCTCGAAGTGGGGCCAGCACTCCTTCGTGAGCGCGAGCGGGGCCCGCAGCATCACGTCCTGCATCAGGTCGTACTTCTCCATCGGGAACTCCTTGATGGGCGCGATGGTCTGGAGCCCCGCGATGTTGGCGAGATACCGGAGCTGACCGTGCTCGCTCGCCTCCGCGACGATGCGCTCGATGTCCTCGTCGTCGGTGAGGTTCCCGGTGACCGTGGCGACCGCGCCGGGGAGGTCCAGCTCCGCGGCGCGCGCCTCCAGCTCGGCGAGCCCCTCTTCGTCCATGTCCGTGCCGACGACGGTGAGCCCGTTGCCGGCGAGACAGAGCGACGTGGCGTAGCCGATGCCGTTACCCGCGCCCGTGACGAGCGCGACGTTCTCACTGGTAAAATGGGGGTCGTCGACGGTGAGGATGTCGTCGGGGGTGATCTCGCTGGGTCCGTACTTCTCGAGGGCCTCCTCGACACTCATATCAGCCATATCCCTCCTTTGGCTGGGGGTGTCAAATAACTCCGCCCCCGTATCCCTCACGGTTGTTTAGGCCTGCCTAAACATCGACGCGGTTAAGTGTGTTTAGGTATGCCTAAACCCATGTCCAACCACACGCGACGTGACCTGCTTCGGACGGGAGCCATCGGCGCTGGCGCGCTGCTCGCGGGCTGTACCGGCAACAGCTCGACCGAGACGGCCGACGCGGGCGACGAGTCGACCTCCACGAGCGAGGAGACGGCGACCGCAACCCCGGAGGACACCTCCTATTCGGTGGAGATGGCGCCGGTCGGGAGCGTGGAGTTCGAGGAGCCGCCGCAGAAGGTGGCCCACTACTTCCCCGGCTACGCGGACATGGCCGTCGCGCTCGGTCACGGGGACACCGTCGCCTCCATCGGGACGCCCTCGCGCTACTACACCTCCTACTACGACGAGCTACCGGGGGTCTCGGTCGACAAGGACTCCATCACGGATCTCATCGGTGAGAGCGGCATCGACAAGGAGATCTTCTACGAGCTGGATGCGGATCTCCACATGATCGACCCCGTCTGGCTCACCAGCAACGACTTCTTCGGGCTCGAACAGAAGGACATCGAGGAGCTCACCACGAACGTCGCCCCGTTCCTCGGGAACAGCATCTTCCGCCGGACGGACACCTGGCACGACTACCGCTTCTACACGCTGTACGAGGCGTTCGAGAAGGTGGCGCAGGTCCACCAGGAACAGGAGAAGTACCAGCAGTTCAAGGGGTTCCACGACGCCTTCCTCGCGGACGTGCAGACGAAGCTCCCCCCGGCCGACAGCCGTCCCAGCGCGCTGCTGGTCTACGGGGCTGGCGACGAGCCGGAGTCGTTCTCCCCCTACCGCATCTCGGATAAGGGGACGAACAAGAAGCAGTTCCACGACCTCGGTATCACGGACGCGCTCGCCGGCACCGGCATCGAGGGGCTCTCCGAGAGCAACCGAGGGAAGATCGACTACGAGACGATGCTGGAGGTCGATCCCGAGGTCATCCTGATGCGCGCCCACGAGACGAAGACGGAACAGGAGTTCCAGGACACGGTCGTCGCGTTCATGAAGGAGCACCCGACGGCGAAGGAGCTGACCGCCGTGCAGAACGACCAGGTCTTCCGCGGCGGCCCCATCTACGCCGGCCCCATCCACAACCTGTTCCTCACCGAACGGTTCGCGACGGGGCTGTTCCCCGACCATTTCGAGGGCGAACTGTTCGACCGCGACGAGCTCGCGGGCATCATCACCGGTTGAGTTCGGGCCGCCTCCACATCGGTGCCGTTAAGTGTCTTTAGGCGAGCCTAAAACCATGTCAGACCACACGCGACGCGACCTGCTGCGGGTGGGTGCCATCGGTGCGGGTGCCCTGCTCGCGGGCTGTACCGGCAACAGCTCGACCGAGACGGCCGACGCGGGCGACGACTCGACGGCCACGCCGACCGAGGAGACGGCAACCCCGACGCCCGAGGACACCTCCTATTCGGTGGAGATGGCGCCGGTCGGGAGCGTGGAGTTCGAGGAGCCGCCGCAGAAGGTGGCCCACTACTTCCCCGGCTACGCGGACATGGCCGTCGCGCTCGGTCACGGGGACACCGTCACCTCCGTGGGGCTCCCCTCCCGGTACCACGTCGACGCCTACGAGGAGCTCCCCGGCGTGAGCGTCGACAAGGAGTCGCTGACCGCGCTCATCGGCGACAGCGGTATCGACAAGGAGATCTTCTACGAGCTGGACAGCGACCTCCACATGATCGACCCCGTCTGGCTCACGCAGAACAGCTTCTTCGGGCTCGAACAGAAGGACATCGAGGAGCTCACACAGAACGTCGCGCCGTTCCTCGGCAACACCATCTTCCGCCGGACGGACTCGTGGCACGACTATCGCTACTACACGCTGTACGAGGCGTTCGAGAAGGTGGCGCAGGTCCACCAGGAACAGGAGAAGTACCGGCAGTTCAAGCGGCTCCACGACGCCTTCCTCGCGGACGTGCAGACGAAGCTTCCATCCGCCGACCAGCGCCCCAACGGCCTGCTGCTCTTCGCCGCGAGCAACGAACCCGAGGCGTTCTACCCGTACCGGCTCTCGGATAAGGGGACGAACAAGAAGCAGTTCCACGACCTCGGCATCACGGACGCGCTCGCGGGCACCGGTATCGAGGGGCTCTCCACGTCCGACCGCGGGCAGATCGACTACGAGACGATACTCCAAGTCGACCCGGACTCCATCCTCCTGCGCGGCCACGAGACGCAGACGGAACAGGAGTTCCAGGACACGGTCGTCGCGTTCATGAAGGAGCACCCGACGGCGAAGGAACTGACGGCCGTGAAGAACGACCAGGTCTTCCGCGGCGGTCCCATCTACGCCGGCCCCATCCACAACCTGTTCCTCACCGAACGGTTCGCGACGAACTACTTCCCGGACAGCTTCGAGGGCGAACTGTTCGACCGCGACGAGCTCGCGGGCATCATCACCGGATAAGCTCCCTCTTTTTGGCGCGCCTAAAAACCGGAGACGTTAAGTCCGTTTAGGCAAGCCTAAACCGTATGTCAGACCGTACGCGACGTGACCTGCTGCGGGTGGGCGCCCTCGGTGCCGGCGCGCTGCTCGCAGGCTGCACCGGCAACAGCTCGACCGAGACGCCCGATACGGGTGACGACTCGACGCCTTCGGAGGAGGAGGAGACGGCGACCCCGACGCCCGAGGACACCTCCTACTCGGTGGAGATGGTCCCCGTCGGCAGCGTGGAGTTCGACTCCGTCCCCGAGACGTGGGTGGCGAACAACGGGAGCTGGGCCGACATGGGCATCGCCCTCGGGCTGGAGCCGCCGAAGGGCGTCTGGCTCACCTCCCGGTATCACACCCAGTACTACGACTCGATCCCGGGCGTCTCCGTCGACAAGTCCGGGATGGTCGACCTCTATCAGGACGGCGTCAGCAAGGAGCTGTTCTACGAGCTCGACGCCGACGTCCACGTGATGGACCCGAACTTCCTCATGAACCGCTTCAAGGGGTGGAAGCAGGCCGACGTCGACGAGGTGGCACAGAACATCGGCCCGTTCTTCGGCAACTGCATCTACGCCCAGCACTACCCGTGGCACGACGACTACCGCTACTACTCGCTGTACGAGGGGTTCGAGAGGCTCGCGCAGGTGTTCCAGCGCACCGACCGCTACGAGGCGTTCACCGAGGTCCACGACGAGTTCCAGCAGACCCTCGCGCCGGTCGTCCCCGGCACGGGCGAGCGGCCCGCCGTCGCCGTCCTCTGGGGCGTCGGCGACGCGCCCGAGCAGTTCTACCCCTACCTCATCGGGGGCGGCACGGGCTTCAAACACCTGCGCGACCTCCGGGTCCGCGACGCGCTCGCGGAGACGGACATCAAGGACTTCCACGGCTCCCGCGCGGCCATCGACGTCGAGACGCTGCTCGAGGTCGACCCCGAGGTGCTCCTGCTGCGCGGCTACGAGTCGAAGACCGCAGCCGAGTTCGAGAACACCGTCGTCGCCTCGCTGGAGGAGCACCCCACCGCGAGCGAGCTCCAGGCCGTCCAGCACGGCGATGTCTACCGCGCGGGCGGCCTCTACGCCGGCCCCATCACGAACATGGTGCTCACCGAACGGCTCGCCGCCGACCTCTACGGCGCGGACGAGGAGCTGTTCGACCGCGAGCGCGTGGCGCGCATCGTCCGAGGTGACGCGTGAGCGAGGCCACCCGCGAGGCCGACGTGGTCGTGGTCGGGGGCGGGCCCTCCGGGAGCGCAGCCGGGGTGTTCCTCGCCCGCTACGGCCTCGAAACCGTCGTCTTCGACCGCGGGAAGGCCGCCCTGCCGCGGGCCGCCTACGTCGAGAACTATCCCGGCTTCCCCGGCGGTATCGACATCCAGACCCTCTCCGACCTGCTCCACGCCCACCTCGCGGAGGCCGGGTGTTCGGTCCACCCCGAACTCGTCGAGTCCGTCAAGCGCAGTGAGGACGGGTTCCGCGTGGCGACGGACGAGGGGACGGTCGTCGCCGCGGACGCGGTCGTCGCGGCCGCGTGGTACGACGGCTCGTATCTCCGCCCGCTCGACGACGGCGAGCTGTTCGAGACCCACGAACACCACGGCGAGCAGGAGGAGCGGTTCGCCCCCGACTTCCCCGACGAGGACGGCCGGACCCCCATCGAGGGGCTGTACGTCGCCGCGCCGAACGGGGAGCGCAACGCCCAGGCCATCGTCGCGGCCGGGCAGGGCGCGCAGGTCGCCCGCTCGCTCATCGAGGACCGCCGCCAGGCGGAGGGGCTCTCCGGCGTCGTCGCCCGCCGCTACGACTGGCTCCGCCCCGCCTCGGAGTTCACCGGGGAGTGGGCCGAGCGCGACCGCTGGCGCGAGTGGTTCGCGAACGAGCTGGGCGACCACGAGCTCTCCGAGGAACGGTTCACCGAGCTTCGCGAGCGCTACATCGACCGCGCGTTCGAGACGAAACGCTCCCCCGAGGAGGTCGAGGCGCTTCGAGGCGAGGGCCACCGGGCGCTCGCGGAACATCTCGACCCCGAGGCGATGCTCGATGTGATCGACGACGCGACCATCCGCGCGTACCTCGACTCGCGGGAGTGAGAAAAGACCGGAGCCCTTTTGAATAATTCGGGCAACCTAAAACCAAGATGGACACTGAGGGAGGCGTCGATGGCGACTGAGACGGAGGGCGGGAGCCACCCGTTCGACCGGTTCGACTGGGTGGACCCGACGCTGCTCGGCCTGTGCGGCGGTGCCCTCGCCCTCACCGTCTTCGCCGGGCTCGTTCAGGTGAGCTTCGGGACGTTCTCGATGACGCTCGGCCAGGCGTGGCAGGCGGTCTTCGACCCCGTCGTCTGGTCGAACCCGAACGTGCTCGCCACCCTTCTGTTGGGAGAGGGGCTGGCGACCGACCTCGGGTTCTCCACGGCGTACGACCTCTCGAAGGAGACGCTCATCGTCTGGACCATCCGGATGCCGCGCGTGCTCGTCGCCGCGTTCGTCGGCCTGAACCTCGCGCTGTCGGGCGCCATCTTCCAGGCCGTCACGAAGAACGAGCTCGCGAGCCCGTTCATCCTCGGGGTCTCCTCGGGAGCGGGGTTCGCCATCCTCCTCACCCTCGTGGTCTTCCCGAGCTTCGCCGCGCTCCTCCCCGTCACCGCGGCGGTCGGGGGCACTGTCGCCTTCCTCGTCGTCTACGCCATCGCCTGGAAGGGCGGCACCTCCCCCGTCAGACTGGTGCTCGCGGGGGTCATCGTCGGCACCGTCCTGAACTCGCTGCAGACCTCGCTGTTCTTCTTCGCGGGTGACGTGGGCACCGTCCAGCAAGCCGTCGCGTGGACGACCGGCTCCCTGACGGGCGTGGACTGGGAGCAGGTCCGGGTCGTCCTCCCGTGGACGCTCATCGTCCTCCCCGCGGCGCTCGTCGGCGCGCGCCAGCTCAACGTCCTCCTCCTTGGCGAGTCGACCGCCAGCGCACTCGGGATGCGCGTCGAACGGACCCGTTTCATCCTCTCGGGGGTCGGCATCCTCGCCGCGGCCGCCTCCGTCGCCGTCGCGGGCATCGTCGGCTTCGTCGGGCTCATCGTCCCGCACGCCGTGCGGACGGTGGTCGGCAGCGACCACAAGCGCCTGCTCGTCGGCTGTGCGTTCGCCGGCCCCGCGCTCCTCGTCGTCGCCGACGTGGGTGCGCGGCTGGCGTTCGAGGTCGTCCTCGGCTCTCCCACCCAACTACCGGTGGGGATCGTCACCGGGCTCGTCGGCGGCCCGTACTTCCTGTATCTGATGCGCAAACGCCAGCAGCTGGGTGAGCTATGAGCGACGCACGACACTCCCCCGAACGAGAGGAACTGCCGGAGACCGAGGGGTCCGTGGCCGAGAGCGACACGGCGACGGACGCCCCCACCCTCGTCGGCACCGACCTCACCATCGGCTACGACACCGAGCCCATCGTGGAGTGCGACCACGTCGTCCTCCCGGCGGGCGAGGTCACCGCCCTCGTCGGCCCGAACGGCTCCGGCAAGTCGACCCTCCTGAAGGCGCTGTCGGGCCAGCTCGCACCCTGGACCGGCCAGGTGGAACTCGACGGCGAGAACGTGTACGGGATGGGGAAGAAGGCGCTCGCCCGCCGGCTGGCGCTGCTCTCTCAGGAGCACGACTCCCCCAGCACGACGACGGTGGAGGCGCTCGTCCAGTACGGCCGCTACCCTCACCGCGGCTTCCTCGAGGGCCTTTCGGCGGACGACCTCGCCGCCGTCGACCGCGCCATCGAGCTCGCGGGGGTCGAGCAGTTCCGCCACAGCGAGCTCGGGGAGCTCTCCGGTGGCCAGAAACAGCTGGCGTGGATCGCCATGACGCTCGCACAGGACCCCGATTTACTCCTCTTGGACGAGCCGACGACGTTCCTCGACTTACAGCACCAGCTCGGCGTCCTCGAGACCGTGCGGACGCTGAACCGCGAGCGCGGGGTGACGGTCGGCATCGTCCTCCACGACATCGCCCAGGCCGCACGCTACGCGGACAACATCATCGCGCTCCAGGACGGGACGCCGTACGACTGGGGCCCGCCGGCCGACGTGGTGACGGAGGAACTGCTCGCGGCCGTGTTCGGCGTCGACGCCACCGTCCGTGAGGGCCCCGAGATCGTCCCCCACCGTCCGCTGTAGTGCGGGTCAGGGTCGGTCGACCCCCGTGATCTCGAACCGGGCACCCCCCGCCTCGCTCTCGGTGAGCGTCACCGTCCAGCCGTGAGCGCCCGCGATGGACCGGACGATGGCGAGACCGAAGCCCGTCCCCCCGTCGGTCGTGGTGTAGCCGGAGTCGAACACCTTCCCGTGGTGCTCCTCGGGGATGCCGTCCCCGGTGTCCGCGACGTAGAAGCCGTCCGGGAGGTCGCCGACGGTGACGGTCACGTCGTCGCCGCCGTGGGTGACCGCGTTGGCGAAGAGGTTCTCGAGGAGCTGTCTGAGCCGGTTGCGGTCGGCCCGGACGACGCGCTCGCTTTCGACCACCAGCTCGGCGTCGCGCGTCTCGATCGTCTCCCAGCAGGTCGTCGTCAGCTCGCGGAGCCGCACCGGCTCGAAGTCGGTGACGCCCTGGCCCTGCCGCGCGAGGACGAGGAGGTCCTCGATGAGCTCGCGCATCCGGTCGTACGCCCGCTCGATGGTGTCGAGCCGCGGGTCGTCACACTCGTCGCGGTGGAGCTCGAGGTTCCCCGCGGCGACGGAAAGCGGGTTCCGGAGGTCGTGGCTGACGATGGCGGCGAACTCGTCCAGCCGGTCGCGTTCCCGGCGCAGCTCCTCCTCGCGGGCTTTCAGCTCCGTGATGTCGACGGCGACGCCGAAGACGGCGACGGGCTCCGTCCCGTCCGGCTCGTAGATGGGGACCTTCGAGCTGAGGTAGGTCCGGGAGCCCTCGTCGGTGTCGACCCGCTCTTCGACCTCCAGCGGCTCGCCCGACTCGAGGACGGTCCGGTCGTTCGCCGTGACCTGGTCGGCGACCGGTCCGGGGTTCAGCTCGTGGTCCGTCTGCCCGACCGCCTCGTCGGGCGCCAGGCCGAACAGGGTCTCGAACTGCCGGTTCGTGAAGACGTACCGCCCCTCGGCGTTCTTCATGAACATCGGCGTCATCGTGTGCTCGAGGATGGCGTCGAGCCGGAGCGCCATCGTCTCTAGCTCGGCCTCGCGGCGCTTCCGGTCGGTGATGTCGGTGATGAACCCCTCCAGCGCGACCAGGTCGTCCCCCTCGTAGATGCCGCGGCCGCGTTCCCAGACCCACTTCACCCCGCCGTCGCTCGTCACGATCCGGTAGGTGATCTCGAACGGGACCCGGTCGGCGAGCGCCGCCTGCACCGCCTCCCAGAGCGGGTCGCGGTCCGCCTCGTGGACCACCTCGCTGCCGTAGGAGACGGACCCGGACTCGAGCGCGCTGGCGGGGTAGCCGGTCAGCTCCTCGCACTCGCCTTCGACCTGCTCCATCGGCCACGACGGCTCGTTCCGGCAGCGGTAGACGATGCCGGGGAGGTTGTCGATGAGCGTCTGGAGCCGTCGGGTGTGCTCCGCGAGCGCCCGCTCGGAGCGGTCGCGCGTCACCGCGTTCCGAATGCGGTTCGCCAGCAGGTCGTATCGCTCGCCACCGGGGCGCTTCTGGATGTAGTCGGTGACGCCGGCGGAGATGGCCTTGCTCGCCACCTCCTCGCTTCCCTTGCCGGTAAAGAGGATGAACGGGAGGTCGGGGTACGTCTCGCGCACGCGGGCGAGGAAGGTGAGGCCGTCGCCGCCGGGCATCTCGTAGTCCGAGACGATACAGTCGACCCGCTCGGCGTCCAGTCGGTCGAGCCCGGCTTCCATCCCCTCCGCGGTGACGACCTCGATCTCCCCTCCTGCCTGCGTCTCCTCGAGCAGGCGTTTCGACACGGTGAGAAACGCCGGGTCGTCGTCGACGTGGAGCACGCGCACGGGGGGACTCTCGCCGTCCGGGCCTCGCTCCTCTCCCCCCTGTACACTCATACCGACAGGTACGCGAGGGACCCCCATACCAGTACCGCTGTCTCCACCGTGCGACACCGAACGATTTATTATGTTTTAGGCCAGCCTAAAGGATGGGTGGCACACCCTGTCCCGGTGCCGCACCATCCCCGCTGCGTCGCCGACCCCGTGGGCATCACCCGGCCGACGCGGCGGTTCTACCCGATTTCCGTTCCGCGAGCTACTGCCGGTGCGGGGCGTCGCCCTGCACCCGGCGTTCGACCGACTCCACCGCCTCCTCGGGAGTCCCGACTGCCTCGAACCCCTCGAGGGTGAGCTCGTGGGTGCCGAGCCCCGCGACGGGTCTGCCGAAATCCAGCGCGTGGCCGAGCTCCGAGAGCGTCCCCGTCGCCCCCGAGACGGCGATGACCCCCTGGCCGTTCAGCACGACGAGGACGTTCCTCGCGTTCCCCATCCCCGTCGCGATGGGGGTGGTGACGTAGGGGTTCGCGTCCGCGAGCCGGTCGGTCGGGAGGATGCCGATGGTCTCGCCTCCTTCCTCGCGGGCCCCGCGACACGCGGCCTCCATCACGCCGCACAGCCCCCCGCAGACGACGGTGTGGCCCCGCTCCGCGAGCAGCCGTCCCACCTCGCGGGCGTGCGCTGCGGCTTCCTCACTGGGGCTCCCACTGCCGATGACCGAGATGCGCATGGTCGGGGCTCACGCCGAGCGAGCATAGCCCTGCTGGACACCCGTCCACCCGCCGCAAAGCCGTACCCTTTTGCCCTGCGGGCCGAAGGTGCGGGTATGAGCCGTTCGCGGAAGCCCGACTGGCTGAAGATGCGGCCCCCGTCGGGCGAGCGCTTCACCGACATCAAACGGACGCTCCGCGAGTACGACCTCCACACCGTCTGTGAGGAGGCCTCCTGCCCGAACATGGGCGACTGCTGGAGCGGCCGCAACGGCCCCGGCACGGCCACGTTCATGCTGATGGGCGACCGCTGTTCGCGGGGCTGTAACTTCTGTGACGTGAAAACGGGCGGGATGGAACCGCTCGACCCCGACGAGCCCGCGAACGTCGCCAGCGCCGTCGCCGAGATCGGGCTGGACTACGTCGTCCTCACGAGCGTCGACCGCGACGACCTGGAGGACGGGGGTGCCGCGCACTTCGCGCAGACCATCCGCGAGATCAAGGAACGCGACGCCTCCATCCTCGTCGAGGTGCTGATCCCCGACTTCCAGGGCGACCCCGACGACGTACGCAAGATCATCGACGCCGAGCCGGACGTCATCGCGCACAACGTCGAGACGGTGGAGCGACTCCAGTGGCCCGTCCGGGACCGCCGCGCGAACTACGAGCAGTCCCTCTCCGTGCTCGAACAGGTCCACGAGGAGTCCGACATCTACACCAAGACCTCGCTCATGCTCGGCGTCGGCGAGTATGACCACGAGGTGTACCAGACCGTCTCCGACCTGCACGAGATCGGCGTCGACATCGTCACCTTCGGGCAGTATCTCCAGCCGTCGCGGAGCCACCTCGAAGTCTTTGATTATGTCCACCCGGACACCTTCGACGTGTGGAAACGGGTCGCCGAGGAGGAGTTCGGCTTCCTCTACTGCGCCTCGGGGCCGATGGTCCGCTCGTCGTTCAAGGCGGGGGAGTTCTTCGTCGAGGCGCTGCTTCGGGAGGGGAAATCGGTGGAGGAGGCGCGGGAGGCGGCGAACGCCGCGTAGCTGGGTGCTGCTGCCCGTCCGTCACCCCCGCGCCCCCGCGCTCCCTCGTTATCCCTCGCACGCGGGCGGAATCACCATCCGTCGCCCTTCTACCGAGTCACGTGTGCACACGCCCCGGGAACCCGTGTTCGTCAGCTGATATGGACGAACGGCACGTTCTCGTCCGCTCTGCCCCCCGATTTCTGGACACGCGTCACGGACTCTGGGCAATTCTGGCATGCAGAGAAAGGTATTTACGAAAACCCTATAATCGATGCAACGGATTTTTCGCTCATGTCAGGACGGAGGGTGCTGCCGTGAGCACACTACAGCGTGACCCCTCGGAACAGGTACGGATTCTCGACGAGAACGGTGAGGTCGTCGAGGGTGCGACCGTTCCCGACCTGAGCGATGAGGAGATGGTCGAGATGTACCGGAACATGAAGCTCGCGCGCCACTTCGACCAGCGCGCGGTGAGCCTCCAGCGGCAGGGCCGGATGGGGACGTACCCCCCGCTCTCGGGGCAGGAGGGGGCGCAGATCGCCTCCGCCACCGCCCTCGCCGACGAGGACTGGCTCGTGCCCTCCTACCGGGAGCACGGGGCGGCGTACGTCCACGGCCTCCGGCTGGACCAGACGCTCCGCTACTGGATGGGTGACGAGCGCGGGAACCAACTGGAGGACCTCAACATCTTCCCCGTCGCGGTCCCCATCGCGACGCAGGTCATCCACGCCGCGGGGCTGGCGTGGGCCTCCAAACTGAAGGGGAACGACGAGGCGTTCATGTGCTACTTCGGCGACGGGGCCACCTCGGAAGGTGACTTCCACGAGGGGCTCAACTTCGCCGGCGTCTTCGACGTCCCCGCGGTGTTCTTCTGTAACAACAACCAGTGGGCGATCTCGGTTCCCCGGGAGCGCCAGACGGCCTCGGAAACGATTGCCCAGAAGGCAATCGCCTACGGGTTCGAGGGCGTGCAGGTAGACGGGATGGACCCGCTCGCCGTCTACAAGGTGACGAAGGCGGCCATCGACAAGGCCAAGCACCCGCAGGAGGGCGAGCGGCGCCCCACGCTCATCGAGGCGGTCCAGTACCGCTTCGGCGCGCACACCACCGCGGACGACCCCACCGTCTACCGCGAGGACGACGAGGTCGAGAAGTGGAAGGCGAAGGACCCGATTCCACGGCTGGAGACGTACCTGGTGAAACAGGGGGTGCTCGACGACGCCCGCATCGAGGAGATCGACGCGGGCATCGAAGAGGAGGTCGCGGACGCCATCGAGACGGCCGAGGCGTACGAGCGACCCAACCCGGACGACATCTTCGAGTACGTCTACGCGGAGATGCCGAAGCGCCTGCAGGAACAGCGTGAGTACCTGCGGCGGCTTCGTGAGACGCACGGCGACGAGGAGCTACTAGAATGAGTTCACAGAACCTCACGCTCGTCCAGGCGGTTCGGGACGGGCTCTACGGCGAGATGCAGCGCGACGAGGACGTCATCGTCATGGGCGAGGACGTCGGGAAGAACGGCGGGGTGTTCCGGGCCACGCAGGGCCTCTGGGACGAGTTCGGTGACGACCGCGTCATCGACACGCCGCTGGCGGAGGCCGGTATCATGGGCACCGCCATCGGGATGGCCGCCTACGGGATGCGGCCGGTCCCCGAGATGCAGTTCTCCGGGTTCATGTACCCGGCGTTCGACCAGCTGATCTCGCACGCGGCGCGGCTGCGAACCCGCTCGCGCGGGCGGTTCTCCTGCCCGCTCGTGGTCCGTGCGCCCTACGGCGGCGGCATCCGCGCCCCGGAGCACCACTCCGAGTCGAAGGAGGCGTTCTACGTCCACGAGGCCGGCCTGAAGGTCGTCGTCCCCTCGACGCCGTACGACACGAAGGGGCTGCTCGCGAGTGCGATCCGCGACCCCGACCCGGTCGTCTTCCTCGAACCCAAGCTCATCTACCGCGCGTTCCGCGAGGAGGTCCCGGACGAGACCTACACCGTCCCGCTCGGCGAGGCCGCCGTGCGCCGCGAGGGCTCGGACGTCTCCGTGTTCACGTGGGGGGCGATGACCCGTCCGACGCTGGAGGCCGCCGAGGAACTCGACGGCGATATCGACGTGGAGGTCGTCGACCTCCGGACGCTCTCGCCGATGGACACCGAGACCATCGTCGAGTCGTTCAAGAAGACCGGTCGCGCCGTCGTCGTCCACGAGGCGCCCAAGACGGGCGGGCTCGCCGGCGAGATCACGGCGACGATCCAGGAGGAAGCGCTCGCGTACCAGGAGGCGCCCGTCACGCGCATCACCGGCTTCGACACGCCGTTCCCGCTGTACGCGCTGGAGGACTACTACCTCCCCGAGCCGGCCCGCATCATCGACGGCATCCGCGAGGCGGTGGACTACTGATGGTTCGAGAGTTCAAACTCCCCGACGTCGGCGAGGGGCTGACCGAGGCCGAGATCGTCACCTGGCTCGTGAGCGAGGGCGACGCGGTCTCCGAAGATATGCCCGTCGCCGAGGTCGAGACGGACAAGGCAGTCGTAGAGGTCCCCTCCCCCGTCAACGGGACGGTCCGCGAGATCCTCGCGGAGGAGGGTGAGATGGTCCCCGTCGGCGACGTCATCATCACGTTCAATGTCGAGGGTGAGGACGACGCTGGCGCTGCCGAGGCCGACACCAGCGAGAGCGACGAGGAGGTCGAGTCCGCCGTCTCCGCGGTCTCGGAGGTCGAGGAGGAAGCCGAGGAGGAGTCCTCCGCGAAGGGTGGCCGCGTCTTCGCCGCCCCCTCCGCCCGTCGGCTCGCCCGCGAACTGGGCGTCGACATCCAGAGTGTGTCCGGCTCCGGCCCCGGCGGTCGCGTCACCGAGGGTGACGTGCGCGCTGCGGCCGAGGAGGATGAGGAGGAAGAACCCGAGCAGGCCGTGAAATCGGCGACGAAGAAGGTCACCGACGAGGCCGACGAGGCCGGGACGGGGAAGCCCGCGTCGGCTCCCTCGCAGGTCCCCTCCTCCGTCGAACGGGCGGGTCGCGACAAGACGCTCGCCGCGCCGGCGACCCGCTCGCTGGCCGACGAGCTGGGCGTCGAACTCAACGACGTTCCCACCGAGGAGGAGAAGGACGGCAAGCCGTTCGTCACGCCCGAGGCCGTGCGTGAGTACGCCGAGGCGATGCAGGCCGCGCAAGCAGCCGACGCCGCAGAGGCCGCGACCGGCGCGACCGGCCCGCGCGAGGAGCGCGAGGCGTACAAGGGGATCCGCCGGACCATCGGCAACCAGATGGCGAAGTCGAAGTACACGGCACCCCACGTCACCCACCACGACGAGATCGACGTGACGGAGCTCGTGGAGGCCCGTTCGCGGCTGAAGGGTGTCGCGGAGGAGCGCGGCTACAAGCTCTCGTACATGCCGTTCGTGATGAAGGCCGTCGTCGCCGGGCTCCGGCAGTTCCCCATCCTCAACTCCACGCTGGACGAGGAGAACGGGGAGATCATCAAGAAACTGTATTACAACATCGGCATCGCCGTCGCCACCGACGCGGGCCTGATGGTCCCCGTCGTGGACGACGTGGACTCGAAAGGGCTGCTCGACATCGCGAGCGACATGAACGAGCTCGTCGCGAAGGCGCGTGACCGCAGCATCTCCCGTGAGGAGATGCAGGGCGGCACGTTCACCATCACCAACTTCGGCGCCATCGGCGGGGAGTACGCCACGCCCATCATCAACTACCCCGAGACGGCGATTCTCGGGCTGGGCGCCATCAAGGAGAAGCCCCGCGTGATTGATGGAGAGGTGGTCCCTCGCAAGGTGATGACCATCTCCCTCTCCATCGACCATCGGGTCATCGACGGCGCCGACGCCGCACAGTTCGCGAACGTGGTCAAGCAGTACCTCGAAACCCCTGAACTGCTCCTGTTAGAATAATGGTTGTCGGAGATATCTCGACTGGAACGGAGGTACTGGTCATCGGTGCGGGTCCGGGCGGCTACGTCGCCGCCATCCGCGCTGCACAACTCGGACTCGACACGACGCTCGTCGAGAAGGACGCCTACGGTGGCGCCTGCCTGAACCGCGGGTGTATCCCCTCGAAGGCGCTCATCACCGCGACGGACGTGGCGTACGATGCCGCCACTGCTGAAGAAATGGGTATCCACGCCGACCCCGCCGTCGACATGAAGGGGATGCAGTCGTGGAAAAACGGCGTGGTCGACCAGCTCACGGGCGGCGTCGAGAAGCTCTGTAAGGCCAACGGCGTCAACCTCGTCCAGGGGACGGCGACGTTCGCCGATGCGAACAAGGTCCGCGTCGCCCACGGCGGCGAAGGGCAGGGAAGCGAGTCCATCGAGTTCGAACACTGCATCATCTCGACCGGGTCGCGTCCCATCCAGATTCCCAACTTCGCGTTCGACGGCGAGCACGTCCTCTCCTCGAAGGAGGCCCTCGAATTAGAGACCATCCCGGAGAAGCTCGTCGTCGTCGGGGCTGGCTACATCGGGATGGAGCTCTCCACCGTCTTCGCGAAACTCGGCACCGACGTCACCGTGGTCGAGATGCTCGACGACGTCTTGCCAGGGTACGAGTCGGACGTGAAACGCGTCGTCCGCACGCACGCCGAATCGCTGGGCATCGAGTTCCAGTTCGGCGAGGGTGCGAAGGACTGGGAGCAGGCGGGCGACGGCGTCCGCGTCACCACGGAGACGGAGGACGGCGAGCAGTCGACCTACGAGGGCGACAAGGTGTTCGTCGCGGTCGGTCGCGCCCCCGTCTCGGATTCACTGAACCTCGAGGCTGCGGGCGTCGAGACGGACGAGAAGGGGTTCATCCCGACGGACCACGAGGCCCGCACGAACGTGGACCACATCCACGCGGTGGGCGACGTGGCCGGCGAGCCCATGCTCGCGCACGTCGCCTCGAAGGAGGGTGAGGTCGCGGCGGAGGTCATCGCCGGCGAGCCGTCCGCGCTCGACTACCAGGCGTACCCCGCCGCGGTGTTCACGGACCCCGAGATCGGGACCGTGGGGATGACCGAAGCCGAGGCCGAGGACGCGGGCTTCGAGCCCGTCGTCGGCAAGATGCCGATGAACGCCTCGGGTCGCGCGCTCACGCTGGGCGAATCGGACGGGTTCGTCCGCATCGTCGCGGACGCGGAGACGGAGTTCATCCTCGGCGCGCAGATCGTCGGCGCGGAGGCCTCCGAGTTGGTCGCCGAACTCGGCTTAGCCATCGAGATGGGCGCGCAACTGGAGGACGTGGCGTCCACCATCCACACGCACCCGACGCTCGCGGAGGCCGTGATGGAGGCCGCCGCGAACGCGCGCGGCCACGCGATTCACACGCTGAATCGGTAATCTGCAGCGTTTCTCCCTCGTTTTCGACCCCCCAGCGACCCGAACGTCTTTGTGGCATCACTCGATAGTACCACTCATGAATCTCAACACGTATCTCGTCACGCAGGCGAGCCACTCCGCGCGGTCGACGCCCGAAGTGGTCGAGGCCGCCATCGCCGGCGGGGTCGACGTGGTCCAGCTCCGCGAGAAGGGGCTCCCCGTCCGCGAACGGCTCGCGGTCGGCCGGGAGCTCCGCGAGCGCACCCGCGAGGCGGGGGTCACCTTCCTCGTGAACGACCGGGTGGACCTCGCCCGCGCGCTCGGTGCGGACGGCGTCCATCTCGGGGACGACGACCTGCCGGTCGGCGTGGCCCGCGAGCAGCTCGGGCCCGATGCCATCATCGGTCGGTCCGTCTCCACCGTCGCGGGGGCGAAGGCCGCCGAACGCGCAGGGGCCGACTATCTCGGCGTCGGGGCGGTGTTCGCCACCGGGTCGAAGGACGTCGAGGAGGAGTCGACGGAGATCGGGCTCGACCGGGTGCGGGCCATCCGCGAAGCCACGGACCTCCCGTTCGTCGGTATCGGGGGTATCACGGCCGAGAACGCGTCCTCGGTGGTCGAGGCCGGGGCGGACGGCGTGGCCGTCATCTCCGCGATCACGCAGGCCGCGGACCCCGAAGCCGCCACGCGCGAGTTGGCCGCGGCCGTGGGGGTGCCGGCATGACTCCCGACCTCGAGGCGGCCCTCTCGGCCGTTCGGGAGACGGAACCGCTCATCAACTCCGTGACGAACGAGGTGACGGTGAACGACGTGGCGAACATCACGCTCCACTGGGGGGCGCTCCCCGTGATGTCCGACGACGAGCGCGAGGTGGCCGATATGGTCGCCGCGGCGCAGGGCGTCCTCCTCAACATGGGCACCGTCAGCGAGGACGGGGAGGCCACCATGCTCACCGCTGGCGCGGCGGCCAACGAGCAGGGGGTTCCGCTCGTCGTCGACCCCGTGGGCGTGGGGGCGACGCCCACCAGAAACCGGGTGGCGGAACGGCTCGTCACGGAGTTGGACGTCTCCATCGTGAAGGGGAACTACGGCGAGGTGTCGATGCTCGCGGGCGAGGCCGCGGAGGTGCGAGGGGTCGAATCGGTGGGCGAGTACGACGACATCACCGCCGCGGCGAAGGCGTGTGCCGAGGCCACGGATGCGGTCGTCGTCGCCTCCGGCGTGACCGACGTGGTCGCGACCGCCGAGGAGGCCTATGAAATCGAGGCCGGCCACGAGTTGATGGGACGGGTCGTCGGCACCGGCTGTATGCTCGGCGTCACGCTCGCCGTCTTCGCCGCGGCGATGGACGACCCGCTGGAGGCCGCGCTCGCGGGCACGCTCGCCTTCGGCCTCGCGGGTGAGCGCGCGGCCGAGGAAGGGGTGTATCAGGGTCCCGCGAGCTACAAGACGGCCTTCCTCGACGCCGTCGCGGGGTTCGAACCGCGCGGCGAGGCGCGAATCACGGACCGGTGACGCCGCCGATTCGCTTTTCACGCCCCGCCTGATACCCACTCTCGATGAAAGCGCTCACGCTCGGCCCGGAAGGCACCTACTCCCATCGCGCGGCGCGTGCGGTCGCGGACGACATCGAGTTCACCGAAAGCGTGACGGGGATCGTCGAGGGGGTCGCCGGCGGCGCGTACGACCGCGGCGTCGTCCCCATCGAGAACAGCATCGAGGGCTCCGTCACGGAGTCGCTCGACGCGCTCGCGGAGTGGAACGTCTCCGTGGTCCAGGAGCTCGTCACCCCCATCCGCCACGCGCTCATCGCCCAGCGGTCGGAGTTCTCCGTCGTGGCCTCCCACGCGCAGGCGCTGGCGCAGTGCCGGAGCTACCTCGAGACGGAGTACCCCGACGCCCGGATGGAGGCCGTCGCCTCCACCGCGAGAGGGGTCCAGCACGCCCGCGAGGACCCGGACGTGGCCGCCATCGGCCACCCCGACAACGCGGGCGACGACCTGCAGGTGCTCGCCGAGGACATCCAGGACAAGACGTCGAACGCGACGCGCTTTCTCGTGCTCGCGCCGGAGACGGAGCGCACCGACGCCGGCGGGAAGTCCTCTTTCGTCGTCTACCCGAACCAGAACTACCCGGGGCTGCTCCTCCGTCTCCTCGAACCGTTCGCCGAGCGCGATATCAACCTCTCGCGGGTGGAGTCGCGCCCCTCGGGCGAACGGCTCGGCGACTACGTCTTCCACATCGACGTGGAGGCGGGGATGTACGAGGACCGCACGAAGGAGGCGGTCGCGGAGCTCGAATCGCTCGCCGAGCAGGGGTGGGTGCGCGTGCTCGGCTCGTACGACACGAAACACGTCCTCTACTGAGCCGGGGAGCCTCGACCTTTTATCAGATTTCGGCCCCTATCTCCCCGGTGCAACCATGACTCGACGCAATCCATTCGAGGAGACCGAGCGGATGTTCGAGCAGCTGAACCGCGGTTTCGGCGAACTCGACTCCTCGCTCCCGGGGAGCATCTCCATCGACGTGGAGGACGCGGACGACGCGTACGTCGTCACCGCCGACCTCCCCGGCTTCGAGCGTGACGACATCGAGGTGCAGGTGGAGAACAACACGCTCACCCTGCGGGCGACCCGTGAGGAGTCGACCGAGGAGGAGGAGACGGACTACCTCCACCGCGAGCGTTCGACCGCGTCGCTCTCCCGGTCGGTCACGCTCCCGGACCCGGTCGCGGAGTCGGATGCGTCCGCGAGCTACAACAACGGCGTGCTCACCGTGACGCTCCCGAAGCGCGACCCCGAGACGGGCGGGACGAACATCCCGGTGAACTGAGCGTCACGCGGGCGTCAGACGGCTCACGCGCGGCACTCCCCTCGTGCGGTTTCACTTTCACTCCGCATGGCGGGGGTTTATGCCAATCCGGCCCCCGTGTTCAGGTGCACACACGCTCCTTCCCCTTTTGCCGGAAGACATACCAGCCACCCACAGGTAGCCGTGGGTATGCTCGACGTTGCCGACGTGTTAGCGGCTCGCCAGCGCGTAAGCGAGGTGGCCCGCCACACCCCCCTCGACTACTCGCACACCTTCTCCGCGCGCACCGGAGCGGAGGTGTATCTGAAACTCGAGAACCTCCAGCGCACCGGCTCCTTCAAGATCCGCGGGGCGGCCAACCGGCTCGCCCAGCTCACCGACGAGGAGCGCGAGGCCGGGGTCGTCACCGCCAGCGCCGGCAACCACGCGCAGGGGGTCGCGCTCGCGGCCTCCCGGCTGGGGATCGACTCGAAGATCGTCATGCCCGAACACGCCCCCATCTCGAAGGTGAACGCCACCCGGGACTACGGCGCCGAGGTCATCCTCCACGGCCCGGACTACGACGCGGCACAGGCGAAGGCCCACGAACTCGAAGAGCGGGAGGGGCGCACCTACATCCACGCGTTCGACGACGAGGCCGTCATGGCCGGGCAGGGGACCATCGGCCTCGAGATCGTCGAGGACTGCCCCGAGGTGGACACCGTCGTCGTCCCCATCGGCGGCGGGGGGCTCATCTCCGGTATCGCCACCGCGGTGAAGGCCCACCGCCCGGAGGCCCGCGTCATCGGGGTGCAGGCCGAGGGGGCCTCCTCCGTCGCCGAGTCGCTCCAGAAAGGTGAGCGCGTCACCCGCGACCAGGTGGACACTATCGCCGACGGTATCGCCGTCCGGACGGTCGGGGAGCAGACGTTCGAGGTGATTCAACGACGGGTCGACGAGGTCGTCACCGTCTCCGACTCACAGATCGCGACGGCGCTCGTCGAACTGCTCGAACGCTCGAAGACGCTCGTCGAGGGGGCGGGGGCCGTCGCGCTCGCCGCCCTGCTGGAGGACACGTTCGACTACGAGGAGGGGGAGGTCATCGTCCCCGCGCTGTGCGGCGGGAACATCGACCTGAACGTCCTCACGACCGTCATCATGCGGGGGCTCGTGGAGGACGGCCGCTACCTCAAAATCAGGACCGTACTCAAGGACCGCCCCGGCGCGCTCCGCGAGCTCATCGACGTCATCGCCGACGCCAAGGCCAACATCTACGGGATTCAGCACGACCGCACCTCCCGCGACCTGGCGATGAACGACGCCGAGGTCGAGTTGGACCTCGAGACCCGGGGGCACGAGCACGTCGCGAAACTCATCGAGGCGCTGGAGGCCCACGGCTACGAAGTGGATATCCTCGCCTGAGCGGCCTAGACGGCCTGTCGCTCCGCCCGCACCTCACGCACGTACGCGAGGAAGTTGTCGAAGACGCGTTTCGACCGGCTCGCGGTCGCGTAGTTCTCCTCGGTGATGCCGTCGAGGACGGCCCGTTTCTTCGCCTCGTCGAGGTCCTTCGACTCCGTGATGGCCCGCGCCGTCTCCACGTCGTACTCGGGGTGCGACTGGAGGCCGAAGACGTGGCCGTGCTGGAAGCCGTGGACGCCGAAGTCGTTCTCCGCGATGAGCGTCGCGCCCGGCGGGAGCTCCGAGACCGTATCCGAGTGGGTCGTGAAGACGAGGAACTCCTCGTCCACGTCGGCTAAGAGGGGTGAGTCGGCCGTCTTCTGGACGGTGCGATACCCGATCTCGTAGTCGCCCATGTCCTCGACGGTGCCGCCGAGCACGTCGGCGAGCAGCTGGTGACCGTAACAGATGCCGAGCGCGGGGAGCCCCCGGTCGAGCGCCTCCCCGACCCACGCCTTCGTCGGCTCGATCCACTCCTCGTCCCAGTAGACCGACGAACGGGAGCCGGTGACGACGATACCGTCGAAGTCGAAATCCGGCGGGAGCTCCCCCTGTGCGGCGCGGAACTCCGCGAGGTCGGCGTCGAGCTCCCGACGGAAGTTCCGGCTCGTGTCCTGTGCCTCGTGTGCCGCGTTGATGAGCGCGAGGCGAAGCCGTGTCATTACCCTCCCTACCCGATTGAGGGAAAAGGGCGTTTCGCCCGCGTCATTCCGGCGCGGGCGGCTCCCAGTCGGTCGTCAACTCCAGCAGCGAGGAGAGCATGAAGCCCGTCAACCCCCAGACGAGCGCACCGTCGACCTCGAAGTAGGGGATGACGACGCGGCCGCGCTCGGGGCGGTCCCGGACCTCGCTCCGGTAGTTCGCGGGGTCGGTGAGGGCATCGACCGAGAGCACGACGGTCTCGACGATCTCCCGCCCGTCCGGGATGTACTCCCGGTCGGGGACCCGGCCGACGTACGGACGGATGACGTGGCCGAACGGCCCCGGCACGTCGTCGAGGTGGCCCACCACGTCGGCCTCGCCGGGATTCAGTCCGATTTCTTCATCCGCCTCCCGCAGTGCGGTCTCGCGCAGGTCGGTGTCGGCGGGGTCCCGCCCGCCACCGGGGAAGGACATCTCCCCCGCGTGCTGTTCGAGGTCGGGTGAGCGTTCGGTGAAGAGGAGGTAGTCCCCGTCCTCGCGGGCGATGACGGGCGCGAGCACCGCGGCCTGCTCGTCGGGGTCCCCCGCGATGCGGGTGGGGTCGTACCCCGACAGGGAATCGAGGTCAAGTCGCATGGGTCTCCAGGAAGCCGGAAATCGCGTCGTTCACGGCCGCGCTGTGCTCGGCGAAACAGAGATGCCGCCCCTCGACGGCCTCGAACCGGCCGCGGGGGAGGCCGTCAGCGAGTTCTTCGACCGTGCTCGCGGGGACGACGGGGTCGGCGACCCCGCCGAGACAGAGCGCGGGGACGCCGAGTTCGTACAGCGGGCCGGCGTCGAATTCGCGTATCGTGTCGAACAACTCGGTTCGGGTCTCGGCGTCGGCGTCGCCCTCCCGCCAGCGCTCGATACGTGTGCGTTCCAGCGGGTAGTCGGGCGAGAACGCCACCTCGGGCCACTCCTCGGTGAAGAGCCGGGCGAGCGCGTCGGTGTCGACGGCCTCGCCCGTCGCGGGCGTCCCGAAGAGCGTGAGGCTCCGGGCGCGCCCGTGGCGGCGGGCGTGGGCGAGCGCGACCATCCCCCCCAATCCGCAGCCGACGAGGTGGACTTTCTTCGCGCCCGCGTCGCGGCAGACGGTCTCCACGTCGGCGACGAGCGCGTCGAGCGAGTAGTCGTCGGCCGCATCCGACCGCCCGGTCCCTCGCGGGTCGAAGGCGATGGCGTCGAAGGGGCCGGCGAGCGCCGGGAACTGCCAGCTCCACAGCCACGCGCCGGTGCCGGCTTCCGGGATGCACACCACGGGCTCGCCGCTCCCTTCGCGGTCGTAGTGGAGGGCCACGCCTCCGTTCGTCGCGGTTGGCACGCTCACCCTTCGCGCGGCCGCGTAGAAAAACGATTGGTCCCGGTTCAGGCGTCGAGCACCTGCAACAGCACGTCGGGGGCCGCCTCCAGCGCCTCGTCGAGCTTCTCGGCGTCGGGGCCGCCACCCTGCGCGAAGTCTGCGGGGCCGCCGCCACCGCCGCCGACCTTGCCGGCGAGCTCGGAGACGACCTGCCCGGCGTTGACGCCCACGCCGTCGGGGACGGCGACGACGAACGTCGCGCCGTCGACTCCGGAACCGAGGACGGCGATCTTCCCCTCCTCGGCGAGCGCGTTCGCGGTCTTGCGGAGCTCGTCCATGTCGGCGTCGATGCGCTGGACGACGGCCTCGACGCCACCGATGTCGACGGTCTCGGCCTCGCCGCCGGCCGCCCGCGCCTCCGCGAGCTGCTCTTTGAGCTCGTCGATCTGTTTGCCTCTGTCCTTCCACTCCGTGAAGAAGCGCTCCGCGGTCTCGGGGACCTCGAGCGGGTTCACGTCGAACGCCTCGGCCGCCGAGTAGAGGGCGTCCTCCGTGCGCTGGGTGGCCTCGATGGCCGCGTCACCCGCGGCGAAGACGATGCGCTCGACGCCGTCCTGCACGCGCTCGGTGGTGAGCACCTTGATGGTCCCGATGTCTCCGGTTCGGGAGACGTGGGTGCCGGCGCAGGCCTGTACGTCCTCCGCCACCTGGATGAGGCGGATCTCGGTGCCCGGCGGGATGCCGCCCTGGAACAGATCGAAGCCGTGTCTCTCCTGGGCCTCGTTGCGGTGGAGCCACTGCTGTTTGACGGGGAAGTTGTCGGTGACGAGCTGGTTCGCGACCCGCTCGATGCGTTTCACCTCCTCGCGGGTGATGCGTTCGTAGTGGGTCACGTCGATGCGGGAGGAGTCGGTCCCCTTCTGCGCGCCGGCCTGCCGGATGTGGTCGCCGAGCACCTCGCGGGCCGCGTGGCCGATGATGTGTGTGGCGGTGTGGTGGCGCATCAGCCGGCGGCGACGGGTGGCGTCCACCTTCCCGCGGACGAACTCACCCTTGCCGGGGTCCTCGTCGGTGCGGTGGAGGATGACGTCGCCGTGGCTCTGGACGTCCGCCACCTCGACGGTCACGTCATCGGTGGAGAGGGTGCCGTGGTCGGCGGGCTGGCCCCCACCTTCGGGGTAGAACATCGTCTGGTCGAGCACCACGTCGTAGCCGTCCTCGCGGTCGAGGACGTCGAGGACGACGGCCTCGAACTCCATGCGCGACTGGTCCTCGTAGTAGAGCTTGTCCGTCGCGGGGAGGTCGTCGATGCGGTCGGCCGCGCTCTCGGTCTCCTCCCCTTCGAACGCCGTCTCCCCGCCGTGGCGCGCGGCCACCAGCGAGTAGAAGTCGTCGGGGATGTTCACGTCCGCGCCCTTCTCGGCGGCGATCTCCTCCACCATGTCGGGCTGGATGCCGTGGGAGTCGTACAGCTCGATGACCTCCTCGAGGGGGATCGGGTCGTTCCGCGCCGCGTACTCGTCGGCGAGCTGGCGGACCTTCCGCCCCCCGCGCTCGAGCGTCTCTCTGTACTTGGCCTCCTCCGAGCGGACGATATCGCGGATGGTGTCGCGGTTCTTGTAGCCGAGGCGGTCGGCCTGCATGTCGACCAGCTCGTCGAGCGGGGCGTCGACGCCGACGTTGTCGACGAGCCGCTTCGTGCGCCGCAGGACCATGCGGGCGAGATAGCCCGTCCCGACGTTCGAGGGGACGATGCCGTCGCCGAACATGTACGCGAGCGCCCGGCAGTGGTCCGCGATGGCGTAGATGTCCTCCAGCGGCTCCATCAGTGCCGTCAACTCGGCTTTCGAGACGTCGAGCTTCCGGGCGATGTTGTCGCGGGCGGAGTCCATGTCGTCGGCCTCGTCGATGTCCATGTGCCCCGCGAGCTTCGCGCTCCGGTGGATGAGCGACTCCTCCTCCTCGGTGTGCTCGATGCCGGCGTGCTCCTTGAGGAAGGCGATCATCTCGGGGTAGACCGCCTCGTACACCGTCGGGGTGCCCTGACTCATCCAGGTCCACCGCTCCAGCCCGTAGCCGGTGTCGACGATGTAGGTGTCCATGAAGGAGTAGCGGTTCCCGTCTTTCATCTCGTAGTCCCCGTCGGGGTCCTGCTCCATGCACATGAAGACGAGCGTGGCGAGCTCCGCTCCTTTATAAATGACCTCGATGGCCGGACCGGCGTTGCCGCCCCCGACCCACGGGTCCTCGATGTAGGTGATCTCCTCTAAGTCCGCGCCCAGTGACTCGAACAGCTCGTCGCAGTACTGGACCGTCTCGTCCTTCCAGTAGACCTCACCCTCGTAGGCGTAGTCGGCCTCGGCGTCCTCGCGCGTGTTGAAGGCGTGGTGAGCCATCATCTCGAACGCCATCGTGTGCCGGCCCGTCTTGCCGACGTTGTCGATGTCCTGCATCCGGATGCAGGGCTGAGAGATGGTCAGCGGGTTCGCCGGCGGCGGGGTCTTCCCCGAGGTGACGAGCGGCTGGAAGTCGTAGATCGAGGCCTGCGTCAAGAGCACGTCGTCACGCCAGCGGTTCGCCGCGACCGGGTAGGGGTCGATGCGGGCGTGGTCGTTCGCTTCGAAGAAGGAGAGGAACGCCTCGCGCATCTCCTCTAACGTGTAGGCCTCGTCGAAGCCGGGGTCGTCGATGAAGCTGTACTCCGCACAGGGCGGCTCACCGCAGGTCTCCCGGCCCTCGTCGCGGGTCCAGAAGTGGGCACCACACTCGGAGCACTCCATGCGGGTAAACCCGTTCTCCGCGAAGTACTCGAGCTGGTACTCCTCGTCGAGGTCGCTCATTGCCCGCATCTGGTCCCCGTTCGTCTAAAAGGGTTCCGAACACCCTCACACGCCCGTTCGTCAGCCGGTGCCGTGTTTCAGGCGCGGTCCCGCCGGACGCGCGCGACTACCAGTTCCCGGCTCTCTGCCCCCAGTCGGCCCAAAACGGTATATCGCTCCGTCGCCAGTGTGGGTGGTATATGCGGGGGATTTCGGGGGTAACCGACCGCGGGGCCTGTCTCGGACTGATAGCCTTCGGCTTCGCGCTCACCACCGCCGTCTTCGCCTTCGGCACCACGGCCTCCCGGTACGCCTTCCTCCTCGAGGGCGTCGACGCCCTGTTCGGCGTCCTCGTCATCGCCGCCGGCGGGCTGCTCCTCCTCACTCCCACCTACCGCCGGTACGCCCACCGCGTGCTCGGCTGGTCCGTCCTCGTCGCCGCCAAGACCGGCGTCGTCGGCTGGCTCGCCGTCGCCTACCAGCTCGAGTCCGGCGTCCCGCTCGTGGACGTCCCGCTCATCTACCTCAGCGCGACGAACACGGGGGCGCTCACGGGCGTCGTCCTCGGGTTCTACGACGTCCGCGGCAATCTCACGCGCGACTCGCTCGAGCGGCGCGAACGGGCGCTCCGTGAGCGCAACGCCCGACTCGATCGCTTCGCCGCCGTCGTCGCCCACGACATCCGGAACCCCCTCAACATCGCCGACGGCTACCTCGAGCTCGCCCGGGAGGGGGACGCGACGGCGTTCGACCGCATCGAGCGCGCACACGACCGCATGGACGCCATCACGAACGGGCTGCTCTCCATCGCCCGCACCCGCGAGGTCGTCCTCGAACCCGTCGACGTGGGGGAGGAGGCGCTCGCCGCGTGGGGCCGGCTGGAGGCCCCGACCGCGCAGTTCCTCCTCCGAGGCACCCGACGGATCGAGGCCGACCCCGACGCGTTGGCCGTCCTCTTCGAGACGGTGTTCCAGAACATGCTGACCGCCGGTGACGACATCGCCATCGAACTCGGCGTCCTCGACGACGGTTTCTACATCGCCGACGACGGCCCCGGGCTCGCCCCGACCGCCCGCGACGGCGTGCTCACCTACGCTACGGACGAGGCGGGGATCGGGCTCGCCGTCGTCAGCGAGGTCGCCCGCGCGCACGGCTGGGAGGTCACGCCGTCCGACCGCGACGGAGCCCGCATCGAGATCACGGGCGTCACGACACCGCCCGCCTCGACAGACGCCTGACTTTTCTCACCTGCCGCCCTCTCTCCGGGTATGAACGTCGTCTCCATCCCCCGCGAGCGCCCCGGCCTCTCGCTCGTCGCCGCAATCCTCGTCTGTGAACTCGTCGGTGCCGCCGGCTCCGTCTTTACGGCCACTTCCCTCGACTCGTGGTACCGTACCCTCGACCAGCCCGCACTCGCGCCCCCGGACTGGGTGTTCGGCCCCGTCTGGACCACCCTCTTCGCGCTCATGGGCGTCGCCGCGTGGCTCGTCTGGCGCGAGTGGGGGCCCGACGCACGGCTCGCTCTCTGGGTGTTCGCCGGCCAGTTCGCGCTCAACCTCGCCTGGAGCGCGGCGTTTTTCGGCCTCCAGTCCCCGTTCTGGGGACTCGTCGTCATCGCGATGCTGTGGCTCGCCATCGTCGCCACCATCGCCACCTTCGCCCGCGTGGACCGGCGAGCGGCCGTGCTGCTCGTTCCGTATCTCGCGTGGGTGAGCTTCGCCGCCTACCTCAACTATGGATTCTGGGTGCTGAACTGAGAAGAGTTACTCAGAATCCAGCGCCAGCGACGCGAGCAGCGCCTCCAACTGGACTTGCTCGTTCGCCCCTGCCGTGATGCGATAATCGGCCTCCCCGATGCGGTCCATCAGTTTCACCGCCACTCTGTCGTCGAGCCCGTACTCCCACACGGAGCGGTGCATCTGGTCGATGATGTCGCCGCCGGCGATACCCAGCTCGGAGATGAGGTGGTCGAGCTGCGAGCGCGCGGCCGTGAAATCCCCGTCGATGGCCGTCGTCACCATCTCGGTGATCTCCTCGGGCCGGGCCGTGGAGGTGATGGCATACACCGCGTCCTCGTCGACGGTGTCGTCCATGACCGCTGCGGCCTGCAGGCCGTTGATGGCCTTCCGCATGTCGCCGTCCGCGGCGTAGACGAGCGCGTCGACGCCCGCGTCCGTGACCTCGATACCCTCCGCGTCGGCGATCTTCCGCACCTGCTGTTCGACGGCCTCGTCCGCGAGCGGGGAGAAGCGGAAGACGGCACACCGTGACTGGATGGGGTCGATGATCTGCGAGGAGTAGTTACACGAGAGGATAAAGCGGGTGTTGTTCGAGAACTGCTCCATCGTTCTTCTCAAAGCGCTCTGTGCGTCCGAGGTGAGCGCGTCGGCCTCGTCGAGGAAGATAACGCGATAATTATAGCCGCCGAAAGAGGCCCGCGCGAAGTTCTTGATGCGGTCGCGGACCACGTCGATACCGCGCTCGTCGGAGGCGTTGAGCTCGAGGAAGTTCTCGCGCCAGTCGTCGCCGTAGAGGTGTTTGGCGATGGCGACGGCGGAGGTGGTGTTGTGCATGACCGTCGGGACGCTCCCGGCGACGTAGTTGCGGGTCCCCGGAACCGTCAGGTCGTACACGCGCTGTGGCTCCTCGACGGGCTCGACGGTTTCGACCTCATCGAAGTACAGTTCGGCCGTGGTGAGGGTGTCGAGCTGTTCGAGCGCGTCGAGCACCGCCATCGAGCACATCCCGGCTGCGAGCGAACGCACGCGGTCGGCGACGGTGTGGAACCGGGTCAGCGAGGCGAGGTCGTTCCCGCCGTCGAGGAGGCTACTGACATCGGTTCCTCGCATTCCCGTCCCTTCTGCAACGTGGTTGTACGGGGCCCCGAGCGTCTCGATGGCGTCTGCGAGCGTCGTCCGGACGTGGTCGAGTCCGACCGTGCCGGACCCGTCGATACGCTGGAGGAGCTCGATTGCTCGGTCGCTTCCCGGTGTCCGCCGTCCATCCGAGTATTCGAGAAGCCGGTCGGAGCGAACCCCGACCGATTCCGAGAGCTCACGGCGCGTCTCGATGGGTTCGAGTGCGGCGCGCTGGCTGCTCCACGCGGCCGGTACTGCTGTCGCGGCGTCGATGTCGGCTTTCAGTCCGTCGAGCTGTTCGAGAACTACTTGCGCGTCGTCGAGTTTCGCTGTTGCCGCGTCAACGAGACTGTCGAGACAGTCCAGATACCGCTCACAGCCTGGTGAGTTGGGATTCAGCGACTCCGGAACGTACTCGGACTTGTTCAGATACAGCGATTCACACAGCGTGTGGACCGCGTGCTGTGTCGGCACCGTATCGTCGTTCGGGTTCGAATCGCGCGCAGCACTCGTTTCGAGCCGTTCCGCCTTCGTATCGAGGGTGAAGCCAACGTGGTCGGCAAACCGTTCGAGATGGCGTGCGCTGGAGACGTACAGGGTGTGATACTCCCGTTCGATGCCGGTGCCGTTCGTCGCCGCCTTCGTCTGCCGTTTGCGTCGGCTTGGGATGCCGAACCCAGAGAGCAAATACGAGACGAGGGTGATCAGCCGCTCGTTCTTCTGTGTCAGTTCGATGATTCCGTTCTCCGTGACGTGCGCTTCCGCATCGAAGACGGCCCGGAGGAACGCGGCTCGGCTCTCTTCGTCCCCACGGACGAGTGCAGAACCGATTCCCTTCCCGTCGGCCGCACCATCGAACGTGTCGAAACAGGATTCGAGATAGTGCGTCAGCGTTCGGTTCCCGATGGCTCGGTACGGAACGCCCCGCTGTTCACCGTGTCGGACTTCGATATCGAACAGCGCCCGTGCTGCGTCCTCGAATCGGTCGAGTAGCCGGTCGTCGGTGTTGTAGAACTTCACGCGCCCCCCATCGAGCTGTGCTTCACTGATCGCCAATCCGACGAACGCTGCCAGTTCGGGTGTGAGCTCCCACGGCGGTGATATCGGCTCGGAACGGCGGTTGTTCCGGCTCACGTACTGGGTCGCTGTCACGTTCTCCCGCAATTCCTCTCGGGACGCCTCGAGGTCACGGAGCGACGACAGCGAGCAGGCCGTACTCGGTTCGTCGAGGTCAGTATCGAGGGCGCGACGGTACGACTGGACGGTTTTCACCGTCACATCCGCGGCTGCTGCGATATCCGTCTCGTCCTCGTCGCGTCGGAGGCCCGCGATTACACGCTTCTTTTTCCCGACGTAGTTCTCTTCGGCGGGGATGTCGTGTTTACGCGCGAACTGCGCCGTCACGTGGACGAACGTCCGGTCGCCGTCCATCGCGTGGACCCAATCGAGCTGTCCGTCGTCGGTCGGCAGCGGCGCGCGACGGGGACGGACGACACGCATCCCCTCGTCGAGCTCCCCGGCCGGAATCCAGTCGAGACCGTCGTGGTTGACGGTCAACAGTTTGTGTTCCGGGGTCACTGTCATCTCGTTCCCGTCGCGGGTCGTGACGCGAACGAGGTCATCGGCTTCCTTCCCGAACACGTGTGACGGCTCGACGTACTCGAACGAGCCGTCGTCGGCGAACGTCAGTATCTGTAGGTCGTCGTCGGGCTCGTCGAAGCCATCCACATCCCCGACGACATCGCCGATTCGCTCCACGCCGCGGTTGGTGAGTACAGGCGTCTCCCCGGTCACGCACTTGCCGACCCCCGCGGCCCCCGCGAACAGGAGATGCGGCAGGTCGTTGCGCTCGATGTAGCTTTTCAGTCGCTCGGTGATCTCGTCGTGGCCGGCCACCTCGTCAAGCGTCTGCGGGCGGTACTTCTCGATCCAGACCTCACGCCCGCGCTCTGCGGCCTCGCTCATGTTCTGAAGTCGGGTACGGGGCCGTATAAAGGCCCCGAGAGGCCCCTGCGCAGGAGCGATATCCACAAACGCCTCCACACCAGAGAGGGGGTATGCACGTCACCTGTGAGGTCGTCGGCGAGGGGACCCACGACCTGTCCCTCCCAGACGAGGCCACCTACGGCGACCTCCTGCGCGAGTTGGATTTCTCGCTCCACGAGGCCAGCGTTCTCGTCTCCGGCACTCCCGTCCCCGAGGACGCCCCCATCGAGGCCGAGGAGGTGCAGGTCCTGCGCCTCATCAAGGGCGGATGAACGTCCGGGAGGCCACGGCGGAGGAAGCGCCGACTGTCGAGTCGATTCTCAACGCGGCGATGCTGGAGGTGCCCGAGGAGGGTACCCAGTACGTCGCCTGCGAGGGTGAGCGAATTCTGGGTTCGCTCGTCTTGATAGAGAACGAAATCGACGCCATCGCCGTCAGGCCGGGCCGTCGCGGCCAGGGGGTCGGACGCGCGCTCGTGGCGCACGTCGCGGGGGAGTGCGAGACGATTTTCGCACACTTCGACCCGAAGGTCAGGCCCTTCTACGAGAAACTGGGGTTCGACATCGAAGAGGGAGTGGATGGGAGGTTGTGTGGAACCCGGAACTCAGACTAGCGGCTCCACGAGCGCTGTCCCCTCACCGAGCAGCGCCTTCACGCGTTTCTCCGAGGAGGACTCGGCGTACACCCGAAGCTTCGGCTCCGTGCCGGACGGGCGCATGAGGAGCCACGACCCGTCTTCGAGAAGTATTTTGAAGCCATCGACGGTGACGACTTTCTCCACGCTCGCACCGGCCACCGCCTCAGGGATGTGGTCCTCCAGTTCGAGGAGCACGTCGGCTTTTCGAGCATCGGGACAGTCGACGCTCACGCGGTCCTGCACGACATCCCCGTACTCCTCGCGCACGCGAGCGAGGCGGTCGTCGAGCGACTCCTCGGCCGCAGCCGCGGCGGTGAGCAGCGCGAAGAGCACGCCGTCCTTGTTTCGGAGATGGCCCCGAAGCCCGAAGCCGCCCGATTCTTCGCCGCCCAGGAGCGCGTCGTGGTCGCGCATCGCCGCGCCGACCCACTTGAAGCCGACCGCGGTCTCGTAGACGGCCTCGCCGTGGGCCTCGGCCACGCGGTCGATGAGGAACGTGGTGGAGACCGTCCGGACGGCGGGTCCCTCTCGCGTTTCGAGGAGGTGGTCGTACATCAGCGCGAAGTAGAGGTTCGGGTCGACGTACCCCTCCTCGGGGGCGACGACACCGATGCGGTCGGCGTCCCCGTCGTTCGCCACGCCGAGGTCGGCGTCGCCCCCCATCACGGTCTCCGTGAGCTCGCCGAGTCGGTGCGCGCTCGGCTCCGGGGAGCCACCGCCGAAGGTGGGGTCGCGGTCGGTACGGAGGGGGACCACCTCCGCGCCTGCGGCTTCGAGGATGCGGTCGGTGGCACCTCTTCCAGACCCGTGCATAGCGTCGTAGGCCACGGTGACTCCCGAGAGGTCCGTGTCCACGAGGTCGAGGACGTGCTCCTCGTAGGGCGTCACGAGGTCGGACTCCTCGATGGTTCCCCACTCGGATTCGGGGAGGAGGTCCGGTTCGCGGAGCTGCTGCTCTATCTGCTCGGTCACGTCCGGAAGCGCGGGCGCGCCGTCCTCGGGGAGGAACTTCACGCCGTTGTACTCCGGCGGGTTGTGGCTCGCGGTGACCATGAGCGCGCCGTCGAGTTCGCGGTCCACGACGGTCCACGCGACGACGGGTGTGGGGCAGTCTCGCTGGGGGAGCACCACGTCGATCCCGTTTCCGGCGAGCACCTCGGCCAGCGCGTCGGCGAAGCCACGCGAGCTCTCGCGGGCGTCGTACCCCACCGCCACTCGCGAGCCGTTCCCCTCCAGCACGTAGTCGGCGACGGCCTGTCCGACGACGCGCACCCGCTCGGTGGTGAAGGTGTCGAGCGTGGCGCGCCAGCCGTCCGTCCCGAACGCGATCTCGTCCATGCGCGGGCTTCGGTGGCCGCGACAAAAAGCCCCGTTATCGGGGGGGTCCGACTACCGCTTCAGTCGCTCGGCCACCTGCTTGGCCACCGGCCCGCCGAGACGGTCACGGATGGTTCCCAGGAGGCCGTTCGGGACGAACAGCACGAACACCACGAACAGCAGCCCCAGATAGAGCGCCGCGTGGCCGTTCAGGAACGTCTCGATGGCCTCGCCGACGGTGAGGCCGTTGTAGATGACGGTGTCGATGGCCCCCTGCGAGAGGTGCTCGCGGAGGTAGGGGAGCAGCCCCCCGCCGGAGCCCTCCTTCGAGAGGAACTCCCGAACTGTCTCGTCGAATAATCTCCCATACAGGGGCCCGGCGAGGGTGCCGAACCCGCCGATGATGGAGGCGAGCAGGGCGTCCCCGGTGACGAGAAAGAACAGGGAGTTGTCGGGGGAGACGGAGCGCCGGAAGCCCGCGAACAGCCCGCCCGCGACGGCGGCGTAGAAGCCGCTGATGGCGAACGCCGCGAGCTTGTAGCGGAACGTGTCGTAGCCGATGGCGCGTGCCCGCTCCTCGTTCTCGCGGATGGCGATGAGCACCCGGCCGAACGGGGAGTGGATGATTCGCTGGAGGCTCAGATAGCAGACCGCCACCACGAGGCCGATGAGGTAGTAGGACACCTCCGTCGAGGTGAGCGCCAGCCCCGCGAGTTCGAGCGAGTCGCCCGCCAGTTGGCCGATGGCGAGTCCCAGACTGTCGACGAACGGGACGCCGATCTCGAACGTCGGGGGGGACGCCCCCTCCGGCCCGACCACCGCGGGGCCGTCTCTGGGCGACGAGCCGACGTACGACCAGTCGCGCATGAAGACGTAGACCACCTGCGAGAACCCCAGCGTTATCATCGCGAAGTAGACGCCGGAGAGCCGGAAGGAGACGGCCCCGATGGCGATGGCCACCAGCACGGCGAGCAGGCCCCCGAGCACCAGCAGGAGGAGGAACGGCGTGTCGTACGGCACACCGGGCACCTTCCCGTTGGCCGCGAGGACGACGAAGTAGGCCCCCGTGCCGTAGAAGATGGCGTGGCCGAACGAGAGGTAGCCGGTGTACCCCGAAATGAAGTCGAAGCTCATCGCAAAGAGGCCGAAGTAGAAGACGGCGATCATCGTCTCCACGCGCGGGAGGAGCGTGACGAACTCGCTGCCGAGGAAGGAAGCCGTCAGCTCCGTGTAGATGCCGGGGTAGAGCGCCAGTACCGCGAGGACGGCGAGATGCGCGACGTGCTCACGGAGATAGCGCGCGACCCACGACTCCTCGGTGGTGGCGACGGCGCGGTCCGTCACCGTCTCGGCGTCGCTAATGGCCCCCCACCTCCGCGACGCCGAAGATGCCCTGCGGCCGCACGATGAGCATTCCGACGAGGATGAGGAACACCGTCATCTCCGGCAGGCCGGAGAAGTTCACGGCGTTGATGAACCACCACGTCATCACGGCGTCGGTGAGCCCGACGATGAGCGCGGCGACGACCGTCCCCCTGAACGTGCCGAGCCCGCCGATGATGACCACGACGAACGCGGGCAGCAGGGTCTCGGAGGCGAGCGGCACCGACGCGCCCCAGTTCTGGTCCCACATCAGCAGCAGGCCGGCGAGTCCCGCCAGCCCCGCGCCGAGCGCGAAGACGGTGGTGAACACCCGCCGGACGTTGATGCCGAGCGCGGCGGTCATCTCGGGGTCCTCGCTGCCCGCACGGACGACGAGTCCGTAGCGGGTCCGCGTGAGAAAGGCCCAGACCGCGGCGACCGTGAGGACGCCGAAGAGGATCTCGAACAGCGCGAGCCCCCGTATCGAGAGCCCCAGCACCTCGACGGGCTGGGCGAACGCCGAGGGCTTCGTGCCGAGCGCGGCCTGCCAGTCGCTGATGGGCTGGAGGCCGTAGAAGATGACCACGATACGGGCCAGCTCGTCCAGCACGAGCGTGATGCCGAACGTCAGGAGAATTTGGTAGATGGGCGGCCGGTCGTACAGCGGCCGAATCAGCCCCACCTCCAGCGCCGCGCCGAGGGCGCTGAGCAGGGCGACCACGACCACCGCGGCCACCAGGAACAGCGCCATCCGGGTCCAGAAGCCCGCCCCGTCGGTGACCGTCGTCACGAGGAACAGGCCGCCCAGATACGCGCCTATCATCGTCAGCGAACCGTGGGCGAAGTTGAGCACGCCCATCAGGCCGAAGATGAGGGTGAGTCCCGAGGCGATCATCACGTACAACGCGGCCTTCGCGAGGCCGTCGACCGCGACGCCGAAGAGCACCTCCGGGCGGAGGAACTGGCCGAGCGCGTCGAGAACGAGCATCATGCGGAGAGATACCTCCGTATCTCCTCGTCGTCCGCGACGCCGGAGGTGGCCTCGCCCTCCGTGATGACGTTCCCGTTGTCGAGCAGGTAGAAGCGGTCCGCGAGGTCCATGGCGAGCGGGAGGTTCTGCTCGACGAGCAGGACGGTGTCGTCTGCCGCCACGTCGGCGATGGCCTGTCCCACGTCGGCGACGATTTGCGGCGCTAGCCCCTCCGACGGCTCGTCGATGAGCAACAGGTCGTTCTCGTTGACGAGCCCGCGGGCGATGGCGAGCATCTGCTGCTGTCCGCCCGAGAGTGCCCCGGCCTTCGCGTCCTTGCGTTCCGCCAGCGCGGGGAAGGTGTCGTAGACGCGGGCGATGGCGGCCTCGGTGTCACCCCCCTTCGGCACCGCGATGCGGACGTTCTCGGCGACGGTGAGCTGGGAGAACACTCTCCTATCTTCGGGAATCCAGCCGATGCCGCGCTCGGCGACCTCGTGGGTGCCGAGCCCGACCAGCTCCTCGCCGCGGTAGCGCACGGAGCCCTCCCGCGGCGGCGTGAGCTGCAGCACCGTCCGCAGGGTCGTCGTCTTCCCGACCCCGTTCCGGCCGATGAGCGCGACGGTCTCACCCTCCGCCACCTCGATGGAGACGCCCTCGAGGATGTGGCTCTCGCCGTAGTAGGTGTGGGCGTCCTCGACTTCGAGGATCATCCCGACACCTCCAGCGTTCCGGGCTCGTACCCGCCGAGATACGCCTCCTGCACCGCGGGGTCATCCCGGACCTCCTCGGGGGTGCCGTCGGCGATGACGGCCCCGCGATTGAGGACGACGATGCGGTCGGAGACGTTCATCACGATGTCCATGTTGTGCTCGACGAGCAGGACGGCGTGGTCCGTCGCCACGTCCTCGATGAGGTCGATGACGCGGTCCACGCTCTCGGAGGAGACGCCGGCGTTCGGCTCGTCCAGGAGGAGGACGTCGGGGTCGCCCGCGAGCGCGACCCCGACTTCGAGCTGGCGCTTCTCGCCGTGTGAGAGCGTCGAGGCCATGGTCTCGGCGTCGTCCGCGAGCCCCACGCGCTCCAGAATCGCGTGGGCCTCCTCGAGATAGGGCTCGAAGCTGTTCACGTTCCGCCACGCCCGGAAGGAGTCCTCGCCGTGGGCCTGCGCGGCGATACGGACGTTCTCCAGCACCGTCGACGTGGGGAAGACGTTCGTGATCTGGTACGAGCGGTGGACGCCGAGCTGGGCGACGGCGTGCGGGGGCGTCCCCGTTATCTCCGTTCCCTGGAGGTGAATCGACCCCTCGGTGGGTTCGAGCGCCCCCGTGAGGAGGTTGAAGAACGTGGTCTTGCCCGCGCCGTTGGGGCCGATGAGCGAGCAGAGTTCCCCGTCCGACAGCTCGAAGTCCACGTCGTCGACGGCGGTGAGGCCGCCGAACCGCTTGGTGAGGCCCGCCGTTCGGAGCATTACAGCGAGCAGCCCATCTCGTCGCTGTCGGCCGGGATGGTGGTCTGGTCCTTCCCGATGCGCGCGAGCGGTTCGCTGGGCATGATGGCCGCGTTCCAGTTCTTCTCGTCGCTCGGCACGACGTCCGCGATGGTCATCGCCGACCGGGCCTGATTGTTGTACCTCTGGAAGGTGTAGGCGTCCTCGCCCTTCGGCGTCTCGGCGATGGTCATCCCGCGCATCGCGGCGGCGATGTCCGCGCCCTCGGTGGAGCCGGAGGCCTCGACGGACTGGACGATGGCCGAGGAGGCCGCGAACGTCCCCGAGGTGAACAGGTCCGGGACGATGCCGTAGGCGTTCGTGTACGACTCGACGAAGGCGTCGTTGATGGGGTTGTCGTACTGGTTCCAGTGGTAGCGGGAAGTGAAAGGGCCGAGCCCCGCGTTCTGGAGCTTCTCCCTCGTTAGCGGCTCGCCGAGCACCTTCTGGAGCGTCTGGCCGATGATGCTCGTCGTGATCTGGGTGGCGAAGCCGCCGAAGACGGAGAAGTCGTAGCCGCCGTTGAGGTAGGTCGTAAAGAGCTGCGGGAGCGTGGCGACGGTGAACCCGGCCACGATGCCGCCCGCGCCCGCGGCCGCCGCGTTGTCGAGGAGGCCATCCCACTCGCTGTACCCGCGGGGGACGAACTTCTCGCCCACGATCTCGACGCCGTTGGCCCGCAACACCGTCTTGTAGTTGTTGACGACCGCACGGCCGAACGAGTAGTCCGCGCCGAAGAGATACACCTTCTCCACGTCGGTGTTCTCGGCGACGTACTTCCCGCCGGACCGGGCGTCCATCGCGGTGTTCTCGGAGGTGCGGAACACCACGTCGGAGCAGGTCTCCGCGTTCGCGGTGATGCTGGCGCTCGCGGCCGGGCCGATGAGCGTCGGGATGTTCGCCTGCGTCGAGACGGTCTTGATGACGCGCGTCGCCGACGCGGAGGAAGTGCAGCCGAACAGCATATCGACGCCCTCGTTCTGCACGAGGTCCGTGGCGAGCGTCTGCGCCTGGTCCGCCGAGAGCTGCGTGTCGCGGACGACCAGCTCGTAGTCCACGTCGCCGACCGTCGCGGTGTGCGTTCCCGTCTCGGCTGGGGGGGTAAAGCCCCCTTCGCCCTTGTAGTCGAAGCCCTGATAGAAGCCCCACAGCGCCTGCTGGCCGTAGTACTTCAGGTCCCCCGACACCGGCTGGAGGACGCCGATCTTCACCGAGCCGGAGACCGAGCCACCGGCGGTCACGGTTCCGTTCTGTTCGGTGCTGTCACCGCCGCCGTCGGTCGGCTCCGGCGTTCCATCCCCGCTCGCACAGCCCGCGAGGCCGGTGATTCCTGCCGCGCCGAGTCCTGCCAGCACCCGTCTGCGTGAGATATTGCCATCCATGACACACTCACTAGAGACACCACCCCTCCAAGTGCCCCGAGGTTAACATGTTAACACCGGGGTACAGGCTCTCGCTGTGTGTTCCTCCCTGCATGGACCCCACCCCGACGCCCGGCACGGTCACCGCCGCTGATGACACGACGCTCCGTCTCTGGGAACTGGTCCCCGAGGGTGCCGACGAGGCCGTCTGCTTCCTGCACGGCTCTATCACCTGCTCGCGGGCGCTGTTCGCGCCGCCGGTCGAGAACGACGACTCCTACTCGTGGCTCCACGCCGCGGCGCGCGACGGCCGCGCGGCGTTCGCCCTCGATGTCCGGGGGTACGGCGACAGCGAGCGCCCGCCCGAGATGGCCGAGGACCCGGCGGCCAATCCCGCGACCCCGCGGGCCGACCTCGCCGCCGAGGACGTCCGGGCCGCGTTCGACCACGTCCGCGACCGGTTCGAGACGGTGCACCTCGTCGGCGTCTCGTGGGGGACGATGACCGCGGGGCGCTTCCTCGCCGACCACGAGCACGACGCGGCCTCGCTCGCGCAGGTCGCACCCGTCTATCTCCCGCCGTGGTCGTTCGACGAGGTGGCCGCTGCGCTCAACGTCGACGGGAATCTGGGTGCCTACTACGACCAGCGGTACGACGCCGTCGCCGAGCGACAGGGCGGCGACGACGCGCTGTTCGAGGCCATCTGGACCACGCAGGTCGAGTCGGGCCAGGGCGAGAGCGCGGACCGATATCTCGTCCCCGCGGGCGCGCTCGCCGACACCCGCGAGGCGTGTTCGGGCACGGCCGCCTACGACGCCCGCGTGCTCGACCTCCCGACGCTCGTCGTTCGGGGGAGCCAGGACGCCATCTCGGTGCGTGACGATGCGGTCGGCCTGTACGACCGGCTTCGGCTCCCCCACGAGGAGAAGGAGTACCTCGAACTCGGCGGGGCGGACCACTACGCGATGCACGGCGCTCGCAGGCAGGAACTGTACGACGCGGTCGCGGCGTTCCAGGACCGCTACTCCAAATCGGAGAGCGCCTGAATCGCCCGCTCGGAGAGCTTCTCCTGTCCCCGTCGGAGCCGCTTGGAGACGGCGGGTTTCGAGATGCCGAACTCCTCGGCGAGCGTGCCGAGGGTCGCGCCGCGGGGCGAGCGGAAGTACCCCCCGTCGACGGCGGCCTCGAGGGTGCGGCGCTCGGCGTCGGAGAGCTCGCGACACCCCTCGATGAGCGTCATCGCCGCGCCGACGTTCTGGACGAAATCGGTGAGGTCGGCGAGGTCGGTGCGGTCGCGGGCGAGGACGCGGTAGTCGTTGTGGTCCTCGAGCCGGGAGAGCGCCTCGTCGGCGACGACCTCGCGGTCGAACCCGACGTGCCAGAGTTCGCTCCCGGCCTCGATGTGGAACGGCCCGGTGACGTAGCCGTCGTGACTCCGAATCGCGCCCATCGCCTGCGTCTCCTCGATGGTGGTGCGGATGTGGGCAACGTCCTCCTGTTTCGCGAGGAGGGTACAGCCGGTCATCCTCTGGTGACTGGTCAGGGTATCGAGGCCGTTCTCGAGTGCCTCCCGGTCGGCTCCCTCGACGAGCATCCGCGTTTCCAGCTCCCGCGCGGCCCCGTCGAACTCCCAGTGCACGGCCGAGAAGGAGACCTCGTGGTCGACGGTGGTGTCGATGAAGGGGCAGTCGTACTGCTCCATGTCGAGGGTGAGATCTATCATGGTTCTGCCCGCGGTGTCACAACAACCGACACCGCTGGTGAAATCGCTTACCCTTGGACAGTCAGTCTTATTTACCATTCAGCATCGCCGACCAACCGCTCCTTGCGTGCCCGCGAGAGCTGTTTGATCTCGTACTCCCGGCGCATCGCCGTCGACCTGTCCTCGTACGCCTCCGTGTGCACGAGTTCGACGGGGGTGCGCCCGCGGGTGTACTTCGCCCCCTCGCCGGCGCCGTGCTCGCTCACGCGGCGCTCGACATCGGTGGTGTAGCCGGTGTAGAGCGTGTCGTCGGCACACCGCAGGATGTAGACGTAGTGCATGCTATCGATGTCGAAAATCGTTGGCGGTCCGGGACTCTCCGATCAGAGCCGTGATTCGTAGGCGCGTTCTCTCGAGACTTCCGCGATGCCCGCGTTGGCCGAACAGTTGGGACACGCGTGAATCTGCCCGGTTTCGTCCGCGAACACCCGGGCGAACCTGTCCGAGACGTGCGCGTCGCAGTGGTCGCACTTTGCCATTGTTGTCCCGACACGGATACCCCCTGTCGGTACTCTCTCTTCTCCCCGCCGCTACAAATACCCTCGGCAAACGGTGACAGGGTGCCGCTTTCGGATCGTGCTAGCACATCTATTCGCCCGTCCGTGCCGCCGAGACGGCCCGTGCGACCAGTCCGGCCTGTGCTCCCGCGGTGAACCCCGCATCGATGTTGACGACCGTGAGGGGCGTACACGACTGGAGCATCCCGTCGAGTGCGGCCTGCCCCTCGCCGCCGTGGCCGTAGCCCGTCGAGACGGGGAGCGCGATGAGTGGGGCGTCTACCAGTCCGGCGAGGACGGTGGGGAGCGCCCCCTCCCGCCCGGCGGCGACGACGAGCACGTCCGCCTCCCGGATCCCGTCGAGCGAGTCGAACAGCCGGTGGATGCCCGCCACGCCCACGTCGTCGACGCGTTCGATAGTCGCCCCCATCTCCCCGGCCGTGACGGCGGCCTCCCCCGCGGGAATCGCGTCGCTCGTCCCGGCCGTGACGACACCGACCGTCGCCGCGAGCTCGGGGGGCTCGTAGTCGGGGGCGTGGGCCACGAGCGTCCGCGCCCGGTCGTCGTACTCCAGGCTCGCCTCGGGATGCTCGTCGGCGAGATGCTCCTCCACGACCTCCGCCTGCTCGCGGACCACGCGCGTCGCGAGCGCGTGGCCCGTCGTCTCGACGCTGGTCGCGACCATCGTCGCCGTCTCCCGTGCCGTCTTCCCCTCGGCGAGGACGGCCTCCGGGATCCCGGTGCGCCCCTCGCGCGCGGCGTCGAACCGCCCCGCGTCGTTGCGCGCGTGGCCTCGCAGCTCGGCTTCCGCCTGTGCGGGCGTCAGCGTCCCGTCCGCTACACGTTCCAGAATGTCGCGCATACCGGCGATTGGCGGGGGGGATACTCGGACCTATCGGCCTAACTCGCATGATTCTGCATAGAGAACGGGCGCGAGAAGCGGTGAGGACGGCGTCAAGTGGGAAATATTATAAAGGGGGCACATCAAGACACGCTCCGTATGGCAGACCTGATCGTCAAAGCCGCAGTCAAGGACGCGCTCGACAACATGAACGTCGCCTCGGATTTCTACGAGGCCCTCGACGAGGAGGTCGCTGAGCTCCTCGAGGACGCGGCCCGCCGCGCCTCCGAGAACGACCGGAAGACCGTCCAGCCCCGCGACCTGTAACCCGGTCCGAACACTTTCTGTTATTTATCACTCCTCCAGCGACAGCGTTCGCACTCCTTCCTCCGAGCCGACGAACACGGCGTCCGCCAGCCCGACGAACAGCCCGTGGGCCACCACGCCGGGGACCTCCGCCAGCCCCCACGCGAGCTTCGCGGGGTCGCCGATCTCGCCGAACTCACAATCGAGCACGAGGTTCCCGTTGTCCGTCACGACGGGGCCGTCCTTCCGCTCGGCCGCCCTGAGGGTGGGTTCGCCGTCCATGTCCCGCACCCGTGACTCCACGAGCGGTCGGGCGTCGGGGAGCACCTCCACGGGGACGGCGTGGTCGAGCGTGTCGGCGAGTTTCGTCTCGTCGGCGACGACGAGGAACGCCGTCGCCGCGGCGTCGACCACCTTCTCGCGGGCGTGGGCCGCGCCGCCACCCTTCACGAGGTCGCCGTTCGCCACCTGGTCCGCGCCGTCGATGGCGACGTCGGGAAACGCGTCTTCGAGCGTCGTGAGCGGAATCCCGGCCTCGCGGGCCAGCTGCCGCGACTGGAACGAGGTCGGAATCCCCTCGATGTCGAGCCCCGCGTCGACGCGCTCGCCGAGTGCCCGGATGGCGTGGGCCGCGGTCGAGCCCGTCCCGAGCCCGACGACCATCCCGTCCGCGACGCGGTCGGCGGCGGCACGACCCGCGCGGCGTTTCGCCTCCTCGCTTCCACCTGTAGATTTCATAGCTCACCCCGCGTGCGCGGGGAGCAAAAACCCCGTCAGTCATTTTTTCCTCGCCGACCCACCCACAGCCATGACCGACTGCGACTACTGCGGCAGTGAGGTGGAGGCACACGACCCCGTCTTCGTCCAGGAGGGGACCGACCGCGAGGAGAGGGGGGCGTTCTGCAACTACGCCTGTCTCGCGTCGTACATCGACGACGAGGGGCTGACGACGGGGAACGCCTGCGAGTGGTCCCCCTCATAATCCTCGGGAACCTACAGCTCGCATGGTCACCGTCATCGCCGGCTGTGGGCCCACGCTCGGCAGCGCCATCGCCCGGCGCTTCGCGAGCGCGGGCCACGACCTCGTCCTGCTGGCCCGGTCGAGCGACACCATCGAGCCGCTCGCCGCGGACCTCGACGCCCACGCTCACCGGGTGGATATCACCGACGCCGACGCCGTCAGGGAGACGTTCGCGAGCATCCGTGAGCTGGGGCGTATCGACACCCTCGTCCTCAACGCCAGCGCCCCCGGGGGCGGCTCCCTCCGTGGGTGTTCGCCCGCCGACTTCGAGCGCACGTGGCGCGTCCGCACCCTCGGTTCCTTCTGCTGTCTGCAGGCCGCCGCGGACGACCTCGCCGGCGGCGCCGTCCTGTTCTCGGGGACGAACTACGCGAGCGAGGGGTCCGCCGACCTCGTGGACTGGGGGAGCGCCGCGGCCGCGACGAAGGGGCTCGCCCGCTCCGTCGCCCGCGATCTGGAGGCGACGGTCGTCTACGCCGAGATCGCGCGGGCGGTCGCGCCCGCCGACAGCCAGTTCGCCGAGGCCGTCAACGCCGACGACGTGGCGGAGCGGTACCTCGCGTGGCTCGACCGGACGCCCGGCTTCTACGCCGAGACCATCGCGTGAGTCGGGTGATTCTTCTCTCCCCCGCGTGACCTCCCGCTATGTTCGGAACGAGCGGTATCCGCGGACCGGTCGGCGACGCCGTCACGGCGGAGCTGGCACTCGACGTGGGACGCGCACTCGGTGCCGACACCGACCGCGTCGTCGTCGGGCGTGACCCCCGCGACTCCGGGAAGCTCCTCACGGATGCGTTGACGGCGGGCCTGCGCGAGGTCGGCACCGACGTGGTCGAGCTGGGCCTGGCAGCCACGCCCACGGTCGCCCGCGCCGTCGCGTGGGAGGACGCGGACGCCGGGGTCTCCATCACGGCGAGTCACAACCCCGCACCCGACAACGGCATCAAGCTCTGGCAGCCCTCGGGGCAGGCGTTCGACGAACCTCTCCGGGAGGAGATCGAAGCCCGCATCGCAGCGGACGACCCGGCGCTCGAGGACTGGACGGGGCTCGGCGGCCTGACGGAGACGAGCGCCTTCGACCGGCACGTCGAGACGCTCCTGGAGTCGGTTTCCGTCGCCGACCTCGACGTCGCCGTCGACCTCGGCAACGGGGCGGGCGGCGTCACCGTCGAGGCGCTGAACCGCCTCGGCTGCCGGGTGGAGACGCTGAACGCCCAGCCGGACGGCGCGTTCCCGGGTCGCCCGTCCGAACCGAAACCCGAGAACTGCGCGTCGCTGACGACGCTCGTCCGCGAGGGGACCTTCGAGGTGGGCATCGCCCACGACGGCGACGCCGACCGGATGCGGGCGGTCACCGCTTCCGGGCAGTTCCTCTCCGGGGACACGCTGCTCGCGCTGCTCGCCGCCGACGCCGCGAGCGCGGGCGAGCGCGTGGCCGTCCCCGTCGACACCAGCCTCGCCGTCGAGGACTTCCTCGCGAATCGCGGCGTCGGGGTGGAACGAACCCCCGTCGGTGACGTGTACGTCGCGGCCGCGGCCACGCAGGCGGACGTGGCGTTCGGTGGGGAGCCCTCGGGCGCGTGGATCTGGCCCGAGGAGACGCTCTGTCCGGACGGCCCGTTCGCGGCCCTGCGGCTGGCGGAACTGGCGAGCGAGCGCCCGCTGGACGACCGCGTCGCGGAGATTCCCACCTACCCCATCGAGCGCGACAGCATCGAGGTCGAAGACAAGACGGCCGTGATGGCGCGGATCGAGGAGCAGGTGTTAGAGCGGTACGACGAGGTGACGACGATGGACGGCGTCCGCGTCGAACTCGATGACGGCTGGTTCCTGTTGCGGGCGTCGGGAACCCAGCCGCTCGTCCGGGTGACGGCGGAGGCACGCGAGGAAGAACGGACCCGCGAGTTGTTCGACGAGGCGCGCGGCCTCGTCTCCTGACCAGAACTACGTTCGTCGGGTGGACCGAGCCTCCCGAACGCTCGCGCCGTCGCGGATCTTGTCCTCGCACCGAGGGCAGACACGAGGGTCCTCGATACCGTTCGGAGTGAACACCCGTGCGTACGCCGCTGTTACGAACGAACCGCAGTTCTGGCATTCCGGCATACGAGAGTAGACGGTACGGTCCCCCATAATAATAGTGTGGCAACATCTCGCACGGTTGGGACGTTTCCCTCCGGAGACCCGCGAACGAGTGGGATTCGCCCAACGGCTATGTGTGTCCCTCTCGTGGGTGACACATGCACACCGTCGTCATCGCCGGGGTCGGTCCCGGGCTGGGTGCCTCGCTCGCGTGGACGTTCGCCGCGGAGGGCTGTGCCGTCGCGCTGTTCGCCCGCTCACCCGACTACATCGGCGACCTGGAGGCTGAACTGCAGGAGTCGGGGTACGACGCGCTCGCCGTCCCGACGGACGTGTCCGACCCCGACGCGGTCGAGGAGGCGTTCGAACAGGTGCGGACCACGCTCGGCCCCGTCGACACGCTCGTGTTCAACGCCAGCGCCGCGCCGTGGAAGGGGCTCACGTCGATTACGGACGCGGAGTTCGACCACGCGCTCGGCGTGAACGTCCGCGGGGCGCTCTCCTGTGCGCGCGAGGCGGTCGCGGACATGCTCGACGGCTCGGGCGGCACCGTCATCTTCACCGGCGCGACCACCGCGACGCGGGGACGAAAGGGCGCGCTCGGCTTCTCCGCCGCGAAGTTCGCCGCCCGCGGGATGGCCGAGTCGATGGCCCGGGAGGTCGGGCCCGAGGGGATCCACGTCGCGCACGTCGTCAGCGAGGCGGCAAAGCCGCCTCGGGCCGTTCGAGCGGCGTAGCCGCTCGAAGACATCGACGGGCAGATTCTCACCCCCAGCGCGCGGGAACAGCAGCAGGGTCGGGACGCCGACTCCTTCCTCGACCCCGACGCCATCGCCCGGGAGTACTGGCGGCTCGTGGAGCAGGACCGGACGGCGTGGACGCTGGAGTTGGACCTCAGGCCGTCCGTCGAAGAGTTCTAAGCGAGCCGGTCGAGCACCGCCTCGGCGTCGTACGCCAGCGTCAACTGCCGGGAGCGCCCGCGCCCCTCGACGCTCGTGTACTCGGCGTCGATGAGCCCCTGCTGGTCGAGTTTGTTGATGAGCTCGGAGTAGCGGGTGTAGCCCAGCCCCGTCTCCTCCGTGAACGCCTCGTACACGTCGCCGGCGCGTTTCCCGTCGTGTTCGGCGAGCACGCGCACGAGCGCCGTCTCGGAGTCGGAGAGCCCCCGGAGATGCCGCGACAGGTGGACGTGTTTCGCCTTCTCGTAGGCCGTGTCCACGTCCTCGACCGCGACCTCGCGGGAGGCGCGCATCTCGGCGTTCAGCCCGGCGCGGCGCAGGAGGTCGATGCCGACGCGGAGGTCGCCACCGGACTCCGCGGTGCGTTCGGCGACGCGGTCGAGCACCCGCGTGTCGAGGACGCCCTCGCGGAACCCCCGGTTCACGCGCTCCTCTAAGATCTCGGCGATCTCCGCCTCGCCGTAGCGGGAGAAGAACACCTCCTCCGGCCGGAAGACGGACTGCACCCGCGTATCGAGTTCGTCGATGACGTCCAGATCGAGATCGGAGGAGATGACGATGACGCCGATCTTCGCGCCGGAGTGGGCCTCGTGCGCCCGGAGGAGCGAGTAGAGGGTGTCCGACGCCTCGTTCTCGTAAAAGAGGTAGTTCACGTCGTCGAGCGCGACGACCATCACCTCGTCGTCCTCCACGAGCTTGTCCGTGATCTGGCCGAACAGCTTCTTGAACGAGATCCCGGAGGTGGGGGGCTCGTAGTCGAACAGCCCCTCGAACAGCCGGGAGAAGACGGAGTAGCGAGTCGAATCCACCTGGCAGTTCACGCTGACGGGTCGCACGCCCGAGATGGTATCCAGCTCGGAGAACAGCTTCTTCACGGCCGTCGTCTTCCCCGTGCCCGGCGGCCCCCGCGCCATCACGTTCAGCGGGCGGGAGCCACGCACGGCGGGCCGGAGCGCGTATTTCAGCGTCTCCATCTGCGTCTCGCGGTGGCGGAACGTCTCGGGGACGTACTCGAAATCGAAGACGTGCTCGTCACGAAACACCGACTCGTCCCAGCCGAGCATGTCCTCGCCCATTTCACTTTCACCACGCTTCCGCGGCTACTTAGCCCTTTCCCGCGGCTCAGAACTTCTCCAGCAATCGGGCGTAAAACCCCGTTTCGTCGCCGCGTGCGAGCTTCTCGACGATGAGTTCGGGCGTCGAGCGCGCGAGGTGGTCCTTCTTCGGGGAGCGCTCGACGACGAGCTCGCCGTCCTCCAGTCCGACGGCCTGAATCCCGTCGACGGTCACGTCGATGCCCGCGGCGTCCCGGATCTCGCCGGCGAGGTGGGAGACGAAGACGGCGGTGGAATCGCTTTCAGAAAGCGCCTCCAGGATGCCGGCGATGATGAGCGCCGACGCCCCGGGTTCGGTGATGGACTCCAGTTCGTCCACGAGCACGAGGCGGGTCCCCTCCCCCGTCACCAGATCGCCGAACTCCCGGAGCGTGGACTCGAAGGCCCCCGCGTCGAGGGTGCCCTGCGATTTCGCCTGGTAGTGGACGGCGTCGAACCGCTCGATGCGCGCCGAGCGCGCGGGCACGGGCATCCCCATGTGCGCGAGCACGGCGACGAGCCCCACCAGATCGAGCAGCGAGGTCTTCCCCCCGGAGTTCACGCCGGAGAGGATCGCCACGCCACCCACCTCGTAGTCGACGGGGTCCACCTCGGAGAACGAGACATCGAGCAGGGGTGAGCGCCCGCCCTCGATGGCGAACCCCTCGCCCCCCAACTCGGGCATGACGCAGTCGAAATCGCGGGCGAACCGCGAGACGGCGAGTTCGACGTCGAGTTCGAGCGCCGCGTCGACGAGGTCGTAGGCGGGCTCGCGCATCGCGGCCAGCGTGTCCGCGAGCTCGCGTTTCAGCCGCGCCGCCCGGCGGTCCCGCTCGGCCGTGAGCTCCTCGCGCAGCCGGGAGACGGCCTTCGCCTCGTGTTCGACGGGGTAGGTGGGCTCGTCGGGGAACGCCAGCTCCGCGAGGTCCGCGTGGTCGGAAAGCGAGAGCGCGTCGACGAGGTGCGCGCGGGCGGCCTCCACCGCGTCCTCGAACTCGTCGGGAAGCTCTCGCTCCAGGAGGGAGTCCACCCCCGCCCCGCGTTCCACGAGCGAGAGCAGGTCCGACCCCTCGATGGTCACGTCCTGCTCGGCGATCGCTTCCCGAAGTTTGTCGTTCGCCGTGTTCTCGGCCATCGAGACGGCGGCGTCGATGTCGTCGACGGCGTTCTCCAGTCGATGCAACTCCGCGTCCCCTGCCGGCGTCCCGTCCTCCTCCAGCCGTTCGAGCGCGCCGTCCATCGCCTCCAGGTCGAGGGGAGCGTCCAGCCCCGCGGCGCGGTGCACGGCGGCCGCGGCCCGGAGGGGGTCGCGGTTCCGCGCGAAGAAGGCGAGCGCGCGCTCGGGGACGACCTCCACGGGGTTCTCGAGTGCGTTCGGCAGCACGCGCACGTCGCCGTCGATGTCGAGCCCGGCGAACGCCTCGTCGAGGGCGATGACGGTGGCGTACCCCCGCGCGAGCTCTGCGAGGTCACGGGCGTCGTCGACGAGTTCGACGGAGAGCTCCGGCACGGCCTCCTGCGCCTCCGAGTAGGTCTCCGCGTCGTTCGTCGCGAGACAGCGGTCCCGCACGCGCACTGACCGCGGCGATTCGAGCGGTTTCACGCCCTCCAGCGCGTCGAGGACGGCGGGGTCCGGCTCCCGGTCCATCGCCGCTTCCGCGAACCCGCGGAGCTCCTCGATGCGCGACTCGGCCGCGGAGGGGTAGACCGTCTCCAGCCGTCTCTCGGCGTAGCTCGTGACGGCCCGCTCCTGGAGGAGGCCGAGCGCGTCGCGGTACAGCTCCCGCGAGCGGTCGGTCGCGAGAAACCCCCCGCTGTCGCCGTGGCGATGCCGGATGGCGGCCCGGGCGATGCGTGCGGCGCGCCCCTCCGAGATGCCCGGTGCGCGGGCGAGCGCGGCCACGTCACCGGCGTCGAGCGCCCCCTCGGGGTCCTCCAGCGCCCGGAGTCGTTCGGCCGTCTTCGCGCCGATGCCGGGGATCGCCTCCAGCTCCATTACGCCCTCATACTGATTCCGTCCGGCAAAACTCCATCGGAGGGTGCTACCGGCTGGCGTGGGGAGTCCGTACGATGTCCGACCTCCCCTTCGGTCGAGGTCGGAGCGACGCCGGACTCACCCAAAGCCATGGCCTTTTCTTCCTCTACTCCCACGTACCCACAATGAGCCTCCCCGACGACGTGGCCGCCAAGCTCGACGCCGCGCGCGCGGACCTCGCGGACCGTGAGGCCGTCCTCGTCGCCTTCTCCGGCGGGGTCGACTCCTCGGTCGTCGCCGCCATCGCCCACGACGCGCTCGGCGACGACGCCGTCGCCTGCACCGCCAAATCCGAGACGCTCCCCGCCGCGGAGTTGGAAGACGCGACCCGCGTCGCCGACGAGATCGGCATCCGCCACGAGATCACCTCCTTCTCCGAGTTGGACGACCCGAACTTCGTCGAGAACGACGGCGACCGCTGTTACCACTGCCGGACGATGCGACTGGGCGAGATGTTCGACACCGCGCGGGAGCTCGGCATCGACGTGGTCTGTGATGGGACCAACGCGGACGACCCCGGCGAGGGCCACCGCCCCGGCCTGCGCGCCGTGGAGGAGCTCGACGCCTACTCCCCGCTGCTGGAACACGATATCACCAAAGGGGAGGTCCGGCAAATCGCCGACTTCTACGACCTCTCCGTCGCCGACAAGCCCTCGATGGCCTGTCTTTCGTCCAGGATCCCGACGGGGCTCGAGGTCACCGAGGAACGCCTCTCCCGCGTGGAGCAGGCCGAACAGCTCCTCCGCGTCTGGGGGTTCGAGCAGTTCCGCGTGCGCGACCACGACGGCCTCGCGCGCATCGAAATCGGCGAGGAGGAACTCGAGAGAGCGCTCGACGTGGACTTCATCCGCGCGGCCCGCGAGCACCTGCTCGACTGCGGGTTCGACCACGTCACCCTCGATTTGGAGGGCTACGCCACGGGGTCGGTGTCGCCCGCGAACGAGGCCTACTCGACGGACGTGGACCCGCTCGACGCCGAGTACCCGTCGAACTGAGCCGCGTTAGCGCCAGTCCGTCGTATTCTCCGCTTCCAGCTCCCCGTCCACGACCGTCGTCACCGAGCAGTTCGACAGCGAGTGTTGCCCCATCGTCGTCGGGATGTCGAGCCCCTTCAGGTGGCCGAGTACCAGGCGAATCGGGCCGCCGTGGGTGATGACGAGCGTCGTGTCGCCTTCCAGCGACTCGTAGCCGCCCATGACGCGCTCGTGGACGTCCACGAGGCTCTCGCCGTTCTCCGGCCGTTTCTGATACGCGGAGGCGGCTTCCGGTCCCATCCCGAAGTCGGGGAAGCGCCGGGCCATCTCCTCGTAGGTGAGTCCCTGGTAGATGCCGACGGAGCGCTCGCGCCAGTTCGCGTCGTACTCCACGTCGGCGTCCACGTACTCGGAGACCAGGTTCGCCGTCTCGCGGGTGCGGTAGAGGTCCGACGCGATGACGCGGTCGAACGCGTACTCGTCCGCGAGCCACGCGCCCGCCGCGTGCGCCTGCTCGCGACCCCGGTCGTTGAGGGGAACGGGCGCGTGGCCCTGCATCCGCCCCTCGTCGTTCCACGCCGTCTCGCCGTGTCGCAGGAGGACGACTTCCATTGGCGGGCGTTGGGGGAGGGGGAAGAAGGGAGTATCGGCGATAGCTGCCTATTGCCCGTGCGGTTCCTGGTGGACTGGAAGGGCGAGGGTGGTCGCGCCGACGGGGAGTCGGCTGCGCGAGCCCTATCGCGTGCGCGGATATCTCGCGCAGCGACCGCGAGCACCCGAGGGCTTCCTCCGTGTTCGTGGTTACTCCTGTCGCCGTCTCGCAACTCGAAGTGAATCAGCAATCAGAGACTCAACGCCCGGTCCACTTGAGCAGCAGCAGCGTCCCCTCGAACAGCGCGATCATCGTCGCCGCGACGATGATGGGGGCCATCCCCGTCGGGTCGGGGCTGAACAGGAACGCCAGGCCCGCGAACGCACTCCAGAAGTAGATGCGGCGGTCGGTGAGCCACACGCGGGTGGTGAGCCCCATCATGATGGCGAGCATCACGAACAGCGGGATCTGGAAGACGATGGCGAAACCGCCGAGCATCAGGACGATGAGGTCGAACGTCTCCGTGAGCCCGAACGCGATGGCCGCGGCGTCCGCGGAGTAGAACACGAAGTAGGTGAAGATGGTCGGCAGGACGATGAAATGCGAGAACAGGACGCCGACGAGCGCGAGAAAGAGGCTCGTCGGGACCGAGGCGAGGTAGTAGCGGCGCTCCGTGGGGTAGAGCCCCGGGCGCATGAACAGGTACGTCTCGTAGACGAAGACGGGGAGCGCGACGATGAAGCCGGCGAGCGAGGCCACCTTCAGCCGCGCGAGGATGAGCGCGAGGGGGTGGTACACCCGGGCGCAGGCCGCGCCGCCCTGGTCGATGTTCTGGATGGTCGTCGCCGCGCCGGGACACTCGGCGATGGAGCCCGGCAGATACGAGAACCAGAGGTAGTTGATGAGGTCGTCGCCGAACGGGAAGACGATCCCCGAGACGATGGCCATGACGACGACCACGACGCCGAGCCGGCGGACCATCTCCTCGATGTGGTCCGCGAGCGGCATCTCCTGGTCGTCGGGGGCGCCCTCCTCCGCGTCCTCGTCCGTCAGGTCGTCGTACGTCGGCTCCTCGATCTCGTGGCCGTCGTAGATGGAGTAGGGGTCGTCCTCGCCGGCGTAGCCGCCGTCGGCCTCGCTCTCGGTGTCACCCGTCGGGTTCGCGGCGTCGTAGAACGCCTCGTCCGACTCCGGCGCGGAGTCCGCCGGCGTGTAGGAACTCCCGTCGTCCGTGGCAGTGGCGATCGGGTCGTCCGCGTTCTCCTCGCCCTCGTCGGCCGTCTTCTCCTCGGCCTCGTCGGCCGTCTCCGCCTCCGCGTCCGCGACGGTGTCGGGGTCGAACTGTCGCGTCGAGCGCGCGGGTTCGGAGTCCGGCGACTCCTCGTCGTCCCGCCCATCACCCGACTCGTCGGCCATTACGGAACGCTCGGTCCCCGCCGATTGTAAGCCTTCTTCTCCGCCCGCAGGCTGAAAGATTGATAGGCGGGTGCCGACTACACTCCGACGTGTCCGGAGCCGTCGACGAGGACGTGGTCCGCTCGGTGAACACCGGCCGGGAGACGCTGGGGGCGATGCTCTCGACCGCACAGAAACATCTCCAGAAGGTGTTCATCCTGTTCGTCATCGGCCTCGTCGGGACCATCTGGGTGCTCCGAAACTTCGTCTGGCGGCAGCTCCAGCGCGACCTCAACACGAACCCCAACATCGAGGTCGTCGCCGTCACCCCCTTCGACGTCATCCTCCTGCAGGTGAAGATCGGCCTCGTCGTGGGGATCGTCGTCGCGCTGCCGCTTCTCATCTACTACTCCCGTGACGCCCTCCAGGCGCGCGGCATCTGGCCGAAGAACATCCCGCGCTGGCAGCTCGCGGCCATCCTCACGGCCAGCACGCTGCTCTTTCTGGGGGGGACCGCCTACTCGTATTTCCTCTTTTTCCCGCTCATGTTCGACTTCCTCGCGGGCAACGCCGTGCAGTCGGGGTTCGTCCCCACCTACTCCATCGTGAAGTGGGCGCAGTTCATCTTCCTGCTCGGCATGAGCTTCGGGCTCGCCGCCCAGCTCCCGCTGCTCATGAGCGGGCTCTCTTACACCCGTATCGTCCCCTATCGGATTTTCCGCGAGAAGTGGAAGTACGCCGTGCTCGGCATCTTCATCTTCGGCGCCCTGTTCTCGCCGCCGGACCCCTTCACGCAGATCATGTGGGCCATCCCCCTGCTGTTCCTCTACGGCGTCTCGCTCGGGCTCTCGAAGTTCGTCACCACGGCCCGCGACGCGGGTGACCTCGTCGGGGTCCGCACCACCTTCCGCGCCCACTGGACCGTCGTCGTTGCCGCCGGCCTGCTGGCGGGCGCGCTCACCTACGGGGCGCTCGCGGCGGTCCTCGGCGGCGCCCTCGACGCCACGCTCTCCCAGTACGGCCTCACCGTCGCCCGCGAGACGCTGTTCGGCCTCCCGTACACCGTCGGCGCCGCCCTCGTCGCCGTCGTCGTCGGCCTCGTCGCCGGGGTCGGCGTGCTGCTCAGATACCTGTTCCGCGCGCTCGACGCCATCGTGGCCGGCGACCCGAAGGCCGCCGACTTCAGCGTCCTCGACGTCGAAGGGGTCGAGGCCGTCCCCACCCGCGTGTTCGCCGAGATGGAAGAGGAGACGGCGCTGGCCCACGCGAGCGCCGCGATGGAGGCCGGCGACGACGAGAAGGCGCAGGCCATCCTCGACCGGTACGACGCGGTGCATGCCGCCGCGAGCGCGACGGACGAGGAGGCATCGGCCGACTCCACCGAATCCGCCGACGCCGACGGTCACGCCCCCGCCAGCGCCGGGTCTCCCGGCGACATCGACCTCGCGACGCTCGACGCCGCGGGCGTCCGTGCCGCCCCGCCCGAAGCGTTCGCGGGGATGACCGAGGAGGCGGCGCTCGAACGCGCCAGCGAGGCGATGGAGGCCGGCGACGACGAGAAGGCGCAGGCCATCCTCGACCGGTACGACGCGGCGCAGTCGGGCGAGGTGACGGTCGACGAGGATGAGGGGAGCGTCTTCACCCGCACCGGCGCGGGGATGCTCTCGGCGTTCACCGACGACGACGTGGACGAGGACGACATCGGCGGCTACGCCTACGACATCGCCTTCATTCTCGACTCGCTCACCTCGAAGACGTTCCGGCTCGTCGCGGTGTTCATGACCGTCCTCGCCGGGACGTTCTTCGTCCTCTATCAGGGTGGAATCCGGGTGCTGAAGGACTCGTTCCTCCGGAAGCTCCCGGACGCCATCGTCGCGGATCAGGTGCAGATCGTCACCCTCCACCCCGTGGAGGCGCTCATCTTCGAGATCAAGGTGGCGACCATCTTCGGGGCCGTCGCCACGCTCCCCCTGCTGCTCTACTACGCGTGGCCCGCGCTGAAGGAGCGCGGCTTCGCCCGCGGCGACCGGACGGTGCTGTTCACGTGGGCCGGTGGGGTCTTCCTCGGCCTCGTCGTCGGGAGTGCGTTCGGCTTCCTCTACGTCGCCCCGGCCATCATCTCCTGGCTCGCCGCGGACGTCATCAACGCCAACATGGTCATCGCGTACCAGATCAACAACTTCGGCTGGCTGGTGTTCTTCACGACGGTCGGGGTCGGCCTCCTCGTCGACATCCCCGTCTCGATGTTCCTCTTCCACCGCGGGGGGCTCATCAGCTACGAGCAGATGCGTGGCCGCTGGCGGGAGGTCACCGTCGCCATCCTCGCCATCGTCGCGCTCGCCTCCCCGCGCGGCGTGTTCATGATGTTCATCCTCGGTATCCCCATCCTCGGGTTCTTCGCGATGGGGCTTGGCATCCTCCACGTCTACACCCTCGGTGGCCGCCGCGGCGGGGGCGGCCCACCCCGCGAGCAGGTCGCGGACTGAGCCGGAAGTGTTGCCGGAACAATTGAGGGGCTTAAGTGCTCTCGACAGAATACTCGGGTATGCCCAAGATAAGCGTGGAAATTCCGAAGGAGCTCCTCGAGGATTTAGATGCCCACGTCGGCGACGAGGGGAAGTTCGTCAACCGGAGTGACGCCATCCGGGCGTCCATCCGGAAGACGCTGGACATCTTAGACGACATCGACGAGCGCCACGGTCGGCTCGAAGAGGAGGAATGAGCCGCGAGGTTCCCCTCGGCGCGACCGCGCTCGTCGCGCTGTTCATCACCGCCCTCGTCACGGCACAGGTGACGGCCTCGAAGATTCTCGGGTTCACCGTCGGACTCGCCATCCCCCTCGCGGACGTGGTCCCACAGGCGCCGGGCACGCAGTTCGTCCTCCCCGGCGCGGCACTCGCCTACGCCGTGACGTTCTTCGCCTCGGACTGCTACGCCGAACTCTACGGGAAGCGCGCGGCCCAGGCCATGGTCAACGTCGGCTTCCTGATGAACTTCGTCCTCCTCCTGCTCATCTATTCCACCATCGCGGCCCCGGCGTCCCCCGCGGGGATCGACCCCGCCACCTTCGAGCAGGTGCTCGGCGCGTCGACGAACATCGTCGTCGGGAGCCTCATCGCCTATCTGGTCTCGCAGAACTGGGACGTCCTCGTCTTCCACCGGCTGAAGGAGGTCACCGGCAAGGACAAACTCTGGCTGCGCAACATCGCGTCGACGGCCACCTCACAGGCGCTCGACACCGTGCTGTTCATCACCGTCGCCTTCGCCGCGATGCCGGTCCTCAGAGGCGGGAGCGCCCAGCCGTTCGACTTCCTGCTGGCGCTCATCGTCGGGCAGTACCTCCTGAAACTCGCCATCGCGGTCGTCGACACCCCGTTCGTCTACCTCGTGACGGGAGCGGTCCGTGCCCGTGAACCGGGCCACGCCGACCGGATTCTGGGTTAATCCAGCTTCTCCGCGAACGCGTACCGCGGTTTCACGTCCGTGATCGTCACCTCGACCGTCTCGCCCTGCTCGACGCCGGGGACGAAGACGGTGAAGTTCTCGACTTTGGCGATGCCGTCGCCCTCGTCACCGATGTCCTCGATCGTGACCGCGAGCCGGTCGCCCGTCCGCACGGGCCCGGTGAGGCGGTTCTTCGCGACGAGATAGAGCTCCGAGGAGGCGTCACGCGACGCGCGCGGGTGGACTGCCCGGACGTACTCGAACTCTTTCTCCATATCCGCGCGCAGGTCCGCCACGTCCGGACTCTCGAACACCTTCACGACGAGGTCCCCCCCACCGGTGAGGACGTCCAGACTCGTCTCGAACGCCATCCGCGCCAGATACGCGGAGCGCGCGGAGTCGAGCGAGTACTCCCCGGTCATGTTCGGGGCCATGTCCGAGACCACGACGTCGGCCTCGCCGACGAGCTCGCGGACCTCCTCCTTCGTCTTCTCCTCCGTCATGTCGCCTTTGACGGTTTCGACGCCGTCGATGGGCTTGATGCGCTGGAGGTCGACTCCGACGACTGATCCCCCCTCGCCGACGAGCTCCTTCGCGACCTGCAGCCACCCACCGGGGGCCGCCCCGAGGTCCACGACACGGTGGCCCGGCTGGATGACCCCTGCCGTCTCGTGGAGCTGTTTGAGCTTGTAGGCGGCGCGAGAGCGGTAGCCCTCGACCTTCGCCCGGTTGTAGTATTCGTCCTTCCGTGTCATGTGTCGCTCACCGCAGTCCGTGGCGTGTCACGAGCGGGAATCGTCGGCGAATCCGTATTCATACGCGGAGTGACGTGGTCGACGCTGAAAGGGACATCGGATGTGAGGCCAGTGCTCCGGCGCGAGCCGGCCCCTTCGGGGCCTTCCGTGCATCTCTCCGAGGGGATGTACGAATCTTCTTACCCACTTTTCGAATAACAGCGGGAACAACAGTTAATGTCGCCCACCTCATTGCTTCGTGTATGAGCGGCGAAGTGCGAACGGACGAGCGGGGGCGGGTCACGATCCCGAAGGAGGTGCGCGACCGGTACGGTGACCGGTTCCGGCTCGTCGAGCTGGACAGCGGGATCAAGCTGGTGCCGATTCCGGACGACCCACTGGCAGCGCTCCGGGCCGCGGCGTCCGACGAACTCCGCGAGGCGTCGATCGACGACCTCGAAGAAGCGGCCCGTGAGGAGGCACGCAGGCAAGCCGGGGCGCATGTACGCTGATCTGGACCTCTGGTTGGCACTGCTCAAAGACGACGACTGGCTGGCCGACCGCGCCGAGGGGCTCCTCCGTGAACACGAGGGTGACCTCGAGGTCTCGCTGGCGACGTTCATCGAGCTGTTCCTCGTCGAGGAGCGGTTCGCGTTCGACCGCGAGCGCGCGGTGACGGCCATCCTCGAAATGGCGACCTTCCCGAGCGATCCGGACGTGATATATCAGGCCTCGGAGAACATCGGTGAGGGGCTGAACACGTTCGACGCGTTCCACGCCGCGCTCTCCGGGGGAAGCATCATCTCCAGCGACGGGGCATATGACACGCTCGGCGGCGTGCGACGCGTCCGCCTCGAACCCGATGGCGAGGCGTCGGAGGAGTGAGAAACGTCGGGGTCGATAGCAGGCACGACGCGCCGGGGTGAACCGAGCGGGAGACGCCCTTCGCTTAGGACCGAAGCCGATGTCCGGCCGCGAGGGCCGTCCCGAGGGCCGCCGCGAGCACGCCGAAGCCGGGACCGGCCCCCCCGCTCGGCGTGGACTCGGCCACCTGCTCGCTGTCGCGGACCCGCTCGACCCCGATGCGTTCCACCTCGAGGCCGACGTAGCCGTCGGGACACGTGACCTGGTCGTTCACGACGAACAGGGCACCGGGAGCGATCTCCCCGGTCGCGTACACCTGCGTCGCGTGGTCGCTGTGGTCTTCGACGCGGTCGACGAGCCGGCCGTCGAACGCGTCGATCTGCTCGGGGTCCCAGCCGTCGAAGCCGCACCCCGCCACGTCGGACGGCGTCAGCTCCCCGGTCGAGTCGCTCCCGACGTGGAGGAAGTAGCCGGTGTAGTCGCCGCTCTCGACGTATTCCTCCGACTCGGGAATCACGACGCGTCTGGTGATGCGCGCGCTGGCCGTCGGGGCCAGCGCCATCGCGGCCGTCGCACCCATCCCGGTGAGCATCGCGCGTCGCGTTAGCTGACCCGACATGTACGGTGATTCGACCGGTCGATACCTAAAAGTAGTGGCTGCCGTCGCGCGGCTCGCGCCCGCGTACGTGCGCGGTCATGCACGCGAAGGGGTGAGTTTTTAACACGGCGTTTCGTACCCGATTCCAAGATGTTCAAGGCTATCGTGAGCGCCGAGACGCTCCGGGACACGCTCGATTCCGTGAGCGTGCTGGTCGACGAGTGCAAGATCCGGCTCGAAGAGGACGGGCTCTCCATCCGCGCCGTCGACCCCGCCAACGTCGGCATGGTGGACCTGACGCTCGCCGCGAGCGCCTTCGAATCCTACGAGACCGACGGCGACGGCGTCATCGGCGTGAACCTCTCCCGGCTGGAGGAGTTCGCGGGCATGGCCGACGCCGGCCAGCTCATCCAGCTCGAACTCGACGAGGAGACCCGCAAGCTCCACATCAAGATCGAGGGGCTGGAGGGGACCCTCGCGCTCATCGACCCCGAGTCCATCCGTCAGGAGCCGGACCTCCCGGACCTCGATTTACCCGCGACGGTCGTCGTCGAGGGCCGCGACATCAACCGCGCCGTGAAGGCCGCGGACATGGTGTCGGACCACATCGCGCTCGGCGTCGACGCGGACGCCGAGACGTTCTACGTCGACGCCGAGGGTGACACGGACGACGTCCACCTCGAACTCGAACGCGAGGACCTCATCGACCTCTCCGCGGGCGACGCCCGCTCGCTGTTCTCCCTCGACTACCTGAAGGACATGAACAAGGCCATCCCCGGCGACGCCGAGGTCACCCTCGAACTCGGCGAGGAGTTCCCCGTGAAGCTCCACTTCGAGCTCGCCGAGGGGGCCTGCCAGGTCACCTACATGCTCGCCCCGCGTATCCAGAGCAACTAATCTCGGCGCCTCTCCTCTCTCGTTTTCGAGCCCCCAGCGGCCGCGCCGGCTACACCGTCGCGCCGCGCACCGTCGCGCCACTCACGCGAAGCCCGACGACGACGGCGAGGAACACCGCGGCCAGCACGACGACCGTCTGCATCCCGGTCCGGATGGAGTACTGTGCCGTCACGACCCCCACGACGACGGGAGAGACGGTGCCGCCCGCGTAGCTCGCGGCCAGCGAGAGCCCGTTGACCGGGCCGCTGTACTCGGGGGCCGCGGCCACACCGTACGCCGCGAGCGTGGGGAACAGCCCGGCGACGAAGAAGCCCGCGGCGACGGCGGCGGCGATGACCTCCAGCCCCGTCAGCGACCCGACGAGGCCGAACGCGGCGGCGAAAAGCGGGAGCAGCCCCGCGGCCGCGACGACGAGCAGGTTCAGATACCCCACCCGGTCGACGACGAGGGTGTACACCGCGCGGGCGGGGACGTAGGTGAGGATGTACGCCGACAGCGCGAGGTTCGCCGTCGCCGGGTCGACGATCGTTCTGAGATAGGTGGGGAGCCAGAGGAAGACCGCGCCCTCGATGCCGCCGCTCGTGGCGAGCGCGACGGTCATCCCGACGACGGCGGGTCGGCCCGCGAGCGTCCGCAGCCCCGCGAGCGTGAACGGCTTCTCGCCGCTCCCCGGGATCGACAGCGGCGTCCGCCAGACCATGACGACGACGGGGAGCAAGAGGAGGACGAGCACGCCGTACGCCAGCCGCCAGGAGCCGACGGCGAGGACGACGGTGGCGAGCACCGGCCCCGCGGCCGCGCCCACGGACCACGCGAGCTCGTAGAGGTTCAACACGCGGCCGCGTCGCTCCGCGAACAGGTGACTGAGGACGGGTTTGTCCGCGGCGCGGAACGTCCCCGTCGCGAGCGCCCGGACGGTGAACCCGCCGAGGAGGACCAGGAAGGTGGGCGCGAGCCCGACGACGAGCAACGCGAGCGCCATCACGGCGCTTCCGGTCAGGAGGAAGTGCTTCGGCTCGTTCCGGCCGAGTAGCACCCCGCCGCCGAGGACGGCGAGCACGAACCCCACCGTGCCGGCGGGTGCGACGAGCCCGAGGAGCGCGGAGCCGACGCCGAACGTCTCGCCGAACTCCGCGAGCAGCGGCCCGCGCATCTGCTGGCCAAGCCCCTCGATGACGATGAACGCGACGGCGAGGACCCCCCACGTCCGGCGGTTCGACTCGCTCATCGGCACACCCGCTCGGCGACCTGTTCGACACTCGGGGCGACTGTGGTCACTATCCGAGTATCACACGCTCCCCCGCAAAACAGCGTCGAACTCCCGTGGTCAGCCCAGGTGTCGGTCGATAACCGCCTTCGCCTCCCGACCCGCCTGTTTCCAGCCGTAGCCCTGGACGTAGACGTGTTTCTTCGAGTCGACGATCTCCTCCGGAGAGGATTCTTCGAACCCGCCTCGAGTCCACGTTCCCGACTCCTCTAACCACTGGAGCATCTGTTCGCGCGTCTCCTCCCACGAGAGCCCCACCATCTCGTAGAACGCGATGAGGGCGAATATCGAGTGATCATGGGCGCCCGGCACGCTCCCCTTCTCGTAGATGGTCTTGAGCGGCTCCATCGTCGGGTGGGTGACGCGCTCTTTGTACTCCGCCGCGGTGAGGAGGGTGAGGGTGCCCTCCGAGTCGTCGACGCGCTGGTCGTGGGTGAGCCGCGAGAGGACGGCGCCGTGGATGCCGGACCAGTCGAGCGCGTCGCGGAGGGCGTCGGGCTCCCACGGGCGCGCGGAGAGCCGGGCGAGGATGTCGGTGTAGGCCGCTTCGATGGTCGTCCAGGGGACCCCGTCGAACCGACAGTCGGCGTCGTGGAGGTTCGTCGTGGTCCGGCAGTCCGGACAGGGGTACTCGAAGCGCACACCTCATTCTACACGAGCGCCGAAAAGAGCCTATCGCTCTCGCGGACCGTCGCGTTTATTCGCGCCCCCTCGCAAGCCGTGGGTATGCAGCCGCTCCACGCCCGCTACCCGTTCCTGCAGGTCTCGCGCGAGGCCGTGCGGGCCGCCGACGTGGACCTCGCGGCCGTCGTCCGAGAGGGCGGTGACCCCGTCGCCCGCGGCGTCGAACGCGTGGAGCGCGCCCTCGTGGAGGGGACGGTGGCCCCGCAGGGCCGCTGGGGGACCCGCGCGGAGCTCCTCTCGTACCCCGTCGCCCGCGTGCTCGTCTCGCTCATCGACGTGCCCGGCGCGGTCGAGAAGTACGCCCGCGCGGAGGCCGCGCTCGCCTACGAGCGGTTCACCGACGACTTCACTGACGATACACAGTTGAAGAGCAGTTCGACCGAACGCCTCTCGCTGTCCCAGCTGCTCGCCGATTTCGAGCTGGGTGGTACGGTCAATCCCACCGGCGACGACCGGTTCGAGGTCGCCGTGGGTGCGTATCTCGACCTCTCGGCGGGCCGCGACGGGGCGCGCTGGCGGCTCGCGGCCCGCGAACTCGGGGGTGGGAAGGTGACCGTCACCCGCAGCGAGCTCTACGACCTCCTGCGCGAGGCCGTGCGCGTCCGGGTCGCGGACGGGCTCCCGCTCTCGGTGCCGGACCCAATCGCCGAGGCGCTGGCCCCGCAGGTCGCCGAGCTCCGTGACGCGCTGGCCGTCGTCGACGAGACGCGCGACGTGGATCAGTTGGTCCCCGAGTCGTTCCCGCCGTGCATGCAGGCGCTCGTCGAGCGAGCGCCCGAGCTGGACGACGACGGTGCCTTCGCGCTCTGTTCCTTCCTCGCCTCCTGTGGCGCGGGGTTCGAGGAGGCCGCGGCCGTCGTGGGGCTCGACTCCCCCGAGGACGCCGACACGCTCCGCTATCGGATGGAGCGGCTCGCTGGAGAGGGCGCGCAGTTCGCCCCCCCGTCGTGTGCGACGATGGTCGAGAACGACCTCTGTGTGAACAAAGACGAGCTCTGTGCGACCATCAGCCACCCGCTCGCGTACTACGAGCGACGACTGGAGAACTAGCGGCGTTCGAGCGCGACGCCGACGATGGCCATCAGGACGACGAAGACGGCGATGCTTCCGACGAGCGCGAGTGCGCCCTGCTGGGTGAGGTTCTCCCCACCGTAGGTCGTGCCGATGACGAGGATGAGTGCGACGAACGCGGTCACCGCGACGAACGAGGCGATGATCTCGACGACTGCATCCCGCGAGAGTTCCATATCCCGCGTTCCTGTGGCCCGGGCAAAAGGGCTTCGAAGGTGAGCGGACGTGAACGGACGAGCGATTTACCTCCACTGAGACCCTTCTTTCGGGTGGAACGGCACCGCGCCACCACAGATCATGACGCCTCCCGAACACACACCAGCGTCACCGCGAAAACGCCCGCTCGCCCCCGACCTCTCGGAGCTCGACGCCCGCTCCGTCCGCGCGTGGACGGAGTCGATGGCCGTCTCTTCCATGGGGAGGGGCCGCTACCGCGTGGAAAGCGAGTCGGGCAACGAGTACACCGTCGATTTAGCGAGAAGCGACTGCTCCTGTCCCGACCACGAACTGCGCCGCGAGCGCTGTAAACACCTCCGCCGGGTCGCCCTCGAAGTCACGCTCGGCAACGTCGCGCCGCCCGGGCGCGTGCGGGAGACCTGTGCCGCCTGCGACCGCCCGAGTTTCGTCCCCGAGGCGGGGCCGGCGCTCTGCGACCGCTGTCGGCTCGAGCCCGGCGACGTGGTCCGGGACCGCGAGACCGGCGACCTGCTCGTCGTCGCCCGCGCCACCGACCGCCGCGCGGACGAGTGGTTCCTGGAGGGGGTGGGCTCGACCGTCGCCGACCACGCCACTAATCGCGGGTATCCCGCCGCCGACGTGGTCGTCGAGGCCGTCTACCCCTTCAGCGACTCGGCGCGAACATCCGTGCTCGACGGGAAACGCTACGCGTTCCCCCGCTCCCGGTTGGAGGAACTGGACCAGCAGTTCATCCGCTGATTCGCGTTCTTCCACCCAGTAACCCGAGCACGAGACACACCGCGCCCAGCGCGTACGCCGGCAGTTTCACGTAGAGCCACGGGTCCCTGACCTGCGTCGTGCCGGCCTCGTAGACGAGGACGGGGCCGTCCGCGGTCTCGACGACGCCCGTCGCCAGCATCGAGCGGCTCACCGCCTGCCCCGTTCTCGCAGCGTCACGAACCGGGTCCGAGAGCCGGGCGACCGTGAGCGCGTCGGCGACGGTCCGGGGGGAAACGCGCTCCGCATCGAGCCTAAACGTCCTGTTTTCGACGCTCCCCCGGAGCCGGTAATACTGGTCGCCGTGGTCGTCCGCGGCGAACCGACGGGTCGCGAGCGCCCGTTCCGCGTCCGTGAGTTCGTCTGCGGGCCGTTCGACCGTCTCGTTCGCGGCCTCGCGGACGAGGTCGCGCTGGTCGATGAGATACTGCACCTCGGGATGCCTGTAGAGGGCTTCGACGGCCTCGCTGTCGTCGAAATCGAGCTCGGCAGATTCGTAGACGTACGCGGTCTCGGGACCGGGACCGTTGCCCACGACCGGCTGCGCGAGGACGAGGACGCCGACGAGAACGAGGAGGGCGGCACGAGTGGAGGGGCGGGGAACGCGCATAGCGGGAGGACGGGCAGGCGCGTGAAAAGTTATTCCAGCATCTCGCTCGCTTCCTCCACCGAGATCGCCCCCTGTTTCACCGCGTTGAGAATCTCCGCGATGTCCGGGCCTGAATCCGCCTTCTCCACCGCGATCTCGTCGAGCGTCACCTTCGTCGACTCGCCGGTGAGCTCCGCGAGGTCGACGCCGGATGCGAGCGCCGTCTCCTTCTTCACGCGGTAGTTCCCCCCGTCCGTCGTGTGGAGGTCCGCGGGGTGGAAGAAGTACCAGTCCTCCCGGTCGAACCGCACCGCGATTCTCGGCTTGGCTCCGAAGTTCCGCGAGAAGTAGACGAGGGCTTCGACCTCCTCGCCGGTGAGGTAGATGGGCCGGCCGGCGGAGGCCTTCGCCTCGATGGCGTAGAACAGCTCCCCGTTGCCGGCGAGCACGTCGGGGAGTTCGCGCTCCGTCGCCGCGCCGGAGGCGGGCGCCCGCATCACCGCGAACCCACGCTCGTCGAGGAGGTTGACGAGCTCCCGCTCGCGGCGGTTCCCCTTCGAGTTCGTGTTGACCATACTCGATGGGAGGCGTCCGGGGTCTTAAACGGCCGGACAGCGCGGTGAAACTGGACTCTTTGAACGGGTTCGAACGCTCTCGTTTTGCGCGTTGTCGTGAACGTCTGCAAAGCTCGCTGTTGGTTCGTCGCGCAGTCCGCGTACACCTGCAAAGCCCTCGCCCGCTCGCCGTGCCTGACTCGCTGTGCTCCTCAGTCGCTCCGCTCCCTGCGGTGCTTACGTCCCGTGGGCCCACGAGCCCATGTACTCGCGCTGCTCCTCGCTGAGGGTGTCGAACTCCACGCCCTCGGCGGCGAGTTTGATCTCGGCGACCTCCCTGTCCAGCTCGTCGGGGAGGTCGTGGACGCCAGCCTCGTACTGGTCGCCGTGTTCGACGAGTTCGCGGACCGCGACGGCCTGCACGCCGAAGCTCTGGTCCATCACCTCGACCGGGTGGCCGAGCGCGGTGGGGGCCGCGAGGTTGACGAGCCGCCCCTCCGCGAGGACGTTGATGCGGTTACCGTTCGGGAGTTCGTACTCACGAACCCCGTCGCGGGCCTCGCGCTCCTCGACGGCGAGCGCGGAGAGCTCATCGAGGTTCACCTCCACGTCGAAGTGGCCGGCGTTGGCGAGGACGACGCCGTCGTTCATCCGCTCGAAATGCTCGGCGGTGATGACGTCGCGGTTGCCCGTCGTCGTGATGAACACGTCACCGCGCTCGGCGGCGTCGGCCATCGTCGTCACCTCGTACCCCTCCATGTGGGCTTCGAGGGCGCGCCGGGGCTCGACCTCGGTGACGATGACGTGGGCGTTCTGGCCCTTCGCCTTCTTGGCGACGCCGCGGCCGCAGTCCCCGTAGCCCGCGACGACGACCGTCTTCCCGGCGTACGAGAGGTTCGTCGTCATGGCGATGTTGGCGAGCGCGGACTCCCCGGTGCCGTGGACGTTGTCGAACAGCCGTTTCATCGGGGTGTCGTTCACGGCGAAGACGGGGTAGCGCAGCGCGCCGTCGTCGTCCATCGCGCGGAGGCGGTGGACGCCCGTGGTCGTCTCCTCACACCCGCCGATGATGGAGTCGATGAGCTCCGGGTAGTCCTCGTGGATGGCCGCGACCATGTCCATCCCGTCGTCGACGGTGACGGTGGGCTCGTGGGCGATGACCGCCTCGATCGCCGCGTAGTACTCCTCGTCGTCGACGCCGCGCTTGGCGTAGGAGGTGATTCGCGGGTGCTCGTCGAGCGCCGCGCTCACGTCGTCGTGGGTGGAGAGGGGGTTACAGCCGGTGATGGCGACCTCCGCGCCACCGTCGGCCAACAGCTGGGTGAGCGCCGCCGTCTTCGCCTCGACGTGCATCGCCATGCCGATGACCTGGCCGGCGAACGGCTGGTCGGCCTCGAACTCCTCGCGGAGCGCCGCGAGGATGGGCATGTGCTCGCGGGCCCACTCGATCTTGCGGTGGCCCTCCGCGCGAGCCGCGTCGAGGTCCTCGACCTGCTCGCTGATGGGTGGATAGCTCATACCGATGAGTCGAACAGGCGGATGAAAACCCTACCGAAGCAGGATATTCGGTAGCGCGAGGCTACCGGGAGAAGCAGGATATTCGGTAGCGCGAGGCTACCGGGAGAAGCAGGATATCCGGCAGCACGCGGCTACCGGGAGAAAGAGGGGTCGGCGACGCGATACGCCGTGTCGTTAGTTCTTCGGGCCGTTCCCGTTGCCGGCGTGGTCGGGACGACCGGAGTCCTCCTCCTCGTCGTCCTCGTCCTCGTCTTCCGCCTCGTCGTCGTCACCGCCCGCGTGTGCGGGCTTGCCCTTCGGCTTGTCTTTCTTGTCCTTGTTCGGACCCTTGTCGGCCGGCGGGCCGCGGCGGTCGTCGTCGACCTCGGTTTCGTTCTCGTCGGTCTCGTTGCCGTCGTCGTCACCGCCGAAGACCGGGTGGGTTGCCTTCTGCGACTGGCCGGGGTTGTTCGTGGTGACGAACTGCGAGACCAGCTCGCCGACCGTGTAGTTCGACTCGTTGGAGTACGACTGCGCGTACTGCACGAAGGCGGCCACGTCCTCACCGAACGGGCCCGTGCCGTCGTACTCGAACTCGCTCGTCTCGTTGGTCTCGTTGGTCTCGTTGGTGGCGTTTCCGCCAGCGACGAGGTCCGCGGTGGTGGACGCGGTCATGTTCTCGTAGCTCGCGGTGACGCTGATGGTGACGTTCTCCTCGGGGCTCGGGAGCGAGACGGTCCCCGCCGCGCCCGTGGTGTAGTCACCGGTCCCGGAGTAGTTCCCGCTCGTCGTCACGGAGACGTTCGCGCCCTCGACGGCCGTCCCGTTCGACGTGACGCTCACCGTGACGTCCTCGCCCTGCGAGACGCCGACATCCAGTTCACCGTTCGCCGCTGCCGTCGCACCGACCGCGCCGACGCCGAAGACGCTCACGACCATGAGCGCCGAGGCGACCAGCGCGAAGAGTTTCGAGTTCCCTTGCATCACGTCTCTCCCGTCGACTGGCAGGGGGATAAACCGGGATTCTCGTTCACTTCGTTCGACCCGTTCACACCGCTGATAGTGGAAGTTCTACGGCGGTTAGAGCGTTTAAAAACGATCCTCGGCGTTTAATTCCGGGTTCTCACGTCCGGTCGACGGCACGCATCGCGCGCCGCTCGGCTTCCTCGCGCACCTGTTTCTCGTCCAGCGTCAGCACTTCCCGCTCGCGCATCAGTACCTCTCCGTCACAGACCGTGTGGCGCACATCGGAGCCGCGGACGGCGTACGCGAGATGGCTCACGAGGTCGTGGGGGGGGGTGAGATGCGGGGCCTCGAAGTCGACGACGATGCAGTCGGCGGCCGCCCCCTCCTCCAGCCGCCCGCTCCCGAGGCCCGTCGCGCGCGCGGAGCCCTGCGTCGCCATCTCCACGGCCGTTCCGGCGTCGACCGCGCTCGCGTCGTCCGCGGCGAGCTTGCCGAGCATCGCGGCGTCGCGCAGCTCGTCGAACATGTCGAGGTCGTTGTTCGACGCCGCGCCGTCGGTGCCGAGCCCCACGGTGACCCCGGCGTCGAGCATCTTCTGAATCGGGGCCATCCCCGAGGCGAGTTTCATGTTCGAGGCGGGGCAGTGGACGACTCCCGTCCCGCGCTCGGCGAGCAGGTCGATCTCCTCGTCGGAGACGTGGACGCCGTGGGCGACCCAGTCCTCCTCGGTGAGCATCCCGAGGTCGTCCGCGTACGCTCCGGGGGTCTGTCCCGTCTCCGCAGCGATGGGCGCCAGATAGTCGTGCGTCTCGTTCAGGTGGAAGTGGAGCGGGACGCCGGCCTCGCGCGTTTTGGGGACGTACTCCTCTAAGAACTCGGTCCCCACCGTGTGTGGGGCGTGGGGCATCACGGCCGTCGTGATGCGGCCGTCCGCGGCCCCCTGGAGCTGGTCGGCCGCGCGCAGGCTCTCCTCGAAGTCCGTGCGCGCCTCGGCCGCCTCCTTTCCGAGGGTGACGACGCCGTGGCCGATTCGGGCCCGGAGCCCGGCCTCCGCCACCGCGTCCGCGACGGCGTGGACGTGGAAGTACATGTCCGCGAACGCCGTCGTCCCCGACCTGATCATCTCCAGTGCGCCGAGCGCCGCGCCCGCCCGTACGTCCGCGGGTTTCAGCTCCCCCTCGATGGGCCAGATATCCTCCGTCAGCCACTCCTGGAGGGGTTTGTCGTCGGCGTATCCCCGGAGGAGGGTCATCGCGACGTGCCCGTGGGCGTTGACGAGCCCGGGCATGACGAGGCCTCCCTCGGCGTCCAGCGACTCCGTGCCGGCGGGCACGTCGTCGCCGATTTCCCGAACGACGCCGTCCTCGATGTAGACATCGGCCTCCTCGATAGCGTGGTCGGGGTGGAGCACCCGCCCGCCCTCGATGGTGAGACTCATACCGGGGCTTTCCGCGCACGGGCCATGACCCTCACGGTTCGGGGAACGGTTTTGCCCACGTCCCGAGAACACGAACCATGCTCGCGTACCCACTGTTCGGCCTCTTCGTCTCCCTCGCTGCGGTCGCTCTCATCGGTGGATGGCTGTGGCGACGCTACGCCGCCCGCCTCGACAACCGGGCGGCCCGGGAGGACCGGGTAGGTACTGCGTTCCGCGTCGTCCCCGCCTACGGGCTCTGGGTGTTCTCGCTTGCGGTTCTGTCGCTCGGATGCTATCAACTCAGCGTCTTCGGACGGCTCGCCACGGACCTGAACCCGGACCCGGTACTCGCGGTCGCGGCGTCGCTCCCGAGTGATCTTCTGGCAGGGCTCGCGGCCCTGTTGCTCGCCGTCGCGATGGGACTGGTGTTCGGCGGGCCACTCGCGGGCGAACTCTTCGTACGCCGCGAGTGAGGGGAAAGACCCTTCGCCGGCGACGCCCAACCCCGGCCAATGAGGATTGCCGTGCCCAACAAGGGCCGCCTGCACGACCCGACCATCGCCCTGCTCGAACGCGCGGGGCTCCACATCGAGAACGGGGCCGACCGCAAGCTCTACGCGGACACCGTCGACCCCGACGTGACCGTGCTGTTCGCCCGCGCGGCCGACATCCCGGAGTACGTCGCGGACGGCGCCGCGGCCATCGGCATCACCGGCCGTGACCAGGTCCACGAGAGCGAGACGGACCTCGTCGACCTGCTCGACCTGGACTTCGGGAAGTGCCGGCTCGTCCTCGCGGCCCCGGAGGACGGCCCCATCGAGAGCGTGGAGGCGCTCGCGGGCGGCACCGTCGCCACGGAGTTCCCCAACATCGCGAAGCAGTACTTCGCCGACAAGCCCGTCTCGCCCGACATCGTGGAGGTGTCCGGGGCGACGGAGCTCACCCCCCACGTCGACATCGCCGACGCCATCATCGACATCACCTCCACCGGGACGACGCTGAAGATGAACCGGCTGGCCATCGTCGACGAGGTGCTCTCCTCGTCGGTGCACCTCTACGCCAACCCCGAGGTGGCGGAGGACCCGAAGGTCCAGCAGATCGCCACGGCGCTCGAATCCGTCCTCGCCGCGGACGGCAAGCGCTACCTGATGATGAACGTCCCCGAAGGGCAGCTGAAAGAAGTCGAGGACGTGATCCCGGGGATGGGCGGCCCCACCGTCATGGACATCGACGGGCAGGACGCCGTCGCCGTCCACGTCGTGGTCGACGAACGCGAGGTGTTCGAGACCATCACGCGGCTCAAGCAGGCCGGCGCGAGCGACATTCTCGTCACCGAGATCGAGCGGCTGGTCGAGTAGCTACAGCAACCCGAGGAGGTTCGCCAGCGAGAACCCCAGCCCCGCCGCGAACGCGAGGTGGATTATCGTGAGCGGGAACGCGCTTTTCAGTTTCAGCCGGTAGACGACGCTGATCGCCAGCATGTCCGCGATGAACGTCATCACGAGCGCGACGGCGACGCCGTAGCCGGCGAGGACCCCCGGCGCGGCGGCGATGCCGTACTGCTGGAGGAGGATGGACACCGCGGCGGGGACGGGCGCGACCGTCGCCGCGCGCTGGGAGGGGACCTCACCGATGAAGAAGAGGGCCGCGAGATGCAGCGTCACGGCGTAAAAGAGGGTCGTCACGAGGAACGTCACGACGAGCGCGAGCAGGCCCCCGCCCGTCGCGTCCACCTGTGCGAGCATAGCGGCGGTAGCCTCGCGAGCGGTATGGAGGTTCCGAAAGCGGGTGCTCGAGCGGGCGAAAGAACGGAGAGAGAGGGCGTTAGTTGCCGAGGAGCCCGAGCTCGTCGAGCCGGGAGACGATCTTGTCGACCGCGTGCTCCGCGTCGACGGGCTGTTTGCCGCCGGTGATGACGAGCTTCCCGGAGCCGAACAGCAGGGCGACCACGTCGGGGTCGTCGAGGCGGTAGACGAGGCCGGGGAACTGCTCCGGCTCGTACTCGATATTTTCGAGGCCGAGGCCGATGGCGATGGCGTTGAGGTTGAGGTTACGGCCGAGGTCCGCCGACGTGACGATGTTCTGCACGACGATCTCGGGGTCCTCCTCCACCTCGATGTTGAGCTCACGGAGCTTGTCGAAGACGATTCGCAGGCTCTCGTGCACGTCGTCGGTCGATTTGGCACCGGTGCAGACGATCTTGCCGGAGCGGAAGATGAGCGCTGCCGACTTCGGGTCCTGCGTGCGGTAGACGAGGCCGGGGAACTGCTCCGGGTCGTAGTCCGCGCCTTCGAGGTCCATCGCCACGCTCTGCAGGTCGAGCTCCTGCCCGATACCCGTCGAGGCGACCACGTTCTCGATGTTGATGGTTTCCTTGGGGTCGTCCATAGTCGACTTAAAACACGTATTTAAGGTTTATAAATGTACGTGGTGTTCCCTGACAGGTCGCACGCCCGGCCAGTTCGCGCCGCCCCCGGCGAGCCGGTAGCCTCTTTTTCTCGCTGCCCCGAGTCGGGGTGTGTATCTGCTCGAACTCGGTGGCGAGGACGACGCCTTCGCAGCCTGCGAGGCCGCGAGCGCCTGCTCCGCCGTCGAGCGACTCGCCCCCGGGCTCGCCACCGCACGGGGGGTCTCAGACCGCGTGCGCGGGCTCGCCTTCACCCACCGCGTTTCGCGGCTCGTGGGCACCTGCGACCCCGATATCGAGAGCGCCGTGGCCACCCTCGAGGCTGCGGGCCTCGACCGCGAGGGCTCCATCGCCGTGCGCGCGGTCGACGTGCGCGGGCTGACCGGGGTCTCCACCGCGCGCGCGGAACGCGACCTCGGCGGGGTCCTCGTCGACCGGGGCTTCTCGGTCGACCTCGACGACCCGGACCACACCCTCCGCGCGTGCTTCTCGGAGGGCGTCTGTGCGCTCGGCTGGCTCGAAGCCGAATCGGTGCGGGATTTCGGCGACCGGATGCCCACGAAGAAACCGTTCTTCCAGCCGGGGAGCATGGACCCGCTGTTCGCCCGCGCGGTGGTCAACATCGCCGGCGCGCGCCCCGGCGCGACCATCCTCGACCCGATGTGCGGGACGGGCGGCATCCTGAGCGAGGCCGCGCTCCTCGGCGCGCGCGTGCTCGGCAACGACGCCCAGAAGAAGATGGTCGAGGGCGCGCGGGTCAATCTGGAACACTACTTCGCCGAGGACTCCCCCCTCGGCGCCGAGCTGGCCGACTGGCATCTCACCCGCGGTGACGCCACCCGCCTTCCCTACCGCGACGGCGCGGCCGACGCCGTCGTCTTCGACGCGCCCTACGGGAGACAGTCGAAGATCGAGCACGACTCGCTGTCCGACCTCGTGGGCGACGCCCTCCGTGAGACCCGACGGATCGCCGACCGCGGCGTCCTCGTCGCGGACCGCTCGTGGGTCACGGAAGCTGAAGCCGCCGGCTGGACGGTGAGAGAAACCTTCCGAAAGCGCGTCCACCGGTCGCTCGACCGGCACGTCCACGTCCTGGATTAGGCGCCGAGCTCCGCGAGCAGCCGCGAGAGGTGGACCCGCGCTTTCTGCCCTTCCGCCATGTCCCTGTCGGCCTCGCCCGCGAGCTGGTAGAGCCGCGCGAGCTCTCGTCCATTATATTTGCTCCGCCCCGCGGTGAGGATCTCCTGGAGCACCTCGTCGCCGGAGTAGCCCTCCGAAAAGAGGAGGTCGTCGAGCGCGGAGCGGGCCGACGAGAACTCACCCGCTTCGGCGTCGGCGAGCATCTCCTTTACGTCGCCTGTGACGCCGATGTCGCCGAGCGCGTCGTAGGCGGCCTGCATCGTGACGGCGTCGGCCTGCTCCGCGGCGGTCTGAGCGCCCAGCACGGCCTTCCGGAGGTCGCCGCCCGCGTAGCCCGCGACGTACTCCAGCCCGTCGTCGTCGTACGCTACCCCGGCGAGGTCGACGACGCGTTCGAGCGCCGTCACCGTCTCCGCGTGCGTCGGCGCCGGCATCGGGACGGTGAAACACCGGGATTTGATGGGTGGGATGAGCTTCGAGGGCTGGCGCGTCGCGATGACGAACTGCGTGTTCTGGGCGTACTGCTCCATCACGCGCCGGAGTGCCTGCTGGAAGTCCTCGCGGATCTCCTCGGCGTTGTCGAGGAGGACGGTCTTGTACGTCCCCGACATCGGCGGATGGGCCGCCGACTCCTTGAGGACGTGGTTGATCATATCCCGCTTCGACATCCGGGAGCGCCCGGCGAGGAAGTGCTCGAACCGGGGGTCGTTGCGGATCTGCTTTTTCGTCCGCGAGAAGAAGTCGGCGACGTTGATCTCGACGAGGTCGTTGTCCGGGTCGTCGTGCGCCTCGCGGGCGAGCGCGCGGGCCGCGGCGGTCTTCCCGACGCCGCGGGGGCCGTAGAGCACGAGGTTGATGGGCTCGGCGCTCGCCCGGCTCAGATACTCACGCATGTCCGCCTGGGGGAGGTCCGCGATGGCGGGGGCGTACTCGTCGGTCCACAGCGGCGCGTCCATTACCCCCTCGTAGTTAGTCGAGGGGCAAGAACCCTACCACTCCATGCCGCCGTTGACGGCGAGGATCTGGCCGGTCATGTAGGATGACTCCTCGCTGGCGACGAAGCGGACGATACCCGAGACGTCTTCGACGGTGGCGAACCGGTCGAGCGGGATGCGCCGGAGGATCTTCTCCTTGACGCGCTCGGGAACCGTCTCCAGCATGTCCGTGGCGACGAAGCCGGGGGCGACGCAGTTCGCGGTCGACCCCTCCGAAGCGAGTTCGAGGGCGATGGTGCGGGTGAAGCCGAACAGCCCGGATTTCGTCGTCGCATAATTGGCCTGCCCGTAGTTCCCCTGCTGGCCGACGACCGAGGAGATGTTGATGAGCCGGCCCTCGTGGGCCTGCCGGACGTCCTCGAAGAAGTGTTTGGTGCAGTTGAACACGCCGCCGAGGTTGACGCGCATGACGCGCTCCCAGTCTTCACGGCTCATGTGCTCGAACTTCTTGTCGACGGTGATACCCGCGTTGTTCACGAGCACGTCGACCTCGCCGAACTCGTCGTGGACCCGTTCGCGCATCAGGCCCACCTCCTCGTAGTCGGCCACGTCGGCCTTGGCGGTGATGGCGTTCCCGCCGCGAGCTTCGACCTCCTCGACGACCTCCTGTGCTTCCTCGTCCGAGGACCGGTAGTTGACGACGACGTTCGCGCCCGTCTCGCCCAGTTCTAACGCGATTCCCCGGCCGATGCCGCGTGACGCCCCCGTCACGAGACACGTCTGCTCGGAGAGCATACCGACCCGTTCGGCGGCGAGCCTAAAGCGTTATCGGCGACGCCCCGGCGCCGCAGTTCTTTTCGGTTCCCGCCACCTTCGCTCCCATATGAGCGAGTTCGACAAGGAGGCGGAACGCGAGAAGCTCCGCGAGAAGTTCGAACGCGACAAACAGAAGCGCCAGGCGACGGAGCGCATGTCCGAACTCCTCCTGAAGGGAGCGACGATGACGAACCACCACTGCCAGCGCTGCGGGGACCCCATCTTCCGACAGGACGGTGAGGAGTTCTGTCCCACGTGCGGCTCCGGCGTGGCGGTCGAGGAGAGCGGGCAGGCGAGCCAGCCGACGGACGCCCAGCCCGCACCGGACGCTCAGGAACCGCCTGCGGAGGCGGGGGAGGAGCCGACCGCCGAACCGACGCCCGAGCCGACGCCCGACCGGGCTACCGAATCGGTCGACGCTCCCACAGCAGCGGAGCCGACACCGGTCGAGGAGCCCGCGGAGCCGGCTCCCGAACCGACCCCAGAGCCGACACCCACCACGAACCGCCAGCCCGCCTCGCCGGCTGTCGATGCCGACGCCGAGGACGACCTCGCGGCCGCCCGCGCGTCGCTCACCCGCACGCTCACGCGGATGGCGAAACGCGCCGAGGGGGCCGAGGACCCCCGGAGTGCCACCGCCTATCTGGAGGCGGCGAAGGAGGCCGCCGAGGCCCTCGACGCGCTGCGCTAGGCGTCGTACCGCGAGCCGACGACCTCCCGCACCCGCGTTGCGGTCACCTCGCCCACGCCCGTCACCTCCAGGAGGTCCTCCGTCTCGGCGGTCATCACCGCCTCGACGCTTCCGAAGTGCTCGAGCATCGCCCGCGCGGTGACCGGCCCGACCTCCGCGATGGAGGAGACGACGTACTCCTGTTGCTCTGCCAGCGTTTTCGAGGCCTTCTGCCCGTGGACGCTCACCGACCGGTCGCGCGTCTCCTGTTCGCGTCTGGCGATGGTTTCGAGCATGTCGGCGGTCTCCCCCTCGTCCGCGGTGCGGAGGATGCTCACGCCGAAGTCGACGGCGAGGGAGGCGAGTGCCCCCCGAATCGCGTTCGGGTGGACGTTCCGAGCGCCGTAGAGGTCTCCGCCCTCGATGATGACGACGGGCCGGGAGTAGAACCGCCCGGCCTCCCCCACCTGCTCGAACATCGAGCGGTCGCTTCCGAGCAGGGTATCGAGGAAGTCCTCCACGCTCTTGCGCTCGACGACGACCCTGTCGGAGAGGATGTAGTCGCCCACCTGGAGCGTTTCGAGGCGGGTGCGGATGCCCTTGCGCGTCGAGAGGTCCCGCGCGATGTGCGAGTCGAGTTCGCGCTGGTCGACGACGATTTCGACCTGGTCGTCGTCGGTGCCCGCGCTGGCGACGACGCGGTCGTCCTCGATACTCTCCTCGTCGCTCTCCGACTCGGCTGCGTCCGTCTCGGCCTCCTCGCCCGACTCCGCCGGCGCGAAGGAGTCCAGCCCGGCCTGGCCGTCGCCCGATTTCGAAGGGGAGTTCGCGTCCGATGACGCACTCGTGGCGGCCGTCTCCTCGCTGGCGTTTTCTTCCTCTTCGTCTGGCGTCTCTTCCGACCGCTCCCCCGCGAACGACTCGAGCGACTCCTGGCCCAGCTCCGCCTCGATGCTGTCAGCCACGCCCTTCAGCTCACGTAACTCCGACTGCATGCGTTTCTCCTCGCGGCGGGACATCCAGAAGAACGCCTCGTCGCGGGTGTCGTTCGCGATGAGGACGACCACCCGGCCCTCGCTCGCTCTCCCCGTCCGCCCCTTCCGCTGGATGGAGCGGATCCCCTTCGGAACGGGCTCGTAGAACAGCACCAGATCCACGTCCGGCACGTCCAGCCCCTCCTCCGCGACCGATGTCGAGACGAGCACCTGGAACTCCCCGGCTCTGAAGTTATCGAGGGTCTCCTGCTGTTCCGTCTGGGTCATCCCGTCGGAGCCCTGCTTGTCGCCCTGCCCGACGAACTTGTGCGTGGAGAAGTGCTCGCCGAGGAACTCCGTGAGATACTCCGCCGTGTCCCGCGATTCCGTGAAGACGATGGCGCGTTCCCCGTCCGCGAGCCCGAACGTCTCCGCCAGCAGGATGCGCGCCCGCCTGAACTTCGGGTGGAGGTCGTCGAACTGGTCGGCGAGCCGCATCGCCTCCCGCACCCTGGGCTCGGAGACGAACCGCTGGCTGGCCTTCGACGCCCCTGACGTTTTCGCGGCCTCGCGCTGGCGCTCGAAGTACCGACGAAGCGACTCCACCGACTGCGTTTCCACGAGCTCCGTCGCGCGCCGGAGCTTCATGATCTCCGCGTGGGCGCTCATCCCCTGATACCCCTCCGACTGGTCGTTGTCCATCAGCCGGCGGAGCTGGCCGCGCATCTCGTTCAGATCGCGCTGGGACATGTTCGGGTCCGTCGAGTTCGTCACGCCCAGCTGCTTGAGCTTCTCCAGCCGGTCCGTGATGACCTCGTTCAGCGCGTCCCGGATCTCGAGGACCGTCTCTGGGAGGTCGAGGTGGATCCACTCCACCTCGGTGTCGTAGGTGTGGTCGGCCACGTCGGCGTCGTCCTCCGTCATCACCTCCACCTCCCGCAGCCCGAGGTTCTCACACACCTGCAGGATGGCCTCCTTGTCACCACCCGGGCTCGCGGACATGCCGGTGACGAGCGGGCGGTCCGCGTCCGAATGATAGCGCTCGGCGATGTAGTTGTAGGCGTAGTCGCCGGTGGCGCGGTGACACTCGTCGAAGGTGAGATGCGTCACGGGCGCGAGGTCGATGCGCGATCCCACGAGGTCGTTCTCGATGACCTGCGGGGTCGCCATGATCACTCGCGCGGAGTTCCACAACTCGGCGCGGTCGTCGGGGCGTACGTCGCCCGTGAAGACGACGATCTCGTCGTCCGGAATCTCGAGGGCCTCGCGGTAGAACGCGGCGTGCTGCTGGACGAGCGGTTTGGTGGGCGCGAGCATGAGCGCCTTCCCGCCGCAGGTCGCGAGCCGGTCCGCGGTGACGAGCAGCGAGACCGCGGTCTTTCCCAATCCTGTGGGGAGACAGACGAGGGTGTGGTCGTCGCTCGCGGCCTCCGCGAGCGTGACCTGATACGAGCGATGCTCGATGAAGCCGGGCGTGAGGAGGGGTCCCTCGACGTACTCCGTCCCGGCGTCCGATGCCGCCATTACCCCTCCTTCCGCCTCACCGCGAATAAGGATTCGCCCACCGGGGTGAAAGTGAACGACCCGATGGTGGGCCGATTTTATGCACCCCTGCGCCGAACGCGGGGGTATGACCGTCTACGAAGCCGACGTTCCCGGCGTCGGTCGGAAGTTCGAACTCGAGATGGACGATGGGGCGCGTGCCGTCGTCCTCATCCACCACGACGGCCGCAGAGAGCTGTTCAAACGCCCCTCACCCGACGCGGACTCGGAGAAACTGCTCGGTCTCTCCAGCGAGCGGGCCCGCCAGCTGGGGAGCATCCTCTCGGGAGCCTACTTCGAGAGCGTCGCCACCGAGGATCTCTCGGTCCCCCTCGGCGACTCCATCATCGAGTGGACGGAGGTCCCGGACGACTCGCCGCTCGTCGGGCGCACGCTCGGCGAGACGAACCTCCGGGGGGAGACGGGCGTCTCCGTCATCGCGGTCCAGCGCGGCCCCGACACGCATCCGAACCCCGACGCCGACTTCACCCTGCAGGCGGGTGACGTGCTCGTCGGGCTGGGGACCCGCGAGGAACACGCCGCCCTCGCCGAGCGCTGCTGATGGCGTCGGTCGGGGGATCGGTCCTGCTGGAGGCAGGCATCGTCTTCGCCGTGCTCGCGCTCGGTGGCGCCATCGCCTTGCGCGCCCGCCAGTCCGTCATCCCCGCGTACATCCTCGCGGGCATCCTCGTCGGGCCGTTCGGTGCCGGTCTCGTCGAGACGCGGGAGTTCATCGTTCTCCTCCGGGAACTCGGGATCGTCTTCCTGCTCTTCTTCATCGGCCTGGAGTTCAACCTCGACCGCCTGCTCGCGGCGCGAAAGCGGGTGGTGCGCGCGGGGGGCGCAGACCTCCTCATCAACGGGACGGTGGGGCTCGTCGTCGGGGTCGTACTCGGCTTCACGCTGTTCGAGTCGCTGTTCGTCGCGGGAATCGTCACCATCTCCTCGTCGGCCGTCATCACGAAGACGCTCATCGATCTGGGCTGGATCGCGGACCCCGAGGCCGAGGCCATCCTCACCGTCCTCATCGTGGAGGACGTGGCCGTCGCCGTCTACCTCGCCGTCCTCGCGGCCGTCGCGCTCGGTGGCTCGCCGGAGGGCTCCGCGATCTCGCTCGCCATCTCCATCGCCGTCATCGTCGCGCTCACCGTCCTCGCGTTCAAGGGGACGGGCATCCTCGAACGCCTGCTCGATACGGACTCCGACGAGCAGTTCCTCCTGCGCATCGTCGGGATGGCCGTCCTCGTCTCGGGGCTCGCGCTCGCCGCGGGGGTCAGCGAGGCTGTCGCCGCGTTCTTCCTCGGCGCGGCCATCGGCGGGACCGAACAGGCCCACCGCGTCGAGCGGGTCATCACCTCCGAGCGGGACCTCTACGCCGCGGTGTTCTTCCTCGCCATCGGCCTCGACACGAACCCGGGACTGCTCCCGGCGGTGGCGCTCCCGCTCGCCGTGCTCGTCGTCGCCACGACGGCCTCGAAGCTCGCCTCGGGCTACATGGGGGGCCGGGCGTACGGCCTCGACACCCGGCGCTCTACCAGGGTGGCACTCGGGCTCGTCGCCCGCGCGGAGTTCTCGCTCGTCATCGCCGCACTCGCGGTACAGGCGGGGGTCGATAGCAGAATCGTCGCGCTGGCAGTCGGCTACGTCCTCGTGATGAGCGTCCTCGGAACGGTGCTGATGCGCCACTCCGACCCGGTCGAGCGCTGGGTCACCCGGCGAACCGAAGCCCGAGGGTGATGGCCCCGGCCGCAGCTGGCGGAATCGTCAGGTTGTCGTCGACGACGTAGCCCCGGACGACGGGCTTCACGCCGTCGGCGACGGTCGCCGCGAGCCCCCCCAGAATCGCCGGCACGGACGAGACGAACGGGAGCGCGAGGAGCGTACAGACGCCGAACATCGCGAGCAGGACGAACGTCCGTTTTATCGGACGGAGTTCGCCGGTGCTCAACAGGCCAGAGATCGGGTCCGCGACCGCGAGCATCAGCATTCCCGGCACCGCGGCCGCGGGGGAAAAGAGCCACGCCGTCGCCGTCATCGACAGCACGTACAGCGCGTAGCCCGCGAGGTGGTCCTGTTCGTACTCGCGGGTGAGCCGGTCGAAGATGCGGAGCTCGAGGCGCTGTGAGAGGCGGAGGGCTTCGAGCGCGAGCGCCACCGCGCTCGCGAGGAGGAGGAGTCTGCCGGTGTTGGTCCACGTCAACACACCGCTCACGTACGCGAGCGGGAAGACGGCTCCCGCGGCGTGGACCAGTCGGCGCTCGACCTCCGGGCGCACGGGCCTAGAGATCCGAGAGCGATTTGCTCCCCATCCGGAGCGCGGTCAGCGTCGCCGGCAGCTCGTCGATGGCGACGCGGGCCTGCTCGGTGGAGTCGCGTTCCCGCACCGTGACGGTGTCGTCCTCCAGCGACTCGTAGTCGACGGTGACGCAGTAGGGCGTACCGATCTCGTCCTGCCGGCGGTAGCGCCGCCCGATGTTGCCGGACTCGTCGTACGCCACGTCGAAGCCGGCACTCCGCAGGGTCGCGGCGATCTCGTGTGCCCGGTCGTCGAGGCCGTCTTTCCCCATCAGCGGGAAGACGCCAACGGTCGTGGGGGCGACTTCGGCGGGGAAGGAGAGGTAGTCGCGCGCCTCGCCGTCCACCTCGTCCGTCCGGTAGGCGTGCGCGACGACGGTGTAGAGGATGCGGCCGATACCGAACGAGGGCTCCACGACGTGCGGCGTGATATGCTCACCCGACTCCGTGACCTCCTCCACGCTGAAGTTCGCCACGGCCGTCGCCACCTCGATTTCCTCGCCGTCGACCTCGACGGTGACGGTGTCGCCCTCGAACGCCTCGCGGTCGGTCTCCGCGAGGGTCTGGAGCGCCTCGGCGATGTCCGCGGCCTTGCCGCCGTACTCGGGGCCGAGCGTCGACATGTCGGGGTCGACGCTCGCCCGCTCGACCGTCTTCGGCTCGTCGTAGGCGCGGAAGACGGTGAAGTCGTCGCCCGAGTACTCGCCGTGTTTCGAGAGGTCGTAATCCGACCGGTAGGCGAACCCCGTGATCTCGATCCAGTCGCCGCCGATCTCGGACTCCGCGTCCCAGCAGTCCGCGGCGTAGTGGGCGCGCTCGCCCGCGAGGTGCTGGCGGAATCGGAACCGGTCCATGTCGACGCCGATGCGCTCGTACCAGTCGAGCGAGATGCCGAGATAGTAGGCGATCCAGTCGGAGCCGACGATCCCCTCCTCGACGGCCTCCTTCACGGTGACGTACTCGATGCCGCCGTCCTCGGCGTGCTGGTTCTCCGCGGAGTAGAGCGGGAGCTCCACGTCCGCGACCCGCGAGAGGTCCGGCTCGTCGCGCTCGGGGTCGATGAAGTGCTCCAACTCCGCCTGGGTGAACTCACGCACCCGAAGCAGCTGCCGTCGCGGCGAGATCTCGTTCCGGTAGGCGTTGCCCACCTGGGCGACGCCGAACGGGAGCTGGCCGCGGGCGTACTCCTTCAATCGCGGGAACTCCACGAAGATGCCCTGTGCCGTCTCGGGCCGGAGGTAGCCGGGCTGGGCGGAGCCGGGACCGATGTCCGTGGCGAACATGAGGTTGAAGTCCTCGACCGGCACCCCCGCAAGGGACTCCCCGCAGGTCGGACACTCGAGGTCGTGCGCCTCGAACAGCGCCTCCACCTCCTCTAAGGGAAGCGCCTCCGCGTCCTCGATGTCGGTCGCGTCCTCCACGAGATGGTCCGCGCGGTGGGAGGTCTCACACGCGGGACACTCGATGATCATGTCGTCGAACCCCTCTAAGTGCCCGGAGGCCTCGAAGACGGGCTCGGGCATCACGTCGGGGGCGGAGACCTCCATGTGGCCCTCCTGGGTGACGTAGCGGTCGCGCCACGCGTCCTCGATGTTGCGTTTCAGGGCCGCACCCTGCGGGCCGTAGGTGTAGAAGCCGGCGACACCGCCGTACGCGCCGTTGGCGGGGAAGAAGAAGCCCCGACGACGGGCGAGCTCGCCGACGCGCTCCAGCTCGCTCATGCGTCGAGGGCCTCCAGGAGGTCCATATCGCGGACGATACCGACGAGCTCGTCGCCGCTCAGGAGGGGGATCTGCTCGATGTCCTCGCGGATCATCACCCGCGCGGCCTCCTGGGGGGTGCGGCGCTTCGAGATGGTGACGAGCTCGCTGCTCATGAACTCGCTGACGGGGTCGTCCGGGAACTCGACGTTCCGGGTCGGCATGTAGCGGGAGCCGACGGCCTTGATGCCCTCCCACATCCACTCGTCGTCCTGGTTGGCGATGGCGTCGCCGGCGTTCTCCTCACCCTCGACGATGCGGGCGACGGCGACGATGTCCACCTCGGTGAGCATCCCCTCGGGGGTCCCCTCGTCGTCGAGGACGACGGCGTAGGCCACGTCGGCGTACGCCAGCTGGCGCTCGGCGACGGGCAGCGGCGTGCCGCGGTAGACGGTGTTGACGGCGTGGCCCGCCAGCTCCCCGATGGCGCCCTCGCCACCGACCGCCCCCTCGGCGATGGCGCGGACCACGTCGGTGATGGTGACGATCCCGGTCAGCTCCCCGCCCTCGAGGACGGGAACGCGGCGCGCGCCGGTCTCGCGCATCAGCGCGGCCAGCTCCGCCATCGTCGCGTCCACATCGACGGTCGGGACCTCCTCGACGAGCAGCGCGAGCTGGTCCTCCTCCGGCTCCGCGATGAGCATATCGCGGGTGACGAGCCCGCGGAACTCCTCGCCGTCGTCCGTCTCCTTCACGACGGGGACGGAGGAGAACTCGTACTCCTGGAAGTATTCGAGCGCGTCCTCGCGGGTGCCGGGGATGGAGACGGTCACCAGCGACTCCCGCGGGGTCATCACGTCGGCGATTTTCATGATACCGTGGGGTGGGAGCGCCGTCGTACTAAGTCCTTGCACTTCGTGTGCGGCGTTTACACCCGATTCGGGGTCGTCGGGGTCGCGTACGCGCGGAGAAAACGAAAGGGGGGACGCGGCGCTACTCCTCGTCGCTGATGGGGTCGTAGTCCACGTAGTCGTCGAACTCCTCGTAGTGGGGGAAGAACTTCTCGGGGTCGGAGTGCCGGAAGGAGGCGATGTGCGTCTCGTCTAACAGCTGGACGTGCGTGTACATCTCTCCCTCCTTCTTCGCCGTTCGCACGAGCGGCCCCGCGAACATGAGCTCGTACTGGCCGGCGAGGAAGATGGCGGTCTTCGAGTCGGGGTCACGCAGGACGATGACGTGGAAGACGTTGCCGTCCGCCTCCTGCCGGAACACGTCGTACTCCGGGAACGCCCCCTTCGAGAAGGCGGCCTCGAACCCCTCGGCGAAGTTGTTCGGGATGACGTGGACGAGCCCCCACCGCCCCTCCTGCCCCGAGGAGGGGTTCTCGGGGCCGACGTCGCCGGCGGCGACGGTGAAGGTGTCCCACCCCTCCTGTTCGTACTCCTCGGCCAGCGCGTTCATGTCCGCGATGGTCCCCTCCCACGCGCTCTTCAGCACGTCGGCGTTCGCCGCGATGCGGTCCGCGTATCCGAGGTCCTCCTCGCCGATTTCGACCATGTATGCGTGTTCTCCTCACGCGGGATATATCCGTTGGTCAGATGCGAACGCCGCCGAGTTCGAGCAGTAGCGAGATGGCGAGCATCACGACGCTCCCGACGAGCAGCCGACCTCCTGTGGAGAGGCGCTCGGTGGGGGACGGGTCGAACCGCGACAGCGGTGGGAGTCGGCCGGCGAGCGCGGCGATCCCCTCCGCGTCACGCGAGTTCGACAGGTCGAGCGAGAACCGGGCGTTCTGCTTGTACGGGGCGGCCGGGCGCAGGCGGAACGCGCCCAGCGCCATGAAGAAGAAGCCCAGGACGAACAGCAGCCACTTCGCGGCCAGAAGCGGCCGCACGGTCGCGATGGCGTCCGGCCCGCGCGCCACGAGCGCGAGGGCGTACGCGGCGACCGACGCCACGAGCACGACGACGCCCGAGAGGACGACGCCGTACTGCAGGCCGTCGAGCGCGCGCAGCGCCCACGTCGAGCGACGGGCCGCCGCCATCAGACGTCGAACGCCTCGCCGAGGATGGTCCCCGGCTCGTCGTGTTCGGCCTCGTGGCGGTGACACAGCGAGGTGCGCCCGGCCTCGCTCACGGTGTGTAACTCGGGTTTCCGGGTGTCACACTCGCTGCCGAACTCTTCGCGGAGGTACGCGACCGCCTCGTCCTCTCTGTTCCTGGCGACGAGCCGTTCGGCCTCGTCGATGTGCGTCTGGACGTTCGGCGGCACTTCGAGGTCGCCGAACACCTCCGCCGTCAGCTCGGAGATGTCCGAAAAGCGGGTCTCCATGCCGAGATACGACTTCGCGATCTCGGTGAGCGAGCGGTCCGCCCGCGACCGTTCGCGGACGATCTCGCGGAGCACCTCGATACCCTCCCAGACCTCGTCGTCCACGTCGGCGTACTGGTCGGGGCGGATCTTCGCCGGACACCGCGTCGAGAACGGACAGCCGACCGGCGGGTCACGCGGGCTGGGGGGTGTCCCCCGGAGGGTGATCCGCTTCTTCTCCGAACTGGGGTCGGGCTCCGGGATCGCCGAGAGCAGCGAGAACGTGTAGGGGTTCGCGGGCTCGTCGAACAGCTCCTCGGTCGGGCCGAGCTCCATGATGTTCCCCAGATACATCACCGCGACCCGGTCGCAGATGTGGCGAACGACCGAGAGGTCGTGGGCGATGAACAGGTAGGTGAGCCCGAACTCCGTCTGGAGGTCGTCCAGGAGGTTCAGGATCTTCGCCTGCACGGACACGTCGAGCGCCGACACCGGCTCGTCGAGCACGACGAACTCGGGTTCGAGCGCGAGCGCGCGGGCGATGCCGATTCGCTGGCGCTGGCCGCCCGAGAACTGGTGCGGGTAGCGGTAGTAGTGCTCCTCGCGCAGACCGACGGTCTCCAGCAGCTGGCGGACGTGCGCCCGGCGCATCCGGTCTTTGGATTTCGTGACGTTCACCGTCACCGCCGTCGTCCCGCCGCTCGCATCGACGCGCACGTCGATATCCGAGGCGGGGTCGAGCGGCATCTCCTCGCGCACGTCGAGCTCGTAGCTCCCGCCCGTGACGGTGACCGTAAGGTCGACGTTCCGGCCGGTCGCGTCCGGGGCGGCCTCGGTGACGAGCTTCCCGTTCACCGTGGAAGGGCCGTCGGCGATGACCTTCACGGCGAGGTTGGGCCAGTCGTGGACGTCCAGCGGCTCGCGGATGATCTCCCCGACCGTCATCCGGTCGTTGAGCGAGGACTCGGGGTCCTGAAAGACGATCTGGGCGTCCCGCCGCCACTCTTTCAGCTCCGCGCCGGAGAGGGTCGTGATGTCGCGCCCGTCGAACAGCACCTCGCCGCTCGTCGCCTTCTCCAGCTGGACGAGGGTGCGCCCGAGGGTGGTCTTCCCGCAGCCGGACTCCCCGACGAGTCCCAGCGTCTCGCCGCGGTGGATCTGGAAGTCCACGCCGTCGACGGCCTTCACGGGGTTGTCGTTGAGCAGCCCGCCCGTCTCGTAGTACGTCTTCAGGTCGTTCACGTCGACGAGCACGTCGTCGCGTGCCGGTGCGTCCACGCTGTCGGTGTTGATGGCTTCGCTCATCGGATCTCCTCCTGCGTCTCACCGCGGGCGCGGTGGGTCTCCACCGCCTCCTCGCGGGACTGGTCCTCGGGGTACAGCAGACACGCCGCCGTGTGGTCGGTGTCGTCGCGTCCCACCTCGACGTTCACGGGGTGGACCGCGTCGCAGGCGTCGAACGCCTCGGGACACCGCGGCGCGAACCGGCAGTAGGTCGCCGGCTCGTTCGGCGTCGGCACGTCCCCCTCGATGGTGCGCAGGCGCTCCTCACCGGGGTGCATCCCCGGAATCGACTGGAGCAGTCCCTGCGTGTACGGGTGTTTCGGGTTCTCGAACAGCTCCCCGACCGGGGCGCTCTCGATGACCTCGCCCGCGTACATCACGTTCACGCGGTCCGCGATGTCCGCGATGACACCCATGTCGTGGGTGATGAACATGATGGCGAGCCCGCGCTCCTCCTGGAGCTCCTTCAGGAGCTCCAGAATCTGCGCCTGGATGGTCACGTCGAGTGCCGTCGTCGGCTCGTCACAGATGAGCAGCTCCGGGTCACACGCCAGCGCCATCGCGATGACGGCCCGCTGGCGCATCCCGCCGGAGAACTGGTGGGGGTACTCGTTGATGCGACGGCGGGCGTCGGGGATGGAGACGGCCTCGAGGAGGTTGATGGCCTCCTTCGTCGCCTCCGTCCCGCGGAGTCCCTGGTGGAGCCGGAGCGCCTCTTTGATCTGGTTCCCGACCGTGTAGACGGGGTTCAGGGAGGTGAGCGGGTCCTGGAACACCATGGCGATGCCGGAGCCGCGGAGCTTCCGGTACTGCGCCTGCGTCTTCCCGACGAGCTCCTCACCCTGGAACCGGATGGAGGAGCCGTCGAGGATACGCCCCGGGCTCTCGACGAGGCCCATGATGGACCGCGCCGTCACGGACTTCCCGGAGCCGCTCTCCCCGACGATGCCGACCGTCTCCCCCGCGTGGATGTCGAAGGAGATGCCGTCGACGGCACGGATGACCTCCTTGTCGGTGAAGAAGGCCGTCCGCAGGTTCTCGACGGCGAGGACGGGCTCCTCGCGGGCGCGCTGCTGTTGGAGGCTCATCCGCCACCACCTCCGGCGGCCGCGACCTCACTGCCGGCGTCGCCACCACCACTCTTCGGGTCGATGGCGTCGCGGATGCCGTCACCCATCGCGTTGAACGCGGTGACGACGAGCACGATGAGCACGCCGGGGATGAAGGAGATGTGCCACGACTGGGTCGCGACGTACCCCTGTCCCATCGAGATGGCTCGGCCCCACTCCGGCGTCGGGGGCTCGATGCCGAGCCCGAGGAACGACAGCGCGGAGGTGCCGATGATGATGCCACCCAGCGTCATCGAGCCGTAGATGAGCAGGTAGCCGAGGATGTACGGCAGCATGTGCTTCTTCATCGTCGAGGTGGCCCGCTGGCCGTAGGAACGGGCGGCGTCCACCCACTCCTGTTCGGCCACCTGGAACGCGGGCCCACGCACGGCCCGCCAGAGGAACGGCCAGCCAGTGAACCCGAAGATGAGCGCGATCAGGAACCCGCCGTTGTAGATATCCGAGAGCCAGTGTTGGGCGAACACCACTGACACGAGGATCAGAAGCAGGAGCTGCGGGATGGTCATGATGGAGTCCCCCGCGATGACCACGGCGAGGTCGACCAGCCCCTTGTAGTAGGCCGTGAGGAGGCCGAATATCGCCGCGAGCCCGCCGCTGATGCCGATGGAGACGAGCCCGATGAACAGCGAGATCCTCGCGCCCGCGGCCATGAAGGTAAACAGGTCCTTCCCGGGGGTCGGTAAGGTCCCGAACGGGTGGAACCGCGAGTACTGGTCGTACTCCCACGGGCCGGTGTTCTTCGAGCCGGCGCCGTCGGAGGCGGCCGCGAGGTTGGCGGTGCCGACTGCGACCTCCTGGACGGAGTCGGTCTGCGTGTCGAAGTACTGGACGGTGTGTTCGTACGGGCGCTTGATGTTCTGGTCGACGGTCGTGGGACCGAGCGCCGGCGCGAACAGCGCCAGCGTGAGGAACATCACGACGATGAGGAAGCCGAACTGGCCCCAGCGGTGCGAGCGCAGCCGGTTCACCACGTCGTCACGCGGCGTCCAGTCCGCATACCGGTAGTGCTTGCGGAAGACGAAGTAGCCGCGGACCAGCCAGCCGATGAAGAGGAACGAGTAGGCGTAGACGAGCCCCACGCGGAGCAGCCACGCGTGTTTGGGGGAGAGACCCATGAACGTGCTCTTCCACGGTCCGTTGAAGATGTAGCGGGGCGAGCCGTTCTTCGGCTGGATGACCTTGTCGACGCCGTTCGCGTCGTACCCCTGGTTCGGGATGGTCTCGCGCGAGAGCAGCGTCGGGATCTGTTTGGCGGCATCGAGCAGGCCGGTGAGGAACTCCATGCCGGGGTTGCCCCCGGGGATGGCGTTGCTGAAGGCGATGGCGAAATCGACGAGCGCCGTCGCCAGCGCGCCGATTTCGAGTACGAGCAGCAGCGCGAACCCGGCCAGCCAGAGCATGGCCGGACGGGGGTTGTTCCGGATCCGCTCGAGAAGCGGTGCGTCCTCGGTGACGGTGGTTACACTCATTTGTCAGTCCTCGTACCCCACGCGGGGGTCGATAAGCGTGTACAGGAAGTCCTGGATGATGTTGATCGCGAGCGTCAGGACGATGAAGATGAAGATGAGCCCGCCCGCGAGCGGGAGGTCGCCCTGCTTGACGGCCTTGAAGTAGAGCAGGCCGATGCCGTTGATGGCGAAGACGGATTCGACGAGGACGGACCCGCCGATGAGCAGGAACGCCTCGCCGGTGATGATCGGGACGAGCGGGATGAGCGCGTTCCGGAAGACGTGCTTCCAGACGATGATGCGCGGGCCGAGCCCCTTCGCCTTCGCCGTCTCGACGTAGTTCGAGTTGATGGTCTCTAAGACGGCGGTGCGGCCGATCCGCATCTCGTTGCCCATCGAGGAGGAGCCGAGCACGAGCGCGGCCGGGAGGATCCACTTGATGGCGGCGACGAGGTTGGTGAACGCCGTCTGGACGTTCGCCACGGTCAAGCCGGCCTCGAGCGGCCGGTAGATCGTCCTCAGGTCGGGGGCGCCGATGACCCCGTCCGTCTGGACGAGAAAGTTCTCCCACGCGACGCCGAACAGCTGTTCGGACTGGGTGAGGATGCCCGAGAGGATGACGGCCAGCCAGAAGTTCGGCATGGCGCGCCAGACGATCCCCCCGAACGAGGCGGAGTAGTCGGAGAGCGTGTTCGGGTTCAACCCGGCGTAGAAGCCGAGCGGGATGCCGACGAACAGGGCCACGAGCACCGACCAGAAGCCGAGCCAGATGGTCTTCGGCGCACGGGAGGCCATCACATCGTAGACGGAGGTGTCGGGGCTGATGACCCACGACGTCCCGAGGTTGAAGGTGAACAGGTCGACGATGAAATCGAGGTACTGCTCCCACAGCGGGACGTCGACCCACTGGTTGGGCCCGACCTTGCGTTCGATACCGAGCTGTACGGCGATTTCGTGATACTGTTGCGGGTCGCCCGTCGGGCCGAGAATCGCGGCTACGGGGTCCGTGGGACCCGCACGGATGATGAGGAAGGTGATGGACGTGGAGAACACGAGGATGGGTATCGCGAGGAGTACCCGCCGGAGGAAGTAGTTCCACCGGCTCACGCGTGCTCACCTTCCGGGCTGTGAGGGTGTCTCATTATTAATGCGGCTGATATGGATTTGCTGTTTTCGGCAATTATCTCTTTCGTTCCTCGCCGAATCGCGGGGTACGGGCGGTGTAGCATTATCTTCGCGGTATCGCTCCGGGTTCGAATATGTCTGTGTCAGTACACGTGTATCGGTCCGACCACACGACCCGCTATGCGGCGGGCGGCGTCGAAAGAAAGGTCGGATTCGGGTGGTCTACTGCTCCTTCCAGGTGTGGTTGTGCATCATACGCGACGGGCCCATGGCACCGTGCAGCGGGATGTGCACGTCGTTGTAGTGCATCGGCTCGTTGATGCCGTGGAAGGTGTTGACGAGGATGACGTCTTCCCAGTTCGCCTCCTCCATCGCGACGTAGGCCTCGTTGCGAATCTGCTGGGCCTCTTCGGTGGGCTGGCGGTTCGACGTGACGCGCTCGTACGCGTTCTTCGCCTTCCGCTTCGCGGCCGTGTTCCGGTCGTCCCAGTTCGTGTAGGTGAGCGGCCCGGGCTGCGACGTGTCCGTCCGCGGCGGGTAGATGAGCTGGAGGAAGTTGTCCGGCGCGGGCCAGTCGGCGATCCAGCCGAGCGTGTACGCCTGGAGGTTACCGGAGCGGCCGCGCTGGAGCAGCGTCGAGAACTCCGCGGACTCGATCTGCATGTCGATGTACGCGGCCGAGAGGCGGTCGCGCAGGATCTGGGCCATCTGGTTCCACGTGTCGGAGACGTAGTGGGTGAAGGTGAGCTGGAAGCGGTTGTTCTCGCCGTAGCCAGCGTCCTCCATGACCTGCTTTGCGGACTGCAGGTCGACCGTGTTGTAGCCGTAGGGGTAGTTCTCCTCGGCGTGCTTGCGGTACGCGTTCCCGCCACCGGGGTAGATGAGCGGCGGCGTCAGGTGATACCCCGGCGCGACGCGGCTCTTGAAGACCTGGTCGGCGAACTCCTTCTGGTTCGTCGCGTAGGCGACGGCCTGACGGACGGGCTTCGGGACGTTGTTCGTGTTGAAGCCGAAGTAGAAGGTGGACACCTCGGGGACACGCGCGTAGGCGACGGTCTCGCCGTTCTGCATCGGGCCGTAGGTCCCGATCTCGCGGCCGAGGTCGTCGGTCCGGTTGATCGTCGCCAGCGAGGGGTTGTACTTCGAGGTCGGGATGCCGAAGGCGTCCGCGTTCTTGTTCTGTACGTACTGGTACGCGGCGTTCGGGTCCTCGATGACCGCCCAGTGGACGGCGTCGAGGAACGCCACGTCACCGTGGTAGTCGTCGTAGCGGACGACCTGTGCGTCCTCGCCCTGGTTCCAGAAGTCGAACTGGAACGCACCCGCACCGATGGGGTTCTGGGTGGCGAACTGCTTGTGTTCCTCGGGGTTGTCGTTTGCTCCCTCGCCGACGATCCCTTTCGGGATGGCCGCGAACGAGGTGTACGCGAGCATCGAGAGGGTGCTGGCGAACGCCTGCTGGAGGTCGAACTCCAGCGTGTACTTGTCGGGGGCCCGGACCGCGAGCGAGCCGGGGACGTAGTTCCCGTCGCTGTCGGTCTCGTGTTTGATGCCGAGCGAGTCGAGGATGAAGTAGACGCGGTTGGAGTTGTCCGAGCCCGCGAGCCGTTCCCACGAGTAGATGATGTCGTCGGCGGTGACCTCCTTCCCATTGTGGAAGGTCGCGCCCTGCTTCAGGTTGAAGGTGTACGTCGTGAAGTCGTCGCTGGTCTCGTAGGACTCGGCGAGCTGCTTGACGACGGCGGTCTCGCCGTTCGGGTAGTTCATCAGCGCGTCGAAGACCTGCTGGATGATGCGGCCCGAGGCGGTGTCCGTCGCCTTGATGGGGTCGAACGTCGTGATCGTGGAGTTGATCAGTTCGAGGGTGCCGCCCTTCTGGGGGGCCGGCGTCGACGTCTCCGTCGGCTCCTCGGTCGATCCGCCGCCCTCGGTGGGCTCCTCGGTCGGCGTGGGGGTGTCTTCACCGCCGGTACATCCGGCGAGGGCAACTGCGCCCGCGGTACCACCCGTCGCCTGCAGGAAGCGACGGCGTGAAAGGCTGTTCGCTCTTGTGAAGTACATTGTTGGTGAGTCAGAGAACTGCTCTGACAATCTCTTTGAGTGCCTCTCGACCCGGTTTG
>NZ_JBNTJV010000008.1:0-66005 GCF_051195035.1 Natronomonas sp. EA1
CGCTGTCGCGTCACCCTTGCCCGCTACGCTTTCACAGCGCCAGCTCTACCCGACCAACAATCTGCTTCCGAAGAGCGTTCGTATCAAATCTCAGATTCATTCCTTCCGTCCTCTTTGGTCCACTCGCGCATGAGCGACTTCTCGGCGGTGCGTGAACACCATTATCCGTACCGCAAAGAGATATACAAACGGAACGAACCGACTCATGTTCGACCGAATACTCATCCCGACGGACGGCAGTGATCCATCGAAACCCGCGGTGGAGATGGCACTCAATCTTGCTGAATCGCATGATGCAACGCTCCACGTGCTCTATATCGTTGATCAGCCCACGTCCGTCTCCGGCATGGGGGAGGGATTTTCTGGTCTCGATGACCTTCTAGATGCGCTCGAAGAACGGGGGCAACAGGCGACGAAAGCCGTCGTCGAACAGGCCAGAGAGCGGGATATCGAGACGACAGCAGCGGTCCGTCGTGGGAACCCCCACGACGATATCCTCAGCTACGCAGAAGACAACGATATCGACGTTATCGTTATGGGGACGCACGGACGCACTGGGGTCAAACGTGCTCTCCTCGGAAGCGTCACCGAAAATGTCGTGCGTCACTCCGAGATCCCGGTGTTAACTGTTCACCGAGACCCCGAAGAGTAAGATACGGACGTCACCACTGTCTCCGTTCCTCGGTAAATGTAGAGATGTGGTGCGAGTTTAGTGGAGAGCTCCCTCGTCAGCGGTCTCTTCAGGCTCCGAGATCAGCCACTTGAGCGCGGCTGCGACGATGACACAGAGCCCGCTTAGGACGATGAAGACGGCAAACCCTCGCGCATACCCGATGTGCCCGTAGACGTCTACGAAGAGCCCCATCAGTGGGAGGATAACGAGAGTTCCACCACCTCCGATTCCACTGATCCAGCCGGAGGCCCCACCGACAGCTTCCGGGACGAACTTCGGCACTAGCTCGAATACGGCCGCGTTGGCGAATCCCATTCCCGTTCCGAGAACCATCATACCGAGGATGGCGGGCCAGAATCCAGTGAAGAACGTCATGATTGCACCGCCGAGGGCCATCACACCGAAGCTAATGATGGCAACTAATTCACCGCCGAATCTGTCACTGACACTCCCGGCGGGAACCCGAATGAGTGACCCGTAGACGATGAAGATACCTGCCAGCAGGCCGGCTGTCGTCAGCGTGAGTTCGTGGAACTCCGCCCAGTAGGTCGGGAACCACGCCGAGAGGGACGTGAACCCTCCGCCGAAGGAGACGGTATACAGGAAGACGAGAACCCACGTTCGGCGGTTTCTTGCGGACGTCCGTAGCGAATCCCACGTGCCGCCCGACGGGAAGATGTCTTGGCCGAGTTCGTCAGCGATTTCCTGTGACTCCTCCGGCGTTTTACCTTTCTTGCGGAGCTGGAAGTAGTACGGATCGACCGCGTACACCGCGTAGATAGCTGTGACGACCAGCAGGAACACTAACCACGTCGAGTAAGCCATGGTCAGCCCCCAGATGCCGATGAGGACGGGGAGAACGTAGACGACCATCCCCGGGCCGATGTTGCCGACGCCGGCGAACGCGCCAAGTGCGAACCCCTGTTTATCGCTGGGATACCAGTAGGAGGTTTGTGTGATCCCGGCGGAGAACGTCGCCCCACCCGCACCCGCGAGGAATCCGAAGAATACCAGAATAGGGTACAGACTCATGTTGAAGTCCTCCGGATAGGTGAGGAACAGCGTGATAACGAGCCCTGCTGTTCCGATGATTGTCGAGGCCATGAGGATGAGTAGCGGTTTCCGTCCGCCGACTTCGTCCACCCATGCACCGAACGGAATCCTGAGAATCGCCTTACTGAGATGCGGTGAGCCTAGCAAGAGGCCGTGAAGGACGCCGGCCAGTGCCAGATGTTCTTCGAGAACTGGCCCTGCTGCCCCGTAGAACACGATTGTGGTCAGGCCCGCATAGAAGACAAGCGTGGACATGATGAGCCCGCGTTTAGGCGTCCCGGTAACACCGTGTTCATCTGCGAGATGTTCTGCTTCAGTCATTAGTTTGGAGGGTGCTCCATCGTCTACGAAACTCGAGAAGAACTCCATCTACGCGAGTGGCTATGCGGCGTGGTCTTCGCTCTACAGATGAAGGATGTATCGTACCCATCTTCGTACAGTTTGTGTCTCTCCGATGGCCCCTTGTCTTTGTCGAATTATTTTTTGTGTGTCAATTTTTGAAAACCCGAATTCTACAATCTCAGTTCCTCGCAGGTAGTGCTAAACTGCTGTGGATTGATATATTATCATATTTTAGATGGTTTCTCTGAGAGGGGGTATCTCGTCGGAAACACTTCTCGGATTGAATCGTTAAGACCTCGCGCCGAATGGATCTTCAATACCGAGGGGACTGTTTAACTGGCAGCCCAGAAATAGTTTATAAACAGCGTATGACCACGGACTCTGATACTGAGCCATCTGGGGCCTCACTCTCATATCGGAACATTCTGGAACGGGAGATGGAAAGCGCTCTCAAGGAGATTAATCGTCCTCCGAAAGGCGTGTTCCTCTCTGGATTGTCTGCTGGACTCAATCTGAGTTTCGGGGCGTTACTCATGGGGATGGCCCTGACGTTCTCCGGGGGATTCGAATCAAAACTCGTTCAACAAGTCATTCTCGGTGGTGTCTCCTCGATTGCGTTCTTATTCGTCGTTATCGGCCAAACAGAGCTGTTTACTGCACATTCGACGATGGCGATTTTGCCAGTCCTCGATGGCCGTGCTACAGTACGAGGACTCGGTCGAGTCTGGAGCGTCACGTAAGTTTCGAACCTTGTCGGCTGTGCGCTATTTGCGGGTCTGATTACTATCCTTGGACCGGCCCTTGGAATTATTGACGCGGAGGCATTCGGCACGTTAGCGTCAGCGTTGCTCCCGTACTCATGGTGGGTAATATTTTTGAGTGGAGTGATTGCTGGCTGGCTAATGGGATTGGTCACTTGGCTCTCCGCGGCCAGTCGAGACACCGTCAGCCGAATTCTCTTCGTACTTCTCGTAACCGCTGTAATCGGATCAGGCCCCTTCCATCACAGTATCCTTGGGACTACAGAGGTTCTCTCTGCGATGTTTCTGGGTCAAGGTGTCTCTCTCGGTGACTTCGGTCATTTCCTCCTCTGGACGACATCCGGCAATATCGTTGGTGGAGGGGTCTTCGTCGGGTTGCTCAACTATGGACACGTCGCGCTTGCTGGTGAACAGCAAGATATCGATTTCGATGCCACGGAAGAGGATGAATGAGGCTTAGTAGCGCTACAAACGTTTGCAGAATCACCGTATAATGAGCAGCGAGTCCTCTCACACGCACTCGACACCTGACATTAGTGTCCGAGCTCGGGAAACACTGGGCAGGTCACGGTGGTGGCAGGTGGCAGCTGCGGCGATTATGATGGCGCTCGTGAGTCCGTATCAGTACGTCTGGTCGTCGATCGAGGGGCCGTTGGCGGCCGATCTCTCGATTCCGCTTCCGGCTCTCGGACTGGTTTTCACACTGTTTGTTGGGTTTCAGTCGCTATCGCAGTTTCCAATCGGCTGGTGGCGGGACACCCATGGGCCTCGCTTGATCAGCTTTGCCGCAGGCATCCTTGCTGGTGGCGGCTACGTCGGCCTCGCTTACGCGACCGAAGTTTGGCAGCTGTACGTGCTCTATTCACTCGGGGCTATCGGCGTCGGAATCGTCTATACCGTCGCAGTCAATACGGCACTCAAGTGGTTCCCTGATCGGCGAGGGCTGACGACGGGGATCGGAACGATGGCGTTCGCAGCCGGGAGTGCACTGTTCATTCCATACGTCCGTGCCAATGCGACGGTCGCTGGCTATTCGACCGTTCTTCGTAACATGGGACTCCTCATCGGTGTCGGCGTCATTGTAGGGGCACTCATCCTTCGAGATCCGCCAGAAAACTGGACCAAGAAGTCAGCAGAGAGCACAAGCTCGAGTGACCACTCGGGAGCACCAGGACAGCGTGAGTATCGATGGCAAGAAATGGTCCGGACCTGGCAGTTCTGGCTTCTCCTAGTGATGTTCACGCTCGTGAATACTGCTGGGCTGATGCTGACAGCGAAGGTCGTTTCACTGGCGCAGCAGTTCGGGCTGTCGGCGGCGATCGCAACTGCGTCTGCGATGGTTCTTGCCCTCGTAGGCGGGCTCAGCCGTATTCTCGTGGGTGGACTCTCCGATCGAGTCGACCGACGGCTCACTATTGCGGTGACTGCTATGTTGTGTGGTGTCGGGATGTTTGTTCTCGTCTGGGCTGGCTTGCTTGGTTCGCAGTGGGGGTTCGTGGCGGCAGTTATCGTCGCGACGTTCTTCTGGAGTCCACAGTTTGCCTTGTTCCCGAGTATTGTTGGCGACTACTACGGGCAGGCACAGTCTTCGACGAACTACGCGCTGGTTTATCTGGGGAAGGTTGGTGGTGGTCTCTTCGGTGGCGTGATCGCTGGTGTCCTGATCACGATGACGGGCTGGTCTACGACGTTCCTTCTTGGCGGTGTTCTGGCTGTCTGTGCAGGCTTAGGCGCACTTGTTCTCACGCCCCCAAAGTCAGCGTAACTCCATTTCTAAAATAATGCTCTAGTTCGCAACGTCTCGAAATCGTTCGCGAATCACATTCTTACGCTCCTCGAACTGGTCGACCTTCTCCTGCAGATCATCGTTGACGCGCTCGATGCTCGCGAGTGCCCGCTCGTCGGCGAGCGACGCCTGGGGCCCGTTGTCTCCGTCTGCTTCCATCACCTCCTCGTAGGCTCGTTTGACGCGCTCGATGGTGCCCTCCGGGTTGAACAGGATATCGTTGGCCGTGCGGACGTAGCCGTCCAGTGACACACTCCCCTTGCCCTGAAAGAAGTGAGTAAGCGCGTACGTGGCATCGGAATGCAGCGTCCACATATCGATCTCGACGGGGAGGCTGCATTGGCCTCGACATCGTTCGCAGCGCGCTCGGCCAGATAGTCCGGGAAGCCGAGCAAGCTGTAGAACTCCGTGACGGTGAACGGAAGATCGGCAAAGTCGAGGTCGATGTCCTGGGCGTCACGGAGTAGCCGTCCTGAGCGAAACCTTCTGCGTAGACGGCGTGCTCGCTGAAGAAGTCGTAGCCCGAAGTGACGCCCATCGTGATCGGGTCCGACCGCCTCGGCAGCCGGACTTCGAGGCCGTCGAACATCACGTCCATATGGACCTCGCCACCGCCCCGGTAGCACCGGATTTCGCCGAACATCACGTCGCCGAGCGGCGTCCCGTCGATGGTCTCCTCGCGGAGGACCTCTTCCAAGGGCCTGTACACGTCTACCGGGTTGATTATCGCGTAACTGTCCGTAGGAACGTGAAATAGTGGGTCTGCGTGGGACTCATCGTCTGTCGCGTGGTCGCGCGTTCTCGTGGGCTCGACCAGAGCGTTGAAGCGATCTGTTTCGACCCACTCGTCGGAGTAGGGATTCCGGAATGCGACTGTCGTCTCGACGGCCTGCGGGAGGTCACGAATCGTCTCGGCGAAGGACTTCGGTTCGTCGACCGTTTTCTTCTGCCGGTACCAGTTGGGTAGTTCTGTATCGGTTCGTCCGTCGACGCCAGCGAAGATAGTTCTGGACTCTGGATCTTTCATCTCAGTCACCCCACTTCAGGAATCCTCGTCGACGTGCGATTGCATCGTCTCGCGCCCTGCGCCCCTCTCCCGGGCGCAAAAACAACACCACATTAACCAACATTTGGGTCGGAGCCTCCAATACGTTGGTTAACTTGGACTCCCGTCGATAACGAGTGACTCGTCAGGGCGAGAATGAGGCAGGATCGCTTCAGACGTAGGCTTCGAACTCCTCTCCAAAGGCGAGGAAGTAACCGGTCCCGATGACGCCGATCACGGCCGCAATAGTGAATGCAATCTCTGGATTGACGAATTCCCACAGATAGCCACCAAGCGCGGCACTCGGAATGACGACCGTGTTCCGGAGCAGGTAGTAGGTGCCCGTAACGCGGCCGCCGGCTCCTGCCTCGGCGGGTCCGACGATCAACGCCTTATGTGAGGGCAAGCCGGCGAACCGAAGCCCGGAGAACGCGAAGATAAGGATCATCGCCCACTGGAGCGGCATTACCGCTCTGAGAACCTCTGGCCCACCGATGAGGACGATTGGGAACAGAGCGTAGACTGCGAACCCCAACGCGACGACGGGTTTGAGCCCGACTCGTTCGGCGACTTTCGCGGCTGGTGCCATCGAGATGAGCGCAATCAACATCTCGACGCCGAGCAGGAAGCCGAAGAACGCCTCCGGCGAGAGATCGATTGCGTATGAGAAGCCAGCCAGTGAGACGGTCGTCTCGAAGCCAACTTGGTAGAACCGGGTGATCACGAGAACGAAGAAGACGTACACCATTCCATTGGCGAACCGGACGAGCGTGTCACCGACGAGCAGTGGCCGGAGCGCGGACGGCATCTCGCGGAGGTCCGCCCGAATCTGTGCCAGCCCCTCGAAGGAGTCGCCGATGGAGTCCTCGCTGGCGTCGTAGAGGATGTGCTGAGCGACTGTTCCGATGATTCCGAAGACGACGGCGACGGCGAGGACGTATTGGAAACTCACCGTGAAGTCCGGGTGGAAGCTGATGAGGACGGCCGCGAGTACCGGCCCGATGAGGAAGGCCGTCCGGCGGAACGTCTCAGTGCTGGCGAAGCCAGCGGCCAGCTGCGAGGGGTCGATTGCCTGCTTGACGACGGCGAACGTTGCACCCAACCCGAACGATTTCCAGCCCTGTGCGAGCAGCAGGCCAACGAAGATCCAGATCCAGGGTGGGATCGTGACGCCGGCGACGGTGATCACGCCGAGATGCGGCGCGATCAACCAGACCCCGAACCCGAGCGTCGAAATCAACCCGAACAGCGTGAGTGCATACCGCGAGCCGAGTCGGTCCGAGAGGGCGCCACCGGGATACGGGAACACCGCTGAGACGATATTGCTGACTGTCCCGAAAAGGCCGACGACGAACCCGGATGCTCCGAGTGCGACGATATACTCGGGGATGAATCGGCTGGTCATCTGGAAGCCGAGACTGAACGCGAACATCGCCAGCGACAGCACCAGCACGTCCCGTTCGAGCGCGAAGAACTGCCGAAACGTATCTAACGGCCCCGATTCGTCCGTTTCAACCGTGACTTGTTCCTGACTCATGATTGTCTCCGTGTCGAACGTCGTCGTGTGATTTCGTGGTTGGTGAGCTGTGCCTGAGTCATAGGACGAGGAAGTACCATGCCATGCCGATCCCGCCGCCGCCCAGAATCAGATACGCCGCGTGGGTGCCGCGGACGAACAGTCCGAACGTGGCCACGGCGAGGGCGACGGTGAAGGCGTCGACGAACGACTCCGCGGCGAGTGTGACGGTTGCTCCAAGGATCGCTCCGACGACGGCCGCGTTGACGCCGGTCAACGCGGTCTGGATGACGTCGTTCTCGCGAACCCGCGCGAAATACGGGAAGAAGCCCATGATGAACACGAACGACGGGCCGAACGCACCGATTGTGGCGACCAGCGCTCCTAGGATAGCGATCCACACGACGCCGCCGGAGACGTCCAGCAATAGTTTGTAGCCGACGAACGCCGTCGTCATCACGACGGGACCGGGTGACAGTTGACCGATGGCGATGCCGTCGACGAACTCTCGAGCGGTCATCCACGCGAACTCGTTGACGACGTACTTCTCGATGAACGGAATGAGGACGAGGCCGCCGCCGTAGATGAACGACCCCGTGTAGACCATGAACAGGAACAGCTTCACCCACGGGTTCGCCCAGAGGGCGAGGGCAATCCCCCAGAGTGGACTTGCCTCAATAGCCGTTCGAACGCGTGGGCCGACCAGCTCGAGTACGCGACCTCGGAGCGCATATAGCCCACTGAGGACGGCTGTCACGGCGCCGGCAGCAGTAATTCGCTTCACGTTTGCTCGCACCCAGTCCGATCGATAGAGTGTGACAGCGATGAGTCCAGCAATGATGAATTCGAGGACCGGGTTCGGGTTTACCGTCGCCGTCGCGACGGTCGCAGCCACGAGAAGTGCGACTAATAGAAAGTCGACTGACCAGGTCTCCGAGCCGATACTGAATTCGGCGTGGTCCCGACCGTCGGCGAGGGCGCTCTGTGCCATCGAGTAGGCGGCGCCGACGATGAGCCCGATGACGACGGGATTGATTCCGTAGAACGCTGCTTCGACGGCTGGAAGCGTCTGGTAGGCGAAGTACAGCCACGAGAAGAAGACGACGAGGACGAACGTCGGGAGCATGAAAAAGAAGCCAGCGACCAGGGCACCCGGGTTGCCGGCGCGAATCCAGCCCATGAAGATGCCGAGCTGTGTCGACGCCGGCCCGGGCAGCATGTTGCAGATCGCCAGTCCCTCCATGAAAATCGACTCGTCAGTCCATCGGCGTGAGTCTTCGCCGACGAGGTCGTCTTCCATCATCGCGATGTGGACGAGTGGGCCGCCGAATCCGACGATTCCGATGAACAGGAAGTAGCGGGCGATCTCGACGAGCTTCGTCGGGCTCGCCTGCCCGCTGTACTCCTCGACGGCGACGGATGCTTCGACGTCAGCCATCGTCGTAACTAGCCCCAGGAGACGATCCGGCGATCGGAGTTGTTGTTTGAGACACGATACCGTTCATACTCACCTGTCTTCCTTCGAGGTAAATAATATTTCTATAGCCGTGTAGTATCTCCGATTTACTTTCGGCTGGTTTTTACTCCCCCGCTGCCCACCACGCTGTATATGACCGGCCGAAAGAACGCGATGCTGACGACTGAGGACCGGCGATGGTTGACGGGCGAGAAGACCTACGACGGGCAACACGCCAAGCAGCAACGCTACCAGCGACGGAAAGACATCCGCGAACGGGTCTACAATTCGATGCTGGATTTCTCGATTCTGTTCGAAGAGCTCGAGGAAGACGAGTGGCGAGAGATCCTCGGCGAGGTAGACGATGCCGGCCGTCAGTGGCGGGATGCGGACGATGAGCTCCAGGCTGGCGTTCGTGACGGGCTTGCGTTTCTGCTCCGGAGCGTCGGTATCGGCGCGTTGATGCGAGCGGACGGCTCGGCGGGTGGGACGATCCCCGGGCGAATGGTAACAACAGCAGTCCGACGGGCAGGTCATCGCGACGGAATGCTCGTCGAGTCGGTGTCTGTGGATATTGAGGCGACGGATGTGGGTGTCCCCGAACTCCTCGAAGAACTCGAGGAAGGCGGAACTATCTCTCCGAGCGGCCTCTACTTACTGATGGAGAGTGGAGTTGTCGATACCGACGTGGTGCAGGAGTGTCTGCGTGATCAGCTCTTCGATGAGCGTACGGAGGAGGTGTAATAGATGTCGATTACCTCGAAGCGCGAATTATTCGACCGGGAACTTCGGAAACTCTACCACGCAGAGATCGAGATTCTGGACCTCCATAGCGATCTCGCTGCAGCCGCAGCTAGCGACGAAGTAACGGCGATCTTCGGTGGCCACGAAGGAGATACCGTCGATCAAATCGATCGTATCGAGGAGATCTTCGCGACGCTGGATATGGAAACGCGTGAACAGGGAAGTCCGATTATGGAGGGACTCATCGCAGAAAAAGATCAGTTCGTTCTCGAAATCGAGGACGACGAACTGCGTGACTTGGACGTGATCAACATCGGGATGATAAACGAGCGGCTGGAGATTACCCTCCTTGACCGGCTCATCCTGCTGGCAGACGAACTTGGGCTTCCGGAACCTACGAAGAGTAACTTGGAAGAAAATCGGTCGGAAGCACAGACTGCCCTTGAACGTATGCAGCAATTTCTTCAAGACCGGCGTATTGGCTAAAGCAATTGTTTATGCTGGATGGCCCTTTGTTTGAACTAATGCCGTTCTTCGAGGACAATCTGCCTTGCTTCAGCGACAAGTCCGTGGGCATCAACCATCGCTTCTGCATCAAGAGCGACTGCGGCTCCAATCCCGTCTTCGAGAACGAAATTCATCTCGATAACGTTCTCGAAGCACTGAACCAGGCACGTAAGCTGTCCGTGGTCTTCTGAGAAGGTGTTTTCGTAGATTGGTGCCGTTAACGATTCCATTCGGGACTCGTCAATTGCAGATTCGAGCTCATCTGTCGTATATTGCTCAGCGACGTCATCCCTGAGATGGACGATTTCGTACGTGTCTTCCTCGTATTTCACGATACTCCGGAGATTCCCGTCAGTCCGTTGCTCGAAGAAGTTCTCGAGCCGGGTGGCCATCCTTGTCGCCATATTACCAACTCGTATCTCTTTCGACATAGACGTAGGGCAAAGAAATAACATCGCTGTATCGATTATCGTCATCTTCTGCCTTTCAATCTCTCCGCCTACGGCGCACCTGTTCAGGATTCGGAACCCACGGATGTGCGTCCCAGCAGTGGAGGGCGTGCTCTCGTGCTGTACCGAACAGCGCCTCACACGACCCACACTCGTAGGCGGTCTCGGGCCAGCATTCCGTGACGAACATCGCGGTTACCGTTGACCTGACTGGGTCTGGTGCGGCCGACCGCTGAACGTAATCATAGCCGATTACTGTCCGTCGACGAAGCGCCGACTGCGCCAGCCGTTCGGGCCGGTCTGCTGGGAGATACACCCACCGGACGAACGCGTCCTCTGAGTCCTTCGCCGAGGGTTGGAGAATGAACCACCGGTTGTGTTCGTCGCGGAACAGATACCGCTCAGTGCCCCGATTTTGGAGATAGAGCGGATCACCATGGCCGGGAATCAGCCGAAGTCCCACGGACGGCGAGATCGGGGCGAGGAGTCGCTCTTTCAGCGTGAGCGAGCGGGACTCTCCGGCCGAATTCTCGGTCTCGAAGTCGTCAAGCGTCGCTTCGTCAGTCATGATTCGCTGGGATTCGTCTCGCCGGTGTCTTTCCCAGCTGTTCGCTCGTGCCGGTCGTTGTATCGCTCAAGTTCTCGACCGATACGCTCCAGCGCTGTGATGGCGCGTTCGATGAGCTGGTACGTTGCTCGCGAAAGTCGGATGTTTTCCATCAGATGTCCTCCTCTGGCTCGACGAGGTCGTTACTCTCAGCGACGAGTGCCTGAACGGCTGAGGCAGGGTCGTTCTCGACCGGAAGTGTTTGATGGCCAAGCGGGGCGGGATACGCCCGGTCGCCCTGCGCGCAAAGTATGATCAACCACTCCTCGCTCCCTTCGGCGAGGACGACGTAGTGGTCGATATCCCGGCGTTGGAAGACTGTCCGATCTGTCCGGCTCACCGCACTCCAATTCGCCGGCAGTGACGATGGCGGCGTCCCACCATCTGACGTGAGTTCTCGGTCCTCTTCGAATTCGGCGAGTGCCGCCTCGATATCCTCCCCGGAGAGGTGCCAGCAGTCGGCCGGGCCATCGCACGCGAGTTGACTCACCACCTCGTTGCGGAACTGGATGTAATGCTGGTGGGCGACGCGTTCGTCGTTAGTGTAATCGAGGAGGAGCGCACAGGCGAGCTGTGCCGGGCCGCTTCCGGTGTAGCCCCAGTCGAAGCCCGCTGGGCTGTGTCGCACGAGGCCGAGGCCCCGATCCGGGGTGAGGCGCTCGTGGTCGGTGAGCTTCAGCACAACCGGCGTCCCGTTGACGCGCATGCCGACGTACTCGACGTCGGCTGGTGTTGGCTGACTGCGTTCGCTCTCGTTCTGTGCTGGCGCTCGTGGATTGGTGGTCGAATCTGTCTCCATCGGTTGAACGCGGGCGTTCGGATGCCCCGCACCCCTCTCGGGGGGTCGAAAAACCATACTGGATGAGCACACTCGAGGAGAGCCCTCGTGTACGACCTATTTTCGGGAAGCCACAGGGGATTACTCGGTCGTGAGGCGGTCGTAGAACGTTCGGGGCTCGACAATATCGATCCCACGGAACGAGTCGAGATCGAGTAGATGGCGGTCGCCGGAGACGATGTAGTCGACGTTGCCCGCTACGGCAGCTTCGAGGAACTTGTCATCGTCAGGATCAGCCTCGACCGCTGTGATCTCTTCATCCGGGTCGACGAACTCCGCGAAATAGCGGATCGTTTCGACCTCCTGTTGGACGTCTTCTTCGTCCATGTGGAACTTCTCCGGGTATTTGAGCAGGGTGTCTCGAAATTCCGTGAGCGTCGCGACGGAGACGACGATCTGATACTCGCTGCTAAACCCCTTGACGACTATCTCGTGGGGGACGCCAGTTGCGATAACGCTCGAAATGAGAACGTTCGTATCGAGAACCGCTCTCATTCATCGGCGCCCCGCGCATCATGCACCAGCTCGTTGACCTCGTCCATCGAGAGGTCGACCGTCTCAGCACGCTCTTCGACCCGCTGCTGGAACTCCTCGACGGAGGGGAGTTCGAGTTTCTTCAGTACAAGGCCGTAGTCCGTCGGGACGACCATCAGCTTCGTGCCCTTTTCGAGGCCGAACTGTTTGCGTAGCCGACTTGGGATGGTGATCTGTCCCTTCGACGTCACCGTCGTGACTTCAGGGTCGTCAGTACTCATGAGTGGCTCTATGTAAGAATTCCTTACGCAGCGTCTTGAACCCACCGGTCAGGTCGATTCCACTGCGTCTTCCATCGTCGTTTGGTTCCCTTGTCGAGAATCACCGCTCGGGGCCGTAGACGATTGCTGAGCGGCTTTCATAGCCGCACTCCCGACACTCGAACCACCGTTGAATCTTCGCACCGTCAGCACTCTTCTGGCCGACGACGACCTCGTCGTTCGGACACTCTGGGCAGCGGAGCTCTGGCTGGGGGCGCTTTTCGAGTTCGTCCCGAAGCCACGTGGTGTCCTTTGTCGCGAATCCGCGCGACCACACGGGGTAGCCCTCGACGAGAATCGCGGCCCGCCACTTGTGGACGTACGAATCCGGCGCACGGTGCAGGACTGCTCGGGCGTTGCTCCCTCTGTTTCGGTACGCCAGGGTCGGAGTACGGCTCTCTCGGGTCCAGTTGGTGAGTCGTGTCATAGTTACTCCTCGAAGAGACAGCGAGCGGCTGCATCGTCGCCAGCGAGGGTCTGCTGATCCTCGTCCGTATCAGCGAAGAGTGTTGACTGATCTCCCTCGGATGTTTGCTCAACTTCGGGTCGATCGTCGACGCCGAACTCACTCGCCTCGGGCTGGTCAAGACGCGAATCCCGGTCACGATGATCCACGTCAGCGCCGAAGTCCTCGAGTGAGGTCTCGACGCTTGTTTCGGTTACTTCGAGTTGGCCATCGTCACTGAATGCGGTCTGTCGTTGAATTTCGATCTCGGGTTGATCGCTCATTTCATTCGAGCCTCCACCCACCGAGGCTCCGACAGACACCTCCGGGCGTTGGGTCAATCGTCTTGTGCGCGGATTTCGCTGGCCCGATCTTTGAGCTGGCGAAGAATCGGGATCCGTTGCTGATTCGCGTTCTCGTAGGCGACGCAGGCTCGCAGCGTCTCCATATCATTGATCGTCACGATACCAGCGTTGATGAGTCGCATATTCGGGGGTTCGAGCCGTTGTTCTGGCGAAAGCTCGCTTGCGTCTGTTGTTTGACCGTCTGGATTGCTCACTGATGATCGCCTCCGTCACTGCTGAGGCGACAAAAAACAGCCCTCGCCGTTACCCGTCTTCTTCCTCGGGTTGGATCTGGCGGGCGTCCTCCGCGAGATCGTGGATGTACTCCCGAAGAATCTCCATGTCCTCGCGAGCGTCTTCGAGGGTCTTACCTTTCGCTTTCGCGATTACCTCGTCCTGATCCCTGGTACCGGTTCCTCGTTTGAGCTTCACGGTGAGGGAGACGCCGACGTCACTGCGTTCGACGTACTCCGTTCGTGTCGTCTGTTCACTGGTTCCGGCCGATTCGCCATCCGCACGAGATGGTTGGGTATGTTCTGACATGGATTTCTTTCGGTGATTGGTATTCAGATGGACGGTGCAACCGGCTCGCCGGGTGTTTCGTGAAGGATTGCGTCGATATCGGGTCCGGTGAGTCGCCAGCTTCCAGCAGACCCAGCGCAGTCCAGCTGGCTCACGACCTCGGTTTTGAACGCCTGGTAGTGGTCGAGGGCGAACGCTTCGTCACCTGTGTAGTCGAGGAGGAGTGCGAGCGCGAGTTGTGCCGGACCACTACCACCATATCCCCATTCGAATCCCGAGGGACTGTGATTCACCAGCGCGAGACTCCGCTCTGGTGTGAGCCGTTCTTGGCCGGGACGTTTCTCAACGATAGCCTGCCCGCTCTGCCGATACCCGACGTAGGCGATGTCGCAGTCGCTCGCTGGGTGTGTCTGTTCAATCGAGTGTGTGTCGCTAGGTCTACTCATCGGTCTGTTCGGGAGCTACTCGTTCGAGCACCCCCGCACCCCTCAGGGGGCGAAAAACAGCCACAGGGACTGCTTGCCCCCTACGCGAGATGGGAGATATCGGCTGGTTCGTCGACATCGTCGAACTCGCCTTGTTCGACCGGCTGCCAGTCATCGCCGGGTGCTGGACTCCACCAGTCGACCTCGTAGGCGCCCGGTGCGCCGAAGATCTTCACCCGTGCCGACCCATCAGGTAGGTCGCGACGGAGCTTCTCGTCGACGTGGAGATTCCACGTTGAGTGGGTGTCGAAGCAGGCGAGGACGGCCTCCTCGTAGCCGCGTGTCTCTCGGGATTCCTGGAGTTCGACCTGCGTGTTGCAGTTCTTGCAGAACACACCTTCGAACGGAATGTGACTGAATACCTCGTGCCCGCAGACCGGACACCAGAGGAACTCGAACAGTGCTTCGCTGTGACGGTCGATGACTTCCAGACTCATCTGTGGATCTGGCCCGATTGAGATGGGCCACCCATCCCAGCCCAAAATAAACGTCACCGCAGATACGTTCCCATCAATCAGCGCTCAGCGCCGTAGACAATTCGCGAGGGGGCTTCGTACCCGCAGTTCCGACACTCGAACCAGCGCTGAACCTTCGCGCCGTCAGCCGTTTTTCCGCCGATTGCCACATCGCTGTTCAGACACTCGGGACAACTCAGTTCGGGCGCTGGCCGGTCACGGAGCTCGTCACGGAACGATTTCGCGTCTTTCGTCTCGTACCCCCGCGACCACACCGGGTAGCCGTCGACGAGGATTGCACCACGCCACTTGTAGCGGTACGAGCCCGGTGCTCGGTGTAAGACAGCCCGAGCTCCGGTCTCGGTATTCCGGTATGCGAGTGTGGGTGTGCGACTCTCGCTCTTCCAATTTGTGATCCGGGACATCTGTTAGAAGTGGACGTCGGCGGGCACGATCCAGAGCTCCTCGCTCTCCTCCAGCACTCGATCCAGCTGCTCACGGTGACGGATACCGTTCGCATATTCGTTGTACAGGAAGATCGTTGGCCCGTCGTAGGCGCCGACCTGGTGGAAGGCGTGCCGAGCGAGATCTTCGTCGCGCATGATCTCCTCGTCGGAGAGTTCGTCAAGTGCTTCCCTCACCCGGTCGAGGTTGCGCTCGAACTCCTCTTTCGTCGCCTCCCAGCCACGCTCAAGCAGGTCTTGGCCGTCATCGGAGTCGACGGGGGCTGCAGTCGGCAACTCTCCCCATCGCGCCTTCCCCGCAACGGACGTGTCCTCCTCGTCGAACGTGACGTAGTAGTCGAAGACGGCGCCGGCGTGTGGGTCCGCGCCGACCAGGCAGTCGAACACCGACTTTCCGGTGGCCAGGGCGTCGTCGTGCGTCGATGCCTCTACGAGGGCGTAAATCACCATGTGCATCTCGAACACCTCGAAACGCCGACGCACCGGGTGTCGTTGCTCGCTCCAGCTGCGCCGGCACCCATCGCCGGCGCTCGAAAAACCTGCTCGTGACGGCGGATTCTCAGGCCTCGTCCGCTCGTTCGACAGTGATAGTCAGGTTGCCCGATTCGTAGTCGGCCTCGAAGTCGACGGCGAACGCGTCCGCCTCGTAGGCGGCGTGGTAAGCACGGTGGCGTGCGAGCGAGCCAGTGGCCTTGAAGTGGAAGAATGCGGCCGCCGTGTAGGGCTTGCTCTGGGTTTCGACCTGCGACTCGACGGATGCGGGGAGCGCGATCTGGGGCGTCGCCGTGTCGATACTCGCAGCGAACTCCTTCGCTTCCTCGATGGTTGCTTGCGAATGTGCCGGTGTCTCGCCGGTGAGCACGTTCACCGGGGTTTTCGTCTCGTCGGTGAACAGGACATCTTCGAAGGTGTGTGTTCCGAGGATCGCCTCGGGATCCAACTCGCAGTCGTGAAACGGGTCGTCCTCTGAGGTCATCGAATCACGAGCCTATGGCGGGGCTCACCCATTCCGCCCCTGAAAAACAGCAGCTGCCACGAAGCAGATCCAACTAGGAGTGGTTGAGGCTCGCCTTCTCGAAGGGTGACTCTCCGGTCGGAATGAGCAGTTCCTGTCGGTCTCCGACTCGCTCAGCGAGCTTCCGTTTCAGGTACTGTCTCGCCGTCGACGGCGTGAAGACGCCCTTGTCGAGCATATCGCCGACGACGTCTTTGAGGGCTGCGAACTGGCCCTGCAGGTGGCCGTCACCGACCGGCTCGCCGTCGTACCAGCGCACCGTCGCGAGCGCGCCGTTCCCGACCGTCTCTCCCTGTTCGACTGTCTCCGAGTCGTACTGGAGCCCGAACCACAGCGTCCGATAGGCGGTCACCTCGAACGTCGTCGACACCACGAAGAACGCCTCGTGGTGGAGGTAGTCGAGATGGTCAGCGACGATCTCGTCGAGGGTGAGCCCGGTGGCGCGGGGCTTCGGTTCGACGACCGTCGACGGTCGATCCTCGCCGGCGAGGTAGCCGTCGACCGCATCTGCCTCGAGGCCATCGGCCAGTTCCGCCAGCAGCTGTTTCGCCCACTTGGAGTCGGTGTCGTCGCCACCGAACGGCGACTCAGCCGAAATTCGGTGCTTGAGCTTCAGGTTCGCTGCACCCCAATGGCTGTAGTGGAGTGTGTACTGTCCGTCCGTGCGTTCGTACGCAACGAGTGCGCGGTGTCCCATCGAGCAATCACCTCACGGGGCGACCGCGACTGGATCGCCCCGCACCTCTCTCGGGGGACGAACAACGCTACTCGTCGATCGGGTCGGGGGAATTGAGGTCCGCGTGGAGGACTTCGCCGTCGCGAACGACGTACCGCTTGGCTAGGACTGGGAAGCGGCACTTGGTGAACCCCGCCGTCTGGATATCGAACTCTTCGTCGGCTTCGAGGTGGTTGGAGAGTTCTCGCAGGAATTCGTGGGTCACGATGCCGCCTTCGTAGTCCGGGAGGCCGTTCTCCCGCGCCTCGTACACCTCAAAGTCGTCGTACCCCCAGATGGTGAGCTCTCCGTCTTCGGTCACCTCCCAGTCGAGCGTCCCGAAGCAGTAGCTCTCACAGATCTCGCGGACTGCCTGCGGATCCGATACGATCGCGCCAGTCGACGTCGTCGCAGCTTGCAGTGTGGCCATATCTGGACTTCACGGGGTCGCCCCCGCACCCCTGTCGGGGGCGATAAACCGACGCGAGAGGTGGCTCCCGAGGCGTGGCCGGGGACTCCAGTTAGGAATCTGCGTGGGCGTCCGCCCCGGCTCCGTCGCTCGGCCGCGTGAGAAGGCTCACCTCTTCCAGGAGGTCTCTCGCGGTCTCGACTCGCTCTCGATCCGCGTCGTCCAATCGGTCGACGTCGAGTCGGTTGAGATTGCTGAGTATACGATGCATCCGGTAGCCCTGTTTGAACTCTTGCTCCATCGGAAGCGCCTCACCGCTCGCTGGCGCGGAAAGACCCACCGTCGAGACTGGCGTCGGGCTTTCAGGAGATCGCGGCCTTAACCAACGGACCTCGACAGTTCTCGCAGGCTGTTGGTTAACCGACGCCAAGTACTGGCGCTACTCGAGACTGGGGCCGTAGCGCGCCGAGCCACACACCCGGCACTCCCAGATCGGTTGCCCCGTCCACGCCTCATCCGGGACCGACTCGTGGGTCTTGAACCGATGGTCGGTCGCCCGTCCACAGGTTTGACAGTCGAGTTCCTGCGTCGTCGGTACCGACGACTCTTGCCGATCAGCTGCAGCTTCGCCGGCGGATTCGGTCAGCGCTATCGCTGGAACCAGCCACACCGCGTCATCGGCGTCGTCGAGGACCGCGTCGAGACGCGACGCGTCGCGGATGCCGTCCCCACGCTGGTCGTAGAGCCGCGTCGGGGCCTGCTCCTGACGCTCCGACGCTTCCTGCCTGTGCCACCCAGTCCGGTCACGGGCGGCACTGAGAAGCCGCTCTCCCTCCGCTGACGATACCTGTACCGCGTCGGGGAGTGAGGGCCATTGCTCGGCCAGCTGGCGCGCCGGCGCCTCGTCGAGCTCGTAGATGAGCGTGTAGTCGTCGACGGCCGGCTCCGCCTCGTTGGAGGTGAGGAGGTTCGCCGCGGCGCCGCCCTTCGCGACAGCGCCGTAGAACGTGGTCGACTTGATGACCAGGTGGACGATGCCGAGGAACGCCGTCGACGTCGACTCATTCGTGCTAGTGGCGTCACTCCCGAGATGGTTGGTGAGACAGAACCGGCATTTCGTCTGGCCGTCTGGGGCTGACGCCCCACAGGACCGGCACTCGCCGTCGGTTACCGTCGGCGCATCCGGGTAGCCACCGGCGCTCGTCGCGACGCGTTGCCGCCGGAGGGCACCCTCACACCCGTCGGTCAGCCTCGTGTCCGGAATGTGGGACGCCTCGCCGGTTGGCCGCAGTTCCTCAAAGTCAGAGTATCGGTTATGCATCGGTTGGCTCATAGCTTCTGTCGGTATCGTATTTTAACGTCCGGACGCCTTCGCTCGCAACGCACTCTTGATTATGCGAGAGAGTACAAACATATATGGGAGTCCAGCGCCAACACTGTCGTAAGAGGTGCCAAGCATGTCCGAATCCTCGCGAGATGGGGTCCAGTCGTGGACTGAGTCGATGAGTGCCCGCGAACGCATTCGAGCGGTCGCCGAGACGCTCCGCGAACCGCGGTCGGTCAACTGGATCAGCGAGCAGGCCGACGCTGCCTGGAGTACGACCAACGAGGAACTCCAGGATCTTGTCGACCAGGGCCAGCTGCGCCGCGTCGAGGCCGGTGAGACGACGCGCTACCAGCCGGACTACACGCGACTGCTCTTCGAGGAGATTCGTACGCTCATCGAGGAAAACACGCGCGAGGAGCTGCGGAGCGAATTGGCCGCGATCACCGAGGAGATCGAGGAGTGGCAGGCGACCTACGACGTCGAGACGTGGGAAGAGCTCGAACAGTCGCTCGCCGACGGTGACCTTACGAGTGCCGAGCTCCGCGACCGCCGCGACGTCATCGCGTTCTGGCGCGAGAACGAGGAGGATCGCCGCCTCATCAAGCACGCCTTGGAACTCTACTCCGATGTCGAAGCCGCTCGCGAACAGATGACCGACATGGCTGACCGCGCCACGAGCTAATTCTCCTCTCTCACAGAATGATCTTTCTTGCCGGTCGCGACCGCTATACACAGCGGACCCTCCTCCGGGACGTTCACGACCGACTGACGAGGCAGGCTGGGTGTGAGGACGTGCGCTATCGCCCGTCTCGACCACGACCGCGGTACGTTATTGCGGATATCGATCCGACGACGTTCCTGAGTGACTCCTACGATGCGGCGACCGCACGACTGGAGATTCGCTTCTGGTACCCAGCTGGTGTCGACCATGAATACTACCGCATCAACTGGGTCGAACCGGAGCGGAACCTGATGCTCGGCTTCCACCAGGATGCCGACCATCCAGCCCTTGGACCCTGCCACGTCCAACTCAATCACGAAGACACGCCGGTCGATCGGCATAGCGCGACGTTTCTCGATGCGCATCCACTCGCCGTCCTTGATGACCGACTACAGCAACTTCCGGCGGCGGTAGAGGCGATTCGCTGGGAGAATGGCACGCCCTCGCTTCCTACCTGGCCTGTCTAGACCGCGAGTTCATCGAGCGTTTCGTGATGCGTCCGGACAGTCGTTGGCGTGACGTTCCCTGTCTCCGCGACGTCGCTTTGCGTTACCCACTGCCCCTGTTCCTGCCCCGCTTTGTAGAGGCAGGCCGCGGCGAACCCGGCCGGATGAACGCCCATCGTGACGCCGCGCTTCTCGGCCTGCTCCGCGAGGGCTCGGGCCCGCTGTCGGATCTCGTCCGGACACTCCAGGTCCGAAGCGAGTCGCGGCACGAACATGCTGGGGGAGACGGGCTCAGCGGGGAGGCCCAGCTCTTCGTTCAGCGTCTTGTACGCGTTCGTAACTCTCGACTCCGCGACGCGGGCCATCTCGCTGACGTCGTCCACTAACCGCGAGAGGCCGTTGCACCGGCAGGCCCCGTAGACGCTGGCCGCGGCGATGGCCTCGATGGATCTGCCACGAAGCAGATCCTCGTTCTGGGCGCTCCGGAAGAGCTGACACGCCTGGTCGCGGACCGAATCGGAGAGCTCGAGGGCACTCGCCAACCGACGCACTTCACCAAGCCCGTGTGCGAGATTCCGTTCCGCTTTCGACCGCCAGCGACCCCGAGTCTGCTCACGGCGCATCCGCGCGAGTCGCCGTCGCTTCTGCCCAGAGATCTGGTTCCCCTTCGCGTCGGTACCGCGACCGATTTCCGTCGACAGGCCGCGATCGTGGCGGGCCGCAGTGAGTGGAGCACCCGTTCGCTCGCGCTCCTCGTCGTCGTACGCCCGCCACTCCGGCCCGTGATCGATACGCTGCTCGTCGATGACCAAGCCACAGTCCTCGCAGACCGTTTCGACCGCGTTCGTGGTGACTCGACCGTCGCACTCGGGACACTGGTTCGCACTCGACTCCGTCTGGACGTCCTCGTCGAAGTCAGTTTCGTAGATGTCTCTGGTTGCCATCGTTCTCACCGTGTTCAGGGAACCCGCCAGTACAGCGAGCCCCTCACCCATCGAGGGGACAATAGACTCAACGCAGGGTTGAGGTGCTTGCACCGGTAGTAGGAGACGTTTCTCGAATCAGACCGCTGTCTTCAGCAAGAATTTACTACTCAGGATACAAGCCACTTTATTGTTTCAAGGTATTCGAGTCACCGAAGCAAATCCCAAAATAATCGGTTCGGGAAGTGTGTTCAGCCAAGTGATACTACTCAGACGAGATTTCAAAGGCACTTTCAAGTGCTGCATTATTGGGTAGCCCGAAGTAGACAAATCGATACTTGCCGGGTTTTAATTCTTTGCAAACATAATATGGACCGGTTGAAAGCCCGATTGGAGACACAGTGAACTCCCAAGTGAATCCATCACTTGGGTCGTGATCGACTGCTTGGGCATCTAGAAGCACGTTACCTTTCGTCGAAAAAATGTGATTCCACTCGTCATTATCCTTCTTTTGAATTGCGTAATGATCACGAGATCCAGTCCTCTGCGACTCGGAGGATATATTTTTCAAATGGATCGAGATATCCTGACCAAGGTTAACTGAGGCAGGCTCTATTTTCAATGAGAACTTTTCGTTCGTTCCTTTCTTGATTGTATATTTTTGATCCAGATCGGTAGTGAGCAGCGACAAGTCACTATCACATTCTGGGGGTGTCTGTTGGGTCATGGTCTTCGTTTTCTGATTTGCTAACTGTTCCGCTTGGCTGAGGCAGCCACCGAATGTTGTGGCCCCGAGTGCAGCGAGGACTGTTCTGCGGCGCATGGGCACAGATACGAGCAACACGTACTTATGACTCGTCCAGGTTCAAACAACCGCTTTAGCTTGGCCAACACTGATTTTAGTTCATATCGTGGATCTCAAACAAGGAGTGTTTGAGCACAGTATGTCAGGAATATTTCCTTATCGGCCTTCGACACGGGTAGACGACCAAAATCCGAAACTAGTCGAAATTAATGACGATTCTGCCGAAAAAAATATTCAAATCGCTATCTTCTGAATCGGCTCGTTCAATGTTTGATTTGCTCTATGAGGAACCGCAGACAGCGAGCGATATCGCAAAATCACTCGATATGTCGGTCCAAAACGCAAAGTACCACCTTGATAAGCTTGAGGAGGCTGGACTCATAGAAATTATTGATATCTGGTATTCAGATAGAGGGCGTGAAATGAATGTGTACGCACCGACTAGTAGTTCGATTATATTATTTGCCGGCAATACGAACGAGAAACGATCTCTGCGCAAGATTCTCAAACAATCACTTGGAATTACTGGAATCCTTGGTATTGCGAGTTTCCTCTTTGGTTGGGTACTTCGTAACCTTAGGCCAGAAACAATCGTTGACACGGATACAGCTCCCTCAAATCCTGTGTCGGTTATCAACAACCTTGTTCAGTTTCTCGCACTCCCCGAGATCGCATTCCTGCTTGGAGGGGTCTTCGTCATATTACTCACTCTTGGAGGGTGGTACTTAGCCACCCTTCCGGATTAACTACCGAGTCTTCCACTGAATCCCAAGGTTGTTTGCCATTGAATGGGCTGTTGAACCGACAGCCTCTGAGGCTCCCGTTGCTTGGGTGGCAAGAGAAACCATGAAGAGGTAGTAATTTCCTTCAAAGTAGTCACGGTCGTACACTGGCCCACCAGAATCTCCGGATTGTTGCTCGTTGGATACATGCAGAAGACTGCGTCTCGTGACGCTCGTGCTGCAGTAATTGTCCAAGTATTCTTCGATTACGCCCGTGGTTGGACCGGTAGTGATGCCGCGCTTACGGACTTCGAGATTATTCGCCATCATATCGTCAATACCGTTACTATCCACATATCCCTCGATATAGCCGTTTTCGTCGACAATCGTGTCAGTAAAACCATCGCGCTGCGGTTGTCCTTCCTGATCATCAGCCTCAATATTTGTGAGAGCGGCGTCGTAGTCCTGGAAGTGGTGTTTTACGTGTCCGTAGTAGTCGTCACTTTGATAGGCGTTTTCACCTGTTGGATCTTGGGTAGAGCAGCTATCCTGTACATTCGGATCATCGACCCACAGGTGACGCGCACCCATTAGATAGAGATTGCCACCGTAGTCCACTCTCGCAGTCGAGGTGGCAGTACCCGACGAACTATTCTGTTCAACGCCTCCTGGAACCGGATCGTAGTTTCCGTTATAGTAGGTGTCTTGGTATTCTTCCCGGCGTGTAATGGCAACTGGCACTCCATCGACCTCCTCTGGGATGTCCGCATTAGTTCCCTCAGAACGGTCGACATGAACTCTGACTTCGAAAAATCGATAATTGTCGACAGCTGCGTTGCTCGGACCGTAACCTACTCCCAGGACTCCGGATGACTCTTCTAGGCGGTTGAAGAGTAACTGCTGTCCTCGACGTGCTCGCTCTTTCTGTTCAAACCATTCTTTTGGAACCTGTTTAGTCCGAACAGGTTCTCCCTTCGACCGATGAGTGACGATTTGAACACGATCTCTGCTAGGAGTGGCTTGAGCTTTCCCGATGGCCGTGTTGAGCCCTGCTCCAGAGATACCGATGGCTCCGAGTGATTTCATGAACTTTCGCCGGTCCATTCCCCTGTTTACTCGGACTGATTCGAGCCGAGATTGGTCTTCTGTCATGGGTTAACACCCACCAAATAGAACGTATGGGGATATTATTTCGCTATCTATTTAGTCAAACCAACACGATGAGTGGAGGAGACTTTGTTCATAAGCACCACAATATTGCTAATACGCATCCGGTAATTATAGCCAACCACTCTATTGGATAATACAAAATTCGATTCGAAGAGGGGAGAGATTTATCCAGTTTCAATTTAAACTTCCGGTTATGTCCGGTCCCCGAGTAGCGGAGCTGTTAAATCACCTTGCACACAGAGGAGATGTCCTGAAGAGCCTTGAAGAAGGACACTCTGACAGCCGTGAAATTGCAAATAAAGCGGATAAATCTCGGTCTTCGGTTGATCGAGATATTCGTCTTCTCAAAGATGATGGTTACGTCAAAGAGCATGTCGGTGATTATCAGCTAACGCAGTTTGGTAGATTTGCCCTCCAGGTATACCAATTGGCTGAACGCTTGGCCTATGCTGAACCTATTGGTCAGTATCTCCCGCCTGAGGCTCCGTTTGCTCTTCTGAAGGATGCTGAAGTTCGGGAAGCAAGCGGGACGCTTCCACAACGACCTATCGACCATGTAGCTGAACTCATTAGAGAAGCACAGGTAGTCAAAATCGTTGCGCCTGTTGTCTATCCCTCTATCACTACCGAACTTGTCTCACGGCTCCAAGATGGAGGAATAACTGTAGAGATTCTTATGACCGAGGACGTGCAAAATGAACTTTGGACCACATTCCCTGATGAGATGAAAGCGTGCATGAAGAGTAGTTCCTGTACCCTTCAACGAACTAATAATGAATTGCCGTTTGGGATGGTGATCCTCGAGGACAAAACTCTGTGTCTGGGCGTATATGACGATTCAATGCGATTGCTTGGGACAATTACGACCAGCTCAGAGGATGCTGTAGAATGGGGAATCAGCTCCTATCGCAAGCACCGAAAAGAGAGTGAAGAGATATTCTATCGTGGAGGAAGCCACAATTCGAGTAAAATGTCTACTAGATAATATTGATCAATCACAATCATGTTGCTGAATCCGTTCCGGGAGCCCCATCCTTCCGCAGATGGGACACTCCCGAAGGGGTGTAGGCGGCAGGTCGTTCCAAGCATCCTGAGCAGCCGCTAACTGTGCCTCGACGATTGGCGAGTCGGTCGTTCGGCGAGCTTCGCGAATGTGAATGCGAAGCCGTTCACGGGCCGTGAGTGTCGTGTCGTCGGTCATAGTGTGACGAGATTGCTAATGACCCCGCCACCCATCGCAGGGGGCGAGAAACACCACCGGAGTCGGTTAGCGAATATCGGGCTGAAGCGGTGCGAACTCCTCCCACATCGTATGGTGGCGTTGACAGAGCGTAATCAGGTTCTCAAGCCGGTTCGCCCGTTCGTAGTCGAGGACGCCGTCGGCATCGATGAATGCGCCAAGCGGCGTAATGTGGTGGACGTTCAGGTCACGATCCCAGCGTTCCCGGTGGGTCTCGCGGTCAATCGGACAGCCCGGCATCTGGCACTCGAAGCTGTCCCGTTCCAGCGCACGCTTGCGCTGTCTGTACCAGTTCGGTCCGTACGAAATGTCTCCGTAGCCGCCCTTCCAGAGCGGATGGTCTGGGCCGCTTGGACGTCCGGGATACTCGAACCCGGCCGCTTCGATGGCGTCTTGCCAGGTCCCATACCGGCGGGCATAGGATCCAACTGAGTAGCGACCAGAGTCACGCATCTCGATAGTTGATGGAACGTGGCCTAGCTCATCGACTAGGCGCTCGATCTCCCGATTGAGCTGTTCTTCACTGACACTCCATTGTTTGTGGGGTTCGAACCCTGCACGGCGCAACGCGCGATTCCAGCGGCCGAAGCACCGTTGGGCCACTTTCACCGACCACGCTCCGTGCTGTTCCATCTCTTGGGCCTTCGGTGGCCGTCCGAGGTCTGCGGCGAGGTTCTGAATCGCCTTGATGACATCCTCCTTTGTGGCGGTCTGCTGTGTGGTCGTCTCTAAGTTGGCTGCTCTGAGACCCTCGTTCCACGACCCGAAATGAGCCTGGACAGCGTTGGCTGAGATACGCCCCAACTCTCGCCACTCATTTCGTGAGGGCGAATGGCCGATCTGGCTGGCGACTCGTTGTAGCTCCTCGATAATCTCTGCGTCGCTATATCCGTTCGTTCGAGAATCAAGTCCGGCAGCCTCCAATCCCTCGTCCCAGCTCCCAAACGTTGAGCGCACTGCGCCTTTTGTAAATTCAGTCTCTTCTTCGATCTCCGATTGTTTTGGAACTCGCCCTTTCTCTTCGGCTAGTCGCTGTAGTTCGTCGATGATCGTTTCAGCAGGTATCGATACCTGATGAGAACGCATATGGCCGGCAATCTCGACGTTCGTTTCGAACGATTCCCCGCAGATGTCGCATGTGTAGTCTCCTTCGACTTTCATGCGTAGTTCCGAGCGTTGGGCACGCCCGCACCCCTCGTGGGGTCGGACAAACACGCCCGGTCGCGCACCGTTTCCCCCGGTTTCTGGGATAAATCTCAGACCGACACCCGAGGTCGTGGCTGCGCGCGCAGCGACCCTTGGGAGCGAGCACGGAGCGGAGGGTGGGGCGGTGGGGTCTGGGTCGGTCCGGCACACAGCAAAAAAGAAGGCTGCGTCAGTTGGCTATTCTTCCCACCACCGACCGCGCTCTGGGAACTCGATCCTGCTCCAGCCCGTGATGGCGAGACTGCACCGTCCCTGGTACCAGTTTTTCTTGACCGCTCTGAACCGGACTGTCTGCCCTTCTCGAACCACCGTCTTCTTGCTCTTCTCCCAGATCGTGAATTTCGTACGTCCACTTTCGTCTTCGATGAGTCCGACTTGGGCGATTGCTGGGGAACTGGGATCCCAGAGCTCGCTCACTGTGCCTTCGACCGTCACCTCACCGACCGGGACGTCCGGCACGTCCGCGATGGGCACGATCGCCCCCGGCGCCGCCTTCAGTTCCTCGAGGGTCTCCAGCACCGCCTTCGTGACGTCCCGCCCGCGCTGCACCTTCTCGGCCAGCTGCTTCGCGACGACTGCTCTCGACCAGCCGCCCTTCACCTCGTCGCTGATCCGCATTGCCTGCTCGTTGACCGCCGCGAGTTCGTCTTGCGTCAGCTTCTCCCGGGGATCCGTGCGCTCCGCCGGCGCCGGCTCGTCACGACCACACTGCTCGCTGACGACCTCTCGCGTGCGCTGCTCGCGACCGTCCTGCGTGCCCAGCTCGGCCTGGGCACTGATGCGCTCCAGTTCGGCTTCCCGCGCCCGAATGCGCTCTTCCTGTTCGAGGGTGACACCGTGAATCCGATCCTTGCTCGTGTCCGCGATCCCGTCCGGATGGTTCGCATCCACCTTCGCCTGCGTCTCCTGCTCGACCGCCGCCTCGAACTCCGGCGTCTCGTCGACGACTGGGAAGCCGTCTTCATCGACCGCCTGACCGCCCGCGTTCTCGAATGCCTGTTCATCGACCGAAACGACCTTTCCGCTAGCGTTGTTACTGGACATTGGTATCTCTCCAAGGTACCACTGAAGGCGCTCACGCGCCGACACCGCGATGCTACCACATCGCGGTTTTCCGACGACAACGACCGACAGAACCATCTGCGCGCTCTCGCTCGCGCCTTCGCGAGCGCCCTACCGGGCGCGAGCGAGAGCGCGCCTGCATGAGGTGGCCCCAACCAGCACCGCGCGCCGACCCGCCCGGAGCGAGCGGCCAGCGGAGTAAGCGTGGGGGGTGAGCAGCCACGCCGCGCAACCCCTCGCGCTTACCCGCTGGCGCCGAGGGCACATGCACTTTAGCCCGGAACGGGCGCGGGCGGTGTGGAGAGCGCCCGCACGCCCGGAATGGTCGGTCGCGAGCGACGCGGAGGGCGGCAGCGGCGAGCGGGGCGGGCCGCTACGTACTCACCGAAACCAGAATCGGTCAGAAGAGATTTCGAAGCCGCTCTTTCAACGGTTTGTACTGCCACCCGCAGCGATGGCACGTGAGATAGTCATCCTCGTCGTATCGGCGGACATACGCCTGACAGTTGGGACACACTCCCTCTTCGGAGGTGGTTTCGTAGTACTCCGATTTCTGCTGTGAGAACACGTGAATGTCCCGCCCATGAACGGACGAAACTGCGAGATAAACATAGTTGTCTCCCTGATAGACCTCCCGATCAGCGTCAAACCCAGCAGACTGGTCGACGCCATCTGCTGTCGCGCTCTCGACGATCCAGTCTGGGGGATCAGCGTAATACTCCCACCCCTCATCTTCGACGGCGTCAATCAGCTCCTCCTCATCTGCCCGTCGTTGGTGCCCTCCATTTGGCATACTGAGGGAATATCTCAGTTGCTGGAGTTAGTTGTTGGTGGTAGACCCAGCTGCAGACCGAAATCTTACTATGCGAAATCGACTCCGGAGCAACCCGCCTCCTGGCGGACTCAGAAAGGGCGAGGCCGTCTCGGCCGTCCCCCGGCCCCGCAAGCACCGCAGCAACGAGGCGCGCAGCGGCGGTCGCGGGACGTCGAGCCGCCGAGGGCTTTCGCACCCGTCTCCTCACGCTCTCAATATTGAACTGGATTAGGTGCCTAAAACCTCGAACCGGGCCCCGCCGTCAGTGCCCTCGGTGACCTCAATCTCCCACCCGTGAGCTTCGACGACGCGTTTGACGATCGCGAGACCGAACCCGGTGCCGTCTTGGTTGGTCGTGTACCCGCTCTCGAAGACATCGTCTCGTTCAGCCGCCGGAATACCGGGACCGGTATCTTCGACGAAGAAGCCGCCGTCGAGGGCACCGACGCGAATTGTGACCCCCTCGCCGCCGTGTTCGATCGCGTTCCGGTACAGGTTTTCGAACACCTGGATGAGTCGACTACGATCCGCGTCGATCTGGACGCTCGACTCGATCTCGAGCGAAACGGATTCGGTTGTGACGTTGGTCCAGGCTTGATTAGCGACCGCGCGCAGTGCAACCGGTTCCGTCTCACCAACGGCATCGCCTTCGCGAGCGAGTGTCAACATATCCTCAATAAGCCGTTCCATCCGATTCAGCGCGCGGTCGATGGCCTCGACGTGGTCTAGTTCGCCAGTCCTCTGTATGAGTTCCAACCGACCTTGGGCAACATTCAAGGGATTACGGAGGTCGTGCGAGAGGATACTGGCGAACTCTTCGAGCCGGTCGCGTTCGCGTCGGATAGTCGCCTCGGCCTCGATGCGCTGGAGAGCTGTCGTCACATGCGTCGCGAGCATCTCGGCGACCTCTTCATCACGTTCGGAGAACGCTGCTGGCTCGTGGGCAAACGCCTGCACGACCCCGTATTCCCCGAGAGGGATACTTAACAGCGCTTGTGGCTCCGCTAGGTCCGCGTCCGGAAGTGACTCTCTGTCCTGAACCGGGGACTGTGCTGCTGAGCGCGTATCCGTTAGATCGTCGAGTCGGAGGACTTCCCCGGACTGGTAGCTCTGCCCCGCGTATCCGAGAGTTGCGGATATGGGCTGACACTCCTCGAGGGATTCGTGGTCCGAACTGGCGGCCGGCACGAGCTGGTCTCCGTCCGCAATCGCCACGCGGGCAACAGCGGCCGGGAAGACGTCAACGACCCCGTCTGCAGTGCGTTGGTACACCTCTTCTTTGGATGCTGCCCTGGTGATCTCGGTCGCGACCTCGTGTAACTGTGTGACCTTCGACGTGTGGTCACGAAGCTGCTCCTCGGCTGCTTTTCGGTCGGAAATGTCCTGAATAACGCCCGTAAAGAGGTGGTCGTCGCCTACGACGTATTCGCCAAAACTGACTTCGACGGGGAATTCCTCGCCGTCGGCGCGCAGGCCGGCCAATTCGAGGCCATCCCAGTCGACAGTTCGCCTACCGTCAGAGAGGTACTGAGACAGCCCCTCGAGATGCGCCTCACGGAATCGGGCCGGAATCAGCTTCGTCAGCGGTTCGCCGACGAGATCCGTTGTGGGATAGCCGAAGAGGGCTTCGGTCGCGTCGTTCGCGTAGCGGATTGTACTCGTTTCGTCGATTGAGATGACCGCAAACGGCGAGTTCTCCGTGAGCGCCCGGAAGCGATGTTCTGAAAGTTCGAGTTGGTGTTCCCGTGCTTGGAGTCCCGTCGCATAGTAGCCGAGAAGCACACCGGCGGCCATGAAGATGCCAGCGCCATTGAGGTTCAACACGATCGGTTCCCCGGACGGGACCTGTTCCAGCGAGATGATGAAGACGAACCAGAGGTTGACAGCTACGCCGACGATGCCACCACCCAGCGTCCACTTCGAAAGCTGTCTGACACGGGCTGTTGGAGTCGTTCTGGCGAGCCATATCCCGCCGACGATGAGCCCGATGCCGACGACGAATGGTAGCGCTACCTCAGTGAGGTCGATAATGGGATCGTCGGTGTCAGTCGCGGTTCGGGCGAGTGTGAGCAGAAGGAGTACAGCTCCAAGGATGGTGACCGACCATTGACTCACCGCCCGAGACCAATCCCTCATCTGAAAGGTATAGCAGGTTCTAGGTTCATAATTTGCCTGATTGGAGAACGTACGTGATTGCACGCCTCACACCAGCTACACCCGGAATTGGAACGTTCGGAAGTCGATATTCCACGGATGGCATGCTATTGGTCCTCCGCGTGTCCGCCTTGGGGATCGACGATTTCGACAGCATCGCCTGTAACTGCGAGCTGAATCCCCTCGACAGTGACACGAACCTCGACTGATCCACTGGATCCGGCTACCAGCTGCTCAACTGCTTCGACATCGATATAGTCGTGTAATTGGTACTGGTCGCGGTCCACTCCACACGATTCCAGGGTCTCGATAATCTCCACGGTGAGGGTTTGTGGTGAGGACTGGTCCATCTCAATGCTCGTAGAGTAGGGTGGGGAGCCGTTAAAACATTGGGAGTCAACTACAGGAGCGTATCGCTTTTCTAATCGACTTAGCGCGTTCGGGATAGCGTCGGCGCAACCAGAAGCGATTATGCGCTTTGACGCCGACTGGATGTCTCGCGCTGATGACCGCATTCTAGAGCATCTTGCTGAAGCCGGCCCCGATACCCCAAAGGAAATGGCAGACAGCGATCGAGTTCGCTTCTCCCGCCAACACATCAATGCCCGCTGCAAGACGCTGGTCGAATACGGCCTCCTCGTCCACCTCGGGAACGGCGTCTACGATATCACGCGAACGGGAGAGCAGTATCTCGCCGGCGAACTTGACGCTCGTGACCTCGAAGCTGACTGAACCTACTCCTCCAGGAGCGCGACTAACTGGGCGACGTACGGGCTGTTGTCCCAGCTCCGGTGGGGGCTGATCACGCGAAGTAGCGTTCGCGTCTCCTCGTGGGTCATGTGGCCGTTCCGGGCGTAATCACAGATGAGACGCGGTGTCGGGACGATACGCGGCCCTTCGAGCACCGCGTGGATGAGCGGGAAGTTCGTGCCGCCAAATTCGTCGGTGAGAAAGCCGTCGACGTCGAGCGCGTTCGCGAGGACGATGCCATCAGTTTCGCCGTCATCGAGCCCGAACGTCGGTCGCGCGGCCGGGGTATCCTCGCGCGCATACGGATCTTCGACCGTATAGTGGCCACGGGCCGCGAGGACGTTACTCGCCGCAGCGGCGTGGATATCCTGATACTGCGTGATGTCGCGGAGTTCTTCGACTACTTCCAGAGGGACGACCACGTCACAGGAGGTGAGCAGGTACTGGAACGGGTCCGGAACGTCGGACCCGACCGCTGCATCCGCACGGGGCACCGCGAGACTGACGAGCGCACTCGTATCGGCGACGACTGTTCGCAGCCGTGGACCGCTCATCGATCGTCGTCGACCGCGGTGTCGACCGTCGTCACATCCCCATCGTAGACGTCGACGTCGTCGGGCGCAGCAAGATCGAGAGGTTCGTCCTCGAGATCCGCTTTGAGGAGACGGAGTCGCTGGGCGGTCTCGGCGCCGACCAGTTGCTTGACCGTCTCGAACTCGAGCTGGTTGTCGTAGTACTTCGTCGCGACCAGCTCTTGGAACGTCTCGCTGTCGGCCGTGTCTTCGATGTACTCGCGGATGGCCTCGACGAGGAGATCTGTCCGGTCCTTGTCGAAGAGATCGGCGATGGCATCCAGCCGGTCGACGAGGTACTCCGGCGACTGGAAGTGAACCCGCCGGGGATCGTCACTTGCGCTCATTCTATGTGCAAGTTCTGCACACAGACGCATAACCGTTTCGGCGTTTGCACAGAGCTTGCACATCAGTGCTCGGGAGACGGGACTCGTTCACGTCGGGTTCAATCGTCGTGCTGCGCGTTCAATTCTGTAAGGAACTGGCCAGCGGTCGTCCCGATACGAACACCGTTGACGTTGGACATTTCGAGGCCGTGAGTAGCGGTCCGGAAAGGCGTGCCGTCGACGAGGACGCGGTGAACGACGATGCGGATGGGATCGGTCCCGTACCTGTCGACGACAGTCGCCATCATCTCGTCGAGATGTGCATCCCGGTGCTCCGTCCGGGGATGCTGTGCGCGCTCGAGGATGAGTTCGACCACGTCATCAACTGATGCGTGCTCGGGATTCTTCGTTCGTTCACGAACGTCGTAGAGAGCGTCGTTATCGGGCATTTCTGTTCACTTCGAAGTATCCTCTACGGTGTCAGGGCTCCTTGAGCAATGAGCGAGCTCGCTGCACGTAACTGTTCGCGCCCCAGCTACGGGCGTCGCTAATCGCATCGAGGAGCAGCCGCGCATCGGCAGCTGATAGGTGTTCAGCTCGAACGAGAACCGAGAGCAGCGTCGGTGTCGTGACGAGCCGAGTATCAGCGAGCGAGGCGTGGATCAAGCCAAGTTGGTTGAACTCGTCACAGAGGAAGAGCGCAGCATCGAGATCGTTCGCGAGCGTGACCGCCGCGTTTTCACCGTCATCGAGGGGGAACTCGGCATCGAGGTCGACCGACTGTGTCGTGAATGACTCCGTTTGGTCGAGGACGGCGGACGCGGCGTGTCCATGGACGTCATCGTAGGAGGCGATCTCTTGGAGTTCATCGATGACCGCCGTTGGGACGACGACCTCGTACCGGGAGAGACAGAGTGCGAGTGGGTCAGGATCGTCGTCAGTAACGATCCCGAGACTCACGAGGGCGGAGGCGTCTGCGATAAGCCGCGACATCTATGCGTCGGCGACCTCGTCGATGAAGTCCTCGTCCAACTGCTGTTTCAACACTCGGAGGTTTGCCGCCTCCTCGGCGCCGACGAGCGCTTTGAGTTGCTCGAAGGTGATCTCATCGTCGTAATAGGCGGCAGCGATCTCCTGGGTGAGTGCGTCGTCGTGAGCGGCGTCTTGGAGGTACTCCCGAAGCGCGGTCACGAGGATATCTGTTCGGTCTTCCCCGAGGACTGCGGCCAGTGCGTCGGCCCGGTCGATGAGCCGATTGGGGGCCCGAAACTGCACGCGCTTCTTATCGGTACTCATGATGTGTACATTGTGAGCCAACGCACTTAGCCGTTTTTGTGTGTACGATGTGAGCCTCACTCGGCCAAGCGTCACTCGGCCACGAGATGCTCCTCGAGGTCACGCGTCCAGTACGTCGCGAGCCCACCAGGGCTACAGCGAGCACACAGTTGGAGCGGCCCCTCGAGATGGCCGAGTTCGACGCGGAACCGGGTAAGTGCCGCGAGGGCGTCGACGACCAGTCCACACCCGTCGCAGGCGTGGTGGTCGCGCTCGTCGGGATCCGACCGCGTCTGGGTGGCGCAGTCGACACAGATTGGGTGCGTCACCCGTTCGTCTTTCCCCCACGTATGCGCCTCGCCCATCTCTGCACCGGGCGGCGAATCGCAGAACGCACACCCAGAAAGCGTCTGTTGCATCAGTTGTCCTCCGCGTCGGCGTCGGTGGCGGCCTGCCAGCCACGATGGAACACGGCGAGCTGGGTGATCGACTCGAAGGGCTTGCTACTGGGCTCGTGGACGAGAATGCGTTGGTCAGGGATCGGCGCCACCACATCGTCCTCGACGAGGTCGCCAACGAGACGGCGGGCAGTCGCCTCGTCGATGTCCGCCGTCGCGACTCGGGACGCATCCTGGTCCTGTGCAACGAGTTCGGTTTCGAGCCGGTCGTAGTCGCCTGTCGTGTCGTCGATGGTATCTTGACCAGACATAGGAACTCACTCTTTTGCACGCGCTTCGAGCGCGCCTCACGCCTCCTGGCGCCGATAAACACGCCTGCGGTGCGGGCACGATGTCCTACGTCAGCGATCTGCCTTCAGCTAGCCTCGTTCCTGGTTGGAAGAGAGCATGACGCTACTCCAACACCTACTGTGAGCCACCCCTTGCTGTCGGTCCCTGTCGGTCTGTTAGAGTGCGATCACGAGCCCGGTCACGAGTGTAACAAATCCGAGTGCCAGCCACGTCGTCCGCGCTGCAAGGCGCTGCCAAACCCGCCTCCCCAGCTGGCGGAGTTGATCATGGAGGGCTGCCCGCCGTTCCGTTTCGAGGACCGCGACTTCGTCGTAGTAATCGCGGCGCTCTGCGGGAAGCGTCCGGAGTGTCGTCTGGCACTCGCTGCAAGTGTATTCGAACTCTGCTCGGACGTGCTGGCGGCGGAATTCTTGCTCGCCGCCCTCGTCGTAGCCTGTGACCTCGTACACGAGGAGTTTCGAGACGAAGCGACGGTTCCCGCACTCCGGACATTGGTTCATTCTGAGCGTTGGCGTTCCATCCTCGCTGCTCGTATCGTCTGGCCAGGATGTCTGTGGCTCTGTATCCTCGGTATCTCTGGGTGGACTCGTGTGGTTCTCTGATGGCGATGCACTCGCTGTCTCGGAGTTATTGAACGTCGACATGGATTCACCTGTGACTGCACTCAGCTGACACCAGGCTGGACACCACGACGGCTCTCCTGGTGGTGCCCATCGCGCTGAGCGCCGTCACCCTTGGTCGGCGCGATAAACGCCACTGCGGGGGAGTCGTCTAGTCGTCCCACAGTACTGCAATCCGGTCTTCGATCTCGTCGAGGACGAGTCGCAGGACATCACGATGATCGGTCGGCCAGGAGTCATCGTCACCGGGCGTCGGGGCGGTGGGCGGGGGATGGAAGTGGTCGCGCGTATTGTGGGGGTTCGGATGCCGATCCCATCGGCATTCCCAGGTGTGCCCCGAATGTAACTCACGATAGTGGATTGTGAAGTCGTCGTTCGTGTACCAGCGGACAGTCAGGGTTGCGTCGTCGACGGGCGCTGGGTAGTATGACGATGCAAAGACGACCTGAAGCTCGAAATGGCCGCTTGCATCCGTGATGGCCGCGTGGGAGACCTGCCTCGTCGCTTGGAGCCGCGTCTGAAGGAACTCGAGGATGGGACGATCGATGGGGGCAGGGCTCCCGCCATCGCCTGTCGGTGGCACCATCGAGCGGGCTACCCGGATGCCTGTTCGCGCTCGCCACCCGTGCGTTGCTGGCGGGCGCGCTCGTAGCGGTCTCGCTCCTCGCGAGCGGTCGCCCAGTCACCAAGGTCGCTGTACACGTCGTCGATGGTCCACTCGTCGCTGCCCTCCGCGGCGGCGACGGCATCGACGGCGGCCGGTGACGCGGCGTCGTACGCCTCCTCATACTCGGTGATACGCGTCGTCAGCTCACGAACGCGATCCTGCAGGTCCTCGACGGAATGGTCGGCTGCGAGCTGGTTGGTGCGTCGCCACTCGAAGTACGCATCGTTGCGCTCGTAGGTAGCCGGATGGCCGTCGTGTCGGGTGACAATACCGAGGTCGTCGAACCACCCCAGATACTTCCGGGCGGTCTTGGGGTCACAGTCGGCGCTGTCGGCGATCGCGCTCGCCGTCGTCGGCTCGCGGGTCTGCAGGATGGTCCCGTAGATGCGTTGTTCGACGTCGTCGCTGCTGAACGGCTCCTCGAAGGGGGGCGGCCCATCGGTGGCGTCTGTCTCGGACATACGTGGGATTGCAGGGCGAAGGATATAGTTCTTACTTCGAGGAATAGTTTCCTGAACTGCCGGATCCTGCGGTAGCCCCCGTTTAGTGGCGAGATTGAGTGTAGTTAACCAACAAACAGCGTGTAACACCGAGTGCGTTGGTTAATTTTCTCGGCTCGCAGAATCAGAACGCTCGAGAGAGGGGTTTTCGGATGGCGGTGAAGCGGCGCCACTACTCGGACTGGTCACCGAAGAATCGACTCAACAGAGAGGATGGCTCTGAGTCATCACCGGTCTCGATCGCAGTACCGGAGTCTTCCTCGTGGGATTGCGCAGTTTCCTGATCACGGGCTGCGAGTTCGTCGGCGAGGCGCTCGATCTCTGTTTCGAGGGTCTCGATCCGCTCAGTCTTCTGTTCGAGTGTTGCTTCGAGTTCGTCGACGCGCTCGCTCAACAAGCGGTTTTTCTCCGCCAGATACGCACGACTCCGGTCTGCCTCGTCAGGCGTCCCGCCAGTTGCGATCCCGTCAGGTGTGCCGTGAGGATCTGCGCTATCGTCGCCGGCGTTCGGGTCGTAGAACTCCGACGTGGTCGCAATCGCTCGCTCGATGGTCTTCTCGCCGTACGTCGACCCGTCAGCGTAGTGGACCTCGTCCCACTTCTCTCGCATCAATCCCGACTGGCGGAACAGCTGCTCCATTTGAGTCCGGTCACCACCGGTCCAGAACGCCAGCAAACAGCACAGTGCCATGTCGGCTTCCGACTGACTATCGTAGCCGACCGTATTCCCGTTCCAGAGCCGCTCGAACTTCTCACCGTTCGATGCGTTTCGCGCTTTCTCGAGGAGGTCCTCGTCTTCAAGGTCGACGTCAACGTCAGCTGCACCGGTCGTCGGTGACCGGTCGTCAGCGTCACCACGCGATTCGGACTCGGAGGCTGTATCACGCTCGGTGCCCTGGACGTACTCACGGTGAATCGCTGTGAGCGCGTCCTGCCGACGTGCAACGTGCGTCGGTGTCCGCTCGACGTGGTCGCCAGTGACGGTGAAAAAGCGGGCCGTGTCGTACAGTTCGACGCTCCCGCGACGGTTCCGACCGTCGGGGAGTTCGCCGGTAATCAGGACGTGATAGCCGGTACCGGACGGTGACACCTCCGTATAGGAGTCGAGTCGTTCGATGATGTCCAGCGCTGCGTCGTTGACGTCGTCTGTCTCGGGATCGCGGCAGTCGTCCAGATCGACACCGACGATGGGATCGTCGTCAGTAAACACGAACCCGATGCCATCGGCGTACTCCGTCTCGCTGTAGTCGAGTGCTGCCTCGAAACTCGCCCAGCTCTCCGACTCTGTTGCTGACGCGAACCCCCCTGCCCCTGGCGTCACCGGAATCTTCGTCGGTTTGCCGTCCCGTTTCTCTTCGCGCCAGCACACCCATTGGTCGCGTTCGCGTAACGTCTCCGGAATCGCCTCCGGCTCGTTGACGATAGGGTCACTCATCCTCACGTAGCACCTCGCATGGCTCTCACTGGCTCTGAGCCAGCACAGAACGCTCTCTGCTGTACGTCGCGATCCAATCCCTTGGTCCCAACGGGGACCCCCCGTTCTATCCTAGTTGGTTGTTGGGTGGAACACCCGCTATAGCAGGTTAAAAATCGCTGGACGTGAGCGTGTTCCACCCATTTCGCTCGGTTCGTTGGTGTTCCACCCATTGGGAATTTGGGTGGAACATACCGCCGTCGGGTGATTTCTGACCTTCGAGTTTGATTGGATGAGGTCATGATTCAGCTTGGGTGGAACAGGTCTCAAGAAGTCCCGATGATATCGGGAATTGGACCGTGTACGTCCATTTCATGGCTGAAAGTCCTCTTCAGACCGGATGCGGACACCAGTGTAATGCGGGACGGGTTCCCCGTCGATTCGCTTCTTCGTGGAGTCCACCTTGATGTGGGTGTTGAGCTTCCGGGTGAACCAACTCTTATTCAGCGGATCGTCGATGCCGTGTGCCTCTGCCCAGTCGGTGTAGAGACCGAATACATCGTCTTTCGGCACGGCTTCATCCGCGTCTTCGACGAGATATTCGTCGACAAACGCTTCGAACGACGGTGGCGATTGGTCTTCCTCGACTGTCTCATCGGCCTGGTCGTTCTGACTGGGTGGTTCGTCAGCGGCCGCTGATTCAGGCGATGCGGGACGGAATGCCCCGTCAGTGATTGCCGAGAGTGGCCGCTTCTCACCGTCTTCATACACGACCGATTTCGCCTCATCGTGAAGGATGACGATGCCGTACGTCGAACGTGTGTAGTCTGGGACGGGGAGTTCGGCTTCGGGGACGAATGGCTTCTTGATACGCACCCAGTCATCCTCGAACGCCGATTTCGTCTCGTAGATGTGTTGCTCACCATGCTCATAAACGACGTACTCGTCGGCAGCGTGGTCGTAGCTGTAGATGGCTGGAACACGATCTTTCGAGAGTTTTCCAAGCGATGGGAGACGGATGTGTTCCGTCCCGCTGGCATCACGAAGGACGATCTCGTCGCCATCACGCTGCCAGATGTTCTGGGTCCCGTTCTCGTCGTCGGTCGCCGGTCGCACGGCCGTCACTCCACCTTCTTCGGTCGCTCCACCGTTGAACGTGAGATTCGAGTCAGTCGTGTAGAACCGTGTCTCACCATTCTGGAGGGTACGGACGGGTGGTGTGAGAATGCCGTCGACACGCTCGGCCCACTCAGTTTCGTCGTTTCCTGGGCGAACGACAAACAGCGGGATATCCCCTGCTTCTTGGGCTTTCCGGAGATTCGTGAGCACCTTTGCGGGATTCTCGGGTGTCGTCGTTTCGACTTCGATGGCGAATCGGTCGGCAACGTCGGGGTGGCTCGCCCTCGCGTCAGGTTTCTCGCTGCCATCCTGTGCGAGGATCGAGACAGTGAAGCCGAGTGCGGTGAGCTCTTCTTCGATCTGGAGGAGTGCTGCGTCGTGGGCACTCCCACCAGCGGCCTGCACGCTACCAGTATCGGGTGTCGAGACATCCTCTCCGGCTTCAGTGAGCCGGATGCGGAGCTCGTCGGCGTCGATATCGACGGTCGTATCGAGGTATCGTGATCGTTCTCGAATGTCCGCGAGTGCATCATACGATGGCGGCTCGGCGTCGACGTCGTCAAATAGTCGTCTGAGTTCGTCATCAACTGCTTCAACGGCCACCCAGCCGTTCTCCTCGCGGCACTCCTCTCGAAGCTGCAGACTCCGAACCACCTTCGCAATCGCGACGTCTAGGTCATTGCTCCCGATATCGAGCACCCCGTGTTCGTTGGTCGGTGTTCTCGTTGTTGAGGCGTCTGTTGCGGCCGGCACGCCGTGTTCGTCACTGATGTCCTCGTGCATCGAGGAGAGTGTCTCAGTGAACTGCTCCTCTTCACGCTCAGTGAGCGGGGATTCGCTCTCGGGGTGGCCCGGTGGAATCGGGAGTGGTTCGAGACTGAACGGATACGGCCCCGTTTCACCGAACGTCGGGCTTGGCAGGCTGGCGATCCACTCCCCTCGTGGCAACGAACGAATCCGATTGGCGAAATCCGCGGGGTCCATCTCTTCGTGGGCCATCGCTCGCGCCAGTTCTCGGTCGACGTTGATTTTCCCGATGAGTGAACTGCCGATGTTGTTCAGAGCGTTCAGGTAGATCTTCCGCCCACCTTCAGCCTCCATTTGTTCGGGGAACTGCATCGACAGGCCAACAGAGAGCCGGAATCCCCGCCCTTTCTCGAGGAGATCATTCATGATGTCGGAGACCACGACCGATGCTGCCTCGTCGACGAGCAAGTTCACGACGTAGTCGTCCGAGTGCTGGGAGAGGGCCTGTTTGCGGTCCTTGAGAGCTGCATCGAGATTGGTCAGGATCACACCGGTCATGATCCGGGCAGCGTCGTCGCGGAGGTCTCCGAGGTCGAAGAGGATGACCGTATCCTCGTCGAGGACATCCCGAAAGTCGAACTGGTTCTCGGTATTGTTGAAGATCTGCCGCAGGTGCGTATCCTGAGAAATGTACGCAAGGCGGTTTCCGACACCACCCATCACGTTCGCGAAGGTGTTCGGATCTAACTGGAGTTGCCGTCGAATCGTCCGCGTGACCTCCTCGTCGCTCGACCGTGGGGCGTCGCCGATGTTCTCGTTCGGTGGCCCGGCCTCCCAAAGCTGGTCGACGACGTGTTCGAGCTGTCGGTGGGCGAAGTAGTCCGTCGACGCTCGGTATAGCCCGTTCTCACGCCCGTATTCCTCGTCGAACAGGGCCTTGATGAGTGTCTTGATGAGAGTCGGGGCCACAGTCGCCCGCTCGTAGCGGTCGGTTCCCATCACGAGCTTCAAAATCTCTTCGTAGTGGTCGGCCTTCCGTTGGACGGCGTCTTCGCGGCGCCGTCCGCTCTCCATCGACGGTTCGAGATCGAAAAACGAGAACCCGGGGAGGACGTCCGGGATTGGGAAGTGGACGACGTTCTCTTCGAGGTCGGTCATTCCGAACCGACACGCGTGAGCTCGCATATAATTCTGGGCCATATCGTCGTTCTTCGGGATGATGAGGATCGTCGGCCCCCCGGTGTTGTCGTACAGCGACAGCATATCGTTGATGAGGGCTTTCGATTTCCCAGAGCCGGTTGTTCCGAACCGGCCGTAATGAGTGGGCAACAGTCCGGGTGGAATGTGTGTCGGCACGTCTTCGGCCTCGCCGGTGTCGTCGAGGGCATACCCGATTGCCATCCCGTCTCGGAACTCACCCATAAGGTCCTGGTGCGGACGGGGCAACGGATTCCGACTCTGCTGTTCCGCACGCGTCCCACGTGCCCCCTCGACAGTAAGCTGCTCCGAGGAGGGGACGAGTACGAAGTGCGCGAGTTCTCGACCACTCAGGACGAACTCCGGTCGGGTCGTCCCACGACCGGTCGTGATCTCACGATCCAAGAGCCGCTGCAGCGCCGCTCGTGCGTTCCGTTCTTTTGTGGCTGCCCGCAAGCCGCTGTCACGTATTCGTTCGGCTGCAACCTGGTAGTACGGCCCGTCAAGCGGGTCGAATACTGGGACAAGTGACTGTATCCGCTCATCGAGATCATCGCGACCGTTACCACCGGATGGAATCCCGACTGCTCGGATGTTCGCGGTGAACGACCGCTTCGGATTTTTCGCCTCGATTGCTGCGACACGTTTTGCAACCGCGTCGCTCAGCTGGTTTCTGTCCCGGTTCTCCGGCTGATCGTCAAGTTCGAAGAGGGAGCCAATAATCTCCTGAGCGAGTGTGTCTCGGCCGTCGATGACGTCCTCCTTGCGAAGGTCGGCATCGGACTGCCAGCTCTCGCGTCGCTGGAAGACGACTTGGAATGCTACTGGTGCTGTCGCCTCCATTAGGTGGTCGACGAGCGACGCGAGCGCACCTCCTGGCTGATCGACGGCTGGGAGTTCCGCTTCGTCGTCTGCAGTAAATGGCGAGAGTGAGGTCATCCAGTCTTGCTTCCGAGTTGCCGACCCTTGCCACCGCACGCCGAGTGGGGAGACGGATTCGGTCGCTGGCCGCGCGAGTATCGTCCCCTCCGATGTTACCGTTGGTTTGGCAAGCGTCGTGAGTGGCTCATCCTCGGGAATCGCATCTGGTGGGGCGAGTTCGAGGGCAGTATCGCCGATCTCGATGATGTGGTCGGCAGACTGGTCACCGACCGTTCCTCCATCCGCGACTGATTCGGCGTCCCCTGGCCCCGATTGTTTGTTGTCGTCAGTGCCACGTTCGTATTGCTCGTCAGGGTCGAATTCGTACTGGAGGTCGCCCGCCTCATAGTGCTCGACGAATTTCTCGCGGTCGAATTCGACAGGCTGTACGAGTCGGGATGCGATGTCGACCTCGGTACGCTCGATGTCGAACGTCTCGGGATAGACCGACCGGAGCCGCTTCTCAAGGGTATCCAGATGGTCGTCGGCACCGTAGTAGAATTCGACGGGGTCATCTTTCCCCTCGCTGAGCGCGAGGAATTCGAAGCGTAGCGGTGTGTCGCTATGTAGCGGATTGAGTTTGTCAGCTAGCCCTGTCGAGTCCGTGGAGGTCAGTTTGTGGAGGCTCTCCAGTGCCTGCGGCAGACGCTCCGGATTGAGCCGTTCGGAGGTTGGCGTCACGCGAAGGTACTCACGCATCGCCGTCACCTCCCGCTGCGCCACCATCAGTCTCTGCTGGCGTCTGCTCAGGTGGGCGTTGTCCGTTGTCGGTCGCTCGGCTTTCAATATCGTCTTGGAACGCCTGCACCTCCGCGTCCACAGCATTCTCACCAGTCCCGGGGAGTGAGTCTCGCCGTTGCTCGGTTGGCTCGAAGTCGATGACCTGCTTCTCCTTGGGCATCGCTTTGACCTGGATCCCACGCCACTCGCCGTCGACGCCCACTAGGGCCTCGGAGAAACCGGCGTCCTCGTTACCAGGAACGGCGTCCTGGACGAACCGCATCTGTGCGTAGTTCAGCCCGAACTCGTCGGCCCACTCCTTGTCCATCCCGTCGAGACGGTGGAACTGCTTGACCGCGCACTGGTCCAGAATCGCCTCGGATTCGGCGTGCTCGAAGAACTCGTCGACGGTCTGGGTGACCAACCGGATCGAGAGGTCGTGGTGACGGTGGTGGCGGAACACCGTCTCGAGGAACGCCAGACTCGCGGCGTCCTGCATGATGTAGCGCGCCTCGTCGATGTAGAACACGACCTCCTTCTCCGAGACCTTCGCTCGCTCGTAGACCAGCGAGATGAGCAGCTGCATGGTCAGCGCCGTACTGCTGTCGACGCTCCCCTCCTGCTGGGCGAGGTCGAGATAGATGACCTTCTCGTCCCGGATGTCGAAGTCGGATTCCTGGCCGAGGTTGGCGTGGCGACCGTCGTCCTCGAAGGGGCGGAGCTGGTCGAGGAGCCACGTCGCATCCTCCTTGATCTTCCCGGCCTCCTCGTCGGATCGGACAACGAACTCCTCGGGATCGTTGACCATGTCCTCGAAGACGTCCATCATGTCCCGGATGGTCGGACTCGGGTTGCCGTGCGTCGAGATGTCGTCGGTGATGTCGTTACGCTTGTACGCTCGCTTGAGACCCAGTTCCAGTGTCGTCCGGCGGTCACCCAGCGAGATCCCGCGGAGCGCGAAGAAGTTGGTAAGGAAGCTCATCGCGTCGTCGAGCTTCTCGTTGAACGGGCTCGCGTCCTCACCCATCGCCCGCTGGACGTGCTCGGGTGTCTCGCGGATCTCCAAGGGATTCAGCCCGAGTGTCCCGCCGACCGTGATGCGTTTGGCATCGAGCGCTTCGGCGACTCCTGCCCAGTTGTTCAACGGCTCGAGGATGATGCCGATGCGGTCCTTGCTCTGCTCGATGGAACGGATGAAGTTCTGCTTCGAACTGAACGACTTCCCCGAGCCGGTATCGCCCACGGTGAACATCGCGTACCCGTTGTCCCGGGCGAACGGGTCGATGACCACGGGGCTTTGATTGTCTTTGTGAATCCCGAACTCGACGCCGCCCTCCTCGAGGATCGTCGCGTTGTGAGGCGAGGAGAGTAACGCGCCGACGGCGCCGCCGAGCGCAATCGATGTCCGCCCGAACTCGTTGTCGCCGATGGGTGCGGCGGACTGGAGAGCGAGATCCTGCCGACAGATTGCGGTCTTCGGCGTGAGGTTCGCCGGGTCGTCGCGGAGCGCGCTCTTGACCGTCTGGACGGCATCTCTGAGCTCGTCTTTCTCGTCGGCCCGGACGGTGATGAACATCCCTTGGTCGAAGACGTTCGCGCCGTTCTCGACAGCCTTGTACGTCGCTGCGGCCTCGTTGGCGCGCTCTTGGAGATACGCGCTCCGGATACTCTGTTCGAGGTCAGCATCGACCTGGAGGTCGTCCGCGATGTCCTGCAGTTCGTTCCGGGCCCGCTCCTGGTTCTTCGGCGTGATGTGGGCCGTCAGATCGAACTGCACGTCGGTCATCTCGAAGAGGTCGCTCAGATACCCGTCGTTGGGATAGTCGGCATAGTTAGCGATGTACAGTGTCGTCGTCCACTGCTCGCCGACCCGTGCGGCTCGCGTTTCCCACTCGACAGCTCCGGGCGCGGTGACGGTCTTGTGCGACTCGGAGATGTCGTCGAGGAGCTTGCGTTCGGCCTCGCCTTCTTCGAGTGTCTCCTCGTCGAGGATATCGGTGAAGTCCACGTCTGGTTCATCATCCGCAGTGAAGCGGTCCCAGAGGTACTTACCGCCGACGCCAAGGCCGAGACCTACTGCAAGGGCTAGTACTGCACTCTCTGCTGGTGTCAGGTTCTGGAGCCACCCGGTGACGGAGCCAAGCGCGCCACCATCAGTCTGGAGGATCACATTACGCATCGTGTGGGTCCTCCCGGCGCGAGTGGCCGATGATCGATTGGTCGCGAACGACACGTTCCGCCTCGTCGTAGTCATGTTCGCGGCCGTTCCAAAAGTCCATATTCAGAACGAACAGCTCGACCGTGCTGAGTCGACGTGCGGACCACCCCGACGCCTGCTGGATGAACTCGGAGCGAACGTCGTTCACGCGACTGTCGAGCTTCTCGAACATCTGCGCACGACGTTCGACGTCGGTGAGGTCCTCGCGGCGGGTGACGAACGGGTTGAACAGGAACCCGATGACGGGGAACTGGGTCAGCTTCTCGGCGGGGGTGCCCTCGTCGCGGAAGCGGTCGTACACTTCTATCGGGCTGACTTCAACGCCGATGTAGTACCGGACCTGCTGAATGCCCCGGTCACGCATCTCCTTCGGCCGTGTTTCCCGATATTCTTCGAGGAGTTCCCGGAAGATCGGGTTCTCCGTAACGTCTTCGTCAGTGAGGCGCTCCTCGATGGTCTCGGTGATCTGCTCGACCGGGAAGGAACGGGTTGTGGCGTGGAGTTTGAGCTTCGAGTCCAGCTCTTTGTTGGCGAACTCTTCTCCGGCGTCTTGCAGCTGTGCCCAGTCGTCGGACATTGCGAAGTCCATGTTGGCCGGATCGATCTCGATGAATGCCTCCATCGAGCCGTCTTCACGCTGGATAGCACCAGCGCCCGGCCACGCTCGCTTGATGTTGGTGAGATCCTGCGTTCGCTCGTCCGGCTTGAACGGCGTGTAGTTCGCGAGTCCGCCCTCGTTGCGCTCTGACTCGTTGGTACCCGTGTCGGCGTTGGCGGGCGCACTGAACGTGACCTGAGGCCGTTTGAGGTACCGATAGACGTCTTTGGTCCACGTCCAGGCGTTCAGGTGGGTTGGTGAGACGTAGATGACGGCAACGCCAAAGCCAAGCCCGCCAGCAACGAACGGGAGAGCCAGTGATTCGATCCCGGTGAGGCCCGCGATAAACAGCCCAATAATGGGGAAGGCGATGAGCATGCCGACGTCCCCTTCCTCGATATTGAGATACGGGATGCGGCTCTCCTCGCCGAACTGATCCATGATGCGCCGTGCGGCCGCGTCTTGATCTGCTGACATTGTTAGTGGATTCCTCGATCAAACTCCATCCCACGGTCGTCACTCGCCGATTCCGCTGTCGCTCCACCAGGGTCATTCTCTGTTCGACGGTACGATGGCGTCCCGCCATCGTCTCCTCCATGCCCACCGCGGGCAGCCGCTTTTTGGGCGACGGCGTGGCCAGCGGCGGCTTTCGGCCCCCATCGAGCGGCGGTCGTCGCGACGCCGGCGCCACCGACGTAGGCTCCAGCGGCGACACCGCCAACGAGTGCTGCGCCTTTCGTTGCACCGCCGACGACTTTGGCCGTCAGCGGAGTCGCGTATTTGAACGTCTTCCACGTGATGTAGAGGGCGACCAGCGGGAGGGACGCAGCGACGAGATATTTGAGGAACGCTGTTCCTGGCGTGAGCGTCCCACCGCCGTAGATCAAGTCGTACCCCTTGAGGACCATCGCTGCCGGGAGCGGGAGGACAGCCAACGGGACAAACCGTTTGCAAAACCCCATCGCGATATCGGATACGACCGGAATATTTCCGTAGGCCAGTGCAAATGCAATCGGCATTCCGTACAGGTAGACATACAGCAGAATCATCCGGATGTAGAACAGCGCCTCCAACGCCCACATCGAGATTCCACCAATCACGGCAAACAATAATCCCAGCCCTGGGTTTGTGATAGATACTTCCAAGAATCCAATCATCGCCTCCGTAACCGAGGAAAGCTCCGGCATCAGGGCGATAGTGAATCCGTCAACGAGGTAGAGCGCGAGAGTCCCAATCCAGTACCACGTAATGATTAGAAAAGCACCGACCCAGGCCGTTTTCTTCGTTTTTCGGGCTTCGTAGGTACTTCCAATATTGAAGATCCGAACCGTGTGACGGCCCTGAACGCTCATCACAAGGAGCAAGAGGGCAACTAGCATGATTTCGCCGCCGATGAGAGCATCGTGAATCGCTGGCCAGGGTGCATTGGTCGGTTCACCGAAGACAAAAGCTCCGTTCGTCTCTGGAGTGGGTGTCCCGAACATTCCCTCAGTCAGAGTTTCATACCCTGATCTGAGACCGTCCATGAACAGCCCAATAAACCACTCAACGACGCCCTTGATACCCTCAAGGACGACATCAATGAGATCGACCATCGTTATACCTCAGTGATCGTGACCTCACAATCAGTCATATCGTCGGAACTAGTGTATTGGACGTTGTAGGTGCTTGAGACCTGATTTCCACCGACCCGGGTCTCAACGATAACAGTAAACTGGCCACTATTCCCGTCTGGGGAACATCCCATCCCGTCCTCAGTTTCTGTGCCGAACGGAAACGAACTACTGAACAGGTCGGCCGTCTCGCCAGGGGAGACTACTACCCGGTCGGTTTCGTGCATTCCACTGCCTCTGGGGTTCTCAATTGGATTGGGAACGTCCCCGGAGAAGATTAGTTCAGTTATCGCTTCCGGACCGCTTCCTGTGTTCTCTACCGTGACGAATGCCTCGCCATTCTTGATCCGGTCTGTCTCGCTCTCACCATAGACTTCGTCCCACGGCTTATCTGGATTATTCCGATAGAGTCCGACATCCTGTATCTGGATCTCTGGACGCAGTTCAGTCGTGGTCTCGACTACTGTCTCCTCACCCTTCAACGCGAGTACGCGATACTCACCGGGCGCATACGCGGTGCCGATCTCGAACGAGACCTGTTGAGCACCCGCGGCTACGTCACGTTTCCCGAATAGCTCGCCGTTCGGTTGGATGAGGTTGACCTGGTCGACGTCGGCCTCTTCGGAGAGTTCGACGACGAGTGCTGTTCCCTCAATAGTGATACGCGTGAGTGGACCTTTGCCATCTGGAGAGGTCGTTCCGTCACCAGGCGTCCCAGAACCGCCATTGTCGTTCAGACAGCCAGCGACGCTCATGAGGGCAGCACCTGCGACTGTTCGGAGGGCGGTTCGCCGACTGATGTGTGGGTGGTTTCTAGTCATGACTACGGGTTCCGTTGGAAGATGTCTTCTGGACCGAGCATTCGGAGAAGTCGCTTGCCAGCGTAGAACATCACAACAAACGGGATGAGCTGCCAGCCGACCTCGAAAATGAACGCGAACCAACCGTCGATGGTGCCAAGCGGGTGCCACCGAGCAGTTGCCGTCGCACTCACATACGCGGGGTCGTGCCCGAGCCACGAACCCGGATGGTACCGAGCCGTGTAGATACCCGGCTTGTCGATCGTCACAATCGCTACCCCGGAGGCGTTGGTCTCAACACGTTGCTCCGCGATGGTGATGTACCCGTTGCGAGTGTTCCCGCCGATTGGATATCGTCGGTCGGGATCGCTGAGCACGATTGGTGCGCCGGTCTCGTTATCCCGGAGCTCGATGCGGAGTGTGGCCTGGCTTTCGTTCTGCTGGAGCACCTCAACAGTCAGATTACTGCGCCGGAGCTGCCGCTCTGAGCCAGCGTCAGGTGCCACAATCGAGGCGTTCACACCCCGCACGATCCCCGCTACTTGGAGGGCGTTGCGGTCGACGTTCTCCGCGCGAACCGCAACACCGTACGTCGTCGTGTACGACTGGTTGACGATGTCGATGTTGATGTTCTCACCGAGCGTGCCGACCGGAGACGGTCGGTCAGTGCCCCAGGTGTCGATGATCTCTGGGCCATCGCGAACTGGTTCAGCCCTCGGGCCGATCCGCGATGGATATGCATGGACGTACACGGGAATTGCGTCAGACTCGACGGTGGCGCTGTCGGTCCGGTTCGACCTGACGAGGGTATCCCAATTGGAGTTCCGAGCGGTGTAGAACCGCCAGACGCCACGCACTCGTGCGCTTCCATTCTCCGTCAGCGTGTACCCCTGCCACGGTCGAGACTGGAAAATGGCCACACCGGCGTCACCATTGGGAAACTCGGCGTAGTAGGGGTACGCTGAGAGGTCGTAGATCTCGACGGCGATCGAATCCGAGACGTTGAGCGATTCGGTTCGGTACGTGACCTCGACATCGGTCTCGTCGCCTCGGTCGATTCGCGTGGTCTTCTTCAGCCGGACGCTGATCTCGGCTTCAAGCGTGAGGTTTGCACTCCAGTCATCCTCGATCTGGTAGTCGAGGGCCGGCGTGTGCGAGCCGTCACGCTCGACGATGGTTTCGCCGTCCTTCTGCAATCGAACCTCCTCGACCTCGTTGCTCGCGAGCGACCACTCGATCGTCGTGTTCCCCGAAGAGCTGCCGTTCGGGACGCGAACGCGATAGTCGACGAGCCCCCGCATCGTGCCGTTCGGCGCGATATAGAGCGGCGTATCACCCGACTCCAAGTGACCTCGCGTCGACGGCTGCACTGCGAACACCGTGGCGTGGGCGTCCTCGATAAACACGCCATCTTCGAGCGACGCGTGGCGCGGATGCACGGACGTATCCGACCCACCGGCTTCGAGATCAGCGAAGTCGTTTCGCGTCCACGTTGCAGCTGTCGCCGGCGGGCGCGTGAACGTGATGTCCGTCCCGTTTGCGAGCTGGTGCATCGCGGTCCGGCTCTCGCCGTAGCGCTGCTGGTACTCCTCTTGGGTGATGTAGTTGTCCGCGTCGCGAGACCACAGCGTCGCTGATTCATTTTCTGTGAGGCCATTCCCCTCCGTGCCTGGCCGTGGCGGGCTTGCAGTGACGAGACCTGTGACTAGGCTCGTCACGAACAGGGCGGCCATTAGCACGGAGAGCTCTCGTTGTGTCATGGGGGCTCGCGACGGGGGTGGTAGTCGCCTACCAGGGGGCGAGGTCGACGCACTGCGCCAGCGGGAGGTTCATCATCGACCCAGCGACGGTGTAGAGTGGGCCGAGAGCGACGAGGACGACCGCGGACTTCATCGCCGACCGTTTGTGCCGCTTGAGGCCCTTCTTCTGCTCGGGCGTGATCGTGAACATCTCGATAAGGGAGTCAGCCTGCCACACGACTGCGAGGCCGACAATGCCTAGCGCCGTGGTAAGCTGGAAGAAACCCTCGATCATGCTGGGAAGGTTGTCCGCACTACAGACGGCATTCGTCTGTGCGGCGGCGGGTTCCACAGCGAACAGGCTCAGGGCGACGACGATGAACATAGCTTGCCTGGGAAGCCTACTCGATGCCGTGGACTGGCTGTCGGGGCGATTCGAAGCCGTCTCGGAGGGCGTATTGTCCTGTGACATAGCGGGTTACTCCTCTGCGTCGTCGACGAGTGCTTTCAGATCAGCGTAGCGGTTGGTCTCGTCGACGATCTCGTCTTTCGTGTAGCCCTGTTCGCGAGCCCGTTCGAAGAGATCTCGAAGCTCGTCGGGGTCAACGTCGCGAAGCTCCATCTCATCTCGGAGGGCGCGGCGGTAGAGGGCGGACCCGTTGATATGGCTGTTCCACGTCAGGTACAGGTCATCGATGTCTTCGATGGTGACTGCCCGTGTGATCATATGTGCGGGGTGGGTATGCACCGGTTGAGCCCCGGTCCATGGTGGTGCGATAGCTAGAAGATCGGTATATGCTTTCTGGCCACCAACTGGCGCAAAAATCTAAAGTAAATTATAATCGGATAGCTCGTTCACCTCGCAAGGGTACGGTTAACCAACAATGGGGCTAGATTCCGTTGTCTGTTGGTTAAGGTTAGGATGGCCTCTACTCGAGTTCCACGACCTCTCCACGCCCGTTGTCGAGGATTTCTCGCACCTCGGCCAAGCGTTCCTGACCCTCCTCGTGGAGCCTTGTCCCTTCATCGAGGTCACACTCGTCCGCATCGAGCTGCTCAATGATTTCTTCGACACGGGTCAGCCGGTCGTGAATCTCTTGGTCGTTTGCCACGCTCAGATCACCCCCAACCAAAGCCCAGTGATAGCCAACAACAGCAACAACAGCACAGCGATTGCGGCCTTGTAATAGACCGGCGGGAGGCCCTCGGGTACGGCCGCCTCGTCGACTGCTTCGGCGAGTTCCTGTTCATGTTCATGCTCCTGCTGGAACGTTTCGTACGCGGCCTCAAGCTGTTGCTCCAGCGGCTCGATCTCACTCGCAAGGAACTCTTGGCGGGAGTTCACGATATACTCGCCGGCGGCGGTCGGCGTGATTGTCGCGACGTCCGCCACCTGATCCGCGATGAGCCGGTCATCGGTGTGCCCAATCGCGGTGACCACCGGGGTATTGGCGGTGAAGATCGCCTCCGCGACCCGCTCGGTGTTGAAGGCCTGTAGGTTCGAATCACTCCCACCGCCGCGGCCGACGATGATCGCGTCGACGTCCTCCGAGCGGTCGAGATGGTGGATTCCGTTCGCGATGGACGTCGGCGCTTCCGACCCTTGGACGGTCGCGTCCTTCACCAGAATGTTGACGGTGGGATCCTGTCTGTGGATCGCGTTCTGTATGTCGTACCGGGCGTCCCCTCGAAGGGAGGTTACGACACCAACCCGCTCTGGGAACGCCGGCGGGCGCTGTTTCTGCTCGTCGTCGAACCAACCACGTTCCTCGAGTTCACTTCGCAGTTGTTCGACAGCAGCTGCTTGATCGCCGTCGCCGACGACGATCACCTCCCACGGCTTGAGGTCGATTTTCCGTACGTGTTTACCCCCAGATCAATTTCGGTAGTCTCTCGTAGGAGCCGCGAAACTGGCGGCGTAGATCGATGCAACAGGCGAGCAAGCGTATCTTGGAGGGATGGTCTCCGGACTGGAGACCATCCCGTCTCGCCTGTTTATGACTTCTTCGGAGCCCACCAAAAAAGAGATACTCAACCGCCTTGCTGCGCTTGAGGAAGAGAACCAACAGCTTCGAGAACAGGTCGAAGAGCTTGAAGAACTCCGTAAGGAGAACAAACGCCTCAGAGCCAAGCTTCGGTGGTACGAGGGACCCCATACACCACCGAGCAAGGACCAATCGGACCAAGAGAAGTCGTCCTCGTCCGATGGGGACGAGGACGACGAACAACCACGTACTGACGGTGGCACACCTGGCCGAAAGTCCGGACACGACCCGGAATGGCGCGACGCTCCTGACCCTGACCGAGAAATCGAGGTTACCTGTGACTGCTGTCCAGACTGTGGTGAAGCGTTCGACGAGTCGGCGGGCGTCAGCCCCCGACTCGTCGAGGAACTCCCGGACCCACAACCACCAGAAGTCACACAGTACAACCGCCACCACTACGAGTGTCACTCCTGTGGAACTGAGACTGTCGCCTCACACCCCAACTGCCCCGATGAGGGGCAGTTCGGGGTGAACGTCATCGCACAGGCGGCACTCTCGCGGTACGACCACCGCCTTCCCTACCGGAAGATTGGTGACCGCTTCGAGCAACTCCATGGACTGGAGTTGTCAGGCGCGTCCGCGTGGCACGCGACCGAGCGCGCTGCGCGCGCCGGTCGCTATGAGTACGAGCAGATCCGCCACCAGATTCAACAAGCCGACGTTGTCCACGTTGACGAGACTGGAATCAAACGCGACGGCGAACAAGCATGGATCTGGACGTTCACCACCGAGAACCACACGCTGTACGCAGTCAGGGAGAGTCGAGGGAGTGATGTTCCCGCGGAAGTCCTCGGCGAGGACTTCGCGGGAACGGTCGTCTGTGATGGCTGGACGGCGTATCCGGCATTCAGCAGCAATCTCCAGCGGTGTTGGGCGCATATTCTACGGGAGGCTGAAGACGCCGCCGAGAAGCAGGCGGAAGGCGAACCGATCTATCGTGCCCTCAAACAACTGTACGTCGCTCTCCAGACTCGGCTGGAGAGCGACTTGACAGTGCGTGAGCGAGCAGAGCTCCAACGTGTGGCGCGGAGAGAGCTTGAATCGCTGATAGAGCGGTCAGTTCCCGACGGACCAGTGGCAACACTACTCGGCAAGATCGAAGGAGGCCTCGACCACTGGCTCACCTTCATCGGTGAGCCAGCGGTCTCCCCGACGAACAACGCCGCCGAAAACGCGCTTCGTGAGCCGGTGGTTCTCCGGAAGCTCATCGGAACGCTCCGGAACAACCGTGGCATGTTCGTGCATGAGACGTTGCTGTCCCTGCTGGCGACCTGGCGCCAGCAGGGACGCAATCCCTACGAAGAGTTCAAGCGAGTCGCCCGAGACAACGAGATGATCTCACGGGCCCAGGCTGTGCCTGCTGTCGCGTCCTCGGGGTAAACACGTACGATTTTCCCACCCTCTGTCCAGTAGTCGATATCGCCTTCGAGGATGACCTCCGTCCCGTCCTCGAGGTCAGCGTCCATCTTCTGATAGCGGTTCGCCCAGAGCATACAGGGAAGCTCGGCGTTACCGTCTGTCAGGGTGAAATAGAGGGCGGTACTGTTCTGGTGGAGATCCGTGACCTCGCCAATACAACGGACGCCGTTGAGGGCAGGCGTGTCCTGGACGACCGATGCAATTCGGTCGTTCAGCTCTTGGACTGAAAGAACATTCCCGGATAGGACATCATCTACCTCCCGTTCGGCATCAGCCATCGCACTAACTTAACACGGGGAGAGCAGATTCAAAAATGTACCCACCAGTGCCAGTGTACCCCGCCAACTGTTCTGTGTCGTTGAATTACTCCAGTAACCCGAGGTCAGTGAGCCGGTTTTCGATCACTGTAAGCGCTTGCTCAGCATCGTCAAGCTGTTTTCCGCCCGTGATGACGAGCTTTCCACTCCCGAAGAGGAGTGCGACGACGTCCGGGTCGTCAAGCCTGTAGACGAGCCCCGGGAACTGCTCTGGTTCGTATTCGATGTGTTCGAGACCTAGGCCGATCGCAATCGCATTCAAATTGAGTGTGTGGTCGAGGTCCCCACTTGAGACAATATTCTGGATTTCGATATCTGGGGAGGTAGCGACATCGACACCCAATTCACGGAGCTCGTCGAAGACGTATTCCAACGCAGTCGTCACATTGTCGACGCTTTTTGCACCCGTACAGACGACTTTCCCCGAGCGGAAAATGAGCGCTACGGCTTTGGGATCATGCATCCGATACACGAGTCCAGGGAAGTTATCGGGATCGTAGTCGGTGGCTCCTAAATCCTCAGAAAGCGTTTTCAGATCGAGTTCTTGACCGATATCGGACGACGCGACCACATTCTCGACTTGAATTGATTCGGCTGTGACACTCATAGGAGTACCTTCCAGTTACAACCCCCTTAAAACGGGGAGTGACTTCGAGCGTCGGTGTGGTACCTTCCGAATTAGAGGTCGCGGGGCTGGACCGTCTTCCGGTCGTTGGCCTCAGCACGCTTTGCGGCGTCGTCGAGCAGGTCGGCGACCTCTTCGTCGAGGGCGTCGTAGAAATCTGCCGAGACGTTCTGGTCCGAGAGTGCGTCCTTCACGGCTGCTTTGACGATTAGGTCAGACATTCCATCGCGAACTTCTCTTGTCCACCATATAAATGTTCGAAGATTCTCCCGCTGGATATCGTCACATTACCGCTCAGAAATTTTAGCGATATAGTAGAATTCATTCAATCTGGAAAAGCTATCGGGTCCAGCATTTTTTGATCACTCAGCAGGACGGCTGATCAAGTAGGTTTTTGTCAGGTGTCCCGGGTTCTGTCCGTACGTGTTTCTTGGTTTCACCATCAACAGCTACTAGATCAGCCGTATCACCGTCATACTCTACGTATGCTCGGCCATCATCATTCTCGATGAAGTCATACATTTGCTGGGGAGACGAAGAGCCTGTTTTGCCGGATGAAGGGTTCTTCCACCCAATGGTAGTGATACATTCACAGCCATCTAAGTGAGAGTCGTCTTTCATAACGCAGGTGACTCTAACTGCCATAGATATAACTAAGTCATTATGTGGTATAAATCTGGCCAGTGAATTCACGGGCATCACCTGCCGCTCAGGCTGTTCGCTTCGGCACCTCCAGTGGAGTTTAATGGTAGTTCACCAAATCTTCGATGAGAGTCTCGCTCGTGAACTTGATTAATAAGCACAGGTGAGTAGTAATACGCACGCAGATGGGCCACGTCCACTACCACCACCCCGGCGACAAGCAGTTCTCTCTTGACTTCGTCCATCCAGATCCCAACGAAATCGTCTCGCAGATCGTCAGCTACGACGATGATGTCGCGATAAAGCTCCTAGAATACGACCTCGACGAACCATTCTACGTCATCTACACATCCCGCATCAGCGGTGGACCCGTGAAGGAGATTGAGTTTAACCTGAAAGAGTCGCTTTCAGAGATGAGTGCCGACAACAGCACTATTGTCGTTCGTCTCCTCGAGATTTATCGCGCACTTCTCGATCAGAACGAAGAAGAAGAGGGGGTGCCTGTCGAAGCGTACAAAAATATCGACGTCGATGCGCTGCCGGATGTTCTCGATCGGACGTCGTGGGAAGGATCAGCGACAGACGTAGCTGGTCAACTCGCCTCGAATCTGATTCTAAAACACGCGCTTCCGAATGCCAACCATCGAACCGCTGTTGCGCTAATTCAGTTCTACCTCCGGCGCCTGAATCCGGACTTCGCCATGCCGGAGACTTCCGTAGAGACCGACTCAAATACCTACGACTGGCGAGAATGGGTGAACGAGTACATCAACGAATCGAAGCGGCTGTTGACCGTTCGACGGAAGAACGTCCTCTTCAAGCACCTGTATAGCTTCGGCGCGAGAACACTTGAGCGAAAACACGCGGTCGAAATCGACTTGACTGAATACGAGTTGGATATGTACCCGAGTGAGGCGAAAATCGTCTACGCGGAGAAGCACGAAGATCTCTGGGTAACGTTCGTTGAGGAGGCTGTCGAACGTGCCGGCTATCCGGAGCTGAAAGAGACGCCAGGACTCTCGAAAGAAGAATTCGCGGAAAAGATCCGGAATCTCGACTAAGTGGCTCTATTAGTCTTGAAGCGTGGCGACTGTTCGGCCCGTTTCCTCGGCCTCCTCGCTGCGCGACATATTGTACGTCGCGAGCGCCTCGTCAACCGCCTGGTCAAGACTCATTGGTCAACCAAATCTTGGTTCTTCTACTGTATAAACGCTTGCATCGCTCTGGAGAACAGAGATGGAGCCCCCTCCCCAAGCCCTAGTCAGCCAGTTCATAGTCATTGGTAAGCATATTATGAGCTATTTGTCGGGGTCGTATTTCAATTATCTTGAGTAATGGATGGTGACCTGGCAAAGATATCATAAGGAGTAGGCGAGAAGTGGCGACATATGGGTAATGGCCGGGTGTTACCGGTGCTCGCTGTAGAGGATCAGCATCTACTGGTCAATGAAAACGGTTCTATCATTCAAGTACAGAATAATGTTCAGCGCCAGGTAACCCCCGGAGACTACGTCAACGTTGAAAACACTCTTGGAAAGGACAAAGCGGTCGGCGTGGCGAGAGAAGATGATCCGCCGGGCCAACATGCACGAGTAGAGAAAGTCACCGATGACTACATTTTAGGCCAGACGAACAGCAGGTCACGGATACTCGCAAATCCGGCGGAGGATGTCTCACCGGGGGATGGCGTATTGCTCACGGAACTAGGTGAATTCTACAAAGTATTCGAAGAGGATATCGTTGAACTCGACGATGCCACCTTAGATCCCCTGCGAGAGGTAAATGAGACTGACTCGTCTGATCTCACACCAAAAAACGTCCCTGACAAAGAGTATGCGGATTTCGGTGGGATGGACGATGTCGTTGAGGAAGTGAAATACAAAGTGGAAGTCCCTCTCAAGGAGCCAGAGCGATTCGAAGACGTCGGGATGAGTGCTCCGAAAGGCGTGCTGTTCTACGGCCCACCGGGGACTGGCAAAACGTATCTGGCGAAAATCGTCGCGAACCAAGTTGAAGATGCGTCGTTTTACAGCATCAGAGGCCCAGAGCTGTCTCATGAGTTAGTTGGCGGGACGGCACGGAAGCTCCGCGGGTTGTTCGAGAATGCTCAAAAAAACCCGCCAGCGATCATCTTCTTTGACGAAATTGATTCGATGGCACCGCGACGAGACAAGACGAGGGATGCCGGTCGTCGAACTGTCGGTCAATTGTTGTCGCTGATGGACGGCATCGAGGAACGCGGCCGAGTGGTAGTCATCGGGACGACCAATATTATCGAGGCAATCGACCCAGCACTCCGGCGGCCCGGTCGGTTCGGGCGGGAAATCGAGTTCCCTCGTCCGTCACGTGAAGGCCGTCGAGAAATACTCAATATCCACAAACCGGACGTTGACTTCGCTGACACCGTGAATCTTGAGGGCCTTGTCGAGAAGACGAGTGGTTGGACTGGTGCTCATATTGAGTCATTATTCGAGGAGATTGGAGAGATTCTGCTGAAGGGGGAACGGGACAAAGAGGGAAGTCCGACAATTCGTCGGATGGACGTTGAACGTGCCTATGAGAGGGTACAGGCACAAATCAATAACAAGGAGGCACAACGACGGCGAGAGCAAGAAGCCGAGGAGGGCGCAGACTAATGGGATTCAGAGAACGGATTTCGAACCTGTTTGGAAGGACGAGTAGCGATGACCAGCCCCGAAGTGATGAGTCACCAGAGAATGATTCTGTTGAGGACTCCGGTGACCGAGAGCCTAACGATGAAGAAGACGACCGCGGGTACGAGAGGGAACTTCGGGAGTTCGTCTACCTGGATCGGGATAGCGTTGTAAGTCTTCTTGCGTCGATTGAAGGAGCCATCAAACAAGAACGGATCGAGCAGATTGGGAGTCGGTCAACGAAGCGTGTTGCTGGTGGTGTGAACGCGAGTATTTCTGGGGTGGGCGCAAAGGTAGAGGGCGAACAGGTTGAGATGGGGGAGAATTCATCCGAAGTGGTACACAACTACGCGATTCAGTCACTCTTCGACCAGTTAGATCAGCATCGACGGCACGATGAGGATGTTGGCTTCATCGATTCGGACGAGGAAACCGAGATAGATGTGTCCGAAGTAATCCGGGGGAAGATCCTTCGGGTTGATGTTGAGCTGGAGACACACTATCTATACCGATTTTATAAGGTGATGATGTATCTCCAAGAGAACATTCCTGAGGCAGTTGGTACAGAGGACGAGGATGTTCTAGAGCTTATCGAATCAATGTTTGGGGCAGAGATCCCGGTGAGTGGACGGGTTCTCGATTACCAGGTGAAGAACGGGAGAATTCAGCCAGGTGACCCGGATGATTCTGACGGAGAGCCACTCCATATCGTGGGTCAGCTGAACGCCCTGAAGCTCTGGCAAGACGTTCCTGATGCCCTGTTTGACGAGGAAGAATACACAGTGTTCTGTCGTGTCGAGGAGACGTATGACGAAGAGTCGTGGCACCCGCTAAGCCTCGCACAAAAAATCGAAACAGTCTCTCCGCCGCTGGCTCAGCTATTAACCCAATTTATGGAACGTGCGGCGGCCCTGGCCAAAGAGGAGGCGAGCGAACAGTTCAGTGACGATACAGACTTAGATGATTGGATAGATACGCTCGCTGAATTTGATGAACGGGCAGGGATTGACGAGGTTGGTGATGATCTTCATCGGCAGTTCATTACTGAGTATGTAGTTGAAGAAGGAGTCCCAGCACTCTCCCCATCTGGAGGAACAGAACTGATTGACTTCTACACCGATTATGCGACGTATCTTCGAGAACACGATGTCTCCGTCTCGAAGGAAGACGAAGCAGAAGCGACTGACTACATGATATTCGAAGAACACAGGTCTCTGAGTAGTGAAGGAGAAGCTATCGATGTTGATGCCCTTCAAATCGAATCGCAAATAGTAGCCATCTATTGGTGACGCTAGTTCAGGCAAGTTCCAACCCACTCAGATGATTTCTGCTCCGTCCACAGAGCGCCCCATTGAGAATCAAAGATGAGCTACGCCGACCGCCAACAGAATCTTTTTGCTATCATTTGGGGAGGATCAACAGCCTTTCTCTTCAATCGATTTGCTCTAATGCTTCGGTTGCGACATCGCCCAATTCCCCGGCCTCAATATGCGAATACCGTTCACGGACCATCTCTTCGGAGTTGTCGAGATATCGAGCCGCGACCGTATACCCGAACGCGCGGACTAGCACCTCGCCCATCCCACGACGGCCACCGTGCGGAGCAAGATAATCGTGTTTCGGATGGTCGATGTCGATTTCCGCATCCTCTGAAAGCCGTTGGAGAATCGACCGTGCGCCGTCCGTCGTGATCGACGGCGGCCGAACGTCCTCATCGAGCGCCAGCAGGAGGTCTCGAACGTATTCTTCACGGCACTCAGTAATTGCTTCTGGGCGTTCCCCTCGTTCGGCTAGCTCTTCCCGGACGAGCTCCGCGAGCGTCCGTTGGTCAAACGTCGGGAACACCGGCCAGCGCTCCGTCGGCGGGTCCATCAGCTTGCGGTAGCTTCGCAGCGGCGAGATCACCGGGTCGGGGAGACTGGCGGCGTCCCACTGCTGTTTCTTCCGGTAGACGTCCATACTCCCGTCGTCGAGGGAGAGGTCCTCCCAGCGGACGCCGCGCCGGCGTGGGTCATTCGGATCCCGGAGGAGTTCCCCAACGCGGACAGCTGAGTACGCGAGGACGAACACCAGCGCCCGGTCACGAGCCGCCTTCAGCGCCGCGTAGCGCGCTCGCTGCTTGTCGAGGGGGTCAGTATCCTCCGGGAGTGTCGTGTACGCCTCGACGGCGTCGCGAGCCTGCTCGTCGACGTGACGGGTGAGTGCGTGGCGCTGTTCGGACGTCCAGGCCTGCTGGTCGCCAGGCTTGCGGCCGTCGTCCTCGGGCAGCGGCGCCATCGCACTCGCCCGCTGCGCGTAGTGTGCTTCGAGATACCCCTCGTTGACACACCAGCCGCACCACGCGGAGATATAGCGATAATAGGTTTGTACCGTGTTCTGCTTGAGTCCGCGATCTCCGCTGAGATGCCGGGCGTACTCCCGGAAGACTCGTTCGTCGAGGTCCTCGAAGGTGGGGTCGTCGTCGATGTCATCGGAGACGATCCCGGTCCAGTCGTCGTCACCGCGGTCGCCGGCGGCCCACTCGGCGAACCGCTCGAGTTCGCGAGCAGCGTTGCGTCGATAGTTCCCGCCGTCGCCACCGCGACCCTTGCCTTTGTCCTGGAGATACCGTTCGAAGGAGCTCGCAAGCGACCGATCGGCGCGTTCTCGTGGTGTCATGCGTCCTCGTTCCCGTACTGGTAGGTCGGACGGACGTCCTCGAGGAGCGATTCAATGATTTCCCAGAGGATTAGCGAGGGGGTCTCGTGTTCGAACGTGATTTTCCAGCGATCTTCCTCATCGGCGGCTGAGTACTGGAAATGCGTTCGTCCGAGATCTGGATGGTCTTCGTCCTGGTGCCAGCCAGCGTGAAAGCCCGTGTTCGGGTCGGTGTAGTTGATACGGAACCAATCGTGGGGGTCCTGTCGATACCACTTGATGGACAGTTCCGGCGACTCAGGCCCTGTCGAAGGAGAAAGGCGGGCCGGATCAAAACGGGCCCGCAGCTGCTTGGCCTCGATATCGTCAGGAACGAACTCGACCGTCGTAATCTGTGGCACACGATCGAGGACGTCCCGCTTCAGCTGGGCGTAGAGGTTTGCGTTCGGGTCGCCACCGGGATGCGGGACCGACATCCTTCAGCTACTGGCCTCGGCAGGTTCGTTCGTTGGTGTAAGGAAGTCCCATTCGCGGATGGCGAAGCCAACGATGTCGATGCGCCGCTGGAGGTGTTCCCACTCGCGGGCGATCTCACGGCGACGGTCTTCTTCGTCGGCGTCGAGACCCTCCTCGGCGAGCGTTCCGCGAAGCTGGTTCGGGGACTCGACGTCGAATTCGTCCTCCCAGTCGCGGATCTGCGCCTTCATATCGGCGACACGGTCCGTGAGTTCCTCGACAGTGTGCCCGCTGTCACGAAGCCGCATCGCCTCCTGCATCGCCTGGCGGCGGTAATCAGGGTAATACGTCGTGTGCGTACCACTCTCGTCACGGTGGAGGATTCCGTCGTCGACGAGTCGTTCGAGGACGCGCTTGGTCGGCTCGTGTGACCAGCCCGCTTCGGAGGCGATCCAGTTGGCCGTACGCGGCTCCGACAGCTGTCGGGCGGCCATCCGCACGCGGTCTTCGCCCGTGGTCTGGCGCTCCATCAGACCCTTGGAATTCGATTCGTCTTCGGTCATACGTTACCGTTCACGCCCGACCTCCATATAGATGGAGGTCATTCCCCCTATATCGAACTTCGGTATTCCGCTAGTTCTTCGACGTCGCTGAGTGGAACTACAGCAAACCCGCGGCCCGATCTCGGCGGCTCTATCCTGGGGGAAGCGCCGTTCTGAGCCGATTGCAGCATTCGTGCTTAGCGGACGGCGTCGGGGTACTTCAAAGTGGTCGTGATTACGGGCATAATCAGGACCACATTCTGTATTCGGACCATCGGGAGAATTCGAGGAACTGAAGTCTCTTAGCGCCGGAATTCCGCACTACAGGAAAATATATATCGTATATCGCTATACAAAATTTCGCGCCTCGCTCTGCGCACAGTTTCGGAGTTTGGGTTGTGATGCGTGCCTTATTTTCACGCCGAATGAGACCGGGTAGGCCCATGTCTGGTGATTCTCGGATTCACATCGGGTATGTACGTTAGAAAAGTTTTCTGAGCGATAAGAACTAAAATCGCCATACTGCTCCTATTTCACACCCACATGCAGAGAACAAAAGGCACGCATCAAATCCATCCTCCGAGATTGTGCTCTGCGCGAGGTCATTCGTCGCCGAGTTCCGAAAGCCGAGCCTTGATGTCCTCGGCATCCGCCTCAGAGAGCGCCTCAACACCGAACTGAACGAGTAGCGGGTAGAAGTGGCGGTTCTTCTTGAACTCGTCCTGCCCCGCCTTGCGGAGCTTCAGCTGGGACTCGAGGTAGGTGTCCTCCATCTCGTCGAGGACATCGTCGGGAATGTAGATCGTCCGCCCGTTCCACTCGTCCTTGATGTTTGTCTTCGTTTTGCTCGTTTTGTTCGTTTCACTCGTTGAAGTCGATTCGCTCGTTTCGGTCGATGAACTGGTTTCCACCGTTTCACTCACCTCACTCGTTTCGCTGGAATCAGCCTCCTCGTCCTCCTCCTCTTCGTAGTTGCCCTCAATGCCGGAAGCATCGCCCCAGCCGTCAGTCATGCTTCCACCTCCTCAGGCGCGATCTTCTCGAACGTCTCGTCGAACAGGTCAGCAATCTCGTTGAACAGGTCGCGTGCGTCCTCAACGCGCTGGTTCTCCTTGTCGAAGCCGAAGGCGGACACTCCTTTGCCAATCGACTGAGAGAGGTCAGTCCGCTTCGGAATCTCGAACACCGGGAGGGAGTACGCAGACTTGATCTCCTCGATGGTGTCGCGGTGTTCGGCGTTCTGCTCGACACGGTTGCAGACAATCGCGAGCCGATTGATGTCTCCGTACGCCTGTTCGAGGGAGCTCAGCTGCTTCGCGAAAATCTGGAGGCTGTTGGCGTTGAGTTTCTCCGGAATGACGGGGATGACGACGTTGCCGGTTGCGACGAGGGCGTTGTCGGTGAGGACGTTCAGGGATGGGGGCGTGTCGACGATGATGTAGTCGTAGTCTTTCTCGAGTTCGTCGAGAGTCATCTCCAACCGCTCGCGACTCTTCGGCGCCTCAAGCAGCGTCTGGATGTTCTTGTTGTTCGCGAGCTTCTCGCTCGCAGGGAGGATGTCGAATTCCTCGTGCTCGACGATAATGTCGTTCACCGACTCCATCTGGTCGAAGTCGAGGACGTCGAACAGCGTTGTGCGGTCGGTATCGTAGTACAGTTCGTTGTAGCCAAGCGAGCAGGTGAGTCCCCCGTGATAGTCGATGTCGACTAGGAGGACGTCGTAGCCCCGGGCAGCTAGCGCCCCACCTGTGTGAATGACGTCGGTCGTCTTCCCGGCGCCTCCCTTCTGATTCGCCACGGTGATTCGAGCGGTGTTGGTGTCGGTCATTTCTTTCGTTTACCTCGTTGTGTTCGTTCCGTTCGTTTTGTCGTTCTGTTCGTTTGGTTCGGTGAGGGTGTTTCACTCGGTGGGAGGAATACTACGATGTTAAAACCAATTGTTCGTTTCGCTCGTTGAGGCAAACACACTCGTTTTTATCAACGCATTCGTCCTATTCGTTCCGTTCGTTTCACTCGTTCTGTTCACCGAGTACAAGCCGACCAACCCATCCTCAACCAGTTCGTTCCTCAGAATGCGCTCAATCCATTCATTTTTTCGTACGTGTTTACCCCCAGATCAATTTCGGTAGTCTCTCGTAGGAGCCGCGAAACTGGCGGCGTAGATCGATGCAACAGGCGAGCAAGCGTATCTTGGAGGGATGGTCTCCGGACTGGAGACCATCCCGTCTCGCCTGTTTATGACTTCTTCGGAGCCCACCAAAAAAGAGATACTCAACCGCCTTGCTGCGCTTGAGGAAGAGAACCAACAGCTTCGAGAACAGGTCGAAGAGCTTGAAGAACTCCGTAAGGAGAACAAACGCCTCAGAGCCAAGCTTCGGTGGTACGAGGGACCCCATACACCACCGAGCAAGGACCAATCGGACCAAGAGAAGTCGTCCTCGTCCGATGGGGACGAGGACGACGAACAACCACGTACTGACGGTGGCACACCTGGCCGAAAGTCCGGACACGACCCGGAATGGCGCGACGCTCCTGACCCTGACCGAGAAATCGAGGTTACCTGTGACTGCTGTCCAGACTGTGGTGAAGCGTTCGACGAGTCGGCGGGCGTCAGCCCCCGACTCGTCGAGGAACTCCCGGACCCACAACCACCAGAAGTCACACAGTACAACCGCCACCACTACGAGTGTCACTCCTGTGGAACTGAGACTGTCGCCTCACACCCCAACTGCCCCGATGAGGGGCAGTTCGGGGTGAACGTCATCGCACAGGCGGCACTCTCGCGGTACGACCACCGCCTTCCCTACCGGAAGATTGGTGACCGCTTCGAGCAACTCCATGGACTGGAGTTGTCAGGCGCGTCCGCGTGGCACGCGACCGAGCGCGCTGCGCGCGCCGGTCGCTATGAGTACGAGCAGATCCGCCACCAGATTCAACAAGCCGACGTTGTCCACGTTGACGAGACTGGAATCAAACGCGACGGCGAACAAGCATGGATCTGGACGTTCACCACCGAGAACCACACGCTGTACGCAGTCAGGGAGAGTCGAGGGAGTGATGTTCCCGCGGAAGTCCTCGGCGAGGACTTCGCGGGAACGGTCGTCTGTGATGGCTGGACGGCGTATCCGGCATTCAGCAGCAATCTCCAGCGGTGTTGGGCGCATATTCTACGGGAGGCTGAAGACGCCGCCGAGAAGCAGGCGGAAGGCGAACCGATCTATCGTGCCCTCAAACAACTGTACGTCGCTCTCCAGACTCGGCTGGAGAGCGACTTGACAGTGCGTGAGCGAGCAGAGCTCCAACGTGTGGCGCGGAGAGAGCTTGAATCGCTGATAGAGCGGTCAGTTCCCGACGGACCAGTGGCAACACTACTCGGCAAGATCGAAGGAGGCCTCGACCACTGGCTCACCTTCATCGGTGAGCCAGCGGTCTCCCCGACGAACAACGCCGCCGAAAACGCGCTTCGTGAGCCGGTGGTTCTCCGGAAGCTCATCGGAACGCTCCGGAACAACCGTGGCATGTTCGTGCATGAGACGTTGCTGTCCCTGCTGGCGACCTGGCGCCAGCAGGGACGCAATCCCTACGAAGAGTTCAAGCGAGTCGCCCGAGACAACGAGATGATCTCACGGGCCCAGGCTGTGCCTGCTGTCGCGTCCTCGGGGTAAACACGTACATTTTTTCGTTCTGTTCGTTTTGTTCGTTGAATTCGTTATAGTCGTTCCGCGTGTTTTCAGCGGGGATTTGGACTACCTTCGAGACAAGTGGGGAGATCGTGCTTTACGGCCAGTCGAGTAAGACTTTTAACTGTTACCGGATTATTGGTAACCACCAGATGTATGAGGTGCTCGACGACACGGCGGCGCAGATCATCCTCGCCATCGAGAGTGGTGACTCCATCCGCCGTGTCGCCCAACACCTCCACACCCCCTACGAGACAGTGAGACAGGGCGTCAATCGGCTGGAAGACGCAGGCTACGTTTCCTATGACGACGGCCTCACTGTCGTCGACGAGCGCGTACGCGACGCAGCGCTCGAGCTCGTCGCTGCCAGCGCTGGCGTCAGTCCACCTACTATCGAGGAGTCCTACGTCATCCCACAGTTTGGCGACTGGTCGTTCGCGTTCACGCGAATCGACGCCGTCTACGTGTGGACCCACGGCGGCTACCAAGTTGGTCGCGAGCCCGACGACTATCCGCTGTTCCTCGCTGTTCGTGAGCAAGACGTCGACGCCTGGGAGGCGTTTTTCGAGTGGTTCGACCTCCCGACCGCATTCGAACGACAGCCCCGAGACGAGTTGGACGGACCGCTGCAGATCGTCCTCGAACCACGCGCGTCACTCGATATCGAGCACGTCGAAGGGTACCCGGTGATTCCGAGAGCAGAGACAATCGAGTATATGCGCCAGAACTACGCCCAGTTCCAGTCGGGGCTGGCGATGCTCGACCGGATGTACGAGGACCTCGACCTCGGCGTCACGTATCGAGAGACTGAACGGGCACAGCCATGAGCTTCAACAACCGAAGTGACGCGCTCATCGAACTGCTCGAGGAGCTCACCCAACAGGGTCACGAGTACATTCTCGGCGGCGGCTACGCAGTCTCAGCGTTCAACGCACGCTTCTCCACGGACCTCGATATTGTCGTCGCGCCGGACTCCAAGGCTGACTTCGTCGAGTTCCTCGAACAGCGGCACTTGCGGCGTGGTGAGGACCTCGAGACGAGCTGGCGAGAGATGATTGAGTGAGGTAGCACGTCTATCGACGGAAATCTACTCAGTCCAGACCGGTCGTGGAGTGGATACGTCTCCGAAAATGACTCGTTTTCTGCAGGTATCGCAGCCACGGTAATGTGGCTTGTCGGGCCCTATGGGGCCGAATCCGGACGATTTGGACGCCTCACGGTCTTTGCGACAGACGCTACATACGTCATACGGGCCGTTCTCGATGTTATCTCGGCAAGTGGGACAAATCTCGAAGAACGACCCACCCGAATCATCAATCCAGCACCACTCCTCGAGATATCGGCTCTTCTCGTTACAAATGCCACATACACGCGCTTGTTCCCGGGGTACTCTGACGACTTTCACAGTATCGTCCAACCACTCCTTTGGCAGATATACGTGAGCACCATTCCCAGTAGCTTTGACTTCACGCTCGATTACCTCCTCGCCCGCAATTTCAAACTTGTCCATACTCAGTAAACACCTGGTATCTACATAGTATTCAATTATTGGGTGGCCCACAGATATTCAGATTCGACACCCACTATTCTGCCACGTCGAATGTCTCTTGCAGCCATTCCCGAATCCGTTCCCGTCGAAGTTCCCACTGTACGCGCTTCGTCGACGTAGTGTTTCAGGACGGTATGGACGTCGTCGGAGCCTTGGAAGGCGGCGATCCCGGTCATCTGCTCGGCGACCTCCTCGATCACGCTCGCGTATGATGTGTACCAGAGCTTCCGGACGTTGGCCCTCCCAGCCAACGAGACGAACCGTCGATAGACCGTCGCATCGCTGATGTGCCCCGTCGACGACCGCATCGACGGGAATAGGTAGCCCGTCGTGTGGTCGTCCATTTGTCGGCGAGCTCTACCAGCCGATCACGGATCGACTCGACACCGTACAGCCGCGTTCTCGGGTTCGATCACGAGCGGGCTGACGTGGAGCGCCGCGACCTCGCAGCGCCGCAGCCTCTACGCCGCAAGCGCAATAACGAGCAGGCTGTAGAAGCCCGCGAGGGCGCGGTGGTGCTTTCCTTTGAGGCCGTCATCAATAGCTAGTCGTCAAGTGGGTTGTACCCGGATTGCGATAGGCTTGATTACTCTCAATAACAATGCGCGCATGAGAGCATATAGCATCCCAACTCTAGGTCCATGCCGCGATACGCAATATTCGACAACGGAGAGCGCATTCACATCGACACCGCATCAAGCGACGACGAACGAACCTTCTACTGTCCATCCTGTGGCCGACCATAGTCTATCGCAGGCGGGGACCGCACTCAGGTCTGCAAGCACTTCAGACATTACCCGAACGCTCTTGTGAAGTACATTGTTGGTGAGTCAGAGAACTGCTCTGACAATCTCTTTGAGTGCCTCTCGACCCGGTTTG
>NZ_JBNTJV010000009.1:0-55512 GCF_051195035.1 Natronomonas sp. EA1
CTTCGCCGCGGTCTCGTCGACGTACTCCATCATCGTTAGTTATCGGTATCGCATCTAACGGTATTAGTCTTGTCCCCCGTATTCCCTATGACGTTATCGCTATACAGATATACTATTCTTAGCTCCGGTAGTCCGATCCGGCTCAGCATTCGAGCAGAGAGGGGTTAACCAACAGAGGATACGATTGATCGGTATTTGTTGGTTAAGTTTTTCAGCGCCCGCCGAGGGGCGGAGGCGCACTTCCGTCTCCACCGACCCATGACCGACCAATATCTAACGACCGTTCTGGACGAGGCAGAGCGAGTCGCAGAGCACCACGAGCAGGTCGCCCAATCTTCAGACAATCCGAATCACGAGTATCTCCGGTACGCCGTCCTTCGGCTGCTCGAAGACGAGGCTGACGAGACATCGGTGGAGATACCGCAGATCGACGGCCTGACCGTTGGATACGGGGAGGATAAGGCGATGTGCGAGAGCTGGGACGACGACGTCGAGTGGTGGGAGACGGTTCCGCCGCAGACGGAATGTACTCGCTTTCGGATGTTCTACCCCGAGAAGCACGAGGCTGTTCCCCGAGTCATCGTCGACGTGATGGCAGCACTCGGGGCGTGGCGTGTCTGGACCGGGAGCGCAGCCGCGTGCGGCTCCTACGACCATCGCGAGCGCCGCGAAGTCCACTACCTGTGGCCGGAAGGCCATCCGGTGGAGGAACTGCTCCACGAGCGGCTCAGGGGGCCTGCGGAAGCCGTCGCGCCCGACGGTGGCCGAACGGGCGACGTTCGCGACCGACTGGTCGTCGACGAGAACGCACAGTCGAAGGACGATCTCGAGCCCCGCACGAAGCGTGCCGTCGCCGAAGCGATGGACGTCTCACTCCTCTCGAAAGGTGGCCGCTACGAGGTGCAGTCCGCGTCCGGCAACAGGTACGAAGTCGACGTCGTCGACGAATCGTGTACCTGTCCCGACTGGCAGCAGCGTTCACCCGAAGGCGGCTGCAAACACCTGCGTCGCGTCGATCACGAGATCAAACGGGGCCGTGTTCCGCGTCCGGATGGCCGACTCCCAGCTGAGCTAGCGGAGTAACTACCCCGAACCAATGGTTACAACATGGGACAGTTGTAGGCGGGCGTTCCCGCGTTATAGACTGTACCGCTCGCCGTCCTCGGGAACGTGTACATCCTCTGTCTCTGCCCGCAGTTCCTCGCGCGACAGCAAGCAATGGTTGATCGCCTCCATGTGGACGACCACTATTTCGGCGTCAGTGGCCTCTCGGACAGCGTTGATGTCCTCGACCCCCATCGTGATGGGTTCGCCCTGATCGAACTGCGCTTCGCCGCCGTTGAGAACCACCAGATCGGGTTCGTACTGGTCAAGTGTCTCCTCGACCGGTTCGTACCAGATCGTGTCCCCGGCGACATACACTGTCTCGTCGCCCTCGAAAACGAAGCCCGAGACCGGACCCATTCCCTCGGCGAGCTCGCCGTGCCCGTGCTGGCCCGGCGTCCGGTGGATTGTGACCCCCTCGAAGGTGGTTTCGTCGTCGACGGGGCGAACATCAGTGAAGCCCTCGTCAGTGAAGGCGTCGGCCTCCTCGGGCTGACAGAACAGCGGCACGTCGGCATCGAGTTCCTCTCTGGCCGCCTCGTCCCAGTGGTCGGGGTGGCGGTGCGTAACGACCACAGCGTCGTAGGTGAGATCAACGTCGGGCAGCGGAACAAGCGGATTCCGATCCTGATTCGCCGTGGTGAGGAACTCCGGAACTGCCGGGTTGTCTGTCACCGTCGGCATCTCGCCCTCCGGCGTGAACATCGGATCCACGAGGAACGTCGTGTCACCGACGTCCAGGAGGATAGTCGCGTTACGAATCAGCTGAACACTCGCACCAGTCGTTGCCATACCCGGCCCTACGATATTCTTAGGGATGGGATTTACTTCGACATATTCCAACCGTCGAGGAGTTCGACGTGCAGTTTACTGGATGAACTCAATGTCCTCGGGGTCGAGATCCACGTCGAGGTCGACGTCGAGCGAATCGGCGGCGAACTGTTGTGCCAGCCACGCTTCCGCTCGGTTGAGACGGTACTGGAACGTCGACCGTGACACACCGACATCTTCAGCGATTTCCGCGACCGATTGCTGCCGTGGCTCTTCGTAGTACCCACGTTCGATTGCAGCTTCAAGCGCAGACTTCTGTTCGGGCGTGAGAGTTTGCTGGACGCGGCCGTCGTCGACCAAGCATGGCGGTGTACCGAGTCGTTCAACAGTCAGCGACAGCCCCTCTCGCAGGTTCGCTCGGACTTCCTCGTGAATCGCTGATACTGGCCCGTCGATAAGCATCCGCCACCGGTATTGGTCACCACGTCGCTCCGTACGCATTATCAATCCCTCGCCGATGTGTTTCGCCGCGACCAAGGGAATCGACCGTGGACCATCACCTTCCCGGCGAAGCCAGTGAATCTTCCGAGATTCCGCATTCGACGAGAGGATCGTGTATTCGTATTCAGTCACGGGTGCCCCACACATTCCGGTTGTGTCCGGAGAATTAGCGACGCGTTCCAGTGCGTCGTCGAACTCGTTGAGAACAGCAGCGGGGCCGACCACCTTCTCAATCCCCCATACTGCCTCGCTGGTCGCATTGATCTCCATCGAGCGAGCGGTCAAGTCCGGATTGTCGATGAAGAGATCCATCACCTCGTCAACACCCTTGTCGTACTCGATGGTAAAGACAAATTCGCGCATGTACTACACATTCTCGCTTGTCGTGTTTAATCTTGGTAGGAGGAGTGGTCCCGCACGTTAATCATCAGGCAAGGTAGGTACGATGCTCGAAAAATACTAAATCAGAATCGCAGTGAGGTGTTTAGCGAAGACGACCGAGTAGCTTGTAGTCGTGGTCGGGCGTATACCGGCGGAACAGCAGGCTGTTCGACAGCACCGACACACTCGAGAACGCCATCGCGCCGGCAGCGAGTACGGGCTGGAGCAGCCCAAGCGAGGCCAGCGGGATCATCGCTGTGTTGTACCCCAGCGCCCACACGAGGTTCTGCTTTATTTTCTCGAGCGTTGCGTCCGAGATGCGGATTGCCTTCACTACGTCCAGAGGGTCGTCGCGCATCAATGTGACGTCCGCCGCCTCGATCGCCACGTCCGTACCCGAGCCGATGGCCGTCCCGACGTACGCAACCGCGAGTGCGGGTGCGTCGTTGACCCCGTCACCGACCATCATCGCCTGCCGGCCGTCGGCCTGGATGGACTCAACCGCGTCCGACTTGTCCTCGGGCAGGACTTCCGCACGGACGTTTGTCGGGTCAATACCGACCTGTTCAGCGACGGCGCGTGCAGTACGCTCGTTGTCGCCGGTGATCATCATCACGTCGACGCCGCGCTCCTGCAGCTGGCGCACGGCGTCCTTCGCACTCTCCTTGACCGTGTCGGCGTCGGCAACGACGCCCACGAGTTCACCTTCGTAAGCGACTAACATCGCCGTCTTCCCCTCGTTCTCGAGGCGCTCCATCGTCTCCTGAGCGGGCGAGGGGTCAATCCCGTTGTCACGCAGGAGCCTCCGATTACCGACCAGCACCTCGCTGCTGCTCACGTTCGCTTTAATGCCGTGACCGGGGACGTTCTCGAAGTCGTCGGGATCGGCCACGTCGATACCGCGAGCTTTCGCTCCATCGACAATCGCCCGGGCAAGCGGGTGTTCGCTCCCGCTCTCCGCGATCGCTGCGAGCCGAAGTACGTCGTCCTCACTAAGCTGCTCAGCAGCAGTGAGTTGCCCGCCATCAGTAGCAGGATTCCCACCCTCGGTGAGAGGCTGGCCGCCGCCGTCGAAGATAACGACGTCGGTCAGCTCCATTTCGCCTTTCGTGAGCGTCCCGGTCTTGTCGAAGACGACAGTGTCGACGTCCTTCGCCCGTTCGAGTACGTCGCCGCCCTTGAACAGGACGCCGTTCTGTGCACCGAGGGTCGTCCCAACCATGGTGGCCGCGGGCGTCGCCAGCCCCAGCGCACAGGGACAGGCGATCAGCACGGACGAGGCGAACACAATGATTGCGAACTCGAAGACCGAGACGCCGCCAGCGGCGACGGGACCGCCCGCGACGAGGCCCCACAGCGGGAGCCACTCGACGAAACCCGTGAGCACCTCGGGGAACAGGAACCAGACGACTCCCCACAGCAAGGCGTTCGCGATGACTGCTGGGACGAAGTACGCGGAGATGCGGTCGGCGAGGTTCTGGATGTCTGGCTGGCGGGATTGGGCCTCCTTCACAGTCTGCACGATCTGCTGGAGCGCCGTGTCCTTACCAACTTTCGTCGCCTCGACGACGAGGACGCCGTTCTCGTTGATGGTCGACCCGACCACCTCGTCGCCTTCTCTCTTCTCGACGGGGACGGACTCGCCGGTGACCATCGATTCGTCGACTGCGGACTGGCCGTCGATGACGACACCGTCGGTCGGGATTTGCTCTCCAGGACGGACTTTCATCCGGTCGCCGACCTCGACATCTTCGAGCGGGATTTCTTCCTCGTTCCCGTTTTCATCGATGACGGTGGCGGTGTCCGCCTCCATCTCCAGGAGTGTCCGGAGTGCTTCGCCGGCCTGGCCCTTCGAGCGCGCCTCGAGGTAGTTGCCGAGCGTGATGAACACAAGGATGAACGCCGCCGTGTCGAAGTACAGGCCACCGGCAATCACGCCTACCAGGACCGCGACGGAGTAGACGTACGCGGTCGTCGACCCCAGCGCGATCAGCACGTCCATGTTGGCGCGACCGTTCTTGACGAGTGCTTTGTAGGAGTTCTCGTAGAACGGCTTGCCGAGCACCAGCTGGACGGGCGTCGCCAGCGCGAACATGATCCATCCGGGCGGCAGGCCGAAGAGCTCGTCGCCGACGAGTCCGAGCCCCAGCAGGTGGTCGGCCATAAACACCAGCAGGGGCAGGGACAGTACTGCGCCGAACAGCGTCAACCGGAGTTGTCGACGGACTTCCTCCTGTCGGGCGGCCTCTCTGGCGTCGCCTTCTGCCCCGTCGCCGGACTCGGCGTCCTCTCGGACCGGCGAGTAGCCAGCGTCTTCGATGGCGTCGTAGAAGTCGCCGAGAGTCGCCTCGGCCGGGTTGTACGTGACCTGTGCCTCGTCGGTCGCGAAGTTAGCGTCGGTGTCGACGACGCCCGGCGTTCCTTCGAGTGCGTCTTGGATCGTCTCCGAGCAATTCGCACACGACATATCGGTAATCGCAATCGTGACCGAGTCGGTCACTGGCGTGTAACCCGCGTCCGCAATTGCGTCGTATATCTCACCAAGTGAGACAGCCTCCGGGTCATACACGACCGATCCCTCGTCAGTGGCGAAGTTGATGTTCACCTCTGAGACACCATCAAGTGAATCGACGGCGTCTGAGATCGTTTGCGAACAGTTCGCGCAGCTCATCCCCTGAATATCGATGTGGCTTTTTCGCTGACTCATCACCTGTACATACGGGTTCCATATTCAGTGGAGTTTCCCTTTCAGGAATTAGGATTGCTGAGACTTTGACCTTCGAAATCAAGCGAAATAGGAATATCACCCATAAACTAGAGGATTACAGACGGTGGGTCGTTTTCGATAAAAACGCCTCCACACGGTGAAAGCCGCAGTCTGAATCGAAATCAGTATCGTCAGTTGTACAGCAGGCCCTCATCAGTAGCCTTTGTTAGAAAGGTATGATCGCTATTTTTCCTAAATATAGTAAGCAAAAACCGCGTTAAACAGTAGTACGTATAGATGGGTGTGATGCGAAGGCAATCAATCCGAGCTCGCTTGGGGCTACCGAGCGGGACGCTCGTCAATACGCACAAGGTGAACAGCTATGAATGAGCAACCCCGGAACAAGGGCGAGGCCTCCTTCAGTGGGACGAATCGCCAGCGTATGATCATCTTCCTCGGCGTGATAGCCGGGATGCTCATGGCGGCAATGGACCAGTCCATCATCGCTCCCGCACTTCCGACGATTGTCGGGGACCTCAGTGGTGGAGGGAGCTACTCCTGGCTCGTCACGGGTTATCTCATTACGGTAACCGTCACAATCGCACTCTACGGGCGGCTCTCCGACATCTACGGTCGGGGCCCAGTCTATAGTTTCGCAATCGTCACGTTCCTCATCGGGAGCGTCCTGAGCGGCTTCGCCGGGCAAATTCCGATACTCGATCAGTATCTGAGTGGCATGGCACAGATTACGATCTTCCGTGCAATCCAGGGGATCGGTGGCGGCGGGCTCCTCTCGATGGCAACAATCATCGTCGGCGACCTCTTCAGCCCCCGTGAGCGCGGGAAGTACATCAGTTACGTGATGGTACTGTTCGGTCTCGCCACGATGGGCGGGCCCGTTCTCGGTGGGTACCTCACTGAACACTTCACGTGGCGCTGGATCTTCTTCATCAACATCCCCATCGGGCTCGTTGCCCTCGGAGTAGTCCAGACGCGTCTCGACCTCCCCGTTCCCAACGAAGATCACACCATCGACTATCTTGGTGCGCTTCTGCTGATTGTTGCCACTGTCTCCCTGTTACTCATCACGACCTGGGGTGGCTCTCGCTTCGCGTGGGACTCTGATCAGATACTCTCCCTCGCGGCAGTTTTTCTCGCCAGCACTATCCTCTTCGTCTACCAAGAGCTCCGCATCGACGAGCCAATCTTCCCAGTCTCGCTCCTTGGTAACCGGACGATTGCAGGAATTGACTTCATCGGCTTTGCTGTTGTCGGTATCGGCCTGCTCGGGGGACTGACCTACCTTCCGATCTTCCTTCAGACCGTCCTCGACGTTTCCGGGACGAACGCTGGCCTCCTCCTCCTGCCACTCATTGGCGGATTCATCGTCTTATCCGCTGTCACCGGACAGCTGATGAGCAAGCTCGGCTATTACAAGCCGTTCACCGTCCTGGGTGCCGCCCTCGCTGCTGGTGGCTACTATCTCCTCAGTACGATGGGCGTCAACACCAGTCTCCTCTGGGCGAGCGTGTTTATGTTCGTGACCGGGAGCGGCCTTGGGTTGACGATGCCCACCCTCGAAGTAGGCATCCAGAACGCCGTTGAGAGAAAAGATTTGGGCGTCGTGACGTCGTCAGTTATGTTCAGCCGTACGCTCGGGGAGGGGGTTGGCGTCGCAATCCTCGGTGCGGTCCTCGGAAACCAGCTCTCGACCCGACTCACGGGGACGACCCTCGATCAATCAACTGCACAGCACCTCATCGAAGGCGGCGAAGAGATCACTCCGTCGATGCTAAACAGCTTGTCCCCCGAGGCCGCTCAAATCGTGACAACCGTGCTCTCGAACAGCTTCAGCGCCGTCTTCCTAGCAGCGGCAGCGATCATGGCAGTTGGATTCGTGGTTGCGCTCACGCTTCCGAATGCCGAACTTGGTGAAGATGTCCCGGTAGAAAGCGAGACAGGAGGGGAAGTAACCCAATCCCTTGACTGATCTCACAAAGGACCACTTGGGTCGAAGTTCCGCTCGTAGTCCGAAGTTTCAGTACGCTTGCTCTCGCCTCTGCGGCGTATCCTACTGTTTGGGGTCGTTTCCGCAGTCCGGACACGAAAGCGAGACACCGTCGTCATCAACTTCGGCGACGTGATAGTCCGCGCCACATTCCTGACACGGCACGGCAACGCGAGTCTCACCAGCGTCCTGTGGAGCGCCGAGTGCAATCGCGCGAACCCGCTGCTCTCCTTCGTTTTTCCCTGACTGGTACTCTCCCGGTTCGAATCGAACTATTTCGCCGCTTTCAACGGCGGTTTCGTCGTCTTTTGTCCGGAACGTCGCAGTCCCCTCGACGACGTAGAAGACCTCTTCTTGGTTCATATGCGTGTGCAACCCGCCGGAAAACTCGTCGCCCGGTTCAAGTTCGAAGTAGTTAAGGGCCAGATTATTGAGGTTCAGCGGTTCCGTCGCGTGTTTCGTTACGTCGGCATTCATCGGATTGTTCTCTAGGTCATCGAGCGTAACCTTCTGCATACGTTTGCTACTCTTGACCGGTTGGTTATCCCTTTCGTCTCGTATCCTTAGATGAGGTTGTAAGGAGCGCCCTCAAAGAGGAGGGGAAGTGACTCAGTCAGGCGTTCGCGCTGAACTGATCGTACCGGGATTTGAACTGCTCCAGACAGGAGGGACAACAGAGATAGTACAAACTGCCGTCGATTTCGAGCGTCTCACCGTCCTCACTCACGTCGTTGCCACACTGGGCACAGGTGACTGCAAGGTCGGTACCACTGACTTGGGGTGTCCAGTCGGCGCTCGTGAGGACGACGACCTCGTAATCCGTAATCGTTTCCCACTCCTCTTTATCGAACGTGTCCACCAAGAATGTCCGAACATCTGCGTTCGGGAGACGGGACTGGAAGAATATGCGAGGATCAGAGGCCGTGAACACGTGCTCAACGCCATCTGCCAGTGCAAGGGTATCCCGGATGTTATCGACCATGTCGGGTTGGACTGCGAGTTCAACGAGAACGGGAACACCGCCACGGAGTTTTGAACGGTCGAGATCGAGCGTGAACCGCCGGATTATTCCCATGTCTTGTAGCCGACTAACGCGGTCAGACACCGACGGTGAACTGAGATCGACGGCGTCGGCGATTTCACGGTAGGGCCGGCGTGCATCTTCGGTGAGAAGCCGAAGGATTTCGAAGTCCGTGTCGTCTAAGGTGCGCATGCGGTGATTAGATTGCGCATCCAAATACCTGTTTTCCTTAATTCGGAAACTTCAGAGAGAGGTTTTCCTATATCTGCTAGGCAAAGATGGCATATAAATGGAGCCCGTATAGGTGAATAAATGAGCGGCTCCGAACCACTGGCCAGGTTACAGATGAAATTGCTCCACTAAACGGAGACACCAAATGACAAATCACGATAACCACAATCCTGACGAGAATGGAGACGAGATGCCCTCAGGTTCGGATCAGGATCAACCTGATGGACGTTCAGCTCGGCAGAATGTAGATCACGAGGAATCACACGTTGAGCAGGAGATGTTGGAAGAGGAGGCAGAGGTGTCAGAGACTGCCCACGATGGTCATGGCGATCACAGTGGAGACAACGGCCATGGCGACCACGGTGGGATGCACGAGGGCCACGAGCAGATGTTCCGGCGGCGGTTCTTCATCTCGACACTGCTCTCGATTCCGGTCCTCCTGTACAGCGAGACCCTTCAAGGGTGGCTTGGATTCTCGGTTCCGGCGTTCCCCGGCAGCGAGTGGATTAATCCTGTCTTCGCGGTGATCGTGTTCGCCTACGGTGGGATTCCCTTCCTGCAGATGGCCGTCCCCGAGTTGCGAGACCGTTCGCCCGGAATGATGACGCTCATTTCCATGGCGATCACCGTCGCCTTCGTCTACAGTCTGGCGAGCGTCGTGTTCCCGACCCAGTCAGCGTTCTTCTGGGAACTCGTGACGCTGATCGACATCATGCTGCTGGGCCACTGGATCGAGATGCGGTCGGTCCGGCGAGCCTCCAGCGCCCTCGATGAACTGGCGAAGCTAATGCCCGATACTGCCGAGCGAATCACTGAATCAGGTGACACTGAGGAGGTCCCCGTGAACCAGCTCGAAGAGGGAGATCTCGTGCTCGTCCGTCCGGGGGCGAGCGTCCCAGCCGACGGCGTTGTCGAAGAGGGCGACTCCGACGTGAACGAGGCGATGATCACCGGCGAATCCAAGCCCGTCTCGAAGGCGCCCGGCGACGAGGTCATCGGCGGGACGGTCAACGGGGACGGCAGCCTCCGAGTCCGCATCGACGCGACTGGCGACGAAACGACACTGGCCGGCATTATGCGGCTCGTCGAAGACGCTCAGCAGAGTAAGTCGAAGACGCAGATGCTCGCTGACCGGGCAGCGGGGTGGCTATTCTACGTCGCTCTGGGTGCGGCCGTCGTGACCGCTGTCGCCTGGACCGTCGCCATCTCGTTCAATGCCGAAGTGATCGAGCGCGTCGTCACGGTGCTGGTCATCGCCTGTCCACACGCGCTTGGGCTCGCAATCCCGCTGGTCGTGGCGATAAACACATCGCTGGCCGCTCGCAACGGGATGCTCATCCGGGACCGCATCGCCATGGAACAAGCACGAGAGCTCGATACGATCATCTTCGACAAGACGGGTACGCTCACCGAGGGCGAGCAGGGCGTCGTAGACATCGAGACCGTCGAGGGTGTGACCGAAGAAGAGGCGCTAGGGTTAGCGGCGGCCGTCGAGGCCGACTCCGAGCACATGATCGCCGAGGCCATCCGTGAGGCGGCCAACGAACGCGATGTCGCCAGTCCCCGGGCGGCCGACTTCGAGGCGATCAAAGGACGGGGGGTTCGGGCACGCGTCGATGGGCAGAGCGTCCACGTCGGTGGACCGAACCTCCTTTCGACCTTGGAGAGCGAGGTTCCCGATCAACTACGAACGTTTGCCGAGCGTTCCGGCGAGAATGCACGCACCGTAGTATACCTGATCCGCGACGGCGAGCTCGTCGCGGCGTTCGCCTTGGCGGACGTGATACGGGAGGAGAGCTATCACGTCGTCGATGCGCTTCACGAACTCGGCATCGAGGTTGCGATGCTCACCGGTGACTCCGAGGACGTCGCTAATGCGGTCGCCGATGAACTCGGCATCGACACGGTGTTCGCCGAGGTCCTCCCCGAAGACAAGGACGAGAAGGTCCAAGAGCTGCAAGAGCGGGGGAATCTCGTTGCAATGGTCGGTGACGGCGTGAACGACGCGCCGGCGCTCACCCGGGCCGACATCGGCATCGCTATCGGTTCCGGGACGGACGTCGCGGTACAATCGGCGGACATCATCCTCGTCCAGAACAATCCGACGGACGTAGTCCGCCTCGTGAAACTGAGCAAGGCGAGTTATCGGAAGATGCAGGAGAACCTCGTCTGGGCGGCCGGATATAACGTCTTCGCCATCCCACTCGCCGCTGGCGTGCTGGCCCCAATCGGGATCCTGCTCTCGCCGGCAGTGGGAGCGTTGTTGATGTCGCTCTCGACGGTGATTGTGGCAATCAACGCCCAGTTCCTCCGACGAGTGGATTTAGAGCTGCCCTCGCTTCCGGGCGTGTCCGCATCAGAGCGTCCTCAACCCGCCGACTAACGTTCGAGCACCGCTTGACCATTGACAGTCCCCGTGTTAGTAAGAGCGCCGTCAATAGGTCTCAACAAAGCCCCTAACTCTACTCTGTCGGACTGACGGTGTCGCCATCTTGACTAATCCGGTCGAACGTCGAGAGATACGCGATCCGGTCGTGAACCTCCTCGTCATCCAGCTCCAGTTCGGCGGCCAGTTCGTCGACGGTCATCGGTTCATCGAGTGCCTGGAGGACTTCGAGCCCCCGGTAGTACCTATTCGTGAGCTCCTGGACGCGGCCCTCGATCGGCGTGGTCACCCCGTACCGCTCCCCGAGTTCGACCAGGGCCTCGTTCGCGAACGTGGCGAACTGATCGTCCCCCAGGCGTTCGATCTGGGCTTCGAGTTCAGCCCGGACGACGTCATAATCGAGGCCGGCCTGCACGAGCATATTCATATCCTCGATGTCGTCGTCGCGGCCGGCGATCGCCTTGAACAGGAAGATATCCTCGTTGCTGACTAGCCGGACCGTCAGTCGATCCGTGTCGAGGAACTGCTCGCTGCGCTGTTGCATCCCGTCGGTGAGCACGAGCTTGTTCGCGACCTGCTGGTTGAAGATATCGAGGCGACACCCGTCGTCGTTCTCGACGCAGCTCGTCGCCCCCAGCGCCCGGTAATCTGGATCCAGCGATTGAACCTCCGCATACCCGAGGTCCATCAGGACGGCCCACAGCTGGCCGTACGCGTCGCCATCTGGAACGACAAGGTCGATATCTTTCGTCGCCCCCTTGAGGTCGCGCAGCGACATCGCGCCACCACCAATCAGGTAGACCGTGAGCGGTTCAGATAACCCATCCCCGATTCGCTGGAATTCGTTCTCGATGTACTCGCGTCCGAATGTTGGTCTCATTGTGGTAGTGGCACCTCGTAGTCAGCCGCCAGCTCCTGGAACTCGTCCCACTCCGGAAGCCGGTCGTCGTCGACCTCGCCGTGCGTCTCGAGGTAGCGGACCAAGGCGTCGATTTCGGCTTCAAGGCCATACTTCGCCGCCTGCGCTCGGAGGGCCGCCTCGTCGACGTCGACGTGACTGAGCAGGAGGAGACAGTACGAGCGGTGACGGCTGCCGTCGTCGATCAGCAGCGTGTGACAACAAAGTTCCGCCGGCGAGACTGCGTCGAGATCCTCGGAGTAGACGTAGTAGCGATGGCCGGTGAGCAGGAACTGGAGGCCATAGGCCGCGAATCGAGCAAGACCGGTTTCGTGGAACCCCTCTGCATCGATCTCCGTCTCGGTCTGGGCGAGGAATTCGTCGTAGTCCTCCCAGAGAATCGTGCCCTTCGGGGCGACGGCTTCGAGGCGTTGACGATGCAGATGGTGTGCGAGTTCATGGGCGAACTCGTGGAGGCGGTCGAAGTCAGCGTTGAACTCGTATCGACCATCTTCCGTGCCGACGAGTCCACGGTCGCGAAACCGCTTGAGGACGCGATTGACCGTGTTGCGGTAGTTATCGCTCCGGTCGGCGATCTCGGAGACGGTTCGCGGCTGGTCGAGGTAGTACAGCACCTCGAGTGCCTTGCCGGTCAGTAGCTTGGGGAAGTCAATGTGGGAGTGCTGACGAACGAGGTCCTGGTAGCGTTCGACGGCGCGAGCATCCGACGGGACGACGCGTTTTCGGCGGCCGTCGCGTTCCGTGTAGACGAGTCTCTTTTCGACGAGGTCGGCGACAGCACGAGAGAGGTAACTCTCGCTGTGGTCGAGCTTCGTCGCGAGCTCAGAGATCGTGTCGCCGCGGTCGACCGTGGCGAGGACCTCAAGTTCGATGCGCCGGAGCACGGTGTAACATAGTACGAAACTCGTATATAAAGAAGTTTCGAGTAGTGTTACGACCAGCAAGCACAGGAGCCGTCTCCATCGTCTTAACCAACAAAACTATGGATTCGTGGACCGTGTTGGTTAACACGAGAGTAGCCGATGTCCTACGAACCCCCGACCCCACCGGCGAACCTCCCGACGGAGGTCGTCACCACGCTCAACGAGTCGGACCCGGAGCAGCTCCGAGACGTTGCGACGTACGCTGAAACGCTCGCCGAGCACAAGGAACGAGAGGCCCGTCTCGAGGAGTCGGCAGATCAAGAAGAGGTCGAAGAGCGACCGGACGATCTCCCGGACGACGTCCCTGCCAAAGCGACGATCACGATCAAGGAGATCAACGACAACCGCTACTACTACTGGCAGTGGCGGGAGGGAGAGAAGATTCGTTCTCAGTACAAGGGTCCGGTCAACCCGGACGAGTAAAACTCGATGATGGAGGACACCCACCCCACGTTTCCGTCGTAACTGGATGTTGGTGGAGGGGGTGACGCTGATTCCGAAGGGACCACACCCCCCGCGTTTCCGTCGTTTCTCCACGACGGCGTAGGGAGAGACTACGATAGTGCTATACAGCCACTAATTCTGTTGACCTAGAACCAATCTAGAGATGAACTAACTTCTGCAACACATAGATTAAAGTGGTATAGCTGAGAAACGCTCATTAAGTTTACTTCGACCAATGAGGGGGCGGAGTACTTCGCCCCCTCAGATGAAACGATCCTTTCCAGCTGCTTCTGTAGACGGCCAGCTTTGGACGGCTAGGTCGCTCTCGTCTTTGGTATCTCGTCGTGGACGTCTTCTTCGAGTCCCCTCCCCACCTGTTCGGTGATTACGACGGAAACGTGGGGTGTGTGGGTTCGGGATTCGACATCGAGGCGATGCTTCCGTCTACGGGTTTCCTCTCTCACGTCGGAAACGCGGCTATATTGTCAGCAATCCAATTTCACCGAATGACGGCATTTTCCGGCTGATATCGGACAAAGAACGTCGGAAACGTGGGGTGGCGTTCTCCACTAGATTTATACTCCCCCCGCTCACACCGTGTGATATTCAATGACGCCCGACTCTTCACCCAGTTCTGTCGACGATCCACTCTTTGAATCCGGGCATCGCATCTTCGCGAACAAGGATCTCCTGAAAATCGGTCACGTGCCGGAGGCTGACCGGATCGTCGGTCGCGACGAGGAAATCTCGAAGCTCGCGAAACGTCTCAACGGTGCTGTCCACGGGTACTCCCCGGAAAACGTGATGATCTACGGGAAAACGGGGACCGGCAAATCTCTCGTTTCAAAACACGTCTGTCAACGAGCTCAAAATGCCGCTCAGGATGGCGTCGAGATTGGAACCGCGTATATCGACTGTGCTGAAGACAATACCGAAACTCAAGCAATCTCCTCACTGGCCGCGAAGCTGAACGATGAATCTTCGACTGGAATCTCCGTCCCACATACCGGCCTCAGTACGTCGAAATACTACAAACTCCTCTGGAAGACGCTCGACGCTCAATTCGATTCTGTGATCATCATCCTCGACGAGATCGATCTGATGAACGACGACAGCGTGCTGATGAAGCTCTCGCGCGCTGAGGAGGCGGGGAAAATCGACTGTAGCGTCGGTGTCATCGCGATCAGCAACAAGATCCAGTACGTCGACAACGTGAACGAGCGCGTGAAAAGCAGCTTCCAGCACAAGGAGCTGTTCTTCAAGCCATACGACGCCAACCAGCTCCGGGAGATTATGTTCAACCGTGAGGACGCCTTCCAGGACGGCGTCCTTTCCGAGGACGTGATTCCGCTCTCGGCGGCCTTCGCCGCGCAGGAACACGGCGACGCTCGGAAGGCGATCGACATTCTTCGCCACGCCGGGGAGGTCGCCTACGAGGCCGGAGCAGAGCAGGTGACGGAGGAACACGTTCGCCAGGCACAGCAGCACGCCGAAAAGGACCGGTTCAGAGAACTCGTGAACGGCGCACCCACGCAGGCGAAGGCGGCGTTGCTGGCGCTCACGGAACTGAGTGTCAACAGCAATGACGATGCGTTCCTCACGAGCCGGGTGTACGACCAGTACGAACGCATCTGCAACCATCTCGATATGGATATCCTCTCCGTTCGTCGGTTCCGCGACATCCTGAAAGAGCAAGCCTTCCTCGGGGTTGTCGAAATCGAGAAGATCAACAAGGGGAGTGCGGGCGGCATCCATCTCCAGAACCGACTCATCGAAGATCCCCAGGTCGTCCGCGAAACGATACTTGAGGACAGCCGGATGCAGGACTGGACTCGCGAGTAGTGACCCCCTACTACTGAGTGGGTGTGGACGACGGAAATCCGGGGTGGGGCGTGAGGAAACGACGGAAACGAGGGGGGTCGAAAATTACGTCGGAAACGTGGGGTTGGATCGAAACGACGGAAACCAGGGGTGGGGTCCACTACGACAGTTCGTTGGTGGCTCCGAACGAGCTCAAAACGGCGTCCCTCTCACCGGAGAGCTCTCGGCGAATGTCGGACCGATCCCACCCAAGCGGTGAAAGCACGCTCTCGACCGCTCTGACCAGCTGCGTCTCGTAGTACGAGGCGTCGTAGGTCTCGATCTCCTCGTGGGCGAGGGCGACCCGGTCTCGCGAGGATTTCTCGTCGTCGACGACCACGTACTCGATATCTTGGCCCGGGTGGACTGCCAGGTCCTGCTCGCGAGCCCGTTTCAAGGCGGCCACGTTCTGTGTATTCTGTGAGTAGCCTTCCAGGGGCTTGGAGACACGGTTCCGCTCGACGAGCCGCTCTACTGCTACGGTGCCCGCCTGCAGTTCGTCGATTGCTCGTTCGAGCCGTCCGAGCACCGCGTCCGGTGACCGCGTAGCATCGAGCTGGTCGAGACAGTCCCGCTGAACGTTCTCGATGAACGGCGGGGTCGAGCGTTGCCGGGCTTCGATGCCTCTGATTTTGAAGTCGTCGTCGCCGGCGACCTTCCCGAAGTACTTCGTCAGCGCGCCGGCGTCGCTCTCGCGCTGCGGGACGAACGCCACCCAGTCGTAGTGGGCTTCGTGTTCGAGCCGAATCTCGACGCGTTCCGTGATCTCCGTCGCGAGCGTCTCGAGGTCCTCGCGGTCATCGTCGTCGACGTCGGGGTCCGGGGTCACCCAGATGGAGTCGACGATGCCGTGGACAACCCGCCAGCCACCGGCTTCCAGCCGCTGTTTCGCCGTCAGCAGAATCTCGCGAGCGTAGGCGTTGATTGCCTCGTGACACTCGATGCGCCCGAACTTCGCATTGCTGAAGCCTTGATAACCGAAGCAGGCGACGAGGATCCATTTCAGCGCGCCCGACCGGCCCTCGAGTTCCGCTAGCCGGTCCTCGTCGGGGTTGTCTCGTTCCTTCTCGCGACGGATGGCCGCCTTGATCTCGTCGCGAGCGTCGATGATCGGCTGTAGCACGTCGACGAGGTAGCCCCGGTCGTCGCAGATCGAGTATCCGAGGCCGGGGACGTCGTCGCGGCCGCTGTGGCAGTCACACCGGATGACGTCCGGCGAGACGTTTCGCGTACAGATGATGTTCGGATACAACGAGGAGAAGTCGAGTTCGTGGACGTTCTCGTGGAGGCCGACCTCGGGCGCGAAGATGAAGCCGCCACGGTCGGCGTCGTGGAGCGTCCCCATCGGCTTGTAGAATTCGTGACGCCAGGAGTTCCACGGGACGAGGACACCGCGGTCGTGGGCCTCGCAGATCTGGATCGCCGTGAGGACGTTCCCGATCGACGCCCACGCAAGCTCCTGGACGGGCTTTTTCGAGCGCGACACAAGGTCGAGGACGCCGTCGAGGTTTGTTTCCCCGTAGAAGAACGTGTTCGATTCGTCGATGATCGCCCGACCGGGCACGTTGTACCGCGCCGGCGAGTGGCCGACGCGGCCGTAGCTCGAGTACGTCGACCGACTCGCGAGCTGCTGGTAGTCGGTGTCCGGCCTCCGGCTCAGCGAGAAGTCGTCGACGCCGGCGTCCGCCGCCATCTCGTGGAGGGTCGAGACGATCTCGCTCGTCGAGCAGACCAGAACGTCCGGATCATGTGCTTCGAGCGCCCCCTGGACGGCGGTCAGGATATCCGTCGGCGACCCGGTGATGGTGTCGCCGGCGACGGCCAACTCCCCATAGACATCGTTGCTCGTTTCGGTCACCGGCACGCTGAGCCGGAGCGTCGACAGCTCGCTCGCGGGTGTCGGATCGGCGCCGGTCTCCAGACAGTACCGGAACTCTCGCGAGAAGTCCACGTTGAAACAGGCGAGGTCCCCGACTGGATAGTCCGACAGCTGACGCGCTTGCCGAGCGAGTGGAGTGACGCGGTCGATGTGGGCGACGTCGACGGCGAGAACTGTCTCCTCGTCCCGTCGAAAGCCGGGCCGTCGCGTAACCTTCTCGGTCGCGACGACGTCCGGGTGCTGGTCGTACACCGACTGGAGTGTCGAGAGGTCGATGTCGGTCTCTGGGTCGCGAGGGGCCACGTAGAAGCGGGGGGTGTAGTCATCGCGCTCGGTCGCGACGGCGCCGTCGGCGGTTGCCTCCCACTCCAGGACGCGGCCGTCGTCCAGAAAGTCGATAGTAAACTGCCCCATCCTACTCGCTCACGGCTTCGCCGTTCGCTTCGTTGTGGGTGGGGCTTTCGCATGGACTCCCGTTCTGTCCGCCGTTAGCGGAAGGCTCGTAATCGCCATTCACGTTCAACGTCCCGCGATTCAAGCGCACGTTTACGGGTGCGCCTCCGCCCGACGACTTTTGCGCCGAGCGGAGATACTTCAATCCGATATTCTTCGCCGCGTTGTAGTCCGCATGGGGGGAGTATCCACACTTCAGGCACTCGAATGCGTCCTGCCCGTCCGAGGTTGAACGGTTGTTCTCGTGAGTAAAGCCGCACTTGGAACACCGCTGGCTCGTGTATGCAGGACTCACCTGTTCGACCGAGATGCCGACCACTTCGGCTTTGTACTCGACGTACTCGAACAGGCGTCGGAACGCCCACGCGTGGAACTTCTTGGCGTTGGGCATCCGCTCACGAATCCCGGTCAGGTTCTCAAACGCGATCACGTCGCAGCCATATTCGACGGCTTCCGCGACGAGTTCCTTGGAGACAGTGTGTAAGAAGTGATCGTAGCGGCCCGTCTCAGTACGTCCGACCGACTGGATGGTTTCGTGGGCGGCCCGCGTGCCGCGCTGGTGGAGTGACCCGCGACGCTTCTCGAACTCTCGGTGCCAGTGAGTCAGCTCCGACCCGTTCCAGAATGTCCCTGTGGAGGTGACGGCGATGTTTTCGATGCCGAGGTCAACGCCGAGGACTGTGTTGTGCTCGCCGTTGCCGTCGTCGGCAGTCTCGAACTCCACGTCCGCCTTTGTTCGGACGTGAAGGTAGAACTCGCCGTCGCGGTAGTGCAGTTCTGCGCCCGTCACTTCGTAGTCGTCGTTGTATAGATACTCCGAGTGTGGTGTCTCGCGGCTCTCGTCGGGGAGGACGTATTCAGCGGTAATCCGTCCTTCGACGGTCGAAAGTGTGGCGTGGTCGTCGTTGAATGTCGCACACCGCTTGTCGTAGACGAGCGTCGGCGCGGTGAAGTTCGGCTTCCCCGCATAGTCCCCTTGCTTCCACCGGGCGACAACGCTCTGTACGGCGTCGGCAGCTTTGTTGCGGGCGTTCTGGACGAGATTCGCTTGCAGCCGAGTCTCTGCCCGCACGTCGTCATAGGTTTCGCGTTGGAGTTCGGCTTTGCTCGTAGTCTTGTATTCGCCTTGCCACGCGTGGTCGACGACGTAGTTGGCGGCCCACAGGAACTCGGAAATGGTTTCGTGGAGGAGGTCGGCGTCGCTGTCGGCCACGTCGAGTTTGACGGGGACCGTGCGTCGGACCTCCATCCGTGTTTCAGATGTACGCATGTGTCTTTATATTAGCCACGATTCCGTGGGAGTCGGTAACCCATCGAATGTGGATGGCACAGTATCGTGCCGGTTTCCTCTCCACACAATCGTTCGCTTCGCTTGCCTCGTGAGGTCGGAAGCTCCACCTTGCATCACGCTGAACGGCATCGTCACGGGTTCGCGTCCGGTGGGGCACTCTCTTGATCATCGCGTGCTGCGACCGCGGCTTCGAGCTCCTCGAGGCGCTCTTCGTGGTCGTCGAGGCGGGCCTCCTGTTCGAGATCGATGCTGAGCAGCGCCGGCAGTAGCGGGTTCTGGTGGTTCAACAGCCCGCTCGCGTCGACGTGCTCGCGTGCGTACTCGAATAGCCGGTCGAACCGTGGCTGGTCGCGACGCCGCAGTGCCCGGCGGAACTCTGCCCACCGCTCTTCGATGGCCCGGAGTGCATCTCGGTACGTCGGGTTCGTCCGCCCCATCGTTATCGCCCTCCTGTCCCAGTTGCGGTCCACGCATCGAGCAAGGGGTCCGCGGTGGCCGCCACCGTCTCACCGTCAGCGGTGACCCCCGTGCCGACACCCTCTGGGGTCGGCGTCGATGGCGCCGGCGTCGTCGGTTCCACGCCGACCTGCGTGGCGCGTGCCGCGAGCAGCTGCCGCCAGTACGCGAACCTCGTCTGGTAGTACGCGCCGTCGTCGACGGGATAGACGAGCGTCTCGAAGTCTTTGCCGACGACCCGGGGCCCCATCCGAGTTTGCTCGCACTCCAGGTGGTGGTCGGCGACCGTCGCGACTGACTCGGTGAATTCGTTTCGTTCGTTTCGCGTAACGAGCACCGGGATGTCGTACCCATCGGCGTAGGTCGCCAACCGGGCGAGAGTTCGAGCCTGAAGGGTTTTCGCGTGGGTCTCGCCGAGGGTATCGTCGGCGCGGTACTGGGCGTCGACGGCCGGCGCGACGATGAGGGCGGGTGTGTGGGGCGACGTGTCCTCGTCGCGACCTGGCGCCCCTCGACCGGCTGCCCGGGCATTGGCGGTGGACGTCTAGATTACTTTGTTCACCGCGGACGGGAGATTACAGACGGCGCCGTAGTGCTGGTAGGCGGTAAATCCGCGTGCGACGTGGATTCGGTTGAGCAACCGTTGACTGGGCGCGATCTGGGCGAGTGTCGTCGTCGTCGCGTGACCATTTGCGTCGACCCAGATGGCGGGCCCGTTGTGCAGGAGGAGATGGTCGAGCACGAGCGACTGCAGGATCGGGACGCCGCGGCCCCCTTCCACGTCAAGCAGCGTGATGCCGTCGTCGAGCTGTGGCAGCAGCATCTCGTCCGTAGCCGGATCGGCCTGGTCAGCGAGGGACCGATTGCGGTCAGCGCCCCGTGTCGGCTGATCTACCGCCAATCGGTTCGACGTTGAGTGTTCTCCCATACTCGATTAGTTGTCTACGTTCCCGATAAGCTGCGGCGTGGCGCTTCCGCGTTTCAGGAAACCTGATGTGATCCTCTCCAATCCCGGTACAGTCCCGAGTTGACTCCGTTCGGATCCTGTTTCCGAGAATAGTTCCTGAATCAGACGTAATCCGTGTTAACCAACACCTGACCGTATTGACGGCGGGTGTTGGTTAAACCCACACAGTTGCAGTCTCGAGCCTGACTGCTGGGAATGTTAATCCTCAACGCCACGTTGGAAATAGAACGAGCGTACTGACCAACGATACTGGCTCAATTGATTGAGGATTCTGATAGAGCCAGTAAGCCTTATTCTGTTGGTTTCCGGTTTCTTAATCAGATGGCCAACGAGCATATCGTTCCTCAAGCGTACCTCCAAAATTTTGCTCCGGATGGGGAGGGACTTATTTCTCGATATTCACTTCTTGACAAGCATGAGGGCGGTGACTATCATCCGCCACGAGACCGATATCCAATCAGAAAGGCGGCTTCCTACGAAAATTTCGCGGATGGCCTCTTGGAGGGCGGTGAGACGAACATCGCCGAACGAGAGATGATCAGCACTATCCGTGATATTCTGGACGGAGAAGTCCTATCGGCAAAGGATGTTCCCGGGGTCTCCTCGTTTATATCGTTTCAAACGACACGGAGTATTAATTCACGGCTCTACTACAGCGCCAAAGAGAGATTGCCACTTGATGAGTTCAATGAGGGCGTACAAGATTGGTTCTCCGCAATCTCATACAATACATCGGAAGGGCACACCCTTCTCCAATATATGGGATGGGTGCTAGTAGAAAATAAGACCGACCTCCCCTTCTTTACCTCTGACGAACCGGTAGTTGAGGCGCAAGCTAAGCAGTTTGACAACGTAGATACAACGACGAAAGAGCTGATCGGGAGACAGATTATTTGCCCGATCGGCCCGGATCACCTCTTGCTGTTACTGGACCCAAGTCTCTATGACGTAGATGGATTGTTATGGGAGCTTGAACCAGAAGAGGATATCCAGCAGCTTCCTGACGAGATGTTTACGAGAGTTGAGGTGGCGGACCGCGATGAGGTTTGGAAGTTCAATTTGCTTCAACCCCTGAATGCGTACCGGGAGATATTCGCTCCTGTTGGGAACGGTGAACGGTTAGAGCGGACAGTGAAGCGGCTTTGTTCTGCCTTTCCAGATGACGATTTCGTACGGGGGAATACACCGGACTTCGAGAAAATGCTTCGAGCCTACATAATTGCGGCTTCAGGTCCGAACTCACCGGAACAAAGAGAGTGGTATCTGAGGGAAGGGTCAGATATTATTTCGGCCCGTGGGAAGAAAGTCAAGGCACTCCAACAGTTCTCACATTCTATTTCGGTAATTAGCGATTTGGAGATGAAGAGCCCAGATGTCGAATACTGGGATGAGATTTTAGAGGTGATTGGTCAAGTCTCGTCTAAACAGTATTTGGATGCAGAATCGCTGTAACAAGCAGCGCCGGTGAAGCTACGGAAACGCTCTATGTCGCTCCCTGTGTTCAAAAGCGAGATTCTGACAGATACTGAGGAGTTCCTTGATTAACGTGATACATCCCCCTCTGTACTTACCGATCATCCCCAAATCAACCCTCAAATGAGGGAACAACAAAACTAGCCCTTCAAATTTCCAGACACGTTGAAGACTCTCCCAGTTGGACTATAGTAGACGTCAGAATTTTCTGCACGTAGAATCAAACGACGAGTAATGAATCATCTCAACGAGATTTCAGTCGAAGATCTTTAGCACGCACTTGACAAAGTTGACGGGAAGAAACCGATACAGCGGCTGTTAGCGGCGATTGCGTACAAGAACGGTGTCACGCAGACCGAACTTGCGGAGTAGTACGATGTGCAGCGACGGACGATCTACAGCTGGCTCAAGCGGCTCTTGTTTGAGCCGCTTGAGCAGGCTGTTCAGGACGATCATCGGTCAGGACGACCGCGCAAACTCACTGGACATCAACGAAAACAGTTAGAAGAAATACTTCATCAGCTACCGAGTGAAGCAGGAGTTGACGCGACGGCGTGGACGCTGGCGCTCCTCAGCGATTTCCTCGAAGACACGTTCGACGTTGACTACTCAATCCCGAGTTGTCGGCGGTTGACGAAAGAAGCGGGATTGAGTTACCAGAAGCCTCGTCGAACAGCTGCCGAAGCCGATCCCGAAGACTGAGACGAATTTCACGACGAGCTCAAAAAAAGCGGCGGGAAATGGACGCCACAGTAGTTTGCATCGATCAAACCAAGAAATCCGTACGAATTGAGCCGCGTGCCGCGTGGTTTCTGCACGGCATGCGTCCTTCGGTCGAATTCTCCGGCCAGCGTGACTGGACGTGCGTGCTCGGCGCGATCACCGAACACGGTGATCGCTTCTTTTCACGATTTGGGGAGTACGTGACGGCCAAGCACGCGAAGCACTTCACTCTCTTTCGCGTTGTGTGAAGAATTCCAATGAGATTTGATTGTCTACTCGATGGTGCACCGTACTTCTGGGCGTCGTCCGTCACGGACCTGACGGCCCGTGACGACCTCGCCCTGGTGAGAGTGCCAGCGTGCTCATCGGAGTTAAATTCGGTTGAAGAGTGCTGGAGACAACTGAAAGACGCTCTTGGCAACCGATCCTTTGACTCTCTGGACGAACTCAACGCCGCGATCGATGACGCACTCAGCAGAATCTCTGTCCCAGATGTGAGCAATTACTTTTGCTAACTACTATAGCATTGTAACGTGACTCCAGTAGTATCCTCGTAGGATTGAGGCGCTCCGACTTTGAGGGAAGACTCTCAGAACGTCTTCCTCTACTCACTGCTCACACCCTCAACAAGGAGATCGTCTCACACTTGTTGTGATTCCGTAACTGCAGGTTTCCTCGTTCAATGCGTTCTCTGTCCGTCTACTACAACCTGATCCGGCAAATCGTTCTCGCTTGTTAGTGCTCATGAACTCGCAAGCGAACAGCCGCCAACGAATTCGTTGGGTATTCTTAATGCCGCGAGATGGTCTAGTATGTTCAGGGTGAGAGAACAGGTTCCGTGTTTCGATGAGCACTCAACTGGACGTTGCACCCGTATCATCGATAATCCTGAATTTGGTCAGCTCCGTACTCAATCTACCGGAGACGGTGTGTGCGCTTTAGAGAGCGAATCGTGATTCATTCAGCGATGGGCCGTGTCAGTAGTCGCCAGCAGCTCATCAAGAAACGCAGTGAGGAGATCATCGAGATCGCGATCAGGATTGTTCACTGGTTCTTTCCAGAGTTCAACGTCAAACGCTCGTGCCACAGTTGCCCGGCCTTCGGTTACAATGACCATGATAATTGCACTTTGATAGATCACTATCGTTCGGTGCTCGTCAACTTCGAGATGCTCGATCGCAGCTGCATCAAGTGCTGTGAGTAGATCCGCCTGTTCGGCCAATGTACAGTGCTGCGCCACCTCGTTATCGCCCGTCATAGCAGTTGATACTATCCATACGTACAAGTATGTCCGGACAACGAGGCCTGTCAGAAACCGAGGTATGAACTATTCTGAGCAGAAGATACAGCGGTACGAGGCGAAAGCCGTGGGCTTTCGCCGTGGGAGAGAACCATCCCCATCCGATTCTGTGTTGTTAACGCCGGTAACGATGCTATGAAGACGACGAAAAGCGAGAATCCACTCCAGAGAAGAGCGTCCGTGAGAAAATTTTTCGGCTACTTCTAACATCGTAATTCCTACCATTTCCCAGCCGATAATGGCGTTTATTTGTTCGCTGGTCACGAGATCATTAACCACTACCACTGAAGGTTTTGTAGGAGGGTTGTCCGGTCCGACGGCTGAACGGGGGACGGGCTGAGGGGAGACGACTGCCTCAAGTCGGCCATGCCCGGTCGTTATCTGTCTGGCGTCCCTCCGCTCGACTGATGCTTGAGCTCTACCAAGCTGAGGGCTGTCCCTACTCCGAGAAGGCCCGTCAGAAGCTCTCTGAACTGGGCGTGTCATACATCATCCACAATCCCCGCACGCACGACGGGGAGACACTGAACAAGCAGACCCACGACGAACTGCTCGCACTCGGCGGTGAGGACCAGATTCCGTTTCTCGTCGACCACCAGCGTCAGGAGACGATGTACGAGAGCGACGACATCGTCGAGTATCTCGAAGAGCACTACGCGTGACGACCTGGCGTCTGGTCCGGCTGTCGCTCGCGACGGTGAGCGGCCGCCGATTCCGGGCGAGAGACCGTCCGACTGCCATCCACCGCTTGCGACGGTGGCCCGAAATGGGCTCCGAGAGTAAGGGGGAGAGAAGGCGACTGGTATGGCGGTGCTGTGACCGAGACCACTCAGGTGATCATAGCGTTCGGTCAGCGACGCCACAGCAAGCGCGCGCGAGAAAGGTGGTTTCATAGTAATTTGTTCGTTGCTCTTGGCTCACTCGGTCCACGGAATTCAATCATAAAGCCATTTCGAGCGTTTTAGGCCCGAATGCGCAGGATTGCACTCAACTGTACTGTTTTGTCGGCCCGCCTTTGAGGTATTTCAGTTAACTGCACCAACAGAGAAGGGATACACACAACTGAACTATCATCATTCGTCCCCAGCCACAATTTTCACAAAATTATTCAAGAAAATTGGCTCAGTCAGGTATGTGAAGCTGTTCTATCTCGTCTGTAACGCTCGGCTAAACTCGTCCCATGTGCTGAACGGTAGATGATTATAAATATAGAGTAGGAACAGGCCCGACTATGCCGCACAGGCAGTCACATCGACAGTCGGACAGTAGACGAACAACGCTATCGTCACGGTCCGGAGGTGGTATTCGATGGTAAGCGCTGGGCAGCTGATTCTAGCTGCACTCCCGCTACTGATCATCGCGTTCCTGATGGTCGGGCGGTACTGGTCAGCGACCCGGGCGATGCCAGTCGCATGGGTCACCGCAGCTGTCGTCGGGTATTTCAGCTGGAACATGACGCCACGGTGGATCGCCGCCGCGTCCATCGACGGGGCGATCACAGCTGTCAACATCCTGTATATCGTGTTTGGCGCAATTCTCGTGCTGTACACGCTCAAGCAAACGGGTGCGTTCGACGTCATCAACCGAGGGTTCACTTCGATCAGTGACGACCGACGCGTCCAGGTCGTCCTGCTCGTGTTCCTGATGGGGTCGTTCATCGAAGCAGCCGCTGGCTTCGGCACCCCGGCAGCCGTCGTTGGACCACTGCTCGTCGGCCTCGGTTTCCCGCCGCTGGCAGCCGTAGTGGTCGCACTGACCGGGAACCTAATGGCCATCACCTTCGGTGCCGTTGGAACGCCGCTCATCATCGGTCTCGAAGACGTTTTTAGGTCGTCAAGCACCATCTCGTCCGCGGTCGCACAGCAGGGAATGACCGTTTCGGAATGGGTCGCACAGATCGCTGTCTGGGCGGCAACATATCACGTCATTGTTGGGGTGTTACTCCCGTTCATCGGCGTGGCGATGATGACTCGGTTCTTCGGCGAGGAACGCTCGATCAAGCCGGCACTGGAGGTCCTCCCGCTGTGCCTATTCGCCTGGGCATCCTTCGCAGTGCCGTACTGGCTGACCGCCTACTTCCTCGGTCCGACGTTCCCCGGCCTGTTCGGAGCGATGGGCGGGATGCTCGCAACTGTCGGCGCGCTCAAGGCCGGCTACTTCCACCCCGACGAGGAGTGGGACTTCGGCCCTGAATCCCAGTGGCCCGAACACTGGGTCGGCGATATCGAGCCGGGCGAGACAACTACGGCCGACGAAGAAATGTCCGACCGCGACTCCACGATCGCAGCCGACGGCGGACAAGTCACGGCCAGCCACTCAATGTCGCTTGTCCGTGCGTGGACACCGTACGCGGTGCTCGCGGCGCTACTAGTCGTCACCCGCGTCATCGGTCCGGTAAAGAGCTTCCTTACCTCGACGCTTGTGTTACAGTGGCCGGATATCCTCGGTACTGGACTCACGAACGACTTCGCGGCGCTGTACCTACCTGGCGCCGTGTTCGTCGCCGTCCACCTGCTGACGATTCCGCTACACGGTATGGACCGCGAGGAGATCACCGCTGCTTGGACAGAAACCATCGAGAAGGTCACGCCTGCCGTCGTCGCGCTGCTGTTCGCCGTCGCGACGGTCCAGATAATGATTCAATCCGGTGAGAGTGCCGGTATCGACAGTATGCTGGTAGTTCTCTCCGAAGCGACCGCTGACACGGCGGGCGGCGTCTACCCATTCTTTGCGGCATTGGTCGGCGCATTCGGCGCGTTCCTCGCAGGATCGAACACGGTCAGCGATATCTTGTTCGGGACGTTCCAGTACAATGTCGCGGCCGACCTCGGTATCTCACGGACTATCCTTGTAGCCGCACAGGCAGTCGGTGGCGCAATCGGGAATCTCATTGCGGTCCACAACGTGGTAGCCGCGCTGGCGGTCGTCGGCCTCGTGGGCGAAGAGGGCCGGGTCATACGGCTTGAACTCATCCCGCTGGCGTATTACGCAACCGTGACAGGCATACTCGCGCTCCTGTTCTCGTACGTCATCGCCTCGGGAACGTTCTGAAACGATGTCCGGAGACATCCGCGGCCTGGTCAGCGATCCGACGCCAGCTAGCGAAGCAGCACTCGCTGGTTGGAGATATCGTCGACGCAGTCGCCGGCAGAGTGGAGGCGGTAATAGCGGTGGAGAGCGCGTGAGTGCGCGAATCAGCAAATTTACGCACACATCTCAGCGAGCATCAACTATAGTAGGCTCGAAGGCTATCTATCTACATACTGATGATTGAGACGCGTCCTATCCCAGAACGGTTTCTTGACCGCCTCACGGCCTACGACGTAGAATACACCGTCGCCGACCCGGAAGACGTGGAGACGGTCGTCGAGGACGTGGTCTCTCAACCCGCCGTTGGCGTCGAGTCCTCGACGGACGCCTACGGACTCCCCGATACCGTTTCAACGTCGTTCTCGCCGGCCGACCTCGAAGCCGCGGCAACGGGAGTCACGGAGGCCGTGCTCGGCATCGCTGAGTACGGGAGTATCGTTATCCCAACGACGACTAAAGGGATGGAACCGGTCAGTCTCTTCGCCGACGAGCACGTCGCGATACTGGATGCGAGCGATATCGTACCTGGGATGGAGGCAGCATTCGACCGCCTTGGAGATCAGCTTCGGACGGAAAGGACCAGCGCTATCATTGCCACCGGGCCGAGCGCGACGGCGGACATGGGAGCACTGGTCACCGGGGCCCACGGGCCGAAGTCGGTCCACGTAATCATCGTCAACCAATGACAGCGAATGCACGCAACACGAAGGCATCGCACATTAGACACATCCTCGAAACGGAGGGCAAGGCCGTCGCGGAGAACACGCAGGGGTTCAACCAGGGCCGGTACGACTCCGTAGCTAAGCTTGAATCCTACGAGGAACTGAAATCAGAGGCCCGAAATATCAAGGAAGACGCCATCAAGCGACTGCCGACCCTCATCAAGGACTTGCGTGAAACCGTCGAGGAAAACGGTGGAACATTATATTTAGCCGATAACGCGGCCGATGCAAACCGGTATGTCCGCTCGGTCGTTGAAGACCGAAACGCCGGGACAGTCGTCAAGAGCAAGTCGATGACCAGCGAGGAGATTGAGCTCAACGACGCTCTCGCGGAGACCGGCGCTCGGGTCGTCGAGACGGACCTTGGGGAGTGGGTCCTGCAGGTGGCCAACGAGGCTCCCTCCCATATCGTCGCACCGGCAATTCACAAGTCACGGGAGGCCATCGCTGACCTGTTCACCGAGCAGTTCGATCCTGATGATCAACCCGAAACCGCTGAAGATCTGACGATGTTCGCCCGGGAGAAACTGGCCGAGGACATCGCCGCGGCCGACGTCGGTGTTACGGGCGCGAATTTCATTACAGCCGATACCGGGACGATAGCGCTGGTCACCAGCGAAGGCAACGCCCGTAAGACCGTCACTGCCACCGATACCCATGTCGCCGTGGCAGGCGTCGAGAAGGTCGTCCCCTCCGTTGAAGACCTCCAGCCGTTCGTCGAACTCATCGGTCGCTCGGGGACCGGGCAAGACATCACCTCTTACATCTCGCTACTGACGCCCCCGGTCGATTCCCCGACGATGGACTTCGAAGCCGACGAATTCGGCTCGCCAGACGACCGCGAGTTTCACCTCGTACTCATCGACAACGGCCGGATGGCGATGCGCGAGGACGATGACTTACGGGAGACGCTGTACTGTATTCGCTGTTCGGCCTGTTCGAACTCCTGTGCCAACTTCCAGCAGGTCGGCGGCCACGTCTTCGGCGGCGAGACGTACTCCGGTGGAATCGCGACTGGCTGGGAGGCTGGCGTCGAGGGACTCGACACCGCCGCCGAGTTCAACGACCTCTGCACCGGCTGTTCGCGATGTGTGCCCGCCTGTCCGGTCGAGATAGATATCCCGTGGATAAACACGGTTGTCCGCGACCGCATCAATCGCGGCAAGGACGGCGAATTGGACTGGCTCGTCGATGGACTGGTACCCGACGAGGAGCCGTCTGGGCTGGATCCACAGAAGCGGCTGTTCGGCAACTTCGGGACGCTCGCCCGCCTCGGAAGCGCCACCGCACCGCTGTCGAACTGGCTGGCCAACACCGTGTCGTCACGGCTGGTTATGGAACGCCTACTTGGCGTCGACCGGCGGCGGGACCTGCCGGCGTTCCAGCGGGAGACGTTCCGTGCATGGGTCACCGGCCGACAGGGGCCAGCGGACCCGGAGCGAGAGGTCGTTCTCTTCCCGGACCTCTACACCAATTACGTGCACGTCGAACGCGGGAAGGCCACCGTCCGCGCACTCGAAGCCCTCAACGTCACCGTCCGCGTCCCTGACGTGGGTGGGTCTGGCCGCGCACCGCTCTCTCAGGGTATGATATCGACCGCCCGCGAGCGAGCCGAAGCGGTCGCCGACGCACTCGTCCCGCACGTCGAGGCAGGACGGGATGTGGTGGTCATCGAGCCCAGTGACCACGCTCTGTTCCAGCGTGAGTACGAAAAACTGCTCAACGAGGAGCAGTACCGGACGCTTGCGAACAACAGTTACGAAGTGTTCGAATACGTCTACGGCTGTCTGGAGAACGGCGCAGACATCGACACACTTCGGGACGGCGAGGGTGAGCGCGTCGCCTACCACAGCCACTGTCAGCAGCGGACACTGGGTGTCGAGCAGTACACGGAGTACATACTGGACCAGCTCGGGTTCGACGTCCTCACCTCCGACGTGGAGTGTTGTGGGATGGCCGGGAGTTTCGGCTACAAGCAGGAGTACTACGACGTGAGTATGGCCGTCGGCGAAGAGTTGGCCGACCAGTTCCGCGCGTCGAACGCGACCGACCGGACTGTCGTAGCCAGCGGTACCTCGTGTCTCGAACAGCTCGACGACCTGCTCGCCCGCCCGTCGAAACACCCGATCGAACTGATCGCACCGAGTAGCGACGATATGTGATAACGTCGAACGCTATTGGTTCGCATGACCTGTTGTCGCTGTGTTCTGTGACGGCCAAGCGGTCATCCCGGAAGTGGCCGACGACAGGTCGTATCAGTTCCGCCGCCCGCTCCGGCCGACGATCGGCAGTGCGTCACGTAACCCCATTCCGCTGACCAGCTGCACCGTCACGCTATGCGGCTCCACCACCGGCCGAAGCGCGTCGATGAACGCCGCTGGATCAATCGCTGCGTGGACGCGGGCGGTTACCGACGATCCAGCGGTGTGCCTGAGGACGATTTTCTCCCGGCCGAGCCATCCTCCGTCGTAGATTCGGATGTTCGTCAGGTCACTGTACGGTATCTCGATTATCCGTTCAGCGGCGTCCAGGGCCGCCGGCAAGCCGCCGTCTCGGACCGCCTCCGCGAACTCGGTGGCACGGCGCGCCGGCGTCCCGCCGACGAGCCCTACACCGGTGATATAGTCGTACTCGACGACCAGCGCGCGCATCTCGCAGAACAGGCAGTCGAGCAGCCGAAGTGGGTACGCCCCGCGCATGGCGAAGTGGAGATGGACAAAAACATCATCGGTCGCTGCCTCGCCGCTCACGGAAACCACCCTTGTCCAGCCTCAGAATCGGCAACGGTCCCCTCGCTTGCGAGTTTCGCCACTGTGACTCGATAGACGAGAAAGGCCTGCACGACGACGTATCCTGCCCACAGCAAATAACCACCGGGGCTGCTTCCAAGGATAGCCATCTCAACGGCGAACACCGAGATTCCGAGATTCGTGCTGAAGAACGTCCCCACCAATAGGACGCTGAAGTAACCGAAAAAGCCAGCCGCAAACCACATTGCGATGACTCGTCCCCACCCCGGCATTACGTGTTCGGGGAGCCTGACGGCGTTTATGTACTGGACGACAACGATGTAGGGCCACATGAGAAGTCCGGACATCGCGGCCCCGATGACGAGAATGCTGAATGCACCGATATTGACGGGGAGCAGAAGGATGAGGATACCCCACGCACAAAACGCGGTTAACAGTCCCCAGAACAGCTCCGGGAGCTGCCAGCCGATGTCCCGACCGTACAGTTCATAGATAATGTCGGAGCTGTTGCGGACGAACGACTCGACGATGGCGTACTCCGTGGTGAACAGCGCCAGGAAGAGCGTCGCATAGATGACCCAAGCGGCTACTGGCCCGACCGACGGAGCGATATCGACTAGCCACATGTCAACCGCGGTTCGGGTCGTTCCGGGCGCATGGGTCACAGCGATTGCGACTAACGCAGTCGTCGCGAGCACGAGCCCAGCGACGAACGTCAGCAGGTGTTCGAGTTGCGTGACCCGCCACCACCCGCGCCACCGTTCGAGATTCACTGCCGTCGGCGGGAAGGAGAAGCCGTTCTCGTGGACCGTCTCGGGGTCGTCACCGGCGAAGGGGTTCTTGATACGGCCCTGGTAGCGCCCCATCCCGTACCCCTTCTCGCGGACCCAGAGGCTCTGTGAGAGATTCAGATATCCGCCAGCACCCGCGAACGCGAGTCCGCCGAGCAAGATCGCGATCGTCCCGACCCGCGGTTGTTGACCGAACTCGGCCAGTTCGCCGGGGAGGCGAGCAAGCTCCGCAGACGAGCCGATAAGCGCGAACAGCACGAGTGCGAACGCGATCGACAGCCCGACCAGCAGTATCTGGAGTCGCTCGACGACGTTGTACATCAGCGGTGTCAGTTGATAGGTGAGCCAAACAAACACCATCAGTACGATTCCCAGTACACGCCACCCAGCGAGCTCGAAGCCAGCAAAGGCGATGGCTCCCAGTTCTAGACTCGCGGCACCGACCTTGGCCGCACTGGCAGCCCAGCCGGGCCAGCCCAAGCTTGCGAACCCTCCGAGCAAGAAACCAAACGGAACGAGGGGGTGGAGTCGTTCCATCGCACGAAAGACGCTCTCGCCTGTGGCTAGCGTCCAGCGCTGTATCTCCGTGTTAACGACGAACTGTGCGAGGACGCCGACGAGGAAAAGCCAGTACAGCGACCAGCCATAGCGGGCAACTAGTTGCGGCCAGAACAGCGTCTCGCCGCTCCCCAGCGAGGCTCCGAGCATGATCGCGCTTGGTCCGACGACGTACTTGAGTTTCGGGACCTTCGGCAGGTCGAGCGTCCTGAATCTGCCACCGGTCCCCGAATCGGGATGGGCGTCGGTCGCCGGCGACACCTCTAGGTTGTCGTATGCGACTGGCGTATACTCTGACGTGGGATAGCGATGTTCGTCACGCGATTCATAGACATCTGACGGCGCTGGTCCGTTCGTCTCAACCGTGTCCTCCGACACTGTCTCAGCCTCACGTTTCGTCCGTTCTCGGTCCCTACTCATTGATCAGTTTCTCCGCCTCGAAGCTGTTGTTTGGGTCTCTATCGCCCGGTATTCGACCATCTATCTCATCCTCCCACGTAGTGCCAGACGTGTTCACGGTCCTCGTTCACGTCGACGTTCGGCAGTTCTCTCAGCGCTGGCTCGATCGCCTCCCACCACTTATCTGCGGTCTTGTATCCGGCGGGGTGTTCCGGGAATACCTCAACGAGAAACTCCGACTCGGTTGCGTTGGGATTCCGGCTGAGATAGTCATACGCGGCTCTGAGCGCCTCGCGCCGCTTTTCGAGTGTCTCGCCGGATCCTGGGAGTTCGGCGTCCGCGATACCCGTATTGACTTCCGGGTCCCTGTATGTCTCGTGCTCCTTCGCAGAGTCATCGCGGGTGATGCCGGTCAGGGGCACCCACCATACCCGTCCGCGTGCCCCGACCTTCCGGGTAGCGAGCGTGTTCCGCTTGACGAGAGCGTTGAGCTTGTTGTGCGCCGTCCGTCGGGAACAGCCCAGCTCCTCCATTACGTCGTTGGCCGTTAGTGGCCGGGCTTGATCGGTTCGACCCTCAAAGACGGACAGAACGGACTCCAGTGGGAACTCTTGGCCGGAAGTGGACTCCCCAGCCATGGTACTGTCCGTCGTGTTACCCATATATACCGTGTTACACTCATGTGTAATGTGTTTTTGCCTATGTAGTCGTACGGTATTCGTATCGGTCTAAGGATTCAGATTCGAGTAAACCCTGACTAGGTTGGGGTGATTCTTTGGGAGTCATAGCACTACTCTGTCCACCTCCTCACGGACTTCACAAGTCGTGGAGAGACAGAGCCGTACGTTCGGAGTAGCGTCCGCCCCGATTGGAGGCTATCGAACCTCAATAGAAACCCTCGGGCGTGCTGAAACCGGTCTAATCAAAAGGATACCGACTGGAACTACCGCCCTGATTACTTCCAACTGGACCCATGAGCGAGTGCTTATTCGAGGCGACCCTCTCCAAGACCATTTTATGGGGCTAACTGTTTCTCTATGCGCCGAGTACGAGCGACGATGCCGACGGAAAGTTCGCGGTGTTCGTGACAAACCAAGACCATGTCGAGCTAGAGGAGATCAGGAATATCGTGAACGGGTACAATCAGCGGTGGGACATCGAGAATCAGTACAAATCGATCAAGAAGCTCATGCCAAAGACGTCGTCGACGGACTACCGACTTCGGTTCTGCAACTTCGCGCTGTCGACGCTGATCTACAACCTGTGGCGGGTGACGGACTATCTAATTAAGGTCGCGCTCGACGAGCCGATTCGGTCGCGGCCAGTGATCACGGCGAAGACTGTTCGTACGCGCTTGTTTGTAGGCTTATAAGCACGCCAAAAATGTGGGAGGTTCAACAGGTTCGGCATTTGGATTTCTACAAACCACCTGTTTGCTTATAGGTCGGATTTCGGCTACTGGGGTGTAGATTCATGCGCTGCTCGTGGGCTGACTGCCGAAGAGGTCGATATTGAGCAAGGCAACTATGCCAACGCTCCCTTGGAGATTCCCATCGCGTTGAACGTCTCGCTGACGGACAGTCAGATCCGGGTTGACCAACCGCACGCCACCTTCGAGGTATTCTCTCCTCAATTCCTGGACGACCGATTCGCAAACGGCAAGGCTGGTAGTCGTCTCGGAGCAGCCACATTTTGTAAAGCTGGGATGTTACTGTCGAACCTGAAGTCAGGCGGGTCGATTGCTCATGCATTACTGGGCTCGAAATATATATCGACAGTCTAAGTTTCGTAGGTGGCTATGCATGATGAATCGATCTAACCGACCTCAGCTTCACTAGTCCCTATCAAACCTCCATGAAACGGTAAAATCCACCGCCTTACAGCGATTCAACACAGCTGCCCGATTAGATAAAGCTCCCTCGCTATCGCGGTCTACGTTTTACCTTGTGGACCACCGTTGACAGCAGTATGCCAGTAGAGAGTGATGTGATCGCGGTAGAAATGAATGATAGTATAGCGGAAATTGTGCTAAATCGGCCCGAACAGAAAAATGCGCTGTCCCAGACGCTGGCCCGCGATCTCACCGAGGCAGTAGCGAACTTGAACGAGACGGACGTTCGAGCGGTCATCGTCCGAGGTGCGGAAAACACGTTCAGTGCTGGAGGTGATTTACAGCAATCACCGGACGAATTCATCGAGGAGGTTTCGGCATCGGTCGATGCAATCGAAAAGATTCACACATCACCGATTCCGTATATCGCCGCCATTGAGGGCGCAGCAGTCGGTGGTGGACTCGAACTGGCTCTCGCCTGCGACCTCCGTATTGCCGACGAGAACGCGAGCCTCGGACTGCCGGAAACGACGGTGGGAATATTTCCGTGCGCCGGAGGGACGCGGTTTCTCTCGCGTATAATCGGGACGGCGCGAGCAAAGGAACTTATGCTCACTGGCCGGTTAATCTCCGGAGAACAGGCGGCATCGTGGGGATTAGTGAACCGTGCCGTAGAACCTCCTGCCGTTATGGACACCGCTCACGAACTCACTAAGACTATCAGTTCGAACTCGCCGACAGGCATCGAGGCGACGCTTCGATCGACGAACGAAGCATTCAGCAGGCCGGTAATCGAGGGAATGCGGTGGGACGTAGACCTCGCTCGAACGGTCGCTGACCACCCTGATTTCCAAGAAGGAAAGCAGGCGTTCCTTGAGGGAAGGGATCCCGAGTTTCAGGATCGGTAGATTAGCACGATATTACAGACTCGACTCTCCGAAAGTGACTGTAGCGGTTCCCGTTGCAAGCTCGGTACCGTCGTCGGTCTCTGCAGTAAGCGCGAGTTCGATAGTGGTAGCGTCGGGGGTTTCCTGTACTTCCTCTACGACCCCGAACGCATGGATCGTCTCTCCCGGAAGGACTTTTTCGGTGAATCGGATGTCGAACGTAGAGACTCCTTCGATGCCGAACCACTGCGTGACGACGCGTGACACGATACCCGCGACGAACATTCCTTGACCGAACACGCCGTCGTAACCCGCGTTCCGGACGTACTCATCATTGTAATGAAGCGGGTTGAAGTCCCCGCTCGCACCCGCGTATCTGACGAAGGTTGCACGGCTGATGTCTTCGACGGTTATCCTTGCCCCCTCATCACCAACTTCAACTGCGTCTTCTAGCGAATCGAAACTCATCGTCCTCCCTCGTCTTCGTCAGTTGTTGGAACTTCAATGACGGTCATTCGTTCCGTCGCGACGGTCTCACCATCTTCATCCCGGTATTTTATTTCCTGGACTGCAAACGTCAACACCCCTTCGCCGGAGGATTCCCGTTGATACACGTCTACGAGCGTGGCACTTGCGGAAAGGGTGTCCCCGACATAGATCGGCCGTTCGAATCTGAACGAATGCTCACCGTGTACCTCGCGTCGTTTGTCGAATCCCAGGTCAAAAACGGGATCGTGGTCTGGACCCTCGCGCCGGTAGCGTGGGAAAACCGACGTCCGGAGGAACGTAATGGGGGCCGGAATCGACTGTAGGCCCGCTGATTGCGCAGCATCTTGCTCGTAGTGTACTGGGTCTTCGCACCCAAGCGCGTGAGCGAACTCAGTGACTTTGCCAGCTTCGATTCGCATTTCGTCCACGATATCTTCCGATCTTCCGATCATCGATTTCAGTTCGTCGATCGGACGGTTTGGCATAGTGCGTTAGCACTCCTCATTGTCCGCAACTTCGACGAGATCAGTTTTGTACTGGGACGGTTCGATTTCACTCGACGAGACGAGAGTAGGATCGATCCGTACACTGAGTCTGTTTCTGACGGTAGAGGTGAGTTCCTCGATGATTTCGTCATCGTTGCGAGAGGTGGTTTCGTCTCTGACAATTCGGACGGGAAGTGGTGACGTGAATTGGATTTTCCCCTCGTGGGGAAGGACGATTTTCATCCGGGATGTAACGCCCTCGACCTCGACAACTACTTCGCGAATCGCCTCGGGATAGACGTTCTTAGCCTTGTAGATTAGCATATCATCGGATCGTCCGACCACGCGAAGGCGTGGCGTGGCTAGACCGCAGGTACAGTCCATCCCAAGAACTCGCACATAGTCACCGGAACGGAAGCGCAACAGCGGCGTTGCTTCTCGAAGAAGTGGTGTGTATACGAGTTCGCCTTCTGCCCCGGTTTCAAGAGATTTCTGCTCTCCAGTCTCTGGATCGATCAGCTCGGGATGAGCTCGTTCATGCGCCACGAAGTGTGCTCCTTGCTCTGCCTGGCACTCCGCCGCGACCGCTCCGGAAATATCACCGAGACCCATCACGTCACGGACACCGTTGACACCCCACTGAGTGCGAATCTTCTCACGAACTTCGGGGTTTCCGAGACCTGGCTCGCCGCCACCGATGAGAAGACGAATACCAAGTTCGTCGAGACCGTGGTCGAGAATATCTGGAGCGCGTTCGATAAGGTACTCGAGGTGGGATGGCGTCGAGTGGAGAACATCCGGCGAAAGGTCTTGGAGGACGGCGAGAAGCTGCTCGCTACTCCCGCCACCTGCAGGGACCACGTTTGCCCCGAGCTTTGCGAAACCGTTGATGTAGGGAAGGCCGCCAGGAACGATCGGTCGGCCGATAGCGTGGACTACGGTGTCATCAGCCCGGACACCCATTGTCTTGGCAGCTCTCGCGACTAACGTTTCCCACCCGTCCCGGTCTTGCTTGGTCAGTCCGAAATAGGTCGGCTTCCCGGTCGTTCCCGATGATGAGAGCGTGAGATTGAGATCGGTAGTATCGACGGCTTGGTGATCGCCGAGTGGCCTGTTGGAAGTCGTCTTACCCTGGCATCGACGCTCGTCGTCTTTCGTCGTAAACGGGATCTGTGAAAGATCGTCGAGAGTCTGGATATCACCCGGGTCTACCTCCCACTCGTCGAACTTCCGGCTATAGTAGTTCGATTCCTCAGCAAGGTACATGACCTGATCTTGCAACAGCCGTTCGTGGGTTTCTAGAATCGCATCCCACGACTGCACTTTCAATCCGTTGTCTCTACTTGTCATGGTAGACGTATCCAACGAGTGCGCCGAAGAATATTATAAAAGAATAGTGAGCAAGCGCCGGTGTCATTAAACCAGCCACTTTCTGGGAGATGTGACTCTAAGGGCTACGCGCGGAAACTGACTATCGTTCGTTTCCGTCCGTTGATTCGTTCCGAGAGCCTCCAAGCACTCGTCGAACGTCCTCAGGAAGAGGGACGGTTTCGTCGCCACCGACAGGTAAACAGACTCGCTGTTCGAATGCAGTAAAGGCCGTCGTACCGTCCGCATGTCTCGCTTCAATCTCGAATCGAAGGCTCGTCTCTCCCACAGTCGGAGTGACTGTAAGCGTGAGCGTATCGCCGGCAACAACCGGATTTTCGAACTCGATACCGGCTTCTATGATCGGCAAACCTAACTTCTGTTCGTCAATTAGCTCCCGAAACGGATAGCCGAGTGACTCCATGAAGCGTTCGGTAGTCCGTCGGACTTCGCTCATCAACCGGGGATAGAAGCCGATCTGAAACATATCAACATCCCCGAACCTGATCGTCCACTCTCGAGTGTACATACTAAACCAATGTACCGAGATGAATGGTAAGTAGGTGTCGTACCCTAGCGGAAGGTGCCATATTATCCATACAATCTATCAAATGAAACTCTCTTAACAATTGCTGAATGATAACCGTTCGTACAGATGCTAACTGAGACTAACCACGGTTAGTGAACCGAATGGTTTTGGTGGCCAGATGACCTATGTTATACGATATCATGTATGAGGTGACGTTCAGATTGGCAGAAGGCGGTCAGTACACGGAGACGACTCATCGGCGGAACGTATCTTTTGAGGTCTGGTGCAACAACCACTGCGATTTACTCCGTGTACGTGGAGACGATCGCGACCTAATTCGCGAAGAGATTGAAGAAATCGTCGGCATCCAACAAGCGTTGGAAACAACAGATGAACTCCTAATCATCACAGGGGAATGCCTGATAGAAATCACGGACGATAGTGTCATAGAACACTTAAACCGCCATAACTGTCTCTTGTTACCTCCCCTTCGATACCGCGATGGTGCAAAATTCTCTCGCGTCGTGACACTCGATTCGAAGAGTCTTACCGATCTCTTTCAGGCACTTAGCGACGACTATCGCGTCGAGATTATCAATAAAAAGGAAGTCCAGGATTTCAATCACAGTTCCCCGCTAATAACCCGTAACGAAATACTACCAAACCTATCGTCACGTCAGCAGGAAGTATTTCTCGAGGCCCGTGACCTCGGCTACTATAAAATCCCTCGAGACACCACGACCGACGAGATCGCGGAACAGTTCGGAATCGACCGGCGAACAGTCGAAGAGCATCTCCGACGAGCTGAGAACAAAATCGCAAATAGTGTTGCCGAATATTACATTTAGGAGCGGATACGGGTGCGAGAAGGTGAACACGATCGAGCTACCGTAAGAAACGTAGCTTATAAACTCACTTCCACATGCCAACACTACTTACTCCAAGCGAGGCGGTAACGTGGCACTGTGAATCATGGCTTGGAACGAAGACTGGCTTCAGGAAGAACGAACTGACGCCTCGGACCTGCCGGAGTACTCGATTTTGCCCAAAAATCGGTACGGTTGGCAATTATTCGCGTATTTCACCGCGATACCGGTCGTCTTCTACGTAGCTATAGCGACTCTTGGGAGGGAAGCGATTTTGATCGGGAACATACCGATTTTGGTAGTGTTGACGCTGCTAATCGCCGGTGCGTACATCCTGGGTCTACTTCACATTCGCTTTCGGGAAAAAGCCGCGTCGGAAGGAGAACGACGAACACCAACTGAATCCGACAGTCAGAAGCCTGAGGAGGCCGCATAGATGTTCAACACACCGCTACAGATCGTCCCGCCGGAGACCGTGGATATCATTCGAGAGAATTTCCCGATTATCCTTGTCACTGTCGGACTTTACGTGGTTGGATTCCTTCTCACCTCTCACTTTGCGAGAAAGAAATCCACCGGTGATCTCGTGGATTTCTCGGTCGCTTCACGCACGTTAGGGTGGGTAGTGGTCACGTTTACGCTGGTTGCATCGGTTTCTAGTGGTGTGGGCATGGCGGGATTCCCAGGCACGATACATACCGTTGGCGCGGGGTTCATCACTTCTGTGATACTTGGGTTCTGTCTGGCGTCGATATTAATTTGGTACTTGGGCCGACGGATCTGGATCCTCGGTAACGAGTACGGTTTCAGTACTCCCGGTGAACTGCTTGGAGAGTACTACCAGAGTGACACCATTCGGGTCTACACGGTGTTTATCAGTGTAGTTTTCAGCGTGGCATACATCGTCGCGCAGTTCACAGCAGGCGGTATTCTGATCTTCGTCCTTTCCGGAGGGCTACTCTCCGTCGAAATCGGGATACTATTGATTACGGGAATCGTATCACTCCACGTCATATTCACGGGTGTGCGAGGCATCGCCTGGTTCGATACGTTCAACGGAGCCGTCCAAATAATCGCGTTTATGGCCTTCTCCGCGGGAATTATTCTTCATGCTGGTGGGATCCAAGAATTGTTCATAGGAATAAGCGAGACCAACCCAGACCTACTTACTATCCCAGGACCAGTCGGAGCATTCCCACCGACGAACGTCTACGGAACGGGAATCGGATTACTCGTCGGCCTCTCGTTGATGGCTCCGGCGGCGTGGTTCCGATTTTACGGATCGAACAAAAAGGAGAATTTCGCCAGTATAGCAGTCGGATTGCTCGTTTTGTTCCTCATTATCGACATGAGCCTCCTTTTGATGGGGCTGTATGGGAAAATCATCTTCCCAGATATCGCAAACCCAGACTTCGTTTCGTCATTCCTTGCGTTCGAGATACTTCCTATCCCGATTGCCGTTCTGTTCCTCGTCGGCATCCTTGCCGCGATCGTCTCTACGAGCGATTCCTACATGCATGCGTTTTCCGTTACATTCGGGAAGGATTTCGTCCACGCTATCTTAGTAGAAGACATGGATGACGACAAGGAACTAAACCTCAATTATGTGCTGATACTCGGACTCGCCGTCATCGCCACGAGCGCCGCACTATTCTACGAGGGATTGATCGTTCCTCTGGCTGTATTCGCTGCTGGCTTCACCGTGCAACTTCTCCCGCTCACGTTCGGTGCGGTAGCATGGCCTCGCGCGTCCAACGAGGCGGCGATTCTCGCACCTCTCGTGGGGATCCCCCTAATCTTCGTTTTGGAGCTAGGAGTCGTCGCGAACCCCCTCGCACCGATGGGAATCCGAGGTGTCTTCCTCGCGCTCATTGTCAACGTCGCAATCTTCGTCGCCGTTAGCTATCTCACAAAGCCGGTTCCGGTCAAGAAAATCGAACAGTTCCACGGCTTGCTCCACGAGCGACTGTAACTGGTCGGTCTAAGTCAGAGCCGAGAGACTGTCCTTTTCCGGGCTAACTCGTACTGTTGCGCCTTGACGACACCATCATTAATATCAAATCTTTGGACATTATCTGAAGTCAGATAGGTTGAGTCGTTATGCAGACCCATCGCGAGATCTGGACTCTCCATATAAATTTCGGCTACAGCCATAAATGACAAAACAACCTGCCTGACTTCAGAAGCAGAGGCATCAACGAAGGAGCTACGCTAAACAAGTACAGTGTTTATCCTTTAATGAAACTGGTGTTGCGAAGATGGGGAATAATGCACAGGTTCAGCGGGGACTATTCATCTGTCTGAGGGTTCTCTCGCAGCCCCACTCACAGGTGAACCCTTGGTTTCTCTCAGAACGCAAAGAAGAATTCAGTCGTTACTGTCATCGCAGATGATCTCTCGGAGCTCGTCGCCGAGGGCATCGTGGTTCTCCTTGAGTACCTCCAGGTCTTCCTCAATCTGTTCAACCTTGTTACGGACGTGGGAACTGGCGTGATAATGAAATTTCTCAGATACGCCGACTTCACTACGTAGAATCCCCTTTTTGGGATCAATGAGGATAACTGAAACAGCCGCTAACTAGAGTGAACGATGGAGCGAAACCGGTCGAACATCTCTGATTCTTGGCAGAAGAGCCGTGACCGACTCAGTGGATGAACGTACCGCAAAGAGAGTTGATTACCCGTCATGATGTGGGACTGTCTCATTTGTGACAGCGTCACCCACCTGCGGCGTCCGGATGCTTAACCGTGCGCAATGCGTGATTCCACACAATGACGATCACAACCGAATTCCGACTTCAGTCATCCGCCCTCCCACTCGTCAGTATCCCGGCGACACTCCCGCCCGACGAGATCGTGTGCTCTCACGCCCTCTGTATTGAACCAGACGCTCGGGTGTTCATCGTTGAGATCGACGCCGAGGATGACGTCTCCGAAGCACAACTCGCAGCATTCGACGAAGTCGTAACGGTGATCCCGCTTGGTAAACGGGGTGACACAACCGTCTACAAGCTCACCGTCGAACTCGATGACTCGATCTCTCCGGCCTTTGACCCTGAACGCTTCGATGCGGTGAAGATGAAATCGACGACGATCACGCCCGAGGGCTGGCACGAAACGAAGGAATTTCCGGACTACGAGACGTTTCACGACTTCCACACCACGTTTCAGAACCACGGCATCTCGCTCGACCTCATCTCCATCACATCCGACCAATCCTCGTCCAACGACGCCACAGCCGATGATAGACTCACCGACCGCCAACGCGAGGCTCTGACGCTCGCCGTCTCTCGTGGCTACTACGAGAGCCCGCGCCAAGTGACGGCTGCGGAACTCGCCGAGGAGTTAGACATCTCACAACCATCCCTGTCGAGTCTCCTCCGGCGCGGCGAGCGCCAGCTCCTCACCTCCTCACTTGACACACAGGAACACTTAAGCACCATTTCCAGATAGCATCGAAACCAAGTCACACGACACCTAACTGAAGCGTGGGTACAATCCATGGATATCACCAGCGGCTGTTCGCAACCCTCCACCGAAGGACCCGACGAGTACTTCACAGGGAACGCCCGGATCGACCCCCTGTTCGACCCGCAAGATGAGGCTCGCGCAGCGGCGGCGAGCGTCACGTTCGAACCAGATGCTCGCACTGCGTGGCATACCCATCCGCTCGGACAGCGGCTGATAGTGACGAGCGGTTGTGGCCTCGTGCAACGTGACGGCGGCGAAATCGAGCAGATTCGAACGGGCGACGTAGTCTGGTTTCCACCCGGCGAGAAACACTGGCATGGCGCGACGCCAGACAACGCGATGACGCACATCGCCATCCAGGAGGAGCAGGATGGGGAGGTCGTCACCTGGCTAGACCACGTCACCGACGAGGAATACGACCCGGAGTCAGAGAGCTAATCCAACGACATTACAGCTGGGCTGTCACCCGAGTGTGATCCACCAATTTTGAGGAGCGATCACCCATGGCTGAATGGCCAGAAGCCGAACTGAGCGAGATTGCTGAACCCGATGACCGGTACATCGCACCCTTCCGAGAGGACGGTGAGACGTACGGCACTCCAACGTGAATCTGGTCCGTCCGGGTCGACGACGTCCTCTATGTGCGTGCCTACAACGGCCAGGATTCCAGTTGGTATCAGGGCGCAGCCCGAGAAAACGCGGGGCGAATCGAGGCCGCCGGTATGACGAAGGAGATCACATTCGAGCCAGTCGATGGACCGATTCTCGACCGCATCGATGTGGCCTACTGCGAGAAGTACGAGGGGAGCCAATACCTCGAATCGATGGTCAGCGAGCACGCCCGCTCTGCCACCGTCAAGATACTGCCACGCGAAACCAGCGACTGATCGTCGAGCACACCTAAGCCACCGTTGAGGCGCTATAAATCGGCTTCGTGGAATCGGAGATCGAGTACCTGTCGGACCCGACGAACCAGCGCTGCGTTCGGTAAGACCGGTACTTAAACACCCTTTCCAGTTAGCATCAAATCCAATCCTTTCACCTCCCTCGTTTCGGTTGATGGCAGCAGATTTCGGTTCTGAACTGGATGGACAGGTTGCGATCGTCACGGGTGCATCATCCGGGATTGGTGAAGCAACGGCCAAGTCTCTGGCGTCGCGCGGTGCCAGTGTCGTACTTGCTGCTCGACGTCAAGATGAACTCGACGATCTCGCGGCTCAGATTGAGGACGAAGACGGCGAGGTACTCGTCGCTCCGACCGATATTACCGATGACGAGGCAATCGACAACCTCGTTGAAACGACGACCGACGAATATGGTCGCATCGACATCCTCGTGAACAACGCGGGGTATATGCCACTGACGCATATCGCGGATGCAGACCGCGAGACGCTCCACGATACCATCGATGTCAATCTCGATGGGCTCATCACGCTCACTCACGCCGTCGTTCCCGAGATGCTGGCCCAGGGCAATGGGCACATCGTGAATCTGTCTTCGGTTGTCGGACGATTCCCGATGGAGAACAGTTCGCATTACATGGCGGCGAAAGCCGGAGTCGCTGGATTCGGTGAGGCACTTCGGCGCGACGTTGCCGCTGAGGGTATCCGCGTCGCAACAATTGAGCCGGGCGCTGTCGATACTGAACTCTTGGAAGGCATTCCCGATGAAGAACTCAAGTCGAACGTAGAGGAATTCAATCAATCGATGCGGCAACTCCGGCCTGACGATATTGCCCGGTCGATCACGTTCGTCGTGACCCAGCCGGAGCATGTGGACATTAACGAGGTTCTAGTCCGACCGACGGACCAGGTGCAGCCGTAGGCGTACAGACACGCGAACTACGTAGAATACTGAATACAACACCCGAACGCTAAACCATGAAGACAGTCCAACTCAACAACGGCGTGGAGATGCCGATTCTCGGATTCGGCACGTACCAGATCGACGACTTCGACGTGTGTGAACAGAGCGTCTCGGAGGCGCTCGACACCGGGTATCGGCTGATAGATACCGCCGCAGCCTACGAGAACGAGGAAGCCGTCGGCGACGCCATCGAGAAGAGCGATGTACCGAGAGAAGATGTGTTCGTCACAACGAAGCTCTGGATACAGGATGCTGGCTATGAGAGCACGAAGGACGCGTTCGAACGGTCACTGGAGCGTCTGGGGCTTGACTACCTGGACCTGTATCTGATCCACCAGCCATTCGGCGACGTACATAGTTCGTGGCGGGCGATGGAGGACTTGTACGACGAAGGCAAAATAAGAGCGATCGGGGTCAGCAACTTCTATCCTGACCGCTTGATGGATCTAATCGTCCACAACGATGTCGTCCCTGCGGTCAATCAGATCGAGACCCACCCCTTCTACCAGCGAACCGCAGACGCTGACTTCCTGGACGAGTACGATATCCAGCACGAATCCTGGGGACCGTTTGCTGAAGGGCAGAACGACATCTTCGAGCATGATGTCCTGACTTCCATCGGTGACCAATACGGGAAAACCGCCGCGCAGGTGACTCTTCGATGGCTGATTCAGCGAGAAATCGTGGCGATTCCGAAATCTGTTCACGAGGAACGGATCGCCGAGAACTTCGACGTCTTCGACTTCGAATTGAGTTCCGAAGATATGGGTGCCATCTCGGAGCTGAACGAAGGAGAAACGTTCTTCATAGATCATCATGATCCAGAGACTGTAAAACAGCAGAGCGAAACAGAATTCGATACCTGAACTCTCGGCCCCGTCTCTTCCCTCGTACCAACGATTTTTCGGTATGCGTTCGACGCGTTCATCGTTGGAACGGCGAGCGTCGAACATCTGGAGGATGCAGTCGAAGCGCTTGACTTCGACCTGCTTGACTCTGATATGGAGTATCTTGAGGAGCCCTACGAACTACTGCCGGTCGCCGGGCACGAGTAGCTGTCTGTCGATTTTGAGAATATACTAACATTCATTGGGCTACTGCTAATCGATACGTACTCTACCTGAACTGCACACTGGGACTGTGATTATCGCGTGACTGATACGCGCCCTGTATGCAGGCAGGCTCGGTGATACATCTATTGGAACTGGCAGTTTCTCCAACAATCAGTTCCCAGACCTACGTATCGATTTAGCCGTTTATGGTTTCAGGAAGAACCCTGAGTAAAGAACCCTCTCTTGCAACTTCTGTCACTCTGGAGGTTTATATACGAATCTGTGTAATTTTTGAGTAGTGACAGTACGCGCGGGACAGGCCCCGACGGGGTCACGGTGGAAGCGCCTCGGTCCGGCGAGGCGTCTCGACAGGGCAGGCTACGAATCCACACCCAAAGACTACGACGTAGAAGGCCTCTTTGGCACGAATACCGGCGACCTCGTGGAAGCGCGATCCTTCGATATGACGTTCCGGGAGATGGTCGATGGCGTCCTCAAGACCTACCCGCGTGAACAACAGGTCCGACACGACCGCTCGGTCACGCTCGAAAACCTCGTCGCCGAAATCCCCGCCTGCTACCTCCGTTTCTACGATTCCTACGACCACGAACAAGGCCAACCGAAGCCTTGGGAAGCCGTCTTCCGCGCTCACGTCCTACGGTGCGTGAAAGGCTGGAAGAACGAGAAAGCACTCTGGCGCTATCTCAAACAGAAGCCGTTCCTCTGCACCCAGCTGGGCTTCGACGGTATCCCCGACCAGTCCACCCTCTGGCGGGCGTGGGAGTACCGACTCTCCGAGGTACAGGACGCGGTACGAGACGCCGCCGAGGTCGTCGTGGATATCGCCCGCTACCACGACATCCCCGCGCCCGAGCCCGAGTTCCTGCCCGACCAGCCGACCAAGACGGTGACGAACTCGAAGAGCAAGGACACACTCGCTCGCGAAAAGGCCCGCGAGGTCTGGAAGGGCGTGAAGCCTATCGTCGAGGACTGCTTCCACCTCGACCGCGCTGGCAACGCTTCGATCCCGGAAGGCGCGTTTTGGGAACAGCAGGCCTACCTCGGGATGCGGTCGGATATGCACCCGCACGACGGTGCCGGAAACTTCGCTGAGGAATCGACCCGGCGGAAGACGCCGTCGGGCGACTCCCACCGGTTACAGACGAAGACGCTCGGCGTTGAGCGCATCCGAACGATGCTCCAGAATACTGGTCGGACACTCGTTGCGCGGGCGAAGTCGAAGGACAAGATGGGACGCAAGCAGATGGCGGCTATCGACTTCACGAAGGGCAACCCGTGGAGTGGCCACGTTGAACGCGATAGCAGCGGACAGAATCAGGAGCCGTGGATTCTCGGGTATAAGGGCGACGACGGGCCGTTCTTCCAGTGGGCAGTCATCAAACTCGTCGGCCATGACGTCCCGCTGATCCTTGATGCCGTCCCGGTTGTTCGTGGGCGGAAGCGGGCGGACATCGTGGACGATCTCCTCGACGGCGCGACCGACATCGTCCCCGGACTCGATTTGGTGATGATGGACCGTGAGTTCGCGCTTGACGGCGTGAAAGACGCCTGCGAGAAACACGACGTCCACTACCTCAACCCCGGTGTCGTGCGGTCCAGTAGCGACCACGAGCACCAGATCGCCAAGCTCGCCAGCGAGGACAAAGACTTCGACGTAGTGGAGCAAGAGCGACTGGACGACGGGCCGACTCGGAAGGCGGTCTACCTCCCAAAACGCGAGTGGGAACGCGAAGAGGAAGACGACGATGGGACGGACGTGACAATTCGACAGGAACTCATCGAGGACTTCGAGGACGTCGGCGACGCCACGCCGCTCTCGGAGGACCGCGACGGCGACTCGCCGCTGAGCAACCTCCTCAACGAAGTCGCCGACGAGGAGGAGATTGAGGAGCCGGCGCGTGTCGAAGCGCCGACGGTGCCCTTCGAGACGAATCTTCTATGGGTGGACGTCGAGCCCGCCGACGAGTGGGAGATGAAACACCAGATCGGGCGGCTGATGGCCCGGTACAAGCAGCGCTGGGGCATCGAGAACGGCTTCAAGAAGCTGAAGACGTTCCTCGCGGAGACGCAGTCGCCCGACCACCGGTTCCGGTACTTTAACTTCGCGTTCGCCTGCGTGCTGTACAACTGCTGGCGACTCGTGAACATCCTCGTACAGCTGGAGATGGACGGGGAGGTCGGGGACAAGCCGGCGATCACGGCGAACTCGTTCCTGACGTTTGCCAAGAAGAGCTACGGCATCAACCCACCCGACTAACCCTTTCGCTTCCCTGGGATTGCTCGGTCGTGAGCAGCGGCACTGTCCTGAACGCCGATTCCTCCACCGGTTTATGAAAATATTCGGATAAGTTTCCCAGAAGCCCGTTCCCAGCGAGCCTCGGACACTTCTTTCAGTACACATAAGAGTGAAACCTGTGCATTATGGAGGTATCTTCGCAACATCACATGAAATTAATAGGAGAAAGACAAAATGAGCGTCTCGTTTGTGCTAATTCGGTGAAAGCCGGCACTACGGCCAGAGTCCGCGCGTCTCTTTTGCGTCGCCGATTCGCGAGAGTGCAAGGGCGTAGGCGGCGTCACGCCATGTCATGTCCTGCTCATCGACGATTTGGCGGACGGACGACCACGCGTTTATCATCTCGTCTTCCAGTTCCTCATGAACGCGGTCAAGCGACCACTGACGACGATTAATATCTTGGAGCCACTCGAAGTACGACACAGTCACTCCGCCTGCATTTGCGAGAATATCTGGAATCACCGGGACATCGCGTTCCTCGAGGACGGTATCGGCGGCAAACGTGGTGGGTCCGTTGGCTCCTTCGACGATCAGGTCCGCACGCACGCTATCTACGTTGTCGGCGGTGAGGACGTTTCCGACGGCTGCCGGAATCACCACGTCGACGTCGAGTTCAAGCAACTGTGCATTCGAGAGCGTTTCTGGTGCGTCGTAGCCTGAAACCATTCCCGGTCGCTCATTGTGACCCTCGACATCGCGTGTATCAAGCCCTTCTGGATCATGAATCGCGCCGTCGACATCAGAGACGGCAACCACCGAGGCTCCCCAGTCGTCGAGCAGGCGGGCAGCGTTCGCGCCCACGCTGCCGAACCCCTGGACAGCCACGGTTGTCTCGCCAATTCTCCAACCGTAGTGGTCGATGGCCTCGCGTGTGATGATGGCAACCGACCGACCCGGAGCCTCTTCTCGTCCATAAGAGCCACCGATGACTGGTGGTTTGCCGGTAACAACACTTGGCGTCGTCTCACCCTGCTGCATTGAATACGCGTCCATGAACCACGCCATTGTCTGCGGGCCAGTTCCCATATCCGGTGCTGGCACGTCGTGTTTGGGACCGAGAATATCCCGGAGTTCCTCAGCGAACCGGCGGGTAAGCCGTTCGTGTTCGGACGTCGAAAGGTTCTTTGGATTAACAGTGACGCCGCCTTTCCCGCCACCGAACGGGAGGTCCATTACCGCGCACTTCCACGTCATCCACATCGAGAGGCCGATACACTCGTCGGCGCTCACTTCGGGATGATAGCGAATACCACCTTTGTACGGGCCACGGACATCATCGTGCTGGGCGCGGAATCCAGTAAACACATCGAGGGACCCGTCATCGCGGCGCAACGGAACAGAGACACGTTGTACTCGACTTGGATGTTTTAGCCTTTCAACGACATCCGGATCAATGTCAACCTGAGCGGCTGCTCGTTCCAACTGTCGGCGAGCTGTCGCCAGTGGTGACTCTGAATCAGTTGTGCTCTCAATCGTCTCGGTCTTGGTTTCGGTAGGGTCAGTTGTTGGCATGATCAATCGATAAGGTTGGGTAGTCGACCGGGAATGTTTTCGACCTCAATGTTGACTGTCCGCAGTGCATCCCACGCTGTCGCTGAGTTGCTGGTGACAACCGGTAGTTCGAGATCGGCTTCAAGTGTATTCACTACCGACAGAGATGGATAGTTCGTACACGAGATGAAGATGCCATCAGGTTCGTCAACGTCCGCGAGAAGCGCTTTGACCTGTCGGTAGGCGTCTTCAGGCGTGAGTGAGCCGATATCCGTGTTCGCTTTGATCTCTCGACCGTCAACTGCTACGACCTCACGGTCGCTCTCTTCGAGATAATCGACTTCACGTCGTGTGAGGTCTTTCACGTATGGTGTTGCGAGAGCGATACGTTGACAGCCTAGCGCATCGAGAGCGCGCTCAACCGAGAGTGCAGTTGCCACCGTCGGACAGTCGGCCGTCGCCTCGATCTCCGCTTCCAGCTCGGCGTCAAAGCCGTGCCCATGCAGGAGACTTCCTGTCGTACACCCATAGGCTACGATATCGACATCAGCGTGCCTCAGTAGCTCTGCACACTCGATCGCACGGTCTGCCATCGTATCAAGATCGTCTGCATTGACTTTTTCCAGCGGCATTCGAGCGGCATGAACGCTCACTCCTGCCGGAGCGGCTGTCGAAAGCTCCGACTCAGCAGTCGTGTTCGAGGAGGGGACAATAAGTCCAATCCGAGCGCGCCAGCCATTCATGACTGGTCCTCCGTGCCCGTCTTGCCGTCCACACGGTCGCGCTCTTCGAGTGCCCCGTCGCGCTCGTCGGGATCGCCATGACCGCCGCCGCCTGGCGTGCGGACGGTCACCGTCGTTCCGGCTTCGACCTCGCGAGTCGTCTTTGCTGGCACCGGCTCGTCGTCAATGAGGTTCTCGCCGGTCGCGCCGTCCTCACCACCGGCGATGCCACGCGGCGCGGTTCGGCGGCGTTCGGTGAGCAAGGAGACGGTCGCATCGGTGCCGAGCGTCACGGACCGCTCGATGCCCAATCCACCACGATACCGCCCGCTCCCACCGCTGCCCGGCCGTAGTGCATAGCGCTCGACGGAGAGTGGATAGGCCGCTTCGAGCGCTTCCACAGGAGTGTTTAGCGTGTTCGTCATTCCTACCTGTACGCCGTCCATTCCATCTTTGCTTGGACGTGCGCCGAAGCCACCGCCGATGGTCTCGTAGTAGGAGAACTCTTCGGGCGAGTCCTCATCATCCGTTCGGCCGCCGATGGTGAGATTGTTCATCGTCCCCTGACCGCCCGCTGGCACCACCTCGGGCGCAGCTTTGGCGAGCGCGGCGAAGGTGACGTCGGTCACGCGCTGGCTCGTCTCGACGTTGCCACCGACGACGGCGGCTGGCGACTCGGGGTTCAACAGTGATCCCGACGGGACATGAACCGAGATCGGTTCATAGCACCCTTGGTTCGGCGGTATCTCTGGGTCCGTCACGCACCGGACAACGAAATATACCGCGCTTTTGGCCACCGCCAACGGCGCGTTCAGGTTGCCCGCGACCTGCTCTGCAGTGCCAGCGAAATCAACGCTCGCTTCCCCACCATCGAGTTCGACGGTCACCGCGATGGGTATCTCTGCGTCGGTCACACCGTCGCCTTCGAGTACATCGTTTGCCTCCCACGTCCCATCGGGGAGTTCAGCGAGTTCGGTTTCGACCCGTTTGCGCGAGTAATCGATAACCGCATCGAACGCCGCGAGGAGTTCGTCCCGACCGTGTTCGTTGAGCAGCGCTCGAAGCCGTTCGCCGCCGCGTTCGTTGGCCGCGATCTGGGCGCGCAAGTCCGCCCAGCGCTCGCGGGAATTTCGAACGTTCGCGAGGATCAGTTTCCGGACGTTCGCGTTTATTTCACCGTTGTCGACGAGGCGTGTCGGTGGGAGACGAAGTCCCTCCTGTTGGATTTCACGCGCCCCGGCCGGCATGCTGCCAGGCGTCATTCCACCCACGTCCGCGTGATGCGCACGTGAGACCGCATAGCCGACGATTTCCCCACTGCCTTCAGCACTCTCGGTCTCGTCGAGGGTAATCGGTGAGACCATCGTGATGTCGGGAAGGTGTGTGCCACCGGCGAAGGGGTCGTTGAGCACGAACACATCGCCCGACTGGGGATCGTGGTCGAGAACGGCATCGACTGCCTCGGGCATCGCGCCGAGATGCACGGGAATATGCTCGGCCTGTGCGATGAGCCGTCCATCTGCGTCGAACAGCGCTGTCGAGCAGTCCCGGCGCTCTTTGATATTCGGCGAGTATGCGCTCGTGATGAGCACCTCGCCCATCTCCTCGGCGACGCCTTCGAGTTGATTGCGGATAATTTCGAGTGTTACCGCGTCGAGGTCTGATTCATTATTACTCATGTCTCATCACCCCTTTCGAGGACGAGCGTTCCATCGGTTCCGACCGTTCCGCCCCATGACGGTGGTACAACGACGGTACTTTCGTTCTGTTCGAGAATCGCCGGTCCAGTCAGTTCATAATCGGCTGGGAGCGCTTCACGATCATAGACCGGAATTTCGTGTCGCTCATCACCGAAACCGGCTGTTCGGCGTTCTTTCTGTGGAGTCCCCATACCAGCGTAAGCGGGGGTCGTTGGTTCACGCTCTATGGTTGCAGTCGTCCGTAGCGTGACGAGTTCGACCGCATCGTCCATCCGATAGCCATAGGCGGTGTCGTGGGCCGCTTGGAAGCGCTCTTCGAGCGCCGCTGGGTCTATTGGTTCGCCCGCGGGCACCGTGAGTTCGAAGCTCTGGCCAGCGTATCGACAGTCCGCCGCCCGCTCAACGCGAACAGTTCCTGCATCGGACGCGTCCGCTCTAACACTTGCAGCGAGGTCGTCGTAGGCATCCTCAACGGCGTTGATGTCGAGATTGTCAAGCGATGTTCGATAGGTGCGGACAGCGTCGTGTTTCTCGTCGGCCGCCAACAGTCCATATGCTGATAGCACGCCGCAGGCGCGTGGAACGACGACCCGTTCGATGTCAAGCGCGTCAGCAAGCGCGGTCGCGTGCATCGGTCCTGCGCCACCAAAGGCCACGAGCCCGAACTGCCGAGGGTCATGGCCGCGCTCGACGGTGATCGACCGAATCGCGCGCGTCATCGTTGCGTTCGCCACGTGATAGACCCCGCGTGCGGCCTCCGTTGCGTCGTCGAGACCCGCTTCGGCCGCGAGATCGGTGAGCGCTTCGTGGGCGGCCTTCTCGTCAAGGTCGAGCTCGCCACCCAGCGCGGAGCTCCCACCGATGTAGCCAAGCACGACGTTTGCATCGGTCACTGTCGGCGTGGTTCCGCCGCGGCCGTAGCAGGCAGGGCCGGGATTCGCGCCCGCGCTTTCGGGACCGACGCGCAGCGCACCGCCCGAATCGACCCATGCAATCGAGCCGCCGCCGGCACCCACTGTAGTGATATCAACCATCGGCACGCCAATCGGTCGGCCCCCAATGGTCGCGTCGGTCGTACGTTCGACTTTGCCGTCGCGAACGAGGCTCACGTCAGAGGAGGTCCCGCCCATGTCGAAGGTGATGAAACCCTCCAACCCGCTCGTTTGCTCGGCAGCGGTCGCGTCGGCTCCAACGACGCCCGCTGCCGGTCCCGATAGGACAGTCGTGACCGCGTTTTCGCGCACGGTCGTCGGGTCGGCGATGCCACCGTTAGACTGCATCACTCTCGGCGCGGGTATCCTGTAGTCCTCGGCGCGCGCTTCGAGCTGGCGGATGTAACTGTCGATCGCCGGCATGACGTACGCATCCGCGACCGTCGTCGCGGTACGTTCGTATTCACGGAATTCGGCCAGTACCTCGTGGGAGACCGAAACGTGAGCGTCGCACTCCTCACGGAGGATAGCCGCGACGCGGCGCTCGTTGTCGGGGTGAGCATAAGCATGCAGCAGACAGACCGCGATGCTCTCGACGTCGTCAAGCTCGTCGGCGAGGGTTCGCACTGCCTCGTCGTCGATCGGCGTTTCGATACCATCGACGGTCGCGCGCTCTGGGAGTTCATGGCGTCGCCGCCGGGGAACCAGCGGGGTCGGCTTTTCAGCATCGAGGTCGTACAGGGCGGGGCGGTCCTGACGGCCGATTTCGAGCACGTCGCCGAATCCCTCAGTCGTGACGAGCGCGGTCTTCGCGCCCGATTCTTCGAGGAGCGCGTTGACCGAGACAGTCATCCCGTGGGTGAACGAGTCGATGTCCGCGGGGTCGATGCCAGCCTCGGCGCAGGCCTTCTCGATGCCGTCGATGACGCCGACGCTCTGGTCGTCGGTGCTTGGCACCTTTGCGGTCGTGAGGTCGTCGTCACTGAGCAACACCACGTCAGTGAACGTGCCACCGACATCAACACCGAGGCGTATCTCGTCGCTCATTTAGAGCACCCCCGTTACGGTGAGTAGTGTACGGACGCCGAGCCAAACGGCGATCGTCGTGATGAGACCGCCGAGGACGTTCGACACCGTTCCGTTGGTGTAGTCGCCGAGTAGTGTATCGGAGTTCATTGCGATGATGAGGAAGAGCGCGATGACTGGAAGGAGGATGCCGTTGACGACCTGTGCGAACACAATGATCTCGACGGGACTGCCGCCGAGGAGAACCGACGAGACCCCCACGAGGAGAATGACACCCCACACCGCCTGAAACCGAGACGAGGAAAGATCAGTATCCCAACCGAGCGCGCCTGTGGTGGCGTATGCACCTGCCAGCGGAGCGGTCGTTGCGCTCGTAAATCCTGCAGCGAACAGTCCAATACTGAAAAATAGCGTCGCATACGGGCCGGCGATCGGACGGAGCTGCTCGGCCATTTGCCCGACATCTGAGATCTCGGTACCGGTCGGGAACGCAGCTGCCGCCGTCACGAGCACGGCGATAGTGATGAGTCCGCCGATAAGGATCGATATCACGGTATCGGTCCGACAGTCGGACAGTTCTGCTGGACCGCTCCAGCGCTCTTGGACGTTGCTCGCGTGCAAAAAGAGGTTGTAGCCGACGACTGTCGTGCCGATAAGTCCCGTAATGAGAAAGACCGATCCCTCGGGAACCTTCGGGACGAACCCGACCGCGAGCGCACCGAGGTCCGGGCCGATGAGTGCTGCCGATACGAGAAAGGAAATCGCCATGATACCGACCAGCCCGACGAGTGCGCGCTCGATGAGCTTGTATTTCCCCGTATAGAGGAGCGCCCCGGCCACAACCCCCATTGTGATCCCCCAGATCGTCGAACTCACGCCGGTGATGGTTTCCAAACCGGCCGCCCCGCCGAGGATGTTCCCGGCTTCATACGCGGCCGTTCCGGCCCCGATGGCGGCAACGACGAGAACGATTGATCCCCATTTGATGAGCGGGCTGTCGAACTGATCACGCAACGCTTCGCCAAGCCCCTCACGAGAAACGAGTCCAAGGCGAGCACTCATTTCCTGGAGGATGATCGTTGCGAGTATTGAAAAGCCGAGTGTCCAGACTAGCGTATAGCCAAAGCGTGCGCCCGTTACGCTCGCAGTCGTTACAGTTCCGGGTCCGATGAACGCTGCCGCAACCATTGCTCCCGGACCGATCGTCCGCAGTCGGTGTATGAGTCCCATTGCCAATCTACCTCACGATAGTTCCACATACACAATCGAATGAAAAGGGTTGTTATGAGCAGTGTGCATGCAGTATGCAGCCATATGAACTGGCCGGCTGAGACCGATAAGAAACAGGCTCACTGCATTGCCGTTCACTCTTGGTGTTCGGTGAACAGCACTTTCGAAACACCTTCGTTGACATCGATGTCGAAATCGAGAGACGCGATGCTCCGTTCGATAAACCGAAGCATGAACCACTTCATCGATTCTGTCGGAAAGACAACGTGGTAGGTGTCCTCTTCGGTCTTGCGAACCGTGAGAAAGCCACAGAACGACAGCCAATCGAGAAGCTCACTGAGTTCGGTAAAGCGCTTGTCATACTCGCTTGTATGATACTCTGCAACACGATCAGCACACTCCAGAAAATCGGGATCAGGATCACCCGTCTCACCTTCGATGTGTTCGAGAAAGCAGTGCAGAAAGTCGACATCGAGAAGGACGTGTTCACCACCAGTAAGCATTTGATGGTATTCTTCTAAGTTGGCACTTGCATTGGCTGTCGCCGCTTCGAAATTAGCGGCATAGAACGTGAGTGCTTGTCGGACGAGCTCGCTTTGCCCGTTCTCGGTGCGACTAGTGAGCGTTTCAAGGGCGGCACTTGCATCGCTATCTAACGAGACCGTAACGCGGTCGCCAGCCATGGTGCTCCGAATATCTGTACGAACTTCACTCTTTCGCGGAATAATGAGTCGTATCTGACACTCTTGTTCGACGGCTCCGGCACTTGCTCCCACGCACCACCGCTCGGACGTGTGGGGAAAATTCGGGGCGGACACACGCGAGATCATCGAGGCTGCGGGCATCGGACTACGCACCACCGCCGTCGAGAACGACGTCATCGCCGAAGCACTCATCCCGACCGCTCCACCCGAAGACGAGGCCGATGAAGAGGACGAGGATGAAAAAGAGTACTGGACAATGGAATATTCGCTGGGACATAATACTGTTGAGTGAGTTTACTCACTCTCCCTGAGGACGAACGGTCCGATGGTGAGTGTACGTTTTGAAAGGGTGATTATACGAACGCTCTTCGGAAGCAGATTGTTGGTCGGGTAGAGCTGGCGCTGTGAAAGCGTAGCGGGCAAGGGTGACGCGACAGCG
>NZ_JBNTJV010000010.1:0-36910 GCF_051195035.1 Natronomonas sp. EA1
CACTTCGCCGGGATGCCCTTTGCGTACACGAAAATCGACGGCGTCTACGTCTGGACCCACGGCGGCTATCAGATCGCTCGCGGCCACGACGATTATCCGATCTTCATCCAGGTCGCCGACCAGGATGTTGAACAGTGGACGGCGTTCTTTGATGAGTTCGGGGTTCCGAGCCGGATCGAAGAGCGGCCGGATGCAACCGACTACGACGCGACAGTCTCGTACGTGTTGTTCCCGACGAGTGGGAAGATCACTCGCGAGTGGGTTGACGGCAATCCGGTTATTCCGTTGGATGAGGCAATCGAGCACATGTTGGAGTACCGGGTGAACTACGAGCCGGCGTTGGAGATGATCGCCGATGAGTACGACCGCGATATCGACGCGTCCCACGAGGATCCGCGTCTCAATGCATGAGTCTCGGTGAACGCGAAGACGAATTGCTGGACACTCTGGAGGCCGTCATTGATGCTAACCTGCCGTACGTGCTCGTCGATGGCTGGGCGATCGCGGCGTTCAATCAGCGCTTCACCACGGACGTCGATGTCGTCATTCCGGCACAAGCGGTCGACGACTACACCGATCTTCTCACCGACCGCGGCTACGAGAAAACGGCCGATGTCGAGCGAAACGAGCTCTACGAGGGCCGCACTATCCGGTTTACGAAAGACATCGGGAATCCGGTTCGGTTCGACGCGATGGTCGACGCACTTGGCTGTCGCCAGACGGAAGCTGAATGGTCGTATCGCTATCTGGCCCAGCACTCTGTCACCCAAGAACTGCGAACCGGCCGCCCGGTAACAGCCAGGATTCCGGAACGGGAACTGCTGTTCGCGGTGAAACTTCACAGTGGGCGCAAGGCAGACTCCCGGGATCTGGTGGTGCTGGCTGCTGGCGCGGATTTCGACCGGATCGCGACCCATCTTCATCGCGGGGAGTCTAAGAAGCTCGCTGGTCGCATCGAGACTGTTCTCGACCGACTCACGTCGGAAGATTTTGCGGACGCGTTCAAAGGGGTCTTCGAACAACAAACGGTTCCCGAACAGGATATCGATGCCGTCGTCGAGTTCCTTCGTGACCAGCAGCGCCGAATCGATTCTGAACTATAACATCGACTGTCGGTGGGGTATGTCTTGGGACCGATCGAAACTCGCAGGATCAGACGCCGAACGAATTAACCAACAGAGTGGGCTAGTACCCCAAGGCGTTGGTTAACAGCCGGGGAGGGGGTGTTCAGCCCTCGGCGACCGTCCCGATTATCTCCTGAGCGGTCGAACTGATCCGGCCGAGACGCTCCTGAATGCTCTCCGCATCGTCGTCCTGCCACGCGGCAAGATAGAACGCTGAACCACTCGTATCCAGGTCGAAATACCGGCCGACGATGTACGCAACGGCTTCGGCTTCGACCTCGCGTTTCGCGCGTTCGGGTTCGTCGTCGACATCGAAATGGAGTAGTGCGTGGGCGTACTCGTGAATCAGCGTCACCGCGAGATCGGCCTGATTTGAGCGGGCTTTCGCTTCGACGACGGGTTGGCACTCGTGGAGATTCCGGTGTTTGCAGACGCCTTTCGCGTCGCCATGCTCCCACTCAGCAGCGTCGACGACACGGACGTCTATATCGAGCGTAGCTGCCGCATCAAGGAGCGCCGGCACTAGGTCGTCGGCGTCACCAGTTGCCTCGGTTTCCAACTGGGGGAGCGGTTCGCCCTCGGTTTGAGACACATCGAAGACTGCCGTAGGTTTGAATCCAACCAGTCCTTTCGACCACTCCTCGGGCGATGTCTCGTCGTAGTCACAGTCGCTTTGCTCGTGGTAACTCGGTGAATTCTCGCACTCTGGGCACTGCTTCGTAATAATGGGTGCCCAGATCCAGATCGCCTGTTCGCCCTCTTGGACGTGCCGGTCGAACTCCGACCGCCACGTATTGTAGCCCGCTACGCGGGTTGCCTCGGGACACTGGAGCTTGATCAAGAGGGTGTTGCGATGGGAGTAGTCGTGGAATCGGGACTGGACATCGAGCCACTCCTGGAACTGTTGGCTGGCTTTTGCCTCGTCGACGTCTGCGACGAGCTCGTTGATCCAGTCTTCGATGGTACTGTGCATCTCGTCGTGTCGGGTGTCGGTCTCCTCGAACGAGACCCCCGACTCACTGGCTGTCATCATGGATTGCATCACATCGAGTACGACGACGTCTCCGAGAAGTCAGGACGCGCCGCACCCCTCGGGGGCGCACAATAAACATCGGCGCGACTTTGGAGGGTTAATATCGGGGCTGCTATCGGAGGCTGGGATTAACAACCATTGCGAAACAAGTACAGGGAGGATGGGTCTCGTCGAAACGCTCCGCGGGGTCGTTGGTACTCGCACGTCCATGATATCCACCCTGTATGAGTGCCGACACTGCGGAACGACTCTTTCCGAGGACGCTGAAACGTGTCCGACCTGTGGTGGAGAAGACGTTGCATGCTACCGGTTCTAAGTAACCGTCCTCCTATCTGGACAGGTTGCGGTCAGACTCGTTTCTGTTCGAGATAGTGCCCGGTCAAACACCCCGTAGTGTGAATGGGGCTTGATTATCGAAGCGCTGCCTTCTCGTCAGCGAAGCCGACCGTGACGAGATACTCGAGGAACGAATCGAACTGGTCGACATCGCTCGGCGTGTCCGTCGCGAGGTGTCGAACCCATTCGATCGCCCACTGGAACGCGGGATCGGTTCCGCCTTTGCCATGTATATACCACCAGCGGGCGGCCTTCAGGACGACGAGCGGATTCGTCGGCGGCTGCTCGCTTGCGAGTCCACGAGTGATCGACCGGATTTCCTCGGGTACCTCGGCGGGGTCGACCTCGCCTGATTGGGTGTTCGATACGTCGACTGGAATGTCGTCGATCGAGACGTCGTTCGGACGCTGTTGTTGACTCACGGAAAATCACCTTCTCGGAGGACTTTCTGGATCGAGCCCTCGCCCCCTCCGGGGCGCGAAAAAACACTCGTAGCGTCACGCCGGTGGAATGTACACGCTCTGCTCGCCGGCGATCTCCTCCAGGTTGTTCCGATGGCGATGTGAGAAGTAGCACTCGTAGCTGCAGTAGCCACAGAGCACGCCGGTATCATACTCAGCGATGAAGGGACCGCGCCGAGTCGTCCAGACGTTCGCTTCGCATTCGGTACACGCAGCACTATCGAGATCGGTTGGTGACGGGCCCTCGTACCCGATTTCGAGGATGTCGCTATGTGGCGCTGAGTCGGGCCAGACGCCGTGAGACTGCCAAAAGGCCTTGATGCGGGCGAGACTGTGTCGGACTGTCTTCCGAACTGTGACGTGGGAGGCGTCACGACCGCTATCATCCCACCCGTCAGCCGTCCAGAACTCCCCGAACTGCGCGCCGCGATGCAGCCCGTTCCAGTCAAGGCCGACGATGTCGGCCGGTGGGTCGTCCGTGAGTGTCGGTCGGGTCAGCTGCTGGATAACGTCCCACTGTTTGGGTGGGCTTCCCCCGAGAATGTGCACACGGCGGCCACGCCAGTCGGTCGGCTCGGAGAACTCGTGGGCCAATCGGTCGGCGTACCCCCGCGAGTAGCCGAGCACGAGGTCGTCAGGAATCGCGTCGATCACTCCCCGGCACTTGGGGACGATGACGAGTGCTGCATCGGGGTAACTCGCCTGAATTTCGCGGGCGGCGGCCACGTACTCGTCGACGTCGTCCTCCTCGTATGCATCGCCGATCACGCCGACCTGGGGTTCGTGCTCGAAAAAGCGGGAGACGTATCGATTCAGGTCGGGATTTCGAAAGTCGTTGTCGAGCATCCCGACGGGGAGGGAGAGGTTCTGGTACTGTTCCTCTTGATACCCACAGTCCTCGCGAAAGCCGGGAAGGTAGCCGAGGGTCAACGCGTCAGCGGCATATGGAACTCGATGCAGGAACGCCACGTGGTCTGCTTGTCTGGCGGCAGCGATGTCGCTAGCCGTGCCGGTGTTCGTACTCAGATCGAGGGACATGACTTCATTCGCGAGGCTGTTGCTGGCCGCCCCGCGCCCTTTCAGGGGCCCGAAAAACGGGGACTACACATCGTTAACCAACAACCGGTGAGTCAACTCGCAAATTGTTGGTTAACAAGAGAGCTTACTCCTCGTCTTCACGCAGTTCTTCAGCTTTCCACGTGAGCCGGCGCAGAATCTGCGTCCGATTCTAGTGGGTATTCTCGTAGGCAACACACTCCCGAAGTGTCTCCATATCGGGCATCGTTGCGATACCGGCCTTGATTAGGCGCATGTTCGGTGCTTCCAGTCGTTTCTCTGGTGGAAACTCATCACTCTCTCTGTCGTCAGCTGTCTCCATCTCGAAGAGCCTCCACCCCTTAAGGGCCGACACAAACTACTCTCCGCACGATATCGTTCCCTTCTAATAGAGGTGATACCGATACAACGGATACCGTTATGGTCATCCCCAGCGGGTGTTTATCGACACATATGGAGCGAATGACGATCTCCGTCACCGGGATGTCGTGTAACGGGTGCGAACAGAATGTGGAAACCGCCTTACAGAACCTTGATGGTGTGAGTCGAGTCGATGCTGACCACGAAGCGGATACGGCCGATGTGGTCCTCGTGGATGGAGTCTCCGATGACGATGTGAACGCGGCAATTGAACAGACCGGATACGACGTAGTGGCCTAATCGGCTGCCACTCGACCGTCTCTCATGTCGCCGTCTGTGTGTTCTTCGAGGGCGAACTCGGTGTTGACACCCTCACCGGAGAGGAGTTGACCAGCGAAGCTGTTGGCGAGAACGGCCGAGACGGACAACACCATCGCGAGCATCGCGAACACGGGATGAACAAGCCCCGTGGTCGCGGCGGCGACACCGACCCCGTTGAACGCGAAGGCCGTCGCGAGGTTCTGGCGAGTCTTCCGATAGCTCTCGTTCCCGATCTCGTAGGCGTCCATCACGCCACCAAGCCGGTCGCCCATCAGGACGATATCCGCCGATTCGATGGCGATGTCGGTCCCGGCGCCGATGGCGATCCCGATATCGGCCTGCGTGAGTGCGGGAGCGTCGTTGATGCCGTCGCCGACCATGGCTACGCGGTGGCCCTCGTCCTGCAGGCGATCGATCTCCTCGCGTTTCTCGTCGGGTAAGACGTCTGCCATAACGCGGTCGATGCCGACCTCGTCGGCGACTGCGTTCCCGGTGCGCTCGTTGTCCCCGGTGATCATCACGGGCGTGATGCCGGCGTCGCGAATCCGCCGGATGGTCTCGGCGGCGTCTGCTTTGATTTCGTCGCCGATGCCGATCAGGCCGATCAGGTCACCATCACGGACGACCCCGGAGACGGTGAGGCCGCGGCCCTGGAGTCGCTCGATGTCGTCGCCCTCCTTCGACAGGTCGATCCCCTCGTCGCTAAGCCATCCCGGTTTCCCGACCAGCACGTCGTCGCTGGCCACGGTTGCCCGGACGCCCTTGCCGGTCACGGAGTCGAAATCATCGGGGTCAGCGTACTCGACATCTTGCTCGTCGGCGAACTCGAGGATCGCATCAGCGAGAGGATGCTCGGAGAACGCCTCTGCACTGGCCGCAGTCGTGAGTACATCCACCTCGTCGGCACCGAACGCGACGACCTCACTTACGGTGGGTTCGCCGACGGTGATGGTGCCGGTCTTGTCCAATACGATGTGGTCGACGTCGGGGAAGATCTGGAACGCGTCACCGGAGCGCATCAAGATGCCGCGGTTCGCGGCCTTCCCACCGCCCCGAATCAGGGCCAGCGGCGTGGCCATCCCGAGAGCGCACGGATAGCCGAGGACGAGGACGGCTAGTGCTGCGAACGCCCCGCGCTGGACGTTGGGGTCTGCTCCCCACGCGAGCGGTGCGACCACCCAAAAGAGGAACGAGAGCGCGGCAATCGTCAAGACGCCTGGGACGAAGTACTTGAGGACGCGGTCGGCGAGCTGGATGATGCCGGGCTTCATCGCCCGCGCTTCCTCGATCTCGCGGGCCACCTGATTGAGGAACGCGTCCTCTCCGGTTGCAGTCACCTCGATGAGCAGCGTCCCGGTCTCGTTGACGCTGCCGCCGATCACCTCGTCGCCGGCGGCCTTCTCCTCGGGGATCGACTCGCCTGTCGCGACGGATTCGTCGACCGTGGACTCTCCCTCGACGACAGTCCCATCGACGGGAATGTTCCCGCCGGGTTTGACGCGGACGCGATCACCGACGTCGAGGTCGTCGACGGGGGCCTCCTCGACGATGCCATCATCACCGACGCGGCGTGCCGTATCGGGCTGGAGATCCAGAAGGCTCTGGACGGCCTGTGAGGCCCGCGTGCGGACGATGAGGCTGGTGTACTCCGAGAGGATGTGGTAGGTGGTGATGAACACGGAGACGGCGAAGAAGTGAACGGTCGGGAAGCTCGGGAAGACGAACAGGCCGAGTAACCCGCCGAGGAGCCCGGCGAACGCGCCCGCCTCTAGGAGGACGTGCTGGTTGAAAATACCCCTGCGGAGGCTCTGGAAGGCTTTCTGTTTGATGTAGCGTCCCGGACCGAACATTGTCCCGAGCGCCAGCCCCAGCGTCACCAGATCCATTGCCGGTGACGCCGACTCGAAGCGTCCCATCACGAGGATCATCCATCCCATCAGCGCCGCAACAACGATAGATGCGCCGCCGGCGAGCAGTAGCCGGCGCTTCCCGGTGGCGAGTTCAGCCTGCTGCTGTTCGTATCGCTTTGCCTTGTCCGGGTCGCGGATGGTGTAGCCGAGGTCGCGGAGCGTGTCCTTCACTTCGACCTCGTTCAGGCGGTCGTCGTCGTACTGAACGAGAACCTCCTCATGGGCGAGACTCACGTCGACATCCTCGACGCCGTCGGTCCGGTTGTAGGCCTTCTCGATGCTTTTGGCACAGAACGAGCAGGACATCCCCCCGACGTTGAATTGTTCGTGTGTCGTTCCCATCGTAGATGTCAGTTATCGCGGGATGCGGAAAACCATTACGACAATAGTCATAGCGATATTAAAGTACTGAAACTACTGTCGGGAGAGTGGCGGTACTCTTACTGTCGTCGTCCGCTTACGTCATCACAAGAATGGCGCTCCTCGAATCCGATGTGCCGATCCGCGAAGTCGTGACGACAGACCCGGAGAAAGCGAAGGCGTTGGAGAATGACGTCCGGGCGAAGATCCTCGATATGCTCGCGACCGAGGAAATGACGATCGAGGAGATTTACGACGAACTCCAGCGGCGCGGCGAGGAGAAGGCGGAAACGACGGTGCGCCACCATGTGAACGTCCTGAAGGATGCGGGGATGGTCGAGATCGCTCGTCTCGAAGAGGCCGGTGGGGGGACGCGGAAGTACTACAAGTCGAACACGCGGGTCTTCTCGTACGATCTCCCAGAGGAAGCCAACGAAACCCTCGCAGGGGCGCAGTCCACTGCGTCCGAGGAGCTGACATCCCTCATCGAGACGTTGTACGCGGACCACGGTGCTGAGATTGAGGCGGTCGCACGCGAAATGAAGCCCTGTGAGTACTGCGACACCCAGCACTACGAGGAGTTCATTGTTCGCGAACTCCTGAATCGTGCCCTCATCGAGTTAGGCGAGAGTGGCATGCTTGACGACGTATTCTCACCCGACGACTGACGTTCACTCGATATAGCCGCTCATAGTGGACGTATCCCGACGGAACGCCTGATAGGCCTGATTGAACGAGGCGAGGATTGAACAAGACTGGAACCGTCCCTCGAGTCGGCAAGAGAAAACAGGCAGTTCGAGGATCAGCTCATCGCGTCTTGGAAACGCTCACGGAGCGCATCCTCACGCTCCTCGAACTGGTCGACCTTCTCCTGCAGGTCGTCGCTGACGCGCTCGATGCTCGCGAGGGCCCGCTCGCCGGCGAGCAAGGACTGCGCCCCATCGCCATCCTCGCTGTCCAGCTGTTGCTCGTAGGCCTGTTCGACGCGCTCGATGGTGCCCTCGGGATTGAACAGGATGTCGTTCGCGATGCGGACGTACTGGTCGAGGGACGCACCTTCCTTACCCTGGAAGAAGTGGGTGAGCGCGTACGTTGCGCCGGAGTGCAGCGTCCACATGTCGATCTCGAACGGCGATGCCGCGTTGGCCTCGGCATCCTCAGCAGCACGTTCGGCCAGGTAGTCCGGGAACCCGAGGAGACTGTAGAACTCCGTGACGGTGAACGGAAGATCCGAGAAGTCGATCTCGATGTCCTGGGCGTCGCGGATGAACTCGAAGAGGTCGTCGGCGACGAGTTCGACCTGGGCGAGGATCTCCTCCCACCAGGACCGGAAGTCCCGAACGTCGCCGACGTGCTTGATGACCTCTTTGTCGGTGAGCGAGCGCATAGTATTCGAACAGTAACCGTCCTGAGCGAAGCCCTCGACGTAGACCGCGTGCTCGCCGAAGAAGTCGTAGCCGGAGGTCACACCCATCGTGATCGGATCCGACCGGCCGGGAAGCCGGACTTCGAGGCCGTCGAACATGACGTCCATATGGACCTCGCCACCGCCTCGATATCGTCGAATCTCGCCGAACATCACGTCACCCAGCGGCGTCCCGTCGATGGTTTCCTCGCGAAGGACGTCCTCGAGCGGCCGGTAGACATCGACCGGGTTGATAATCGAATAACTGTCAGTCGGGACATGGAAGAGGGGATCAGAGCCGGCTTCGGTGTCGGCGGCTTGGTCGCGAGCCCGACTCGGCTCGACGAGCGCGTTGAATCGCTCTGTCTCGATCCACTCGTCGGTGTAGGGGTTCTGGTAGGCGACGGTCGTCTCGACAGCCTGCGGAAGGTCGCGAACCGCCTCAGCGAAGGACTCTGGATCGTCGACCGATTTCTTCTGGCGGTACCAGTCGGGTAGTTCTGTGTCAGTTCGTCCGTCGACGCCGGCAAACACGGTGTTGGATGCTGGATCTTTCATGTCAGTCACCTCGAATCGAATTCATCAACCGTGACTGCGCTCTCATCACGCGCCCTGCGCCCCTCTCACGGGCGCATAAACAACGGCATTTAACCAACACGACCGGCAAATCCTCGTCTTCGTTGGTTAATCAGACAGCCGCCGCGTTTTCGTGTTATTCAGTTCCCGGCTGATGGACTTCGGAACTCCCATGGGAATGGGTTGCGAGGCTGGAACCAAGCAACCCGCCCACTCCAACGGTCCGACAAACACATGAGCCACGCTCACGAGCAGGAAGCGGCACGTAGCGAGACAGCTTCCGGCAGGAGTACGCGGAAGCTGGCGCTCGTTGCGATCGTTAACTTCGTCGGATTCGTCGTGGAGTTAGCTGGTGGGCTCCTCTTCGGATCGGTTGCGCTCATCAGTGATGCTCTCCACATGCTGTTCGATATGTTGGCCTACGTGATGGCCTTCAGCGCCGGTTACACGGCTGAGCGATTCGAGAGGGGTGGGACGTGGTCGTACGGACTGCACCGCCTCGAACCCGTCGCGGCCTTTCTCAACGGGATCCTTCTCATTCCGACGGTTGGATACATCGTCTGGGAGTCGTACCAACGGTTTCTTGATCCGGTCAGTATCGATCCGGTCTTGACGATCATCATCGCAACCGGCGGATTGCTAGTCAATCTCGGCTCAGTGTATATTCTACAGGGCGACGAAATGAGCCTCAACGAACGAGGTGCATTCTACCACCTGCTCGGAGACGCTGGTGGGTCGATCGCCGTAATCGTCTCGACGGCTGCCGTCGCAGTGTTTGACCTCCCGGTTGCAGACCCCGTCGCGGCAGTTCTCATCGCGCTGTTGATTCTGTGGTCTGCGGGGACAGTGCTGCGAGAAAGCACGTCCATTCTCCTCCAGCGAAGTCCCATTGACTCGGACGAGCTCAAAACGGAGCTCACTACACTTGACGGTGTGGAGCGGATTGAGGATCTCCACGTCTGGCAGGTCTGTAGCCAGCTGACGGTGGGAACGGTCCGACTCGTCGACGGAGCAACATCGCTGGAGGAACGACGGGAAATCCGGTTGGTAGTTCACGACTACCTGACTGAGCGCGGTATCGACCATGCGACTGTCGAGTGTCTCGACGCCGACGAGACGGATAGTGAACAGACCGATCGAACACCCCATACGCACTGAGGTCTGCCTACAATGACCTCCACACAGATGTTCGAGGTACTGGATGAAACCGAGGACGACCTCGTCGCCATCCGCGTTGGACGTGGGACGCGACAGGGGTACGAGGACCTCTACTCGTTGTTGGTCGAGAAGTCTGAGCAATACGGTACTATCAAAGTCTACGAGGAAGTTCCGAACTGGACGTTCTCGACGTTTCTCTCACATCTCCATGGAATCGTGCCTGATCTCCGATATGGGTCGGACTTCACGATCGCTCGCTACGCTGCAGTCGGGGACACGAGGTGGTCGAAACTTCTCTACGACTGGTGGCGAGCGGTTTGGCCGATCTGGCCGGTCGCTCCGGAGACAATGCAATATTTCGACCTCGAGGAGCGACCCGACGTACTCCAATGGATTCCGCAGAGCGAGGATTGATCGGTGCATCCACCACACCGGCGTCCGTACGGCGTTGGTATACTGGTTGTCGCGGTTTCCTCTCCCAGCGATAGCGGGCCCCGAATCCCCTTAATCCGTGATGATGCCGAATGGTGCACCTGTTTTTCCGATGAACAGCACTGTCGTATTATTCGCTCCGCGCGGTCTCATCCGCGTTCGAGATAGAGCGAGTACAAGACGATCGCTAGGCCAATTGCCACGAGGATGCTATTGATTAGGATCCCCATCTCCAGGGAGACCGAGAGGATTTGATGGGCGATCCCTGCGAGCAGCACGCCGAACGTGATGACACCGAACCCGATGCCGAGAACGCGAAGCGATGGCGTCCCTGTGTTGCGATAGGCTCTGAACGCGATATACGTGATTCCGCTTCCGAGGAGTAGGATCACCGTCTTGACGACGACGATGGCTGTTTCCACCCAGATCATAGTTCATCCCCCATCTTCGACCAGATGTCCGCAAGCCGTTCGTCAGCGTTCCGTGGCGGTCGCTCGACGGTCACCGAGAAGTCGTCGTCCTCGTCCATGGAGATCGTCACGTCGTCGAAGTCGCGTTCGTATTTCGTGGTTCGGCCCCCGCCAGGATTGATCGTGTCCTGTTCGTGGACGAGTGAGGCTTGGCTGAGAAGTTCGAGCTTTCGGTACAACGTCGATTTTGGGATGTTACAGGTATCGATGAGTTCGGTTGCGGTCATGGGTTCAGCTGTTTCACGGAGGATGGCTCGACAGTCGGCGTCGTCCAGCGCATCAAGGACAGCCTGCAGCGACGGCGAGTCCTCAGATGACGCTGAATCACGCACCATTGTCTGAATTTGGCAGGTACTCGGGATATGCTATGCGATTACGATTTCCCAGGCCGGGAGTGGAACCAGCCTGCGAACGCTGGTATCCTCCAGGGATTACGACTCGGAGTCGTCTCCGGGCTGCCGTTTTCCATCGTCAGAAATCTCGTAAAGGCCTCGACCGACCGGATGGATCTGGCCATGCTCCTGGAGTCGGGCACACGTTTGGTCGACCGTGATCGGATGGCGATCTGCAGTGCGGGCGATATCCATGACATGGAGCGGCGACTCCGCGCCGAGTATGGCCAAGACCTCCCGGTCGAGTTCGCGACCAATTTCACTCATCACATCCGTTGCTCGGCCAGCGGTCGCTTCCTTCTCGTGACGCGATTCTGCGTGCTCGGTCATCACGCATAGCCCCCGCTCTCTGCGTAGACCTCCAGCAGTTCCTGGTAGCGATTCCGAATCGTGACCCGGCTTACGTGGGCTGCGTTGCTCACCGTCTCCTGTGTCAGCTGTTCGTTCGTGAGGTGCGTCGCCGCGTAGAGTGCGGCCGCGGCGAGACCGGCAGGACTTTTCCCACTATGTGCGCCCGCTGCCTTTGCCGTGGTGAGGAGATCGCGCGCTTGGCGCACGGCTTCGTCGCTCACATCGAGTGCTGACGCGAACTGAGGGACGTATTCCAGGGGATCCGCTGGTTCGATCTCTAGTCCGAGTTCCCTGGAGACATACCGATAGGCGCGCTGAATCCGGATTTCTGCGACACGACTGACCTCAGCGAATTCAGCCAGCTGTCGGGGCGTCCCGTGTTGTCTGGCTGCGGCGTACAGTGCGGCTGTTGCCATGCCTTCGATGGACCGGCCCGGCAGGAGATCTTCTTCGACTGCCCGTCGATAGATCGCTCCTGCCGTCTCTCGAACTGGGTCCGGGACATCGAGGGCGGATGCCATCCGACTGATTTCGCCGAGTGCCTGTTTGAGATTCCGTTCGTGGGCGTCTTTCGTTCGGAACCGTTCGTCCCATGTGCGAAGCCGCTGGAGGCGAGCTCGCTTCCGGCTGGATACCGATTGGCCGTACGCATCCTTGTCTTGCCAGCTAATCGTCGTACTGAGTCCCTTATCGTGCATGAGCTGGGTGGTCGGTGCCCCGACGCGACTTTTCTCGTCTTTTTCGTCACTGTGGAATGCTCGCCACTCCGGCCCACGGTCGATGGAATCCTCGTCGAGGACCAAGCCGCACTCTTCGCAGGTCGTTTCTCCGTGCTCATCGTCATGCACGATCTGTCCGTCGCACTCCGGACACGATGAGAGCGACTGAGATCCGGTGACCGACTGCCCGTCATCTGTGCGGTCGTCTTCGATATCGAGTTGTGTTTTAGTCATGAATACTGGGATTCTGTACCGACGTTCGCTCACTCTGAATGGGTCTCTCTAGCAATGATGGGGGTCGGCTGTCGAAGAGTATGCGGCGCAATCCCAGACTTTGGGAATCCGCCAATATGATTTACCAGGACCGGATGAAAAATACTGACTCAGAAATGTAGCCGCGTCTCCTCGCAAAGGTTCAGCCAGTGTAGGGTGTGGTGTCGTCACCCAGAGAAGTCGCTGTACGACACCGCTCCCTGATCGACGATTGTCTGGCTCTCGGGGACCTCTCCGTCCGGCGGCATACTCCCTTCAGCTGGGCCGCCGGGTTCACCGACGACGATGCGGCCGATCATGCCGAGACCCTTGTGCGGGGTACAGAAGTAGTCGTACGTCCCTGCGGTCTCGAAGGTATGTTCGAACGTTGCGCCCTGTTCGCTGAGAATCCCACTGTCGAAGGTCTCAGCCCCGTCTGGGATACGTGTAACTGACGCCTGTCCAGTCCCCTTCTTGTACGCCGTCGCAGAGTGGCTTCCGCTGTCGATCTCGAACGTGACCGTCTCGCCGGATTCGACGAGGAGTCCGATCGGATCGAAGTAGTATTCGCTTCCCTCGGTGACCATCAGAACGGTGTTCGTTCCTCCATCCGAGGGGGTATCCGTCTCACCGTTTGCGTCGGGGTTCGAACTACTACAGCCAGCCAGCCCGGTGAGACCGGCGGTTGCAGCGATCCCACCTGCTTTCAGGACCTGTCGACGCTCCATACCTGATTATCGGGACGCCACTGATAGACCACTTGGGCGGATTCCCACCGCTCGGGATTCCGCCATCGGTTGACTATCGCTGCTCTCGAAATTCTACCCATAGCAATGAGTGATCCCCTCGGAAGGCCCGATACTGGCATCTCACGGCGAGAATTCATTGCAGCGACGGGCAGTGCTGGCGCGGTGAGTCTCGCGGGGTGTGCAGCCTCGACCGGTAGCACAGAAACTCCGGTCCCAGCCACCCCCACTGCCCATTCGTCGCCCGACCTGGAAAAGTGGGTCGAGGAAGTCCCTCGGCCAGGTGTCGTGGAACCGGTCGGGACGAAGGACGGGAGCCCGTATTACGAGGTGGAAATGCGCGAGGTTGAGCAGGAAATTCACCCTGATATTCCACCGACGACTGTCTGGGGATACGACGGCCAGTACCCGGGGCCGACGATCGAGGCACAGCAGGGTGAGCCGGTTTACGTTCGTTGGAAGAACAAGCTGCCAGACGAGCATCTCCTGCCGGTCGATACGACGATACACAGCGACACGATTCCCTACGACAGTACCGGCGTGCGGGTCGTGACTCACCTCCACGGCGGGAACGTCGAGCACACGAGCGACGGCAAGCCGAAGGCGTGGTTCACGCGGGATTTCGAGCACACGGGCCCGAAGTTCGAGAAGAAGGACTACTACTACGTCAACGACCAGCCCCCGGCCACGCTCTGGTATCACGATCACTCGCTCGGCATTACTCGGCTGAACGTCTACGCCGGTCTCGCTGGACTCTACCTCCTCCGGAACGATCACGAGGAGTCTCTCAGTCTGCCGTCGGGCGAATACGAGATTCCACTGGTGCTCCAGGACCGTAGCTTCAACGAGGACGGTTCGTTGTTCTACCCGACCGCCGTCTCCGGCACGGACGGCGACTCGCCGAATCCCGACCCGAGCATCGTTCCGCAGTTCTTCGGCGACACGTCCGTCGTCAACGGGAAGGCTTGGCCGCGGCTTTCGATCAACCCCCGGAAGTACCGATTCCGGTTCCTCAACGGTTCGAACTGCCGGTTCTATAACCTCAAGCTGTTCGAGTACGACGAGTCGGACGGAACGACCGGCACGGGCGGGCCACCGTTCACCCTCGTCGGCAACGACGGTGGCCTACTGGCCTCACCGGTCACGATCGAGGAGCGACTGGAGATCGGCACGGGCAAGCGTGCCGACGTCGTCGTTGACTTCTCGGACTACGCCGGACAGACACTCTTGGTACACAACGACGCCGCGGCGCCCTACCGTGGACCGAACATCAATACCGGGGGTCAACAGCCGCTGCCGGAAGTGATGCTCATCGATGTCGCCTCCGGTGACGTCGACGATCCGAGCCAGGTTCCGAGTACGCTGACGGACGTGCCCAAAATCCCCGTCGACTCGGTTGCCGAGGAACGGTATCTCCCGTTGACCACGAGTACCGACGAGTACGGACGACAGTTATACCTCCTGGGTTCGGACTCGGAGTCCTCGCCCCACAGGCTGTACGACCCGGTTACCGAGGATCCCACCCTCAACGACACCGAAATCTGGAGCTTCGCGAACCTGACGGGAATGTCCCACCCGATGCATCTGCACCTCGTGCATTTCCAGGTGCTTGGGCGACAACCGTACAGTGAGTACGACCCCAAGTCGGAGATGATCGATGTCGAGGCCCTCGAACCCCCCGCACCGGAAGAAACTGGCTGGAACGATGTCGTCACGGCGAACCCGGGGGAGGTAACCCACGTGCTCGTGCACTTCGGCGAGTTTGAGGGCCTATTCAACGACCAGACCGGCTGGTACATGTGGCATTGCCACATGCTCGAACACGAGGACCACGACATGATGCGGCCCTTCAGAGTACTGCCGAGTGCTGACGAGGAGATACGTGAACGAGCTCATCATTCGGTGGACTAGGTACGAATTGAGTCGGACAGCAGTCCCAGTTGAGGCACCCCTATGTGGATTCTCGGGGCAATACGATTCCGACTGAATCAGTCAGGTAGAAGTTGCTCCTCGGCCAAGATTCGATAATGGTTCCGGAACGGTCCCCGCTTCGTGGCTCACGTCGGCCGCTCTCCGTTCTGTTCTGCGTTCTCGTCGGACTTACGCAGGTGCCCATCGTATCCGCCCATGGGTCGACGGCGACTGGTGGGCTCTCTCAGGGGCATGGCATCGTTCTCGCCATCGTGGGCGTCGGTTTGCTCGGCGGAGCCAGCGTGCTCAAACGAACGAACCACATCTCGCCAACAGTCGCCCTCTATGGCATCTTCGTTGGCATCACTATGACTGCCCTCGGTGCTGTCCTTTTCGAGGGGCTGTCACCGGACCCCACGTACACGGCGCGTTCGATGCCGTTTCCGCGATCGTGGTATCCCCTCATATCGGTCACAACTGGGTTCCTGATCATGCTGGTGAGTGTGGTCGTCGGCTGGCTTCGCTGGCCGACCCGGCCGCGGTATACCTTCCTCGGCATCCTCATGGGGTTGTGGATCACGTACCCCTACCTCATCCCCGGGCCAGCAAGCGACTCGCATCCACTCGGCTATGCGATTGTCCTGGGAACGCCAGTCCTCGTCGGCTACGTCGTCTGGACGGACGCTGGAAGCGTCCTACGCAGGATTCTGCAAGATCCGATTGTCCGGCGGTTCGGTATCGGTGTGGGAGTCGTCATGGCGTTGTTCTTCGTCTCTGTCACCGGCTATCTCTCGTTCTTCCCGGAAGAGGGGCTCCCCCACGAGCGGGTGGTCGTCGTCATTCCTACGATTTACCAGCTCGTGACGTGGCCCGTTCTCGAAGTCTATCTCCCGCATATCCCCCTCTTCGTAGCGATATCGCCCGCGCAACTCATCGTCGTCGGAATGCTGAGCACGCTCATCGGATTGAATGCGGCGCTCATCGCCCGCCACTGGCGGGTCGAAGAACGTGCCGGGCTGACGGAGGGCACTGCGGGAAGCGCTGCGATTGTAGGGTCGTGTACCTGTGGCTGCTGTGGGCCACTCGTCGCCAAAATCGCGGTACTGGCGGCCGGGCCATCGATTGCCGCGCCGCTGTACTGGGTGTTTGTCGACTCCGCCTCCCCGATCAGTACCCTGTTCATTATCGGAAGCGTCGTTCTGTTTGCAGGGAGCCTGATCTATTCCGTCGAATCCGCACAAGAGGCCGGACAATCCGCATCGATCGCTCCAGCCGATTAACTCCGGCACCAACTGAATCCCCTCTCCGACGGTCGACAACGAGCATCTGCGAACTGCCGCTGACGTCCGTCCCGGAACAGCGGCGAGTCGTGAGGCGGGATGGTACGAGTGGAAACCTATACGCCTCTCCCCCAAAGGAGTTCGTATATGGCGAATTCCAGTCCGTCCACGTTCATGCTGGGCATCGTGCTCGGAATCGTACTCGTCGTCTTGGGTGTCGGTGCCTACGTGCTTTCTGACTTTGCGAGTATTACGGCGCTCATTCCTGCCATCTTCGGTCTTGTCATCGGCATCTTGGGCGCGGTGGGTCGCCAGCAGCCGGCTCGGCAACGGCTCGCTGTCTACGGAATCGGCCTCCTGGCGGTGCTCGGCGTACTGGGCTCGATGCGAGGGGTTCCAGCGATTATCGCGTTGCTGACCGGCGAGGCAGTCGACTCCGTTATCGCGACCGTTTCACAGGGCGCGATGATCGTCATCTGCCTCGTCCTCCTCGCCGCTGTGATCCAGTTCGTCCGCGAGACGCGTGCATCGACGAATCCGTGACCAATCATCTCATCGGCGACATTCTTCCAGGAGATGCGAATCCATTCCAAGCATTCCGGCGGAGCTGTGGTGCTGCCTGAGTTGGGCCTGCTGTTACATCGGGCACTTTGAGAAACCCCTATTCGATAGTCAACGCCTCGATAGAGGCTGAAGACACGTATTGATGAATCTCGCTAATAGGCAGAGACAGAGACTGTCACGACTCTGAACTGGGCTGTAGTACCCGTCCTGGTCCGGGACGCTTCGGACCCTTGAATACCCGTTCGACCGAACACGATGAGTATGGAAGTCTCGAGTATCGCAGTCGACGAGTCCGTCTCGGACGTCTTTCCCCCCGAACAGTTGCAAGACGCCCTGACTGACATCGTCGACGTAGCAATCCTCGATGCTGGTGCCGACTCGCTCGAACCGTACGACGCCGTCGTCACGATGGCTTATCACGAGAGCTACCTCGAGGAAGTCGACTGGATACACTCGATTCAGGCTGGTGTCGATCGCTTCCCCTTCGACGAGTTGCGCGAGCAGGGGGTGATCCTCACGAACAGCAGCGGCATCCACGGTCCGGCGGTCGGCGAGACCGTCGCGGGATACATGCTTTCGTTCGCACGTCGACTGCTGCCAGCCGTGAAATCGCAGACTCAGCGGGAGTGGTCGCCTCCCGCATGGGACGACGCATATACGCTGGCAGACGAGCGATGTTGCATCGTCGGGTTAGGGACGCTCGGACGGGGAATCGTGGACCGGGCGACCGCGCTCGGACTCGACGTCGTCGGCGTCCGTCGCTCGGGTGACTCGCTGGATGGAGTTCGAACAGTCTACACACCGGACGACCTCCATACGGCGATCCGGGATGCGAAGTTTGTCGTGCTCGCGGTACCGCTCGTCGACGAGACTCGCCATCTCATGTCCACCGAGGAATTCGCCGCGATGCGCGACGATGCGATTCTAATCAACGTCGCGCGTGGCCCTGTGGTCGACCAGGCGGCGCTCGTCAACGCCCTCGAAGCTGGGGCGCTCGGTGGGGCTGCACTCGACGTCTTCGAGGCGGAACCGCTGCCCGAGGAGTCCCCCCTTTGGGAGTTCGAGGAGGTTCTCATCACTCCCCACTGCGCAGGGTTCACTGAGGACTACTATCGGAACGTCGCGGACCTCGTCCGGGAGAACCTCGCCTACATCGCCGCCAGCGAGGAACTCGTCAATCGGATCGTGTAGCCGAGTGGCTTGGGATTGCGCAGATCGCACAGTTCGAACAGAGGCACACGATAGACTTCCACTATAGCTGTTCAGTGATATGCTCCTTGAGCAGCGTCCGGTGACAGCGTTTCTGGTCGGTGTTCTCGAAACAAACTAGGACGAGGTGTTCCTCGGCACGAAGCCGATTGGTGAGTTCAGCGACTGCCTCCTGAGCATCCGCTGCTTCGGTGAGATATGTTCGGTACCGATCCTCAAATCCGACCTCGTCCCAGGCAGCATTATGGGCGCCTTCGTCACACATCCCCTGCATTTTGAAGTCCTCGTGGCGCTGTTTGAACTCGTCCAGGAGGTCTGGCGGTGGACCGAGTGCCGGGTAGTTCTCGTCGATCGTCGTTCTGAACCAGCCAGTGGGCCGTCGTACCACACCCACGAGCGTAGCCTCCGGGGAGATGTCTACGAGATCATGCTGTAGCGCTGCGACGTACGTGTCCTCGAGGAGGTCAGAGGTGGTCACGATCTCTGTCTTTGCCGTTCGGCGCCCAGCGTAGTCAACCTCCCGGTGGATGTCTATGGCCCCTGCCCGCTGGGGGGTTTTGTGATCGTTCGCAGAGCGAGAATATGGTGGGCTATGCTGTCGAGACTGTCCAGCGGGTAGGACGACCGACATTGATTCGGGCAGCGGATTGACGCACTACTGCCGGAGTACGGTTCAAATAGAGACTGCACGTCCAACAGGTATCGAATCAACGGCTGTCTGTCGATATCGAAAGCTATAGTCCGATTTGTGAGCAAGAGCTAGGGGAATGTCGTGGATCTTGCTCTTTGTAGCTGGCCTGTTCGAGATAGCTTGGGCAATTGGCTTAGAGTATTCTGACGGCCTCTCAGAACCAATCCCGACAGCGGGTACAGTCATCGCGCTCATCATCAGCATGGTGTTACTCGCGAAAGCGATACAAAACCTGCCGATCGGGACCGCGTATGCTGTCTGGACGGGGATCGGCGCCGTCGGCACTGCTACGCTCGGTATCGTCTTATTCGACGAGCCGGCGACGAGTGTCCGTCTCCTCTTCATCTCCGTGATCGTCTTCGGGATCGTTGGCCTCCACTTCGTCTCTGGAGGCCACTAACGACGACTCACCGAACGGAGTCCGGCGGTTACCAGCCGTACTCCTGGTGGACCTGGCGACCTTCTTCGTTCAACAGCGGTCCGACCACATCGCTGACGCCATCCAGAATTTCCGCGCACCGAACTGTTGGCTCGCTTCCGGTGAACGCCGCGATTTCATCACTCCCGACACTGTAGACGACGCGACCGAACCCAGCTGTCGCCATCCCGCCAGCACACATCGGACACGGCTCGGTGCTCGTATACATGACCATCGCAGCGCGCTCATCAGCGTCGTACTCTCGGCACGCGCGGTACGCGAGATGGAGCTCGGGGTGGCGGCGGATATCGTCCTCCGTACTCTCGCGATTCGAATCGCTCATGACGACAGTATCGTCGCGGACGAGTACGGAGCCGAACGGTTTGTCGCCACGAGCGGTAGCCTCGCGCGCTAACTCGAAGGTCTCGCGCATATGTGCGTCATGATCGAACTCGTCGAAATTGGGAGCTGCCATAGCTGTATGGTAGTCTCTCTGGGTGAAGTACTTGGTTGGAACGGCGACTCAAGCTTCGTTTGGCCTGTGACGGTTCCTGTCGGTTGGTCTATCCTTCGGGAGGTGATGACGGTGATTTTTCACCCCGCTGCCAGCCTACCCTCTGAGCTCCAGTATTCCAGATGTAGAGTGGTTAAGAGCCTGCAACGCGGACCTACCTACCGAGGAATGATTCTAAGTGACGGATAGAATGAAGGCTGTTCGCATGCACGAGTTCGGCTCACCGGATGTCCTCAGATACGAGGATGCGCCCCGCCCGGATCCGCTCGATGATGACGTTCTCGTTCGGGTTCACGCAACGGGTGTCAACCCAGTCGACTGGCGGATTCGTCAGGGAATGCAGCTGGTGTCGATGCTGCCCGAGAATCCGTTCCCCATCATTCTCGGGATTGACGTTTCAGGCGTCGTCGAGGAGACCGGCGCGTCAGTTACCGAATTTGAGACGGGCGATGCAGTGTTCGGTGTCAATGGGTTCCCGGAGTTAGGTTCCTATGCGGAGTATTCGGCCACACCTGCCGAGCAACTTGTCCTGAAGCCCAAATCGCTCGATCACGAGGGGGGCAGCTGGCGTGCCGGTCGTCACGCAGACCGCTTGGCAAGCGTTATTCGAGTATGCTGATTGCACGGCCGACAAGCGAGTTCTCATCCACGGCGCAGCCGGTGGTGTCGGACATATGGCCGTCCAGCTGGCGAAATGGAAGGGGGCCGACGTAATCGCCACAGCGTCGGGATACAGCGAAGACTATCTCCGGGAGTTAGGCGTCGACGAGTTCGTGAACTACCGCGAGGAGCGCTTCGAGTCAGTGATTGATGAAGTCGATATCGTGGTAGATACAGTCGGGGGTGAAATCCCAGCACGCTCAGTCGACGTGCTCAGGAAAAAGGGGGTGCTCGTTTCAGTCGTTGGACAACCATCCGGAGCGCTCACCACCAACCACGACATTGATGTACAGGTGGTAAGTGGGCGGTCGAATTCCCCATCGCTCCTAACAACGATTAGCGAACTGATTGACGCCGGAGAAGTGCGCCCCACGATCAGTGCCGAATTCCCACTCGAAAATACAGCTCAGGCACACGAAGTAGGTGAGACAGAACACGTACAAGGGAAACTCGTTCTCAGCGTAGCGTGATTCGACGTGTCGTACATTGAATTGAGATCCACAGTCAGTATCAAGTGGATCTTCCACTCCAATTCTTGTGACAATAGAATTAGAACTATTTCTCCAACACGGATTAGCGTGACCACCGCCCTGTAGCGGATGACTTACGGGGAGCACTTACCGAGAGAGTAATAGAACGGATGGAATGGATACGGAAACTCCGGAATTCGCCAGCAGCGGCCTTGATTTTCGCGAGTACCCTCGTCGCTGTCATGGGTGTCTCACTCATCAGCCCTGTACTCCCAGCGGTCCAGGAGGCATGGAACATTTCGGAGGCACAGGCCAGCCTCTTGCTGTCGGCGTTCACGCTCCCCGGAATCTTTCTCACTCTCCCGATTGGACTGCTAACCGACCGCATCGGTCGAAAACCGATTCTAATCCCGGCGCTCGTTGTCTTCGGACTCAGTGGGGGCGGTATCATCTTCATTTCCGACTTCACCCTGATCTTGGTCCTGCGAGCCATCCAAGGGGCGGCGAGTAGTGCGATTGCGATGCTCACGGTCACGCTCCTCGGCGACCTCTATTCCGGTGAACAACGACGAGTGCTAATTGGGACCAACGCGGCGATTCTCGCGGTGGGTGCTGCTGGCTATCCGTTACTCGGCGGTGCGCTGGCGACAGTCGCTTGGTCGGCTCCCTTCGCGTGTTTTCTCCTCGCGCTGCTCGTCGCTGTACCCGGCATAACCTTGCTCGAGGAGCCACAGCGCGACGAGAACAATACGAATTCGAGTATTCGTGCGTTCCTCACCGGGCCCACATCGATGACCCCCTTCGTCGTGCTATATCTGGCAATCTTCGGTATTTTTGTCATCCTCTATGGTGCGCAGCTCACCGCCGTTCCGTTTCTGCTCGCCAACGAATATCAGCTCTCTTCAGCGGGTATCGGCCTTCTCGTGGGATTACCAGCCATTTCAATGGGAGCGACAGCAATGCAAGGTGATCGCGTGCTTCGGTCGCTCACGAGCTTCCAATCGATCGCGCTCGGATTCGTGAGTTACGGGATCGGACTCGTCATTGTCGCCGTCGCGGACTCCATATACGTAGTTGCTGGCGCACTCCTTCTATTCGGACTTGGTCAAGGACTTGCAGAGCCGATTACGGATACGGCACTCAACGAACGAGCACCGGACGAATTCCGCGGGAGCATTATGAGTATTCGGACAAGTGTTCTCAGACTCGGCACGACGGTCGGTCCGCCGCTTAGTGTCGGGGCTGCAGCACTGTTCGGCTATCGTCAAACCCTGTTAGTGTCTGGTGCCGCTGCCTTCTTGATCGGAGTAACGTGGTTTACGGTGAGACGTCAGTGAACACTCAAAGTCAGCTAATAGATTGGAGACGGAATGTGTTCATTGGTGGGTATCCAGAATTCGACGTACGGTGACCTCGGCAAGCTGTGTGAAACCCACTGTATCCGGCATAACATCGACAGCGATCCCATGCTTGTCGACAGCACGTTTTGTTGGTGCTCCTATCGCTCCAACAATCGTCTCCTCTAGCTCGCGTTGGAGTGCAGCGACAGCGTCACGTTCAGTCGCAATTTGAACGAAGTGCTCTACCGTCTTTGGCGAGGTGAACAGTATACCGTCCAGCTTACCGTCTATCGCAAGTGAAACCGACTGTCCCGCAGTCTCCGGTCGTTCCATGCGATATAAGCATGTTTCGCTGACAATTGCACCAGCTGCTTCCAGTCCTTCAACAAGTACTTCGCTGCCGTGTGCACTCCGGGCGAGTTCGACGGTTTGGCCCTCGACATCAGTAGATAACTCGTCGACGAGTCCTGTGGATGTGAACGTCGATGGAACGATATCGACTGAATAGCCCCGATTGCATAATGCGGTTGCAGTCTGATCTCCGACAGCACAAACAGTGGTTCCTCGTTGTTTCCATCCTGCTGTCGCAGCTAGATCGACACCGGTCTCGCTTGTGAAGATACAGTAATCCGCATGTTGGGGAACCTGACCGGTCGGTGTGATTGCCAGCATCGGGTCTGGAATCGGGGATACATCGAGTGACTGGAGATACTCGACCGCCTCAACGATACGGCTGTCGTCGGGTCGGAGAACAGCCACCGTCGGCTGGGACATATTGAACAGTTAGCCGATGCTGGACTTGTGTGTATCGAGAATCGGCGCCCAGTCTCGAACGATTCAAACCGGCATCCTGCTAATTGCCGGTATGGACGAGGAGTCTCACGACCACGTTGTTCCCGGAAGTGATGAAGAGTTGACCACGCCAGACGTGCAGGGCTACGACTTCCGTGGCGAATTCGATTTTCAGGAGATGCTGGAAGCGTATGCAACGACGGGCTTTCAGGCGACGCAACTCGCAGAGGCCATCGACATCGCCGAGCAAATGCAAGACGCCGATGCCACGATCTATCTCACATGCACGTCGAATATCATTTCGTCGGGATTGCGTGAAGTCGTCGCCTACCTCGTTCGTGAAGGGTACGTCGACGTGCTTATCACGACCGCGGGATCGCTGGCGGAGGATGTTATCAAAACGGCGAAGCCGTTCAAAATGGGAGAGTGGGATGCGGACGAGGCCGCGCTCCGAGAACAGGGAATCAACCGTCTTGGGAATCTCTTTGTTCCTTCCGACCGATACGTCTGGTTGGAGGAGTACCTGTACGACTTCTTTGAGGAGTTCTTCGCCGACGAAAAGGTCCGGACGCCGACGGCGTTTGCCCGCGAATTAGGGGAGACACTCGACGATCCCGATTCGGTCCTGAAGCAAGCGGCGGACAACGACGTTCCCGTGTACTGTCCGGCGCTGACGGACGCCGAAGTTGGGAACTTTCTCTACTATTACAGACAGGGATACGACTCGGAGGTCGGCATCGAAATCCTCGACGATTATGACTCGCTTATCGAGGACGGGATGCTTGCTGACACGACAGGTCTGATCGCAGTTGGAGGGGGCGTCCCGAAACACCATGCGATTATGACAAATCTGTTCCGTGGCGGGGCGGATTACGTCGTCTACATCTCGACTGGTATGGAAGGGGATGGCTCACTCTCTGGAGCGCCCCCGAACGAGGCAGTATCGTGGGGGAAGATCAAAGACGATGAGCGGACGAATTACACGCAGGTTGAAGCAGAAGCAACGCTCGTCTTTCCACTGCTTGTAGCGGGTGCTTTCAGCGAGTGAGTGTGATCTGCTGGTTAAACTGGTGCTGTAGCAGACTGTAGCTAGAAAGCGTAGCAGGATGGTTACAGTTGATGCTTGGCGGTCGACCGTTCAGTCCGAGTGTGCGGGAGATCCACGTTGATCGTTGCCTTCGCTAGAGTCGGTTGCAGCCACCTGATCTCCGTTCGCCGAGAGCAGGTGGCGCTTCGAGTTGAAGACGACGATGAGACTACTGACCGCCATCATAACGGCGGCGATCAACGGCGTGATCACGCTAGTCATTGCCAGTGGAAGCGCGATCGCGTTGTAGCCAGCCGCCCAGAGCAGGTTCTGTTTGATTCGGCCTCGTGTTTCACTCGCCAGCTCGAAGACCTCGGGAACGGCGTCGAGACGGTCGTCCAGTACTACCGCGTCGGCCGCCTCGATCGCCAGATCGGTGCCGCTCGAGACCGCGATCCCGAGGTCTGCGCTCGCGAGGGCGGGCGCGTCGTTCGTTCCATCGCCGATCATTGTCGTCGTCCCGCGCTCCCGGAGACCCTGGACGATCGCTTCCTTGGACTCGGGGCGCACGCCTGCAAATACGTGATCAATCGCTGGATGGTTTGCAAATGTTTCGGTCATCCGTTCGTCGTCGCCGGTCAGCACGACGATTTCCCGGTCCGCATCCGTGAGATCGGAAACCACGCGTTCCCAGTTCTCACGCGGCGTATCTCGGACCGAGACGATCCCCTGGACGACACCCTCCCAGGCAATCGCCGTCGGATGATTGCCCGATTCGTAGGCGTCCGTGACGGCTGTCTTGATCTCTGCAGGTATCGTCCACTCGTCGGCGTCAAAGGAGTCTGGATGGCCGATAACCACGCGGGTATCGTCGACGAGGGCTGACACGGTACGATCGGCGCTCTCGAAACGCGACACGGAGCGTGTGGTCGGCGGGGCGGCATCGTCGATCGCAGCGGCGATGGGGTGGCTCGACCGGCGTTCGACGGCGGCCGCCATCGCAAGCACTTCGTCAGGATCGTCGCCAGCGACGTCCACAAGCTCCATCTCCCCCGTGGTGAGCGTCCCAGTCTTGTCGAACACGACGACCGCGGAGTCATCGATTCGCTCGAGCACTGTCTCGTTGAGAACGAGTATGCGATTATCGGTGGCATCGCGGGTGGCCGCCGCGAGAGCAAGCGGGGTCGCGATCCCGAGCGAGCACGGACACGAGACCACTAACACAGAGACACCGACCATTATAGCTGTATTCGGGCCGTTGCCGAGGACGAACCAGCCAGTGGCAGTCAGCGCGGCAAGCCCGAGTACGAACGGAACGAACAGTACCGCAAAACGGTTGACCATATGCTGGACGCCTGTCGCAGAACTCTTGACGTTCCAGAGGAGTTCGACGAGGCGATCCATCGTGCTGGTGTTTTCTGGCCCAACTTCGACGACAACCGCATTGTCAGTGGGGATCGACCCGCCGAGTACGTCGTCTCCGACGGATTTTCGTTGCGGGAGAGATTCACCTGTGACGAGTGCCTCGTCGACCGCGGCAGTTCCGTCGACAATCTGGCCGTCGACTGGGATCCGTTCGCCAGGTTTGACTAACAGCTGATCGCCCGGCTCACACGCTTCAATGTCGATGGTTTCGGTGGCCTCGCTGTCGTCGGCGAGCCGGCGTGCCTCCTCGACGCGTGAATCAGTGAGGTCAGCGCGATTGCCGAGCGCAGCGCGTTTGACCCGTGACTCAAGATGGTTGCCGATAGTGACGATTGCTAGGACCATCACTGCGACGTCGAAGTACGGGTCGCGCCCGCCCGTGAGATAGGTGGCCAGCGAGTAGAGATACGCTGCGAGCACCGCGATGGCGATCAACACGTCCATGTTCGGGCGACCGACTTTCAGGCTCACGTAGGCCCCGCGGAAGATGGGGTATCCGAGCCCGATAACGATGAGTGTGCTCCAGACCGCTAGCGGTCCGAACACCATCGCCTCAACGGTACTCCCGTAGAGAAAGCTCTCAGGATAGATGCCGAGGTATACCGGATAGATGAACAGGACGTAAAGAATCAACACGGGCATCATCAGTACCGCCGCGAGCACTGCACGGTATTTGCCGAACTCGACGCGCGAACGCAGCGAGTCGTTTTCCTCGTCGGGACCGTGGGCCTGATAGCCCAGTCGACTGAGTGCAGCGGAGATCGCGTTACGGTCGATCTGGGCAGGATCGTACACCACCTGCGCCATTTCAGTGGCGTAGCTCGCACGCGCCTCGTGAACACCGTCCTCTTCCTCGGCAAGGAGTTCGATGAATCCTTCGCAGGTCTGACAGTGCATACCGTCGATCGAGAGGTAGGCCGTTTCGGCGCCCTCGGGGACATCGGGTTGGGAATCCTCGGCCGCGACACGGTCACGGACGGCCGTAATGGAGAGGTCGACGTCCTCACCGTTGTCAACCAGGCGTGCGACCTCTAAACAGCCCCGACAGCAGAACTCGCCGTCGATGGCCTCGTCGATGATTGGGTCTTCGACAGGGAGGTCACAGAGTGTACAGGTGGACATGTTACGCAACCGCCTCCGAGCCGGAGATTGGTTGATAGTACGGGATGTCGGGCAACGGGAGCACGACGCCAAACCGCATGAGCCCCATCGCTAACAGGACGTATCCGAGCCCAATGAACAACACACCGAGTCCATAGTGGACCACCTGTCGCTGGCGGGCGCTTACTGACTGGATCACGGTTCCGTAGAGGAACACGCTAGGAATCGTCCCGAGCCCAAGCGCGGCGAGCGAGAGGAGACCATATACAGGCGAGCCCTGTGCGAACGCATACAGGAATGCGGGATAGAGAAGCATACACGGCAACAATCCATGAAGCACGCCAAGCCCGACGATGCCGATGCCGTTGACCCAGCGGTCGATCCGTGTCGAGATCACTGTGTAGGTTCGCGCGAATACTGATCCGATACCAGTATCGGCAATCACACCTTCGACGGCTCCTTGTTGGTAGCCGGCCAATCGGGTGATCCCCATCCCGAGGATTGCCACGCCGATGCAGATGCCGACGACACCTTGGACTGGCCCGAGAATCCCGGCGAGCCCGATCGTCCCATAGAGCAGCGCGCCAGCAGCCCCGAAGACAGCCCCGATGAGGGCGTAGCTCATCGTCCGGCCGAGGTTGAACAGCGCGTGCTGCCGCACTTCATAGAGAGTGAGTGCGCCAGACCAGCGGTCGTCGGTTTCCATACGCTCGGCATAGGTTGCAACGAGCGGGCCGCACATTCCAATACAGTGTGCACCGCCGAGGAGACCAATCAGAAAAAACACCACCAGTCCGTAGCCACTCGCGATGCCGATCTCACTCAGTTGTACTAGGACTGCCGAGATCATACTCACGGCTGGCAAAGCCAGCATAGATTAGAGTATACCACCCGTCCTGTGTAGTTGGTTTCGGTTCGGGCCGTGACTTCGAAAGTCACTGATGAGAATAAATAGGAACACACAGCCCGAATGTTCATTAGATATGCCCGAATTCATGCAGCGATCGGCACGGGAACTTGCGTCTGAAGCCCGTACTGGGTGTGTGTCTGCGCTAACCCTCCTCGAGTCAACCCTAGAGCGTATCGGAGCAATCGATGATTTGAACGCATTCATCACGATCACTGAGAAATCGGCACGGGAGCGTGCTCACGCGGCCGACGCTGCAGCGGCCCGTGGAGAAGACCTCGGCCCACTCCACGGTGTGCCAGTCGCAATCAAAGATCTTCGGAGCCGGAAAGAGGGTGTCAAGAATACGATGGGACTCGCTCCATTGGCCGATAACGTGGCCGACGAGGATTCCATCACAGTCGAACGGCTGGAAGCTGCCGGTGCCGTCATCGTCGGTACGACCAACACACCGGCACTCGGTCACACTATTAAGACAGAGAATCGGCTCGTTGGTGCGACTCCGACCCCGTTCGACTCCGATCATTCTGCGGGCGGCTCATCTGGTGGCTCGGCAGCGGCGCTTGCGGCGGGTGCAGTACCGCTTGCCACCGGGTCAGATATCGGTGGCTCGCTCCGGGTCCCAGCCTCCTGTTGTAACGTTATCGGGCTGAAACCGACGTTCGGGCTCGTTCCCGAACGTATCCCATTCGACGGATTCGGCACCCACTCTCCGTTTTTTGTGGGTGGGCCGATGGCACGAACAGTTGAGGACACAGCTCTCTTACTCGATGTCCTCGCAGGCTATGACGACCGAGATCCATTTAGTGTGCCCCGTCCAGAGACGGAATACGTCGAGACCACTAACCGGCCGACTACTGAGCTATCGGTTGCGTACAGTCCGAATCTGGATTTACAACCAGTTGCATCGACGGTGCGTGAAACAGTTGATGCTGCCGTCACGGACCTAGCGGCCGGCGGTGCGACAGTCGATACTGTGGACGTCTCGCTCCCGTCGTATGAAGAGCTCTCGATGGCGTACGTCACGCAGGTTGGCGCCTTCTTCAGTGCATTCGCTCAACAAATCGAAGACCGGTACGACATCGACTTCGAGACGGCAGATGTCGAAGACACGGTTCGATCGACGATCGCATTAGGAACAGAGTCCGACGCTGCCGACAATCGATTACAGAACGCGCCACGGACTGATGCATACGATGGCATTCAGGACGCGCTGACTGGCTACGACGTTCTCGTGACACCCACTCTTACCGTCCCACCGTTCAGCAAGCATCTCACCGACGGCTATCCAACGGAAATCAACGGTCAATCCGTGATTGGTGTCCCGACAGACGTGATGTTGACATGGGTGTTCAATATGACTGGCCACCCTGTGGCGTCAGTTCCTGCTGGGATTACCGACAACGGGCTTCCAGTTGGATTACAGATTGTTGGCCGGCGGTTTGCTGAAGCAGATATTTTGAGCGTCGCTGCAGCGCTTGAACGATGCCGGCCGTGGACGAATCAGTATCCTCTGCGGTGAACCGACCGGCCATCGGTATCAGACCCAGCGTTTGGACCCTCTTGAGCATTTCTCAAGAGCGAACGTCGTAACTAATCCCTTTTGCAATGCACGAATATATTTTCACTTCTACAGAAGACTGCTTATTATCTCAGCGAGACATGCTTGGACGCCCCCGAATGTAACTCGCATCGTAGCGGCCCCAAATCCAAGAGCAATGAAACTCACCATGACAACGAAACCAGCCTTCGAATCGTTGGGGCTAAGCAGGAGCGTGAGCACCGCGAGCGTTCCCGACATCGTACTGATGAAAAGCCCAGTCAGAAATGACAAGATTGTAAAAAATGGGTCGGTGAAACCCATCACGGAGTATGTTGGTTCATAGATCCCAACGAAGGATAAGCTGAAGCCGATGACAACGTATCCAATAAAGCAGATAGTAACGAGGAGAGCCCCGGGACTAACAAGCTGATACAGTCGAAACAGCCCTCGTTCAAGCGGGGTACTTGGCTGTCGAATTCGTCTGAATGGTCGATGATCCATCTCCCTACGGCCAGAGCCCCCGCGCCTCGTGGGCTTCAGCGATTCGTGAGAGAGCGACAATGTAGGCTGCATCGCGCCACGTCACCTCACCATCGGTGAACTCGTCTCTGACCACATCCCATGCCGTCAACATTTCTTCTTCGAGTTCGTCGTGTACCCGTTCCAACGACCACGTACGGCGATTGATATCTTGTAGCCACTCGAAGTAACTCACTGTGACGCCACCGGCATTCGCCAATATATCCGGAATAACAGGTATCCCTCGCTCAGTAAAAATACGATCGGCCGCGCTCGTCGTTGGTCCGTTCGCTCCCTCGACGATGATATCCGCCCGCACATCCTCGGCGTTCTCGGCTGTAAGGACGTTCCCCAAGGCGGCAGGCACGAGAACGTCTACGTCAAGTTCAAGCAGTTCCGCGTTGGTGACGGTTTCTGGAGCGTCATGACCCATCACAGCCTCGGGTTCTTCATGGTGTGATGGAATCGAATGGGTATCGAGGCCGTTCGTGTCATAGACACCACCGTTGACGTCACTGACCGCAACGATGTTCGCTCCCCAGTCGTCGAGTAACCGTGCAGCATTCGAGCCAACGCTTCCGTATCCTTGGATGGCAACACTCGCTTCGTTAATATCCTTCTCGTAATGCTTGATTGCCTCCCGAACGATGATGGCAACGCTCCGGCCAGGCGCTTCGTCACGGCCTTTACTGCCCCCGATGACAGGTGGCTTCCCCGTGACGACACCGGGAATGGTCTCGCCTTCCTGCATCGAATAGGCGTCCATCAACCACGCCATCGTCTGTGGATTTGTCCCCATATCTGGCGCGGGAATGTCTACTGTCGGGCCGATCGCTCCGCGGATCTCTTGGGCAAACCGTCGGGTGAGCCGCTCTTTCTCAGCCGAACTCAACTCCTTCGGATTGACCGCAACGCCACCTTTGGCACCCCCGAACGGGAGATCCATAACGGCGCATTTCCAGGTCATCCACATGCCGAGGCCGACACACTCGTCCCGCGTCACCTCGGGGTGATACCGGAGCCCCCCTTTATACGGTCCTCTAACACTGTCGTGTTGGGCTCGGTAGCCCGTGAACACCTCGACCGTCCCGTCGTCACGTTCGATAGGAACAGTGACTTCGTGGACTTTCTTTGGGTGTTTGAGCCGTTCGACGATGTTCTGATCAATATCGAGATGAGTAGCAGCATGGTACAACTGGCGGCGGGCGGTTTCGAGCGCCGATTCGGGTTCGGTCGAATCTGCCGCCTCGTCGTCTGACTCGTCGCGGGTACTATCAGATTTCGATGCCATGGTCATTCGAGCGGCATTCGCCGGTTTCGCATCGGACCGCTACAGTCGGGACACTGGCCCGGGCTATCCTCCGCGATGATGATTTTGCCACATTCGAAGCACTCGTAGGGGGTTTCTTCGTCTGATTCAGGGTCGACATCTCTCATTGTGAGTTCACGAGTGCCGCCAGGTGGAGTGGCGCACTCTATAAGGTGTAATAAGTGTATAAGGGAATACTCGGCTGTTGACTACCAAACAGCACTCCAACCAGTGGGTTTGTTATTGAACTGTCTCCGCTTGGGCCGCCACCGGGAGATTGTTCTCTTCGAACAGTGCAGCAAACAGTTTCCGTTGGACGGTCCGCGCGTGTTGATAGAACGCGGGTGGGGAGATGCCGAGTGCCTCCGCTACGTCTTCGCCCGTGCTCTCACGGGGCGACTCGAAGAACCCACTGTAGTACGCCGTCTGGATCACCTCCAGTTGCCGCTCCGTCACTGAATCGAGGAACTTCGAGTAGAGATTGTGTTCTGCGGTCTGATCGAGCGTCTGCTTGGCACGGAGTTCAGCGCCAGCGAACGTCTCACGGACGAGCTGCGTGATTGTTCGGACGTCGATGCTGTCCGGGATATCGATGACGAGCGTCGTCGTGGTCGGGTCAGCGGTCGCTTCGCGGAAGACAGCACCGTGATCAGCCAACTCCAGGGCGAGGAACGGCTGTGTAAGCCGGAGCCGTAGAACACCCCCTTCACCGTCCGCGCTGATCTGCTGCACGTCGTCGATACCGACTAGTTGCGAGGCGGCATCTGCTACGTCAGTTACCGCCCGGTCTTCGACGGTGACGAACACGTAGCTGCCTTCCGTCGACTGCTGGACACCACCTTGATACGAGAGGGTGCACTCCGCGTCCTGTGCGAGTCGTGAGAGGACAAACTTCGGGTCCTCGATGGTGAACTCGACACGTGTCATCGACGTCGTGAGCAACGCATTCTTCCGTTCGATCGCACTGAGAGCGGACGCGATGGTTTCGCCGAGTTCTCCCAGGACCGCCTTCGCCGTCTCGTCGAACGCATCCTGGGTCGGTGCGTACACCGTCAACACACCGTGGGTAAGGTCGTTGTACACAAGCGGGATGCTCAACACGGACAGGTAGTCCCGGGAGAGGGCGTCTTTCCGCCACGCCTCGTCACGGAGACCAGCAGCGACGTTCGTCACCATCGTCACCTCGCCAGTGGCTGCGGTTTGTCCGGCCGGTTCTGCACCCGACGCCTGGACGGCGAACGACTGACTATCCAAGTACCCCTGTTCGGTCCCGGCCCAGGCCCGAGGCTCCAGGGTATCGGTCGTCGGATCGATCGTCCCGATCCAGGCGAATCGGAACCGGTCGTCGGCGGTCAGCAGTTCACAGACCGTGTGATCGATTTCCTCGCGCGTCTCCGCCTGGACGAGAGCCTGATCGATCTCCCGTATCGTCTCGTTGATGCGGTTCAGGGCGGTCAATTGCTCGTTTTGCGTCTGGAGTGTTCGGTCCTGTTCCCGGAGTCGTGATTCCCGTGTGACCCGGTCGAGGGCTGCTTCGGCAGTGGCCGCGAGCAGATCGGCCAATTCTCGCGTCACCTCATCGAATGCACCGACCTGGTTCGAGCCCGCAACGAACACGCCGTGGTTGCCGAGCGGGATGTAGGCCGCAGTTCGGAGGTCAGTTGCCCGATTGTCGAGTCGGTCCGCGTCGTGAACGTCGTCGAAGAACAGTGCCTCGTCTTCGACGAAACTGTAGCTCGGGAGCGTTTCCCCGTCGGCGTGCACGGTCGGGAGTGGCCCGTTCAGCTTGGTCATCGTCGCCGAGTGAGCTGCGGGTCGAAGGTTGTTGGCCTCACCATCGAAGAGATAGACCGCACTCGCATCGAGAGTGAGTACATTAGGTGTGTCGTCGACGACGTGCTGGGCGATCTCCTGATGGGTTTCGGCGTAGAGGAAATCGCGGGCCGTCTCGTGGAGCGTGGCGAGTGCCTCTTCGCGCTGCTTGCGTTTCGTGATATCCCGACAGCTGAAGAGGAGAGTCCCGTCCTGGATCGAGACTTCGCGAACGTTGACGAGGAGCGTGTGCTCGCGCCCGGCTTTATCGGTCGCCGTCGTCTCGATGTTCTTGAGGACACCGTCTTCCGCGAGTTCCTCCCGGTCGAAGAGGTCGTCGCCGAGGAGGTCGTCGATCGTTCCGAGGTTCCGGATCTCATCGACCGTGTAGCCGAAGATGAAGTGGACGTTGGGACAAACGTAGGTGTACTCGCCGGCCTCGTCCGTGATGAGGACGGTATCGGTCATGTTGTTGAGCGTGACGCGGTGCAGTTCTTCGGATTCTCTGAGATTGCGTTCGAGATCGACGCGCTCGGTGATATCGACGCCTTCGACGACGATCGAGACGAGGTCGCCGCGCTCGTTCTCGACCGGGCGCACGGAGAGGTCGATAACGCGCGGCTCATCGACGTCTGGCGGCTGTGGGACGACCGCCTTGCCGAACGACCCGTCGAGTGCTTTCTCCACGAGTTGGTGGACGTCCGTGTTCGGTGCATCAGCCTGTGACCACCACGGAAGCGCCCAGAAGGGTTCGCCGACGATCGTGTCGATGTCTTCGTCGACCATCTCCCGTGCTGTCTCATTCACACGGGCAAGTGCGCCATCCGGGTCGAGCACCCACGTCGCAGTTCGCGAATCGTTGAAGATCGCGTCGAACTGTCTGGCCCGGTCCCGTTGCGTGGCCGACCGCTGTGCGGCCCGGATCGCACGTTCGGTTCGTTCGATGAGTTCGTCGGTCATCTGTGCTGGCGGGTCCGAGAGCGCGATGTAATCGGTGACACCGGCTTCGATGGCCTCGCTGGCGATGGCTTCACTCCCGGCAGTCGTCCCGAGGATGACGGGGAGCGCAGTCGTTTCCTCGCGGATTTCTCGGAGGAGATCGAGTCCGGTCGTCTCGTCGAGCGCGTACTCGCTAATGAGGCAGTCCGTGGGGCGCGTCCGGATGGTGTCGATTGCCTCCGTCTTGGTTCGAACGTGTTGTACGCTGGCATCAGTCCGTTTCTCGAGCGTCGTGGCGAATTGTGTGAGCCAGTCGTCTGTTCCGACGAGCAACACTGTCGACGAATCCAGAACGGGTGGGGAAGCGGTCATTATTCGACCACTGAGGGACAGCGAATGGTTCTCTCGGTGCCGTTTCGAGCTCGCCTCCAGCTCCGGTACTGGCCCGGGTCGGAATGTAAGTCCATTGCTAGTTAACTATCTAACCGCCCCGAGCCAAAGACGTTTGTTGTTTAACCCCGTGAGATAGGGAGCGCGCTACGGAATATGAAAACGCGATTATCGGGATTTTTCGCGGTCGACCGACTCTTCCCGATTTCAGCGTTCCGCTATCCAACCAGATTCTCGAGGAATGACTACCCGACCTCCCACCACCCAGCCCGAAGACGCCACGAGCAAGGAACCGCAACAGCAGCGCCAGTCGGCGTGGAGACTCGTCGCTGGAGCGAGTCTCATCTCGACGGGGCTCGCTGCCTATGAGATCGTCCCGGCGAGTGTTACCCCGCTCATTCGCGACGCACTGAATATTGGGCCGACGATCGCAGGGTTCCTGGTCGGGGTCATGTTCGGCACCGCGGTGATCGCAAGCCTCCCAGCTGGAGCGGCGCTCGACCGGGCGGATTCCAGGACTGCGATGGCACTCGCAGTGCTGACACTCGTTGTCGCCGGGACGTGGGGATGGATCGCTGGGCGGCGAGGGGATTATCGATCTGTGATCGCGTCACGAGCGCTTGGTGGGGTCGCCTACGTCGTCGTCTGGAACGCTGGCATCGACATCGTGAGTCGGGCAGCGACCAGCGAAAATCGAGCGACTGCTGTCGGCATCTTCACCGCGAGTGGCCCGATCGGATTCGCGCTCGGTCAGGGGACCGGGCCACTGATTGCTCATCGATTCGGATGGCCCGCCATCTTTATCGCATTCACCGGCCTCACGGTCGTCGGCCTCGTCCTGTTCTGGCCGGCCAGTCGCGGACTCGGAACGAGCCGGGGAGATGCTCCCTCTTTCGAGGAGTTCGGTGCGGTCCTCCAGAACCGGAAGGTCTGGTCAGTCGGGTTGCTCGGCTTTCTCGGCTATTCATTATACCTGTTCGTGAATAGCTGGGGCGCGTCGTATCTCACCACCGAACTTGGCCTATCACTCGCGGTGAGTGGCCTCTTGGTGGCGGTGTTCCCGGCGATCGGGGTCGTCTCCCGGATCAGTAGTGGTCTCCTGTCTGATCGTGTCTTCGGTGGCCGTCGCCAACCCATCGTCTTCGGATCCTTCGCAATCGCGGCTCCGCTCGTGCTCGTCTTTACGCGGTTTCGGTCGCTGCCACTGCTCGTTGCACTCCTACTCCTCACTGGATTTGCGGTCCAGCTGACGCTCGGCCTGTCCTTTACGTACGTCCGCGAGGTGGTTGATTCGCGGGTCGCCGCGACAGCGGTTGCGTTCCAGACGAGTATTGGGTTGGCAGGTGCGTTCCTTGCACCGATTGCAGGCGGTGTCGTTGTCGATCTGGCCGGCTTCGATACGGCATTCCTCCTCGCTGGACTCCTCGCGCTCTGCGGGATTGCAGTCGCGTGGCGAGCACCAGAACCAAACCGATCCTAGCTGAGGATTCTATCCCGTTCTCATCTTTTGGTCCGTAATTCGACTATGTTTCTTTGATCGATTTTCAGTCTCTGTGGGCATCTGATGGAAACTTCTTAACAGGACTAAATCCAGGCGAGAAGACATCATTCTGAACATGTCCCTGCTTGCCAGGAGAGATTACAGCTTTGGAAGTGTACGGGCGTCAGACCTGTCTTCCACCTCGTACGTAACACTCATCAAGTGTGAAGACCCACCTCAAGTACAATCGATGGATCAACGCGTGATCTGGGCGAGCGGTCACGGCGTCGTTCTCCTCGCCGTACTCGCAGGATTCGCATTCGCATCCGGCTTCTGGGGTATCCTCATCGCTCTTGCACCAGCGGCGTATTTGCTCGTCTTCTTTCCGCATGATGAGGATAACTCCCCGAAGACGGTCGTGGTCAGCCATCTAACCGCGCTAGTCGCAGGGTGGGTGACGTATATCGCACTTGCTCAGGGAATCGCCCCGACGAGTATCGAGCCGATGTCGGAGCCAGGGCTTCGAATCGTCGGGAGTGCCCTGCTCGCCTTTGTGGCTAGCACGGCTGTCTTTTACGCGCTCCACATAGAACACCCAATGGCTTACGTTACTGCCTTCACCGCAGCAATTGGGGCGTTCCCGTCCATTCAGGCGCTCGTCGTCGTCGGGGTAGCTGTCCTCTGTGTCGCTGGTCTTCAGGCACTTCGACGAGAGGTGGGGCCTGCCCCGACTTCTGAAGCCGTTACTGCAGACGGTTTCTCAGCACCATCGGATCAAAGATAGCCGCGCAGAACTCTCCCCACGAGCCAAATTCCGTCCACTGGGGTGGGGTCGCTAGTAATTGTCCTCGTAGAGTGCAGCTTGCTGTTCGATATATCGTTCCGGCCACTCCTCAAAATGCGTCATCAACCGATACACGGCTTCCACCGCAATCGCTCTGAGCTTGGCTCTGAGAGTAGTTGTAGCCGTAACGAATCCTCGCCAGCTGGACGAATCTGAAGTCATCACATCGGATTTCTGGCTTGGGAGGCATATATTATGTGACTCAGGGTATGCTACATTCGTATCACGCTCTTGTGAAGTACATTGTTGGTGAGTCAGAGAACTGCTCTGACAATCTCTTTGAGTGCCTCTCGACCCGGTTTG
>NZ_JBNTJV010000011.1:0-1003 GCF_051195035.1 Natronomonas sp. EA1
CGCTCTTCGGAAGCAGATTGTTGGTCGGGTAGAGCTGGCGCTGTGAAAGCGTAGCGGGCAAGGGTGACGCGACAGCGTCACCCGAATGCAATGTTCCCATTTGAATTGCTGAGTTCGGAGGCGAGCGCCGCGAACCTGCTGGCGCAGGTTCGCTGGCGCGAGGGCCTCTGTTGCCCGCGCTGCCGGTCTGAGTCAGTGATCAAACACGGCAGCTATCGGGAGTATCAACGGTATCTCTGTAAGGATTGTGACCGCACGTTCAACGACAAGACCGGCACGATCTTCGCGCACGCGAAGATCGGCCTCGACAAGCTCTTGTTCGCGTTCTACTCGTTCCTCCGGTTCAACACGAGTATCCGCCAGTTAGACGCTGAAATCGACGTATCGTATCGGTCGCTTCGCCGGCGCGTCGAGCAGTTCACCAGAACGCTCGACGCGCCAGCCATCTCCCTCGTTGGCCCGGTCGAGATCGACGAGTTCTACGTCTCTGCCGGGAAGAAAGGCCGCGAGCGCGACCGAGAGTCGCGCTCGCGTGCCCTCTCGAAACGCGGACGAGGAACGTATGAGGGGGACAAACCGCCAGTGTTCACGCTCGTTGATCGCGGCAGCGGTCAACGATACGTCGTCCCGGCGAAATCCGCCGACGAAGCGACCGTGCGACTCCTTCTCGACAACCGCGAGAAGGAGTCGCTGACCGTCTATACTGACGGATTTCGGGCCTACGATCCACTCGACGATGACGAGAGCTTCCGCCGAGAATCAGTAATTCACGGTGATGGCGAGTACGTTGATGGAGACGCGCACGTGAACACGTGCGAGAGCCACGCGTCGCTGGCGCGACGGTGGCTCTCGCCGCACCGAGGCGTCTCAAAAGACAAACTGACAGCGTATCTCAGACCGCTCCAGCTTCGGCGACGAATCCTCCGCAAACCGGGTCGAGAGGCACTCAAAGAGATTGTCAGAGCAGTTCTCTGACTCACCAACAATGTACTTCACAAGAGCG